>JAVBLO010000064.1:0-37074 GCA_031553415.1 Bacteroidales bacterium | reverse complement strand
AACACCTAAAGAGATGGAAGAGTATAAGAAAAGCATATTGGAATACCCGGCTATCCGCGATGCTGTTGATTATGCGCGCGAGGAGGGAAGAGAGGAAGGGATGGAGAAAGAAAAAATCCTGATAGCCCAAAATTGTTTGAAAGAGGGTATTTCTATTGAAACAATTTCCAGATTAACCGGATTATCCATTGAGCAAATCAAATCTCTCATGTAGGAATTTTTCGGTGATTTAATAAATATCAAGCGTGTAAACCAATATTCAAAAACGGTTTACACGCTTTTTATTTTTAAACAATCAGAAATGAAGAAGTTACAGTTTTTATTATTTGTTTTGATATGCCATACCGTTGGGGCGCAAAATATTGCGCCCGTACATTCCTGCAAAACGCCTGGCAATTCGTCAATAGCCACATTGCACGGTGATTATGGCGGCGATGCCAGCAAAAAATTTTATATCGGCGTTTACCGCGAATCCGGTTTCCAATTGGTTGATTCGGTGTTTATTTCACAGAAGGGCACTCTGACCGTACCTCTACGGAATGAATGGCGCGGGGTAATCATTGTGGCTTGCGGCGATTATGAACCGTTGTGGCGGGAAACCTTTCGCAATGCCAATCCCGAAACTTCCTTGCAATTTGTGTTCGACGGGCAGGATATAGAATACAAAACATCCTGGCGGCATCAATCTTATCCTTCTTATCTCAAATATGGGAAAGGTTGTGAGGCAACTGTAGCCTTGAAAGAGCTCAACAAACGTTTCAATGCGTTGCAGGAACGGATGTATTATATTGAAAAACTGATGGAAAAAACGCCGGAACAGGGCGCGTCCAATTTGGACACATACAATTCGGGCGCATTTAATGCGCCCCTACGGGTGGAATTCGCTTATTCTGTTGGAAATTTCAATGCTTTTTGCGACAGTGTTTCGAACAATTTCAAGGGGCAAACATTTATGCAGCTTTATTGCCAGATGTTCAAGCAAGTCGTTCCACCAAACAATATACAATTTCAACAACGCCCGGCATGGAGGGCAGAACATCTGTTCGATTACTGCGATTTGAAAAATCCGGTAACAGTTAATATTCCATTGTTCAAGGATAAAATACGCCAATATCTTTATCTCAATATGCCTGTGGGGGTAGCTTCTACCGATGCCATCGAACAAAGTCAGAAAGATGCCTTAGAACGCTTGCAGGCCAAATGTAGCTTTACTTTACCTACCCTTTTATCGGAAGAACAGCAACTCAGGCAACAAATATTGGCAACCAATATGGAAGAATTTTATGGCAGTCCCGGTTACCATGATACGGTAAACAGTTGGTTGCCGCTTTATAATCCCGGTTCAGGCCGCTTTCAAGGAATGTTTGCCGAAGATATGCTTACATTATTAGATAATATCCACGACCACGCACCCGAAGCATTCACCGGTTTTGCCAACGATTTGCTTTCGATTTGCACACAATTGGGATGGGATAATGACGGAACCATCATCGCAGAGTACCTGTATCAAAACCAGTCGCGGTTGAAAAAACCGACAGGCATCATCAAAAAATCAATTGAATACGGTCGTTTACAGCCCGGCCAGCCAGCCCCCAACCTCGTAGGGGCAGAATATTTTCTGCCCAAAAACGAAACCGGAACGCGGGCGCAAAATATTGCGCCCCAACAGGCGCCCCAACGGCGATTAATCATATTTTACGAATCAGGTTGCAACAATTGTGAAAACGAAATGCGACAATTAATTGGTAACTATTCCATATTACAAGAAAGAGGATACGATGTAATCAGCATCTCTGCCGATAACGACCAAACGGTTTATGAATGCCATTCCAGAGATTTCCCATGGCCCGAAAAACTCTGCGATTTCAAAGGGTTTGAAGGGGAGAATTTCAAAAATTATGGGGTAATCGGAACCCCGACCATTTATGTAATAGATGAAAAAGGTATCATTAAAGGAAAATATGCCCGGCTTGTGGATACAGAAGTATTGAATTAGTTAAGAATTAAGAGTTAAAAGTTTTTCAAGAGCTATTTAAGTACATAACCAATAAAACAAAACCGGTCTTTGACATGTTATAATTGAACAGCGAACAAGAGACTATAATCTATCCTTGTTCACTGTTCATTTTGATTGATTTATTTAAACCTTAAATCATTAATCCTGTTCAACCATCCTCTTTTGAAGCGGTTGTTAGCAGGACGTTCCCGGCATATCCGTTCGATATAATCTATTCGTGCCGATTTTATCCGGTTGAATAATTCTTCAGGGTCAGGATAATTATTAACGGCATCCAATGTTTCCTGTTGAACAACACCGGAAGTTTCCACACCCAGAATATATTGGGGAATGGTTATACCTGTCTCTCCACTGCTCCATACCCAATCGACTAATATATTGGCCAAAGATTGGCAATGGATTAAATCAGCCTGCCAGCGGTCCCAGTAATAAGGTTTCAATACACGCTCCACAACATCCTGCCAGGTAATCCGTCTGAGGTCTTCCTTATCAATGGCGCCATCGCCATTGAGGTCGCAACCGGCCGTCAACCAGGCTTTAAGGGTTACACCCATATTGGTGGCTCCACCCAAATCGTCAGGGTCTTCCACATAACCACCTTCCCATTGCAACAGGAAAGGAAATAATTGTTTGATATCTGCCATAAAAGTTTAGAGTTAAAAATTAAGAGTTAAGAGTTAGCCGTTTCAACATATTATGCTGCTCTTTCTGCAATTGCAGTATTTCATCCAGTACCTTTTGTTGCCGTTCGATAATACCGTCGACAACACGAACAAACCACTTGACAAAAAAGAAGATAATGGCAGCAGAATAGACTAAATAACCGGCGGCTGTGATAACTACAAACCCGAAATCGGTAATACCTTTACCCATTTCATTGATTATTGATTCCATAATACATAACTGGATTAAAAGGAGGCTTTTGGTAAAGCCTCCCAGGTTAAACTTATTTATTCAGGAAATTTCTCCACTGCATATTGATTGATTTCTTTCTGAATTTCCCTGCCCACAATAAAATTCAGGTGTATGCTTTTGATTTTATCAGGTGTAGCTTCTTCTTTGAGGTCGCTCCCTTTGCTGCGGATACTCAACCGGAAATATCCTAATTTACCCAATTGAACCGTAAAACCCAATTCCAACAAACGGGGAACTGATTCGAAAAGGTAATCAATAGCAGTAGATGCTTCCTGATAGGTCAAAGATGTATGCCGAACCATATCTTTGATTAGATAGTCTCTATCGACTTTACCTACATTCCTGTTAATCAGGTAATATTTTGCCGGAGCTTCCGGGTCTTTCGGATTGCTCAAAGACATCACTTGATAGCGTATTGCCATAATCTAAAAAATTTAATTGTTAATGAATGGTTGAATAAAATGTCTGATCAAACTTTTATTGCTGTTTACATGACAAAAGTAAGAAGGATAAAACCGGCCCGCTGTGCCGATTCTATCCTATAGTTAATCACTTTTAACAAATATGATATGAATGCATTTAATACATCTTGAAACTTAGGAAAGGGTCTTGCACAGGATGTGTAGAGGCTCCCGCATACAATCGCCTCGGTCTCCTGTATATCTGTGCCCCGGACTCCTGCATGACCGGGGCTTAAATATATGGATGTCTGAGGCGCAAACATCAGGTGTCCTGGCCCCTGATTCCCGCATATCTGGGGGACAGGTATCAGGGAGTCAGGGGCTATGGCATGCAGATAGCTCAAATCGTGACCGATTTGAATATTCTTTAAATCTGTCAAAGTATAAACTATTTTAAATTAAAATTCATGTACACAATTAAAACAAATGAAGAAAACGCAATAGAAGCTGTTTTCAACCAATTCTCTTTATTCCATTACCTGGCATTGGAAAACCACAAAGTGTATACTCCTATTTGTAAACTGCTTTCCCCGGAATCGCAGGGAAAGATAAAACAGTTGGAAGAGGTGTTGAAAATCAGGGAAATAACAGACGTGTTTTCACAGTTAGCAGATATTATTACGGAAGAAATCAGGAAAACAAGGCCGGAGGGCGTTTACGAAAAAAGAGTCGAAAAGATAAAGGTATTTGTGCAGGAACATTACAGGGAAACAATTAAAATCAAAATGATTGGAGACCATATCGGGATGTCACCCAATGCTTTGTGTAATTTTTTCAAAAAGCATACAGGTCAATGCCTGATTAGTTATATCAATGAAGTAAGGTTAGAAAAATCCATTTCCTTACTGCTCGGCACTAATGAAAGCATAACCGAAATCGCCTACAATTCAGGGTTTAATTCGCTCAACCGGTATAATAATCTGTTCAAAAGAGTAAAGAATATATCTCCAAGGGAATTCCGGAAAAGATATGAGTTTGACAAGGTGAGCTGAAATTAAAGCCACGAAACAAAAATCCCCAGTTCCGGAAAATTATGCTCCAGCTGCTATTTGAGGGGCATACTGTCCAATTAGGAGGCTGGGGGCGTTTTATTTGACCTGTAATTCGTAATTATTTTACTTATTCCATATTATGGAAAACGTTCTGAACATCGTCGTCGTCTTCGAATTTGTCCAATAATTTTTCGATTTGTGCGCGTTGCTCTTCTGTAACGCTTTTATAATCATTTGGAATCCGTTCAAATTGGGCGCTTTGTATTTCGTAGCCGTTTTCTTCTAAATATTTCTGGATAGCAGAATAAGATTGAAACTCACCATAAAGTATGATTCCATCTTCTTCCTGTTCAACTTCATCTACCCCGAAATCGATTAATTCAAGTTCCAAATCTTCTAAAGAAACGCCATCTTTAGATGTGATTTTGAATACACATTTGTGGTCGAAAAGAAATTGGAGGCTGCCACTGGTTCCCAAAGAACCGCCATGTTTATTGAAGTAACTGCGGACATTGGCTACAGTCCGGGTTGTATTGTCGGTTGCCGTTTCTACCACAATAGCAATACCAAAAGGTCCATATCCTTCATATACCACTTCCTTGTAATCGCCCTCATCTTTAGATGTTGCTTTTTTGATAGCACGTTCTACATTTTCTTTGGGCATATTTTCCTTTTTAGCCTGTTGAAAAAGTACGCGCAAACGGGGATTGGTATCTGGGTCAGGTCCGCCTTCTTTGGTAGCTATAGTAATCTGTTTTCCTAATTTGGTAAATACGCGGGCCATATTGCCCCATCTTTTCATTTTTGTCGCTTTGCGATATTCAAACGCTCTTCCCATAATTTTTTGTGAATAGTGAGTTGTGAGCTATGTTCACCGGAGAACTGCTCCTGATTTTGTTTCTATATTGTTTTGAATTCTCTTCATTATGCTATCTATCTGCTTATCATTCAGGGTTTTTTCTTCATCCTGTAAGATAAAACTAACAGCATACGATTTTTTACCTTCCGGTAGATTTTTGCCTTCATAAACATCAAATAAACTGACTTCTTTAAGTAATTTTTTGTCTGTATCAAAAGCTATTTTTTCTATTTCTGCGAATTGGATTTTTTTGTCGACTAACAATGCCAGGTCGCGTTTTACTGATGGGAATTTTGAAATTTCAGAATATTTTGTCTGATGTGATTTGATTTCTTTCATCACTAAATTCCAGTTTAATTCTGCGAAATAAACTTCGGCATCGATATCGAATTTTTTGCACATTTTCTTTTGAATGATTCCCAGAACTCCGAGTTTTCTTCCAGATATAGTCTCAATAGATAGTGCTGCGGAAAACATTTCATCGTGGTATTGCGAATAAGAAAGTTTTTTGGAATTGACTCCTAACCGCAATAAAATATTTTCGACAGATGCTTTCAAATCGAATACTGAAGATTTTTGATCTGTTTGCAACCAGCTGTTTGATACGTTGTTACCAGTAATCCATAATCCCAGATGGAATTCTTCTTTGATGGCTGACAGATTGTCTCCTTCTTTCAGTTTATCGGCAAGATAGAAATATGTATTCCCGAATTCATAGAATTTCAGGTCTCCATTTTTCCTGTTCCTGTTGTATCCGATACTTTGTAAGCCTCCATAAAGTAAAGTCTGGCGCATAACATCCAATTCGGCGCTTAAAGGATTTTGCATTTTAATGCATTGATTCAGAGGGAATAATTCGGATTCTGAATAATATGCAGATGCAGTCAATGAATTATTCATAATTTCATAAAATCCGGCGCCTGTTAATTGTTCGGAAATCAGGTTCTGCAGTTTATAGCTTTTATCTGTTTCTGTTTCATAAGACAGATTGGATTTTAAGCTATCTCCGGTTTCCACATTATTATATCCATATATGCGCAAAATATCTTCGATGACATCAACATCTCTTGATACATCTACGCGATAAGTCGGAACAGCCAGTTCCAGTTCATCCTTATGTTGCTTAATGACTTCTATTTCCAGGCTTTTTAAGATACTAACCAATGTATCAACAGGGATCTCTTTACCAATCAGATCATGTACTTTTTGGATGGAAAGATTTACTTTAGGATTTGTAATAGGAGAGGGGTAAACATCCTGGATTTCCCCACAGATTTTACCGCCGGCAACTTCTTTGATAAGCAAAGCTGCACGTTTTAGTACATAAAGTGTATTATTGGGGTCACAACCTCTTTCGAAACGGAAAGATGCATCAGTATTTAATCCATGGCGCCGGGCAGTTTTACGTATCCAGGTCGGATGGAAATAAGCCGATTCGAGGAATACATCAGTAGTATCTTCTGTTACACCCGATTTCAAACCACCGAAAACACCTGCGATACACATTCCGCCATTGGCATTACATATCATCAGGTCTTTATTGCTTAATTTCCTGTCAATTCCGTCTAAAGTAGTGAATTCTGTTCCTTCATTCAAAGTCATGACATAGACTTTTTCTCCATGAATCTCTTTCATGTCGAAAGCATGGAGAGGATGTCCTGTTTCATGAAGGATGTAATTGGTAATATCAACTACATTATTTATAGGTCGTAAACCAATGATTTGCAAACGTTTTTTCAGCCAGTCGGGACTTTCAGTTACTTTTACTCCTTTAATAGTTACACCGGAATAACGCGGGCAAGCTTCCGTATTATCTACGATAACTTCAACGGCAGGAGATTTATCATCTATTTTGAATGCTTCAACAGAAGGTTTTTGCAATTTCACAACTTTGCCGTTTTGTTTCAGGTAAGCTGCTAAATCTCGGGCAACACCATAGTGAGAAGTTGCATCCACACGGTTGGGTGTAATGTCAACTTCCAGAACATAATCACTTTCTATATTATAATATTTTTTTGCAGGAGTTCCTACAACCGCATTTTCAGGAAGAACTATAATGCCGTCATGACTTGTTCCGATACCGATTTCGTCTTCGGCACAAATCATTCCATTCGATTCAACTCCCCTGATTTTTGATTTTTTGATAGTAAAACATTCATCACCTGAATATAATTTGGCTCCATTAACAGCAACAACGACTTTTTGTCCGGCAGCCACATTGGGAGCTCCACATACAATTTGTAAAACTTCGCCTTGTCCCACATCAACAGTTGTGATGTGTAAATGATCAGAATTGGGATGTTCTTCACAAGTCAGCACTTTACCGATAAACAGGCCTTCAAGACCACCTTTAATAGTTTCCACTTCGTCTACGCTTCCAGTTTCCAGTCCGATGGAAGTCAGGGCATCCGCCAGTTCTTTAGGTGTTAAATCCGTATTAACGTAATCTTTAAGCCAATTGTACGAGATATTCATTGCAATATTATATTTTCAAATTGTGCCGCCAAAATTAATAAAAATACGGCTAATTATGTAATTCTCTTGAGTAAAAAGTATATAATTTTTGTATTTGTGGAAAAAATATATATCTTTGCCGCCGGTTTATAGAACAATACCCAACTTAAAGATTAGGAAAGGGTACAACTATGCTGGAGAAATAACTACATATCGCCCCTCGGATTATCCACGGTAACATACCGTCGGAAGAATTTGCATACACTTCAAAACTGCAAATTAATAATCCGTTTTTTAATCAACAATTTTTTTATTACTTGCACTAATACATCTGCATGTATTGTAGTTTTTACATATTTTGTGCATAAACTACCTTGTAACCTGCATCTTGTACCTGTGCACCAAAATAATCATCATGGGCTTAAAAATCCAACTTAAAGAACTAAGCCGGATAGGTTACACCGATCCTGTAGCCCGGAGCTTAGTCATCAATATAGTTTCAAAACATTATAAACACGAAACAAAAGAAAATGTAATACAAACATTGGAGGCAATCCTTAACTGGCTATGAGGTTGCCTATTGCCGTACAGGGAGCTTTGATGCCTGATGCACATGCCGGTTACGGGCTTCCTATCGGAGGTGTATTGGCTGTGAAAGATGCAGTTATTCCTTATGCTGTTGGTGTTGATATTGGGTGTCGCATGACTTTGTCTGTTTTTGCAGAGAAACCTGCTTTTATACAACGTTATGCGCAGTGTCATGAACGGATACATATTAACCTGGCAAAAGCATTGGGTTTGAAAGCGATAGCGACAATAGGAAACCATCACAATTTTGCCTGGAAAGAGCTTTCTGTAAACGGAAACGAGATTGTCATTCACCGCAAAGGTGCGACTCCTGCACATTCAGGTGAAGCAGGCATTATTCCGGGGAGTATGGCGAATCCTGGCTATCTGGTTTGTGGAAAAGGAAATAAAGAATCATTGGATTCTGCTTCTCATGGTGCAGGAAGGGCGATGTCGCGCGAAAAAGCTAAGGAAAACTTTACCCAATCTGCATTGAAAAAAATGTTATCTGCAGCAGGTGTCAGCCTGATTGGTGGAAGCGTGGAAGAAGTTCCGTTGGCATATAAAAACATCGAACGGGTAATGGATTTCCAAAAAGAATTGGTTGATATTCATGGACAATTCATGCCTAAAATTGTGAGAATGAATAAAGAATAATTGGCAAATTAAATAATTAACACATTAAGAGATTATGTCACAAAAATATGGAAGAACCTACCATTTCCCGTTTTCTCCTGGTACAACCAGTGATGACCGGATTAACAGGGATTACTGGCAGGATATACAACAAATAGAACAATTGGTTCATACGGAAAAATTGGATGGGGAAAATAATTGTTTGAGCGCTGCCGGAGTGTTTGCACGCTCGCATGCAGCGCCAACAGAATCTCCATGGACACAGGAAATCAGGAATCGGTGGAGTTTGATAAGAAATGATTTAGGAAATATCGAATTGTTTGGAGAAAACCTTTTTGCCATCCACTCTATTAGGTATGAACGGTTGGAAGAATATTTTTTTGTTTTTGCCGCCCGTTGTATGGATAAATGGCTTTCGTGGGAAGAAGTCAGGTTTTATGCCTCACTTTTTGATTTTCCAACTGTTCCGGAATTAGGAAAACAACGTGTCGAAAACCTGGAAGAAAATATGTTTAAGAAACAAATTATCCAATGGTCGGAAGAACAGAGTATATTTGAATCTTACGATACTGTTTTGGAATCAGCTTGTTCCCGTGAAGGTGTTGTCAGTCGTAATGTTGAGGAATACAATGTGAGTGATTTTTCGCATAATGTATTTAAATATGTACGGAAAGGGCATGTTAAAACAGGAGAACATTGGATCCGGAATTGGAAAAGAGCAAAATTAGTTTGGGAGAAGAATATGCCAATGAAATAATTAATACATTAGAATTATGTTTTGGAAATTAATTGATAATAAAGAATGGAGCCAACTGGTTAATACATTTGATTGGTTGGCGGATATGCAACAAACGGAACAAAATTCTTTCTATCATGGAGAAGGGAATGTTGCCGAACATACCCATCTTGTTTTACAGGAATTGGAACAATCGGATGAGTATCAGATGCTTGAAGAACAAGACAAGGAAATACTTTGGACAGCTGCTTTTTTGCATGATATAGGAAAATGTTACACTACTCAAACAGAAGAAGATGGCCGTATTGTTTCTCCTAATCATGCCCGTAAGGGAGAAAGTATTGTCAGGGAGTTGTTGTTCAAAGATGTTGAAACTCCTTTTGAAATCCGGGAGAAAATTGCTTCTTTAGTGCGTTATCACGGACTTCCTGTTTGGTTAATGGAACGTTCAGATAATCAAAAGAAATTGTTTGAGGCATCTTTGAGGGTGAATACGAAGTTGTTGAAAATCTTGTCGGAAACAGATGTTAAAGGCCGTATCTGTGATGATAAAAAGAAATTGAAGGAACAAGTAGATTTCTTTGAAATGTATTGCAAAGAACAGGATTGCTGGAATAAGCCTCATGAGTTTCCATCTAATCATGCTCGCTTTCATTACTTCAATACTGAGAATAGCTATGTTGATTATATTCCTCATGATAATTTCAAAAGTGAAATGATTTTATTATCGGCACTCCCTGGTATGGGGAAAGATTTTTATATCAGGAAGAATAATAAGGAAGATTGGCCTGTAATCAGTTTGGATGATATTCGAAGGAAATACAAATTGAGTCCGTTGGATAGTTCTGCTACAGGTTGGGTGGTACAACAAGCCAAGGAACAGGCACGTATTTATTTGAGGCAAGGGCAGAATTTCATCTGGAATGCAACCAATATCACCCGTTTGATGCGGCGACAACTAATTGATTTGTTCGTGACCTATCATGCTAAAGTTAGGATTGTGTATATAGAGAAATCTCATAAAATATGGTTGGAACAGAATAAAAACAGAGAGTTTCCAATTCCTCATGCAGCATTGGAAAAAATGTTGAATAAATTGGAAGTTCCACAACTTTGGGAAGCGCATGAGGTTGATTTTGAAATTTAATATGGCTAACTTTGCGGCGCAAACAAGTGAATCGGGAGTAGGGAGATGGAAGTCGCAATTTTTTCTTCTCCACATGAGCGAAGTGAACCTCCCTTTTCCCAATTCGCTAATATTGAATTATGGATAAAATTAAAAACATTGTGTTTGACCTGGGTGGGGTGATTTTAACTCTCAACCATGCTGAGGCTGTAAGACGTTTTGAACAAGCCGGATTGGCTCAGGCGGAAGAGTTATTAGATCCTTATCACCAGAAAGGAGTCTTTTTGGATATGGAAGAAGGCCGTTTGGAAGGAAATGAGTTTTATGATGCAGTCCGTAAGATTGCAGGTAGCAATATTTCAAATGAAGAAATTGATTATAGTTTTCTTGGGTTCATTCAGGATACTCCTGCTTATAAATTGGAAATGCTCGAAGAATTAAGGAAATCTTACAACCTTTATTTATTGAGTAATACTAATTTTATTATTATGTCCTGGGCTTTGTCTCCTGAATTTACTGGAAAAGGAAAAAGCCTCGACCAATATTTTGATAAACTATATCTTTCATATCAAATCGGAATGACGAAACCTCATCCCGGAATTTTTGATTACTTGATACGTGATTCGGGAATAATTCCATCCGAAACACTATTTATTGACGATGGAGCAGCCAATATTGAAGCTGGAAAAGCATTAGGTATGCGTGTTTTCCAACCTAAAAACGGAGAAGACTTCCGGTATATTTTTACTCAAAAAGGGCACTTTTAGAATGAAAAATAAAAATTAACAATGAAAAATGGGCTTGCGCTAATTATCGTGCGAAGCCCATTTTTCATTGTTAATTTTTATTTTTCATTTATTGCCCTACACTGCTTTTCGCTTTATCGCTCAAAGACTGAATCTGTTTCTCAGCTTCTGCATTCAATTGATCTGCTTTCTTTTGTGCTTCTTCTTTCAATTTTTTCGCACTCACATTAGCGGCTGTTACTGCTGCTGCTTTTGCCAATGGATTGGAAGTTTTATTGGCCTGATCAATTAAATTTTGACCTTGTTTTTCTGCTTCAGCAACCAATTTGTCTCCGGTATCTTTGGCCGTTTGTCTGATAGTTGCAGCTTGTTTATCTATCTGGTCAGTGGCTTGCTGACTCAAAGAAGCGCCGGAGTTATTTCCAAGTATGGAACCTGCAACACTGCCTAATGCCTGATTCAAAGCATCTTTCATATCGACACTGAATTTCGGACTTGTGAAAGTACCTCCGATTTTCACATTGACATTTTTCAGGTAGTTATTTGATAACTTATCAGTTAAGTCAATTTTTGCAGTATAATCTATTGTTTGGTCTAATCCGGTACTACCAGTTAAGTTCATATTACCACCACCGAATTTGACATCAAAAGGTTTGGTTGTAACACGTCCGTCATTAATTGAAAATGGTAAGTTTAAATCTTTGATTTTCAAATCTTTCAAACCGTCATTTTTTAATGCGGCAGCCAATCCGTTAAGAACGGGGACGTCTTTAATTTCCACATCATTGGATTGAAGTGCGCCGCTTGCAACCAAAGATGTTAATACCGGCATAAAATCGTTGCCTAATGGCGCTGTCATTTTGAAATTAGTAGAGAAATTTCCCAACATATTTTCAAAAATAGGAGCCATTTTCTGTATGGTTACAAAAGTTGAGAATGTTTGGGCGAATGAAGCATTTTTGATATCCAAAGCCAACGAAACTTCAGGTTGTTTGGGATTTTTGCCAGTATCGTAATATCCGTTTACTCCCAATTTTCCTCCAAGAGCATTCAACGATAGGTTTTTCATATCAACTTTTCCGTCTTTCACAAGAATTTGTCCTACAACATTAGTCATATCCAAGTTGTCAAATATGACTTGCTTGAAATTACCGTTCAGGTTGAAATCAAGATTTTTTGGAATTTCAATAACTCCAACAGATGATGATTCTGTTTCTTCAGATAATTTGGAAGCTTCATTTTCTTTCATGAAATCGTTCAGGTTCAGGTAATTGGAATTAACAGCCAAAGTGCCTCTCAATGTTTCATCTTTCATGAAATAAGGAATGAAGTTTTCAAGTTTTCCTGTGGCGGAAATGTCGTTTTTGCCGATTTTGGCAGAAAATCCGCTCAAATCAACATAGCGGGGAGAAAATGACATGTTAGCATTGTTGATAAGTATATCATCCATATCTTTAGACTTTACAATCATATCTTTTAGACCTAATGTCCCGGAAGCATCAACTTTGTCATATTGTTCTTTTTCAATGTATGACATGCGGGTGGCGAGTTTCATATTGGCATCCAATTCTCCGCTTAATTCCATATCTTCCAATGGATATACATCTTTAATCATTCCCAGGCTGAGATGTCCTACTGCAGATAATGCCAGATTCGGATCACTCATCGGAGTACTTATATTCAGGCTCATATCAAAAGGATTTCCACCCATTTCAAAATGGAATTTAGGAATCTCTATAATGGTATTATCCAAAGAACCACCTTTACTGTAAATATGAATGTTCGTATTGATATCTGTAATTGACTTGGGTAATGAAGGATATTGGAACATTGCTTTTACAATATCCAGTTTGGCATCGAATGAAGGCATAGTGTCGCCCTTCATAATTCCTTTAGCTGAAGCTTCCAATGTTACATCTCCGGATGTTTTGATATCCTGGAAGTCTTTGGCATAAACAGCCGGAATCATAGACAGGATATCCTTAAATTGTGTTTGCGGCGCTTTCAGTTTGATATCCATGTCCATACTTTCATCTTGTAGCATCGCTACCCATCCGTCGATACTTGCTTTTATTTCGTTGATTTGAATGTAATTATCGGAAAGAATGAACTTCATATTTTTTAAATCGGCATCCAGATTAACATTGGCGCTTACTTTTGCTTTTGACAGGTAAGGAATCTTATCCATGATGAAGCTCAAATCATCGGCGGTTAGATTCGTTTCTATCCTGGTATTATCGGCAGTCATGTCTCCGGAAAGAATCAGATTCAAATTTTTCAGGGCGACATTCATCAGGGACACGGAGTCATCATAAAGAATTTCAGTATTTTTTATGCTTACCTTTTGGAGTTGCAATTTAAAGTTAGATAATTCTTCAGGTTCAGTACTTTCAGTTTCTGTGGAATCTGATTTCATGATGTCCCAGTTGGCCTTTCCGTTTTTAAGTACAATAGCATGCAATTTGGCATCATCAACGTTTACTTTAGAAATTTCGTAGCCGGTATTTCCAAAGAAACTTTTGATATTCACTGTTGCAGAAAGATTCCTGGCATAAGCTAATGTGTCGCCTTCAAATTCGTTGACACCTGCCACATAAAAATTTTCCAAGGTGATTGAAGCGTTTGGAAAGCTACTGATGAAACTTAAGCTTAAATGGTCGAAATCGACCTTGGCGTTTAACATTTTGTTTATTTCCTCTTTTGCAAGATTCATAATTTTACCTTTAAAAGCAAAAGGTAGTACCAACAATAGTAAAAAGATAACAACCAGGATAATTCCTGCGATTTTCAAAAACTTCTTCATGATTGTGATAGTTTATAGCCACGAATTACACGAAAATAACAAATATGTTTCGTGTAATTCGTGGCTAAATTTATTTTTTCTTTTTTATTCTTAATTCTTCTGCTATTTCTTTGCACTCTTCCGCTCTTTCATTTTCTCCCAGGTGCAGGTAAATATCACTCAGGTATTCAAAAGCTGAAGCATGGTCGGGCCTGATATGGACTGCTTTATCCAGATCGGTTAGAGCTTCTTCGTAGTTTTTAAGTTTAATCCTGTTTTTCCCCCGGTTGTAGAGCGCTTTGAATGAATTCGGACTTAATCTGATTGCCTTGTTAAAACAACTTTCTGCCTCGAAATGTTCATTCATATCATATAAGGTGATACCTTTTCTTATAAGAACATCCGGAAAATCAGGATACAATTTCAACGCTTTGTTGAAATTCGCTAAAGCAGCTTTGGTATCATGCGCTTTGGTAATACATTCATTACCCATTAAATAATATTCGTTAGCATATTCTTTTAAAGCTTCCTTTTGCTCCTGCAATTGTTTATTCAGGTCTTCTTTTTCTTTTTTCAACTGGTTAATTACATTCAATTTCTTTTGAATATACCTTCGTTGCAAGGGCTTTTCTATATCGTATCTCGCATGAATTGCTTTGAAAAAAGTATCAATACAATCTTTGAAATTACCTTGATTGAAAGATCCGATTGCCTGTAAATATAACAAATCAGCACTTGCTTCTTTAAAAGAACGTTCTATTAATTGTGTATTGTTGAAATTTTTACTGAATTCAACAATTTCAGGACGTAAAAATATATCGCTTTTATTCAGTTGTTTTTTCAAAACCATGCCTTCCAGGGACGTACAACGGCTTAAAGCAACATAAGCCTGACCGCCGGCAAAAACGCCGCCGCTGAAATCGACAACCACATTCGAAAAAGTCAATCCCTGGCTTTTGTGAACCGTAATTGCCCATGCAAGTTTGATTGGAAGTTGTGTGTAGGTCCCGATAATTTCTTCTTCTATCTTCTTTTCTTTTTCGTTGTATACATATTTATAATTCCGCCAGGTTTCCTTTTCGACCATAACGGTTTTTCCGTTGTCGAGTTCGGCAATCACTTCGCCCATATCTGTGATTTGGATAATGGTCGCAATAGTACCGTTCACCCAACGCCGTTCCATGTCGTTACGGAGGAAAATAATCTGGGCGCCTTCTTTTAACACCAAATCAATAGCTGTAGGCAAACTTGATTCCGGAAAATCTCCATCTATAATTCCCTGATGATGAAATTCCGGCGCGTCTATTTCATTCAGTTTCTTTTCATTGATGTAATCAACATTATCCCGTTTAGTAGCCAGTGTAATATACATTTCATTTTTTCCGGGATTGAATGTCGGATTATACCGGCTGTTGATGATTTGTAATTCTTTAGAACCGGCGGTATTGTTCCTTATTTTATCCAGAATAGAGATGAAAATTTCATCTGTTTGCCTGTAAACTTTCCGTAATTCTATGGGTACTAAGCTTATTTGATTGAACACGGTGGCAGAAAAGAAAAACGGACTGTCATAGAATAACTTGATAATTTCTTTCTGATCGTTTGGAACTACGGGTTCCAACTGGAAAATATCCCCGACAAAAAGCATCTGTTTACCACCGAATGGTTGGCGCATGTTACCTGTATACACCCTCAAAATACGATCAATGCTATCAATAACATCTACCCTAACCATAGAAATTTCATCAATAATAATCAACTCAACTTCTTTAAGGATTTTAGTATGTTCTTTTCTGTACTTAAAAAAATCGAATATTTTTCCGCCTTGCAGGCTTAAGTCCGGATCATTGGGTAACATTGGACGGAAAGGCAGTTTGAAAAAGGAATGCATGGTGACTCCTCCTGCATTGATAGCGGCAACTCCAGTAGGAGCTAATACAACATGTCTCTTTTTTGTATTCTCACAAATATATTTGAGGAATGTAGATTTTCCTGTTCCCGCCCTTCCGGTCAGGAAAACAGATTGCTTAGTATGCATAATCAGTTCATAAGCATACTTGAATTCCAGGTTGTTATTGTCGATAGAGAGTTTCAAAACATTGCAAAGATAATGGTTTTTGTGTACAGTGAATGGTGAACTGTGAACAGATTTAATGGCTTTTCCGGTTCACTGTTCGCTGTTCGCTTTTTTTGTAAAATACCAAAGGGCGTCTGCAGGATGATAGAACAACATACGTGGACCGGAAAATTTCATCACTTTTCTGATTTTTTCCTTATATCCATTCTTATAGCAATGAATGGTACATTTTTTACAAACGGGCTTGTTTTCTTTATAAGGACAATGTTCCAACCGCTGATGTGCATACAATTCCAATTGCTTACAATCAAAACATAATCCGCTTCGTTGTTTATGCTTGACACGGCAATGAATCCGAATCATTTTGGAAACAGTATTTTTTTCTCTACCATTCATTTCATGTCCAATTTTTTTAGGCATTTGCTTACAAATATACGATCTTCACCGGAATATTCTGCTGTTTTTTACATTTAGAGCCTGTTTAAATTTTCTTAAGAACAATTTTATGTATCGTTTGAGTAGCATTGATCTTATACCACTAGTGGTTGATATGACACTTGTGAGGTATAGCCTCAACCAACTGGGGATCAAAGTCGCTACCTTTAGTAACCAAACACCTCTTCCTTTAGTAACCAAAGAGTGCTGCCTTTAGTAACCCAGGGTATCTACCTTTATAAAGGTGGTAACTTTACCCCTTGGGAATGAATGCATCATCTCCTTGAAGTGAGGGTAGCGCCTCCTAATGGCTTCTTTATAAATTGCCATTTCGGATACTTATATTATTTTTCTGACTTCAATTTCTTTATGATAATGTAATAACGGCATACAAAGTGCCTTTATTTACAGCGCAAAATGTACAGATTTATAAAGAAAATGCGAAGTTGTCAATTTTTCGGTTGTGTATAGTCGGATAGAATTTTAACTTTGCAGTAAGAATAATGTAATCAACTTCTGAAGAATTGGAATGGAAACGGAAAGAGAAATATTTTATAAGGCGTTTATCGAAAGGGATAGTTCTTTTGAGGGTGTATTTGTTGTTGGAGTAAAGACAACCGGCATATTTTGTCGCCCGACATGCCCTGCCAAACCTAAATTGGAAAACGTAGAATTTTTCCCTTCGGCAAAAGAAGCCATGCTTAGCGGCTATCGCCCCTGTAAAGTATGCAAACCGTTGGAAAAATTAGGAAATCCTCCTTCAAGTATCGGCCGGTTGCTGAGATACATGGAAGATAATCCTACTGTCAAAATAAAAGATACTGACCTTAAAAAAATGGACTTGGATCCGAATCAGGTTCGCAGGTGGTTTCTGAAAAATTATAAGCTGACATTCCACACTTATCAGAGAATGTACCGGGCAAATAATGCTTTTCAACATTTCCAATCAGGTCAAAGTGTAACAGACATTGCTTGTGAGTCAGGCTATGATTCTTTAAGCGGATTTAATAGCATGTTCAAGAATATTATCGGGACTTCACTTCTTCACAGTAAAAATAAACGCATTGTCAACATGACCCGCATCGAAACTGATTTGGGAACAATGATAGCGGGAGCAACTGATAAGGGAATCTGTATGTTTGAGTTTGCTGATTATAAATTATTGGAATTGGAACTTAGACAATTAGCCGAATCGTTGAAAGCGCCACTAGTTCAAGGCGAAAATCCTCATTTCGATACTCTTCGGAAGCAATTGGATGAGTATTTTAAGGGTGAACGCCGGGAATTTGACATTCCTCTGGATTTAGTGGGTACGGAATTCCAAAAAAAAGTATGGCTCAGTCTGTTACAGATACCATACGGTTCTACAACGACATATGCAAAACAAGCGGCCTTGTTGGGTAAACCCTCTGCTGTAAGAGCCGTTGCCAACGCTAACGGGAAAAATAAAATTTCTATCATTTTACCATGCCACAGAGTCATTGGAGCCGACGGCATGCTGACTGGTTATGGCGGAGGAATCTGGCGAAAGAAAAAATTATTGGAATTTGAAAAAGGAAATATTAATCTTATATGAATTTGTTTATCATTTCCTTGAAATTCAATTATTTTAACATGTAAAGATAGGTTATATACAACATTATTGTTACAAACACCGTTTATTAATTGGATGAATAAAATTGAAGTTATGAAACATTTTTTTTGGTCGCTGTTGATATTAATGGCAGGTGTGATGTTCACGGGTTGTGTGACTCAAGGGAAGTTTAAAAGCTTAGAAACGGATTACACACAATTAAAGAAAGATTATCAGGAAAGTCAATTGGAATTGACAAAGTGTAACACTCGTTCAACAAGTCTTGAAGATAGGTTGGCCGAAGCTCAAAAAAACAATGAGAGGTTGCGGACATCTTTGGCTGAAATGCAAGGTTTATTGGATAAGAGTCTTACTCAAAGCACTCAGGGTAATGTTAATATTTCAAAGTTGGTAGATGAGATCAATGCTTCCAATCGTTTTATTCAACATTTAGTCGAAACTAAAAACAAATCTGATTCTTTGAATCTTGTGATGGTTAATAATCTTACCCGTTCACTCTCTCGTGATGAAATGCAGGATATGGACATTCAGGTATTGAAGGGCGTTGTATATATTTCTTTGTCTGACAAAATGTTATATCGTTCCGGAAGTTATGAAATAAGTGAAAAAGCAGGGGAAGTTCTTAGTAAGATTGCTAAAATTATCTTAGATTATAAAGATTATGATGTATTGGTGGAAGGTAATACAGACACAGATCCGATTTCCCGTCCTAATATCCGCAATAACTGGGACTTGAGTGTCTTGCGGGGTTCTTCTGTTGTTCAGGCATTGCAAAATACCTATGGAGTTAATCCTAAACGGTTGACTGCTGCCGGACGTGGAGAATATAATCCGATTACAAATAACAGCACTCCTGAAGGAAAGGAACGCAACCGCAGGACTCAGATAATCGTTACTCCGAAACTGGATCAGTTTATGGATTTGATAGAACAGGCTCCGGAAAGTTCGCTTGATGCGAATTAATGTATATTTACATTGATCATGAATACAATAGACGAATACATATCAGGTTTTCCAAAAGAGGTACAGCTCATTTTAGAACAGGTTCGAAACACGATAAAGAAAGCAGCTCCTGATGCCGAAGAATGCATCAGTTGGGAAATGCCGACTTTCAGACAAGATGGAAATGTAGTGCATTTTGCAGGTCATAAAAGCCATGTCGGTTTTTATCCCGGTGCATCCGGAATTGAAGTTTTTAAAGAAGAATTATCGGGATATAAAACTTCTAAAGGGGCAGCCCAATTTCCTTTGAATAAACCGATGCCTCTGAAACTGATTGCTAAGATTGTAAAATACAGGGTAAAGGAAAATCTGGAGATTGCTGCATCCAAAGATAAAAGCGGTTTCTTGTTACAGTTGCCGGCCCCGGCAAGACGGGCGCTGGAAGGTGCTAAAATTACCAGTTTGAAGAAACTTTCCCATTATAGTGAAACAGAAATATTGAAATTTCATGGTATGGGTAAAAGTTCCATTCCTGAATTGAAAAAGGCATTGGAAGAAAAAGGCCTGCAATTCAAATCGATATGATGAAATTAACACCTTATGGTTACAGTTTGCCGGGAATGGTGGTTTTCGCAGAGAAGGTGATTCGGAAGGTTAATCCATCGGGTTTGTCGGTTTTTAATTTGTTATTTTATCAATATTTTTCCGGAAAAATGAATTCCTGAATATGTATAAAGTGAATAGAAATATATTCCTTGCGAAAGGTTTTTTATTTCAATAGTTTCATCACCATATTGAACGGATTGCGTTTGAACTATTTTTCCATTGGTAGTTATTATTTTTAGTGTAGCGGGACAATCTATATCTGATAAATACAAACTATTACTTTTAACTACTACGGAAGCTTTAGATGTTATTTCTTGTAATTCGGATGAAATAGTTGTATTCCCTTCAAACTGAATGGTTTGTCCTGGAACCAAACGGTCGCAAACAATTTTGAAATCGGGATTATCCCCGCCGGAGTAAACCGTATATTCCTTTTCTTCGTTGGGGAAAAGGCTTTTCAGTGATTCTGACGACCTGACGTTGTTAACAGAAACATAAGCATCATGGTAGATTGGAGCAACACCTGTGTTCCTGATTGTGATTTTTGACTCTGAACCGGAAGTTTTGAAACTTACTACTTTGAATTTGTATCCGCTTGCCATACTTGCCTGTTTAATCCTTTCCATACTCCGGTATTCGGGTTGGTCGTTGCCAATCATGTAAGAAATATGAAACTGGGAAGCAGCTGTTTCATAAGTACGGCCTCGCCAGCCGGTTGGATTTAATACACCTTTTTGGTCGGCGTCTGTATAATAATTAAATTCTCCTCCACAAGGAGTTGTCTTATATCTCTCTGTCCCAAAGAAATTCCAATTGAGTTTATTGTATGAATCATGTTCTTCGCTCATAAAAGAATCATCAAACAAGCCGAAATTCAGGTTTTTCAAAGCTGGTGTACTAACCATTGGCGTATAATCTTCATCTGCAGCATCAATTGAAATGCTCCAGGGTGTATTCACAAAAACTGAATTCAAGCGCTGTAAAAAGGTCTTTTGATAATCTTTGGAAGGAAAACCGATTCCAATCATTTTTGTTTCTTTATATGTGGTGCTGTTATAAGTAAAGGTAGCGCTCCATGCATGATATTCTGCCCATAATCCGAAACCTGTCTGCACAAATGCCAAGCGTGGGTCATTGTCGTATTTCTCTGCGAATTTTGTATAAAACTCCAAAGCAAAATCTTGTAATTCAGTTGATCTCCAATCCGGGAAATAACATTCCACTCCATCTCCCTTGCCTTTAAAATCCACATATCCGGAAGAGTTTTTGATATAATCGGGAACAGTTGTTTTACCATCATGTAAAGGAAGATCTTTCGGGTATGTAAAATAAAAGCGCACAATCGCCTGATGTTTCCGCGAGGCAATATTGTTCAACAGATTCTCCATTACAGTCCAGTCATAAACACCTTTATTTTTTACAATATCATTGTATTTCATATATGAAAATTCCAACGATATGGCATCGGTAGAATTGTAATCTGTATTATCGTTCCAGAGAACAATACCGGTCATCGGTTGCACAGCGGTTATCTTTCCTTCTACCTGAATATTTTTTAATGTTTGTGCCTGAGAATCAATGATTAATAAAAGCAACGCCAAAATTAAAATTCGAAATTTTATCATTTTATCATCTTCGTTTATCACAATAAAAAAACCCGTACATAATGGATATGCAGGGTTATCTTATTTTTAGAGTTTTATGACGCCAAAGTTATGAATTATTGTAATACGAGCAAACTTTCCATAAAAAAAGAGAAACTTTTGAATATGGATACAATTCTATATATTTTGGATATGTGAGTTTTTAACATTAAAGATAGCCAAAAATATCAATTAGCAAACCATTTTTTGAACTCAGCCACACGGGCTTTATTGGTTAAAATCCTTTCAGGTACAGGTACTTTTAAATTGATAGATAGTTTATTCCCGAACCACAGAGATAAATCTTTTATTGCATTCCTGGATACTATATACTGGCGGTTGGCACGGAAGAATTGTTCTGGGTTCAGTTGGTGCATTAATTCATCGAGGGTTTGGTCTAAATAAAATACTCTTTCGTTATGTGTAATTGCCTTGACCATTTTTGTGTCGATATAGATGCATGCGATATCGTTTGTGGCTAAAGGAATTAACTTGTCTTTTTCAGGGACTAAAAAATAAGATTTATAGGAAGAAGGTTTATTTTGTTTCAGGCTTGTTATCAATTTGGAGAGTAAACCGGAATCATTTTCAGGACGGGAGGATAAGTTTTTATATTTGTTGATTGCCCGTTCCAAATCTTTTGCATTGATGGGTTTCAGTAAATAGTCAATGCTGTTGACTTCAAAAGCTTTCAATGCATATTCGTCATAAGCAGTTGTAAAAATAACCGGGCAGGTTACTTTAATTTCTTCAAAGATGGAAAAAGAAGAGCCGTCGGCCAGATGAATATCAACAAAGGCTAAATCAGGCATCCGATTTTCCTGAAACCACTCTATGCTTTCATCAATAGATTGTAGGATGGCGATAATCTCTATTTCCGGACAGACTTCTTTAATTAAGGCTTGTAGCGCCTGAGCTGCAACGTTTTCATCTTCTATAATTATTGCTTTCATTTTTCATTTCCAATAATGGGATTATTACTTCAAAGTTATTATCCGATTGATTGATAATAATTTCCTTTTTCCACATCAACCGGTAACGCTCTGCGAGATTGGCAAGACCAATCCCTTCTCCGCTTTCAGCTTCTTTTTTGGGTTGTATGGAATTTGCAACTGCAATCATGGCATTTTCTGTTGTATGAATTATAATTGTCAATGGTTGTTTATTGCTTACAATATTGTGTTTGATGGCATTTTCGACCAGGGTTTGTAAACTCAGGGGAATAATAGAGCATGAATGGTATTTCGGATCTATTTTCAACTCGAATTTCAGGCTTTCACCATACCGGATTTGCATCAGGGTAGCATAAGACTGTGTAAATTTCAATTCTTCTTCTAAAGAAATAACATCTTTATTTTGTAAAGTATAACGGAAAACATATGATAGTTGCTGTACATATTCCTGCGCCTTATCTGTATCTATTTTAATCAATGAGTTCAATGTATTCAACGAATTGAAAAGAAAGTGGGGATCTACCTGGTTTTTGAGTGCTATAAACCTTGTTTTCATATTTTCGGCCAGCAATATTTCATTTTCCAATGCCATTTGCTGTTGCTTGTATGACAGATAAATCAATTGGGAAGATAATATAACTACAACAGCAATAAAATAATCACGGAACATTCCTCCCCGGATAAATCTTTCTGGATGAGGAGGCTTGAAATCCTGTAATTGCAGTTGGATATTTGAGCATATATAACTTATAATACCAGTACATATCAGGGTTGCCAATACAATGAACAACCATTTGGGCATGGGATATTTGTTCCCTTTCAATAGCCTGAAATTGAGCAGGTATAACATGAAAGCTACCAGAAAATTAAAGAATATATGTACTAACATATCTCCGATTTCCAGAGTTTTCCGTGCTTTTTCTCCGTCAGGTGGTAAGACAGCATCCCTTCCATAGAAAAACATGATCAGGAAAAGCAGGTTCATCAATAAGCTGATTCCTAACGATAACAGCAATGCTGTCCTGTAGTTGAGCGGTGACTTTTGCATTTTTCAATTCCACAAATATAACAGATATTTTCTTAAATTACTCGTAACGCAGTGCATTGATAGGGTCGAGTGCAGCAGCTTTCTTTGCAGGATACCAACCAAAGAAAATCCCTGTTGCAGCACAAACTATGAATGAAATTCCAACTGCCGGAACGCTGACAATGAAGGGCCAGTTCAGAGCATTTGAAGCAATAAATGATAATGCCAGTCCGAACAGGATGCCGATTATCCCGCCAATTAAGCTCAAAATAGTACTTTCGCACAGAAATTGTAGTAAAATATCTTTATTATGAGCTCCGATAGACATCCGTAAACCGATTTCTTTGGTACGTTCAGTAACGGTTACATACATGATATTCATGATACCGATGCCGCCAACAACCAATGAGATGGATGCAATTGCTGCCAATAGTACTGTTAAAAATCCGCTGATGGAGTTCATCATTTGTAGCATTTCCTGTTGTGTACGTACCTGGAAGTCATTATCCTGTCCTGTTTTCAGTTTGTGCTGTGTGCGCAGGATCGACTCTATTTCATCTGTAGCCAAAGATGCAACCTCTTCCGAACTGGCAGATGCCATGATCATGTGGATATAGGTGATTGCCAGTATCCGTTTTTGAACAGTTGTAT
The DNA here is from genome assembly GCA_031553415.1 of Bacteroidales bacterium. GTDB lineage: Bacteria > Bacteroidota > Bacteroidia > Bacteroidales > Azobacteroidaceae > JAIRVZ01. The sequence continues at coordinate 12,855 of JAVBLO010000064.1, read as the reverse complement.
AAGGAGCCATAACAATATCGTCCTGATCCTGTCCCATTTGGTTTTGTCCTTTGGAAGCTAATACACCTATAATTTTAAATGGTATCTTTCCGAAACGTATGGTTTGCCCGATAGGATTTTCCCCATTTGGAAAGAGGTTCTCCACAACAGTTTGTCCGGCAAGGCACACTTTAGCTGCAGCCCTTACATCTTGTCCGGTGAAATTTGTTCCCGACTCTACTTCATATTTGCGGATTGCCAGCAAATCCGTATTTCCTCCCTGTATGCTTCCCGGCCAGTTATTGGAACCATAAACCAATTGTCCGGATGCACTGACGATAGGAGTTGCTTCACTGATATGTTTAGTTTGTTTCAGGATAGCATCCACATCTTTTTCCGTTAATGTCTGCACATTGGAAGCCCCGACGTTTACTCCACCCTGGCGTTGGCTGGAACGCATAACCATAATCAGGTTGGTTCCCATGCTGGAAATCTGGTCATTGATGCTTTTGGAAGAACTTTGTCCCAAACTCACCATGGCAATTACAGAACCTATACCGATAATAATTCCCAACATAGTGAGTAACGCCCGCGTTTTATTACGCATCAACGCTTTATATGCTATTTTCAGAAGATTTAGAATGTTCATGTAAATTAAGAGTTAAAAGTTAAGAATTAATAATCTTCACTTTTGGGTAATGCTTCCAATGCTGCTTTTACAGATTTGGGTTGTACCGGTACATCTTTCATAATATGCCCATCCTGTAATTGAATGGTGCGGTTTGTAAAAATTGCAATGTCAGGTTCATGTGTGACAAAAGCAATTGTTTTGCCTTGGCTGTTCAGTTCCTGGAATAAACTCATGATTTCGTATGAAGTCCGGGTGTCCAAATTTCCGGTTGCCTCATCAGCTAAGAGGATGACAGGATCGTTAACCAACGCACGTGCAATAGCAACTCGTTGTTGTTGCCCTCCGGAAAGTTGGTTCGGCATGTGATGTATACGGTCTTGTAACCCGACTTGCTCTAATGCATGTAACGAACGTTCTTTTCTTTCTTTACTTGAAATTGTATTATTATAAAGCAGTGGTAGTTCTACATTTTCCAATGCGGATGTTCTTGTCAACAAATTATAAGATTGAAAAACAAACCCGATTTTCCGGTTGCGCAAGGTCGATAGTTCGTTTTTTGTCCTTTTACTCACAGCAGTTCCATCTATATAATATTCCCCTGAAGTCGGACGGTCGAGGCATCCCAATATATTCAGGAGAGTTGATTTACCACTACCGCTGGTTCCCATAATACTGACAAATTCACCTTCGTTGATGGAAAAGGAAATACCTTTCAGGGCATGTACCTCTTCACTTCCAACCTGAAAGGTCCGGCGAAGTTCGTTTATTTCGATTATTTTAGTCATAGGTTCAAGGGTGTTATCTCTTTGGTCTTTGAGGCATTAACGGATTCGCAGCAGCTCCCTCTTTTTTACCTTTTTTCTCCGTCGATACAGAAAGAATAATGCCATCTCCCTCTTTCAATCCTTCTTTTATAATTATATGTATACCATCATTTAATCCTGTTTTTATATCACGAGAAACAATTCCTTCCGGTGTTTCCATCCAAATATTTTTACCTCCGTTATGTGAAGTCGTTTCCTGTTGATTTTTATGTTTAGGCAACATTTGTTCGGTTGGCTTGAAATTCAGAGCTTCTGTGAGGATTGTCAATCCTTCTTCTTTATCGGTTATGATAGTTACACTTGCAGTCATTCCCGGGAAAAGTTTTTCTTCAGGATTGGGGGCTTGAATAATTACGGTATAAGTAACCACATTATTCGTAACTGTTGGTTGAAGACGTATCTGATTGACTGTTCCTTCGAAAGTATCATTAGGATAGGAATCCACCGTAAATGTCACTTTCTGTCCTAATTGCACTTGTCCTATATCTGCTTCATCGACATCTGCTTCCACCTGCATTTTTTTCAAATCATTGGCGATGGTGAAAAGGGTAGGGGTGTTGAATGATGCGGCAACAGTTTGCCCTTGTTCCACAGCGCGGTTAAGCACAATTCCGCTGATAGGTGAGTATATTTCGGCATAACCCAGGTTTACTTGCGATTGATGAACATTGGCTTTTGCATTTGCCACATTTGTTTTTGCTTGTGCCAATGCATTTGTAGCTTCTTCAAATGAAGCTTGTGTAGCTGCTTTTACATCATACAACTGCTTGATTCTGTCGAAGTTTTGCTGGGAATAGGTCAGATCGCTTTGGGCGCTTAGCAATTTAGCATTTGACTGGGTTAATTGCTCTTTCAATGTAGATTTATCCAATTCTGCCAGTAATTGTCCCTTTTTAACCTGAGAATTAAAATCCACATAAATTTTTTCGATAACTCCGGATACTTGTGTGCCCACATCAACTTTATCTACCGGTTGAACATAACCAGTAGCTGTCACGGTTGATTGTACAGTTCCTTTTTCTACTTTTACAATATTGAACCGGTATTCTTCTTTCCGGCAACTTGCCATGACTATGATACTGATTGCTACGGCCATACCGGCTCCCAGAATCAAAAGTGTCTTTTTCTTCATATCTTAATTCTTAATTTTTCATTCATTACATTTTCACCGGAACTCCCATATATACATCCAGGATTTTTCTTTTCAGCATGAAGCCGTATTTACTTTGTATATAATCATTCATGGCGCTGATGTAATTATTTTGTTGTTGCAATAAATCCACAGCTGTAATGGAGCCGACATTAAACTGGGCCTGATATGCTTCGAAAGTTTTTAAATAAGCATTTTGGCGGATATCTGTTGTTTGGAATTTGTTATAGGCTGAGATAACATCCTGGTATTCTGTTGTGACATTTTGTATGATATCGAGTTCAGTTTGTTTTTTATCTAATTCTGCTTGTTGCAGGGCAATCCGGCTTTGAGTGACTCTTGATTTGGTACGGCTGTTGTCGTAGATGGGTATACTCAGGGAAATACCGACCTGGGCGTTCACCTTGTCGGATAATTGCTGTCCGAAATTAGAATAGTCATTTACATGTCTGGTTCCGGCGCTTCCATAAAGACTGACTGTCGGAAAATAGTTTGATTTGGATAATTTGACTCCCATGTTTGCAATATCTACATTATATTTGCTGATTTTGAAATCCGGAAGTGTGCTTTTTGCCCTATCAAGAACATAATCTTTTGAAGGAATAAAACCCATTTCCGATAATGAGGCAGTATCCGGATACACAATTTGTATGTTTTCAAGCGGGTTTATGGAAAGCAGGCTTTTCAATGTAAGCAAACTGTTTTCAATTGATATCTGGGTGTCTGTGATATTGTTTTTGTCATTGGCATATTGTGCTTCAAGCAACAGGTAATCGCTTTCCAGGATTTGACCTGCTTTGAATTGTTCTTTACCTTGCTTGGCTTGCTCTTCACTGGCTTTAACAACTGCATATTGATATTTGAGTAGCTCTTCATTTCCCAAAACTGATAAAAATGCCTGAAGTATCTGGATAGTCAGGTTATTTTCATATTGGGAAGTCTGATAAGACGATTGTTCCATTTTCAGTTTATTCTGTTCAATGGTGTTGGAAATGTTTCCTCCCTGATATAGGGCCAGGTTAGTATTCAATCCATAATTCCCGTTCCAGGAACTTGAGTTATCTTTACTGCTGGTCAGGCTTTCATTTAATGATGCACTTAAACTTGGCAAGCGTTCCATTTTCGACTGGTCGTAAACACTTTTTGCAGCATCTTCCGATAATTTCATGGATTGCCGGTTGTAGTTATTCCCAAATGCATAATTGAGGCAATCCTCTAATGTAAACTTATGAACAACAGTAGCTGTGTCCTGGGCTGACACAGCTACAAAGTTCAAACAAATTATAAAACCTAAAACAATTTTTCTCATGCCTTTTTCTTGTTTTCAATGAAACAAAAGTAAAGGCAAATTGTTTGGTTACTACTTATAAAGGATATGAAATGGATAAAAATGCAGTTGAAATGGAAAAAATGATGAGTGAATTACTATATATTATAATGCATTGATAAATTCCCGTTGTTTTTTGAAAAATTCAAAGCGTTGTTTTTCGCCGCTGACAGAAATAAGTGTAGAATGTTTTATCATGGTTTGTATCCAGTTTTTTATTTCGGAGGTAATTTTTGGATCTTTCATGAAATGAAGTGTTAAACCGAATAACCGGATACCAAAAGTTTCAAATTCATTACACTTTAATAAAAGGTAACTAGAGTCTAAACTGGTATTACAAACATAAAATGATATACGGCTTCCGGCTTGGCTTTTGCCTGTTATTAAGTCCCTTTCCAAATCATCTAAAAAAGAGAAAGTTTCATTTTTTAATTTTCCAACTTCTTCATTTGAAACTAAATTGATTCTTTGAAAATATTTGATATCATGTATAAATCCATTTAAAAAGTTTGGCTGGCAGACATAGCTTACTGCAATAGTTTGTAGTTCTTTACATAATTTTGTTTTAATGTCGTGGATACTGTCGGCAACAATAAAGTTTTCCATCTTTTGAGGAAAAACTTCGTCTTCCCACTGGCATGTCCACCTGTATAACCGAAATTTTGCCATCGTATCGTATTTGTAAATATATGCAAAAGGAAGAAGTATGTTTGAAAGCGCAAATATATGCGGATTTTCTTTTTTTTTCATTATCTTTAAAAGGGAAATCAATTCTTCTGTAGATTGGTAACACTTATTACCCAAACTTCCCAGGTTCAAGGATGCCAATTCTTTATCATATCTTTCATCTTCATGAGTTTTTTCTATTAAATTGTCTAATGAGATATTCAGTCTTTGCGTTATTTTTACAATTTCGTTGAAAGAGAAATCTATTTCTCCCCGTAAGCGGCGATAAGCAGCTTCTTTACTCATAGGGACGATATTTATGAGCGTTTCGACAGGGTTATTCCCTAAGGTTGTATTTTGTTTAAGCTCTTGTATTATCTTTTCAAATATATTCTTCATGACTGACACTGCTTCCTAAGTTTTAGATAACAATATTCTTTGTTGATTAAAAAAATCCGTTCGTTCTATTATCCCGCTTTCGGAAATCAACACTGAATATTTTGTCAGGGATTCGATCCATTCTTTCATTTCAGTGTTTAGGTCAGGCTCCATAGATGAATAAAAATTAATACCGAAAACATTGATAGAAGAAGCTTTAAAAACAGGACAATCGACATAAATATAATTAGAATCGAAAAAGACATTTGAAAGATAAACTATAAAAGGTTTTCCTGTATGCATTTTCCCTCGAAGGATGTCTTGCTCCAGCTCATTTAATAAAGAGGAAGTTTCTTCTTTCAGTAACTCTAACTCCTCGTCGGATACCAAACCCAGCTCCCAAAAATACTTGGCTTCTGTTAAAAAAGGTGTGAAAAGATTTTTTGACCATATGTAGTAAGTCGGAATTTGCTGAGTTGCTTTGAGGTATTTTTCCTCAACTTCTCTTACTTCAGGAGGTATGGTTATTTCAGACATCTTTTTGTAAATCGTTTTTTTCCGGAATTGATGCATGAATTTAAATAGCCGGAATTTACATAAATTCTGGTACTTAAATATGTGCGAATACGGAAGAAGACTGGTAGCCGAACATATGAATGATTCAGGAAAATTTTTCATCATGTCTAAAGCATCAATGATTTGTCCCATTGTTTTACAATAAGAAAAGATAGGATCATTTGTGCTGTTAATTTTTTCTATGGAGGTTTTGTAAGTGCTTTCCTGTTTGTTTTGGATAAGTTCATCCAACGATGCTTTCAGATAAGTCGCGATTTGTACTGCTTCGATTAATGTAAACGGAATTTCTCCCCTGAGACGCCGGTAAGCGGCTTCCTTTTTCATTGGGATTATTTCAATCAATAAGTCGACTGGATTGTCTTCCTGCTGTGTGTTTTTTTTAATCAGGAGGATCAATTGTTGATGTAAATCAATCATACTCTACATGTAAATTTAGTAGCGCTTTTGTCCCATAATAACAACGATTTTAAAAGAATACGCCAAAAGTAGAAAATTTTGTGATAATTAGGTAATATTTTACACTAAAAAATATAAATGACTTATATTTTGTTTCGCAAAAAGACAATTTTTTATTGAAATAATATTTTTTTTTCATCTGATCTTAAATTTTGTGATTTATATTTGCTTTACAAAATCGTTCGAAAATTATGAATTTTATTTATGGAAAAGCAATCTAAATTAAAATTTATGGAACTAATACCTTTGCTTTTGTTTGAACCAAAAAACAAAAACTGTGTAGAAATTCCTCTGATGGTTAATGGGGAGAAGACTTTAAAAAGTCTTATGGCAAAACAGCATATTGAAGTGTCAATTGTTGAAAACAACCAACTGAATATTGTCTTTTGGAAAGAATTTGCTGAGAATGTTGAGATTGGAGTTTTTGATCAAGAGGGAAAAACTATTTACTCCTTACAGACTTACACGGTGCCGAGTTTGCATCTTTTTGTCGATGTAAGTAATTGGATTTCAGGAGTGTATGATGTGGTGGTCTGTAATGCGGAATTTTGTTCTTTCAAGGGAAATTTTATTTTACAGAAAAATTAATCTATTTCCATGACTAAAACTGAATGTGTATCATGAAAGCCAATACCTGAACTTACCAAATTCCTTCTCTAGAAGTCCGTTTTTTTATTTCCTTCCCCAATGATTGTTCTTCATACAAAAGAACGGACAAAAAAAAGAGGCTGTTGATGGACAGCCTCTTTTCCTTGTGTATTTAATAATTATTTTTCGGTAATTGGTGGTTTGGTTGACGGATTATCCTCCGGATAACCGGTATAACGGTAACCATCCAATGTCCAGTGTTCTTCCCAACCGTCTGCATTTGTCCTGCTTCCTGCTTTTACTCTCCAATCAAACTCAGGAACGCCTGCGACAGTCCATTCATTTTCAGGAATTTGATAACTTTCGATAGTCAAATATTCGGCATAAGTTGTAATGGCCAAATAAACACTATCTGACACATTGCCACCGATAGTAGTTGCACCTTGGGGAATGATTTTTCCTTCATCAATAGAAAGATGTGAGTACAATTGTACACCATCGTACTCTTCTCCTGCTTCTGTTGGCTCACCAAGATCAGAAAGTCTATAATAAACGCCATCAAATATCACATAATATTCATCATTATTCAACGTGGTGCTACTGGCAATATTAGAAGTTGATGTAGTGGCTTTGAAACCGGAGGGACTTCCTTCAACATCAAATTTTCCTTTGATATGGAAAGATATATTATCTTCTTTATTTATAGCAATATATGAATCAATAATTATTTGATTTTTTACATTTGCGGCAGAGTTGTAAATCAGTAGTTCGTTTCCGTCCTCGATGGTTGTATCATCATCCGAATATTCGTCACAGGTAGTAGCTACTACATACCGGCCATCATACTCTGACGTTTCAGTGTACCAATTGTCCACATCTTCAAAACAAGATGTAAACAATGCTGTCATCATAGCCAGAGCTAAACAATATCCTATTTTTTTCATATTATATATTTTTTACTTATTCAATATCTTTAATATTACGTGAAAATCATACGTCGAATTTGCATAATATGCATCCCAGGTTATTTCTCCTGTTTCAGGATCATATTTTCCATTTTCCAGTTTGCTCAAACCATCACCCCAATATTTAATATTACTTGAAATCAGGGAAATTGTATTGTCTTCGTTCAAGGCAAAGTAGCCGCTCATTCCCATTTCTCCATAACCGATATCAGGATATCTGAATCCTGCGTAATAACCGGCGAAAAAGTCATTTACCTGAAAGAACCCTGGAGCTATATAAGTAATGATGCAAGAACAATCAAACTCGTCACTGTTTTGGTAAGGCGCTTCTTCTCCTGAAGCAACAGTTATACGTTTTGTGCCTTCCTGGGCAGCATATTTGCCGGAAAGGTCGGTTGTAACATCAGGATTACAAACAATTACATTGCGGACTGCCCGTGATTTCAAACCATCGGCATTAACTGAAGAATATTCTACTGTGTACAGACCCATTGCTTCATAATCTACATCACTTGTAGTTGTTACTGTTGTTGTAACATCTTCTCCCTGTAGAGTTGCAATTACACCATCATCAATATAAGGTTCTCCTACCTGTACAATTGTCGGATTCTCACCAAGAATATCAAATTCCACATAGTATGTAATGCCGGAAATATCTTCTGTTTCTTTTTCGCAAGAAAAAAGTAAAAATACAGAAGCGATTACTAAACAATATTTATATAATATTTTCATATTCTTTAATTTTAAAATTTATTTACCCGATTTTTGATTCCACCATACTTTCACTCCTACATTTTCTTTTTGGGAAGGAGCATTGTTATTCCGGAAAATATAGGCGTCAGGATATAATGGAGAAGCTGGCAAGTTGCCATTCAACAAAGCTCTTCCTCTTACCGAAACTGTCAGACTACCTACAGGAAAGTTACTCCATGCATATTGCCTGTTAGAAGCAATGTCAATGTCGTTTACCGGAGGATATTTTGTCCGGTTACGTTCCAGGAAAGATTCAATATGTTGATAGTTGCAATTAGCTACCCATTTTTGCATAGCAATCTGCTTGATTTGTGCTTCTGTGCTACCTCCTGTCCATTTAGCATAGCCGGTTTCTAATATGCTGAAATCAGTAATTTCATGTTGGCCTAAAGAAGCTTTTACTCCTGCTTCATAGAAATCTTTGGCTTTGGCAGATCCTGCACGGGCATAAACTTCCGCAATATAAAAGTTCACTTCCCAGGCTGACATTAGCATTAAGTCCATCTTACCGCCAAATACAATAGTTGCATACTCTTCCTTGTCGTCGGTTTTACCATTTCCATCAGAATCATCTTTAGAATCGAAGTCGCCAAAAAATGCGCCTTTCATTCCATCTTTACCTGCTTTGAATAATTTTTCCAAACGTGGGTCTGCATTAACATTTAGATAATCAATAAATGATTTACAAGCAATTACGTTTGTAGAAAGATAGTTGGCTCCTCCAGCCTGGAATTCGCGCATTGGATGGCGTTTGCCTTCTTGTGCATCATCCCAAACGGTTCCCGGTATTTTTGCACTTGTTGTAAGTAAATCCACACTTTCTATAAAATTCAATGCTTTTTCATTGTCATATAGTGATGTTTCTGATAATCTTATCATCAATTTCAATTTCAAAGCATTTACGAATTGAGACCACAATTTTAAATCACCTGCATAAATGTAATCGTATTTTCCATCTATAGATGATTCACTCAAATCGGTTAATAATAACTCGTCCACTCGTTTCAATAAATCGGCATAGATGTCTTGCCCCTTGTCTTGTTTCGGATGCAAAATTCCTTCATCTCCTTTTAGGGCTTCAGAATAAGGTAAGTCACCCCATACATCGGTAAGAGCTTGCCATGTGAAAATCGACAAAGCTTCTGCAATAAAATAATACCCTTTATTTTCGCTGTCTTTTGTATTTCTCTTGATGAGTTCCAGGTCAGGTAATGGCTGACTCATTATAGATTGGTAAGCTGTACTGAAACTTTCAGGAAGATACTCGCATAGTGATTTAAATTGAGAAGCCGTATAAGTTTGAGTCCAATACTCTACCCAAAAACCGCCGCCAAAACCAAAATCCCAACCCATTATGTTATTTGCAACACCCATTTCCGTAGCTGGTAACAACACTTTCACATCTGGAATTTCAGCTAATGCATCCGGGTCGTGGTTGATATCCAAATAATTACTACATCCGCACGTAAATAAGAGGATGATAGTAGATAATATAATTAATGATTTTCTTTTCATATCTTTATTGTTTATGACTGTTAAAATGAAAGATTTAATCCGAATACGTATGATTGATAGGGAGGAGTTGTTCCATATTCTCCAACTTTTGCATTGATGTCATTACCCCATGTGGTAATTTCAGGATCAATATATTGATTTTCTTTCGGAGTCCATAACAGGATGTTTGATGCTGTTGCTGAAACTCGTAAAGAATTGATTTTTAGCTTGTCACATATATTTTTAGGTATTTGATAAGCTAAACTCACATTACGAAGTTTCAAATAAGAACGGTCAATGATATCGTTATCAGTATAATTGAATCCACCATTACTGTAGAATGTGTGCCAGGCAGTCGGATTAACAGGAGTAGTATTTTCCTGATAAGAACCATCAGAGTTAGCTACTACAGAATTGGGAACGATGAAAGGATTACGATCATTGTAAGCAGTTTCAGGACCACTTCCTACCCAATGCATATAGTCTTTTGTATATGAATAGATATATCCTCCATAACGGAAATCAAGTACTCCACTCAATGATATACCTTTGTAAGTGAATGTATTGGTTAATCCCATCCTGTATTTTTCATTGATATCTTTGTCTAAATATACTGCATCCGGAGTAGGTTGAGGCATACCATTTCCATCAACAACAGTACTTTCTACTCCATTATAATCTACTTTCAGGGCAGTTTGGGATTTAAACTGTCCAAGAGGTTTTCCTTCCACAGCATAAATACCCATTCCAACATATCCGGATAAGTAAATTTCAGGAACATCCAAGCTTTCCACTTTATTATAATTTTTGGTAAAATTGTAGATAAAATCCCACCTGAAATCATTAGTTTTCACAGGAACCAAAGAAACAGATAATTCGACCCCCTTATTGCGAACATCTCCCAAGTTGGCTCCTTGAGAAGTGAAACCTGTACTTGGATCTATGGGTAACATTGCTATTAATCCTTTTGTAAACTTATTGTAATATGAGATGTCTAAACCTATCCTGCTATCGAGGATGAAAGCTTCTGCTCCGATTTCAAATTCATCAGTCAACTCAGGTTTCAAGTTCAGGTTGGCAGATTGATTGGAAATTGTATATGCATTAACTCCTCCCAACGGAAAACTTAAATCGTCAACATCCGGATAACCGGGGTTTTGTACAGTTCCGGCAACGAATCTATTATAAACTAAATAAGGGTCGGCATCTTTTCCCGTTCTTCCGTACGATAACCGGACTTTAGCATAATCTAAAATGCCACTCTCAATACCTTGTTGTTGCATGAAATCAGTGGCTATGAAGCTTACCATAGCAGCCGGATAAAAATAAGAATTATTTTTTGTGGGCAAAGTCGAAGACCAGTCATTTCGGGCAGTAAGTGTCAGGTAAACATAATCCTGAAAACCTAAATCCGCATTAATGTAAGCTCCCAATGTCCGGTAAAGAGATTGGCTTTGCTCTGCTGTAGCAGGAGTTAGCGAGTTTGAAAGTTGATAAAATCCGGGTATGTCAATTGAAGAGATTGATCCGTAAAGACGGTTCATTGAACGTTCATTTGCATTTCCTCCCGCAATCACATTTAGTGAAAAGTCATCGAACCGATTTTCATAAGTTGCAAAATAGTCATGGTTGGTTTGAATATACTGTATTTTATCTTGTGAATAACTACCCGGGCTATCATTCTCAGAACCATCGTTCGGAGAGCCTGGAGTAAACGAAACGGCATCCATATGCATATTGATAGTAGATGATTCAAAATCTCCTCCAAAGCGGTAAGTTAATTTCAAATTTTTCAGTAAGTTATAATCCAATTGTACTTTCCCGAAAAATTTATACTTATCTTGCACTGCTTCTTTGATATTCAATATGTAGTAAGGATTCAATCCATAAGGAGTAAAGTAATTATCTGCATTATTGAATTTGTCATTATAATCTTTCAAATCCACAATTGAAATATCAGTAGCAATTTCATTTAAAGAACGATAAATGGAATTGTCTTGCCCGGTAGGAGTTGTTTTATTCTTTTCCGTACTGAAATTAAACATGGTACTTATTTGTACTTTGTTTGTTTTATGAGAACCATTTGCTGTGATTGTGTAACGGTCATACGAATCAGCATCGGTAGGAACAGGACCATCCAAATGATTTTGAGATACCGAAACATGGACTTGGGTTTGTTCTGTTCCTCCTGTTAATGAGAGTGCATTGTTATATCCGAATCCTAAATCGTAAAAATCGCGGACACGATTTTTTAGATATACATAAGGTTTCATTTTTTGACTGTTGTCAACTATATTACCCCAAACCCGGATTGTTCCATCGAAAGCAGATCCCCAACTACCGTTTTCATCTAATGCATGGTCTCCACTCCAACCTTGTCCGAACATTTTTTGTTCGTTTGGTAATCGTCCTACTTGTTGAAGTGTAAGTCCTCCATCATATTCTACTTTTATTTTTCCGTTGGTGTTTTTCCCTGATTTGGTAGTGATCATGATGACACCTTGGGCAGCGCGTGATCCATACAGGGCGGATGCAGCTGAACCTTTCAATACACTGATGCTTTCAATATCATTCGGATTCAGGGCATTAATTCCCGAACCAAAATCTGCTTGACTGTTCAGTGTATTTGTTCCTCCTTTAATACTTCCTGCTTGATTTTGTTCGTTTGTGATAGGAACACCATCCACTACATATAAAGGTTGATTATTTCCCAACGAGTTAAAACCACGGATGGTCACATTTTGTGTTCCTCCCGGATTTTGAGAAGAAGATATATCTACACCGGCAACTTTCCCTTGTAATGCAGCAACCGGATTTACTGCTTTGGAATTAGCAATGTCATCACTTTTTACTGTAGACACTGAATATCCCAATGTTTTTTTACCTCTTGAAACACCCAATGCAGTTACAACGACTTCTTCCAAAGTTTTAGAGTCTGAGACTAATACAATTTTAAGATTATCTCCTACATTAACTGCTTGAGTTTTCATCCCGAGATAAGATATTTCTATCGCTTTTACTGTATTAGGAACATTCAAAGAGAATCTTCCATTTACATCGGTTACCGT
>JAVBLO010000025.1:0-2715 GCA_031553415.1 Bacteroidales bacterium | reverse complement strand
GTTTCTGCGATATATTCTTTCATATTTTTATCTTACTTTTTTAATCGGTGCGGATTCTTTTGAATTGATTTTAATCAGGTATGTTTTTCCTGCTATTTTATAGGTGTTGACCACATAAGAGAGCATATAGACAAATTCCTGTTCGGAAATATTAATCTTGGGCACACAAACCATAAAACTGACTTTGTTTATTGTTTTTTCTTCAGTCAGATAATAAAACTCTTTCGGTTTTTCAATCGGGTTTATGGCAGCCAACTGCTCATTTTCAAACCATACTGTAAACGGTTTTCCGTTTTGAGCGTTTTCGTGGTAAATGTCTACTCCGACACTCGTGCTTTCGCTGATGCAAATGCTTTCTGATTTATTTGCCAGGTATTTTCCGAATCGGTGGTTCAAAAACCATTCGAAATACATTATCTGACTTGTCATTCGTGCTTCAATATGCTTTTCCCATGCAAATGCAACGAATTTCTCATTGAGGGTAAAAAGTGGATACAGCAAGCTTTGCAGGAAAAGAATGTATTTCCTCCCCGTGAGATAATGAGGGGTCAATTGGTTTACAATTCGGTCTGTCGGTAAAATATATCTCATTCGTTGTCAATTACAAGTTTAATGGATTGCCTGAAATCAGGTAAATCAGTTTCTTCGTCTTTTTTTGTTGATTGCTTGATATATCCCGAAGTGGTATAAGTCATCCGATTGATTTTCTTGGGAGCCGTAATGTGACCGTCTGTATCATAACATGCAAGAAAAACACCTTGCTCGGGAATAGCTGAATCATCAATGTACACGTCAGTTACATGTTCTACTTTTTTGATGGCTTCAATTACTTTGGTTACATATATACCCGAATCGAACTCTATATTCATGATATATTCATTTAATTTGCTTTCAATGGCATCATAAATTTCCGATTCCAATACTGCACCATCGTAATAAACGGAGATACGGGGAATAAGTACATCTCCGTTGTGGCTGGTTACTTCGATACGTGTTCCCGCAAATTTGATTTTATTGATATATGCGTTTATCAGAACCAGGTCTTCTTGTAATATCGCTGACAAGTTCCCTTTTTGTCCTGTTGCGACTTTCAATACCAATTTGTTATCCAGATTTACATCCGAACTGCTTTCCGAATAACTTACTTGGGTAATGATGTGTTTGGTTTCATCAACCGTTGCATATCCAAAAGCCAAGCCATCTTCACGAACCATTAATGTATCGCCTTTCTGATATTGCAATAATGCATTGGCGTAATAATTCGGAGTACCGTTTACCTGATTATTGATTGTATTTGAAATATCAATGGCGAATACATCCAGAATGGTTTCAAAAGAATAAATGACGGCGGCAACCACCCAAATCATCCCGTTCATTATCGATAACTTGGAATCGCTGGAAAATTCTGTCAATTCCATTCGCTTGTTGCGTTCACGAACAGCTTCGTTATATATTTCCTTGAAAGTTCTGCTCATGTTTCGAGAGTATATATTTCGTTATTGATAATAAACTTCCAATAGCCACCTTCGTTCCAGGCAGGTTCATTAACCAGTACCCAAACAGCTTCCATTCCCGAAGAGAGTATATAATTCAGGTTTTCATCCCGCATAGGTTCTCGATATTCTCCAGAAGGCTTTTTGGTAAGAGTTATGCAGCAATTTCTTCGACCATAATATTGATTGACAAGTGCTATCAAATATTCATCCAATGTTTCTTGAGTAACATGAACATCTGACAGATTTAATCGCATCAACTGTTTGCAATTCAAAAGTGGAAGAAGATTATTAGTTCTTAATTCCGAAAAATCCATATCGTAAACTCCTGTTAGTAGAGAGATAAAATCAATATCCAATCTTACATCTTTCAAAATCAGTTTTTCAATCGGAATCGGCTGGAACAGGATAATGGATGATGTTTCAAATTCACTGCAATCAAATAATTTGAAATAAACACTGCCGTAAATAATTATTTTTCGCTTACCTGAAATACCGTTATTAAAATGATGTGAGATTGATTGTAATTCATTGGTTAGTACTATTCTTTGAAGATAAGTGTCATCTCCCCAGTCAATTTCCATTTTTCCGCTTCCCGAGATTGAGAGTCTAACTGAAGTCTTTTTGTTGTCGATTAAAATCTTAGCGAACTTCGGAAGGTTCGAATGCTTGTAATATACATTCCGCTCTCCATTGGAAGGAATAATGCCGTTCATTTTGAAGTAAGCGACAATATCTTTGTTGATGACAAAGTCATCGGTGTATTCCAATTCATCACCTGCCTTGAGTATGTCTGCCAATGATAACTTTGTATTGTTCATCATTAAATCAACAATGCCTTCGACAGAACCGTAAATATGCAGAGACACATCATAAATATTTTGTCCCGATGTTACTGTATATTTACCCATTTTTCTCCTCCACTTCCAATAACAGTTCTCCCGTTACGGAGTCCATGTAAGCATTTTTGATAATCATATTGTCGTTTTCGAATTCTTGTTGTAGCTTTTCAGCAAGTCCCGTGTTCTCAAAATTCCCATGTAGAAATTCAATCAGTCCGACTCCCGTTGTAGGAAATTGGTAAAGATTACCTGCCATGGCTTTGAGAAGAAAGACTTCATTTTGAGCGAGTGCAGCTTTGATTTCAAAATCAGTTTCATCACCGCTGTAAATGATTAGGAAGCCGTCTTTCATTATCAAGTTGAAATTTCCGTTTTCGTTC
>JAVBLO010000074.1:0-12475 GCA_031553415.1 Bacteroidales bacterium | reverse complement strand
CAATATTAGTCGTTTTAAACGACAAACGCAAGCGAAAGCACAGTTTAAGAGATATTTTTGATGCGATCTTCTACATGCTTAAAACAGGTTGTCAGTGGCGTATGCTCCCCAAAGATTTTCCTAAGTGGGAATTGGTTTATTACTATTTCAATAAATGGAAATGGGATGGTACCATTGAAGAAATACATGAACGCCTTCGTGATTTAACCCGAAAAAAAGCTGGTAGGGAACGCTCTCCAAGTTTGGGCCTGATTGATTCTCAATCCGTTAAAACAACCCGCAGTGGCGGGTTATGCAGAGGGATTGATGGTGGTAAAAAGACAAAAGGAAGAAAGCGACATATTATTGTTGATACGATGGGACTACTATTGGCCGTAGTTGTACATTCGGCTAACATACATGACAGTAAATCTGCCCCTTTTGTCCTCTCTGAACTGAAATACAGGTTCTCGAGGCTTGTGAAGATCATTGCTGATGGAGGTTACCGAGGTGAATTGGTAGAAAATACAAAGAAAACCTTGGGTTGGATTCTTGAAATAGTCTTACGAAAGGATGATTCTCCTAAATTTCAAGTCCTCCCACAAAGATGGATCGTAGAGAGAACCTTCGCTTGGTTTGAAAGCTATAGGAGACTCTGTAAAGATTTTGAGTTTCACCCAGAAACCAGCCAGGTAATGATACAGTTGGCAATGATAAAACTAATGCTTAATAGAATTAAAAAATAAAATTTAAACAGTTTCTTAAACTTAAAAAAATCAGGAAGATGGCAATATTCAACCTTCTTCAAGAATATACTTTCTTACGATTTTGTCTATTTCTTGGGAATTAATTCCTCCATTAGGATTCTCTTCGGTAATAATGAGTATTTTTTCATCTTCAACAGTTGCTTTAGTATGAAGGACAAATCCATCTTTCAAATATTCATCCAGTTTCTTTTCCCATTTTTCTCGATAGTCAGTCTTTGTCATCATACCTAAATGCTCCCAATAAAACCGCTTGTTCGTGTAATTATTGTCGATTGTAAAATCAGGTTTTATGATTCTATCAGAGTTTTCCAGTTTCAATTTATCTTCATAAGCATAAGTTATAATTTTCTTATATTTATGCAGACAATTAGCTATAATAACTTCATTCTTACTTAGCATGGGTTCTCCTTTCTCACTAATATTAACATAACGAGCATCATACCATTTCTGCTTTAATTGCTTTACTTCAGGCAAATGAAATAAATCCGTAAATCTTCTGGCTGTAGATGATGCCTCTGTTGATGCTAATCTAATAAAATCCCTAAAATCACCTTGATGAAGGATTATAATTTGTTGTCCTTGCCTTGTTAAGGCTGTATATAGTAATTCTCTACTTAAAATAGCTCCTTTTGCAGGCATTATAAAAAATACTTTATCAAAACCACTACCTTGTGATTTGTGAACTGTAATTGCATAAGCCAATTCCAATGCATAAGGACTATCCTCTCCCAATTGATTAGGCGTGAAAACATAGCTATATCCTGGTTGACTGGAAAATGATATTTCAATGTTTGGTTCCCCTTCATTATTCTGATGAGAACTCCTAAATTCACCTGTAATTACACCGATTTCTCCATTAGCAATGTAATTTAATGCCTTACTTTTTGCATCATAAGGTTTTATTTTTTGCCAATTCTCCCAGCTTGTATTTCTCAAATTTATTACTTTATCTCCATAAACAATATTGTCGTTTCCTTTTGGTTTTGCTATTTTTCTTTTTTGTTTTTGAATATTTAATGCCAAATCAACAAAAGGTTTACGGTATGTATTTTGAAAAAAGCTATTCAATTCTTTGATTCCATATCCATACCCATTTACAGGCGATATTACTTGCCATTTTTCAATTTCTCTTTCAGCAAAATCACAATTAAAATACTGATATCCTCCATAATCAACTGCGCCAATTTTTCTATTAAATGATTTGATAATATCATTCTTATCAAGAGGTAATTCTTCCTCAATAACTTGCTCTAGTATTTTCCTAAAATCTTTGCTTTCATACCATTTTTCCAATCGAATATGTTTTGACTGAATATCTCCTGATGCTAAAGAATGAAATATTTCTAAATCTTCTTTAGTTGGTTCATCTCCAAAACAACGACTTAATGCAACATCCCAACGAAAATCACCTTCATTACTTTGTCGCATGATTTGTTTTAATTCGGCGTAAGCTGCTCCTGAGAAAATATTGTTTTTTTCAAATGATTGAGGTTTAATTTCATTGACTATATCAACAAAAGGCCTACCTGTCCCTATTGGCGGAAGTTGACGATAATCACCTACTAAAATAATTCTATCCACAGGACCTAAAGCATCAAACAATGCAGACAGTTGCTCTTCTGTCAACATTGATGCTTCGTCAATTATTATATTTTTTGCTGTTGAAAACTTAGAACCATCTTCACAAACGTGATATAAGCCTGTAGATACATCATATCGTTCGGGACATAAGAACTGTGCAATTGTTTTTGCATCGTGACCTAATTTAACTCTGGCCTTACCAGTTGGTGCAAGCTTTAGTAATCCTCCTCTTCTTATTTCGTCCTGTTTTGCAAAAATTTCCAACAAGGATGTTTTACCTGAACCGGCAGGACCTATTAAAACGGAAAATTTATAATTAGTAAGTATTCTAAGAGCTTCTGCTTTTTCATTCCTAGCAAGAGTTTCACTTTGATAATTGGGATCAGCAGAATCTAAAGTTTCAAAGTAATCATTTACAAGCTTTAACCAGTCTTTATCTATACTATAGGGTTTTGATATTATGTTTGAAATATTTATTCGTTGTCTAATGATATTCTTTACTTCAATAAGGCGTTGTAGTTTTAGGAAAGATATAGGATTTGTTTTACTTGGGGGAATTAATACTACCTCATTAGCAAAAAAATCCAATTCAGATTGAGATGCAAGTATATCCTCATCAATAGGAAAATCTTCATCTAACGATTTGCTTTTCATTTGCTCCAAGACTTCATGAAAAGGAAGTATTGAATGTCCTACAATTGAAGAATTCTCAAGAATAGAAACAGTTAATGCTCTTACTCTCCTTTCATCTAGTTTATCTGCTAAAGCAATATTATCTGAGAGAGGAAAAGCTATACGAATTTTCTCAGGTGGCAATAATGCTTTGTCTACTTGACGAAATGCTATTCCATTAGCTTCAAGTCTAGTTTTTTCATAAAGCAAGTATAGATTTTCTGAAATACTTTGAATAGATCCTATGTTATCAATTTTTTCACTAATGAGTGATGCTTGATTGTTATTTAACTGACAGCGACTGATTAACTTAAAGAAATCTCTTTTTTTATTTGGTTTACTTTGCCATATCCTTTTTATAGTGGGATTAAATAATTGAATGCCTTTTGATTTAATATATTTTTCAGGATTGTCAATGCTTTCTTCAAATATAGACCATGGATTAGTATGTAATAAATCTCCATCCTTTTGAAGTATATATTTTTCTATTTCCCAAGCAATAGTATTTCCTTCAGCAATATTCATGGCACTTAAAATTGGTCCCATTCCTGGAAAAGCACCTCTCATATTCCAAATATTTGATATTTCCGAGTCAATCCATTGTAACTCTTTTTTGAATGACTTTTCCAATAATAACTGTGCTTTTTTTAAGCTATCGGCAATGTTTAATAAAGTATCGATCGCAGTATCATGTTCTACAAGTTCTGAAGCATATGAAAATTGTAAATAGTCTGAGGCAAAAGCCGCATAGTCTTTTAAGTCAATCTCTAAATCTTTCTCCTTGATAAATTGTAAAATTTCATGATATGGTAGTAAAAAACCATCAGGACTACCAGGGGTTAGAGTATGTTCAATACATCTATCCCAAGGGTAGCTTTTATGACCTTTGTAATCTTTTTCATATTCATATTCAAGTAGTCGCCCTATATTTTTCACTTTTGCGACTCCTACAACAATTCGTTCATTAGGTTCAGATAATGGAGTATCTTTACAATAGAAAAATATCAATGAGTGTTTAGGCTTTAAACAACTAAAAAAAGCATCCAACAGTGTTTTTTGGTTATTCGGATGTTGAACCCATCTGTTTCCTGTAAAACCCAATTTTTCGTCAACATCTTGTTCTAACTGAGTATTATAATTCAACTCAAATGTATTGGCTTTCTCTGAATAGTGAGGTTTTTCATCGCTTCCTTTATTCTTTATCATCCATAAAAAAGGGACAGCATTGAAAGAGTATGGCTTATGCGAATAAATGCAAGATTTTAAGTCCTTAAACAAAGGATTAAATCCTGACCAAGCATGAGTAAGTATACGAGAATAACTATTGGGAGAAAGGAAAGTCCCTTTTTCTGATATACATGGTGGAAAGTTATCTTCTGTTATTGGCATATTTTCTATCTCTTTATCTGCGCTTTTTGCTGAATCAATGCGAGGCAATATGCGACAGAAAGAATTATCTAAAATATTGCAGCATGTTTTTCCATTCCATTTATTATCATGCCAAGGCACTCTTGCTGAAAGATGCTTTATGGGTAAAGTCTTATCCATAATTATTCTCAATTAGATTATAATTTATTCATTTATAATTATATGTAATAGTTTCATACTTTAAAAAACTAATACAACAATTTGATACAAACGTTTTTTTATCAAAGGAAATGAATATTTTCAAATTAACATAATCTTAAGACATTATTTTTAACAGCCTACTTCGAAATTTCCACCATCAACACCCCCTTCCCCGTTACATCTACCTTATCAACTGAAATAGACTTCCCTGTATACGTTTTGGCAACCGCAGTTCCTGCTGCATTCCACAATTTCCAAGTGTAAGTGTATGAAGTTCCCGCAGCGTCCAGTTCTTCACCATTGCGATAGAGAATTGCCGTAGCATCTACATCATTGGTGTTGTTTTTGATTGTAAACCCTTTTTGACTGGTAATATCAACCGTTATTGGGTCAGACATATCCGAAAAAGAAATAATATCGCAAACAACCGTATTGGCTGAAGCATTTCCTGCACTGGTATCAGTGTCTTTGATAGCGCATTTGAATGTTTCAAAGTTCAATACGGCATCGGCAGTAATTGATATTTCGTTCGTTGTCCAGCCTGCAGTTACTCCCATTTGGTTCGTTGAGGTTAGGCAAGACCATCCTGAACCCAACATCGCATTGTAGTACGGACATTTTACTGTGGCTCCCGATGCTGCTGCAGCTGTTAATGCAGAAGTGAGTGTTACAACTTTCGTTCCTGTATTTACAGCCGAAATTGTATAAGTAGTCGAACCAATCAGTATTTTACCACCTGCTTCCATATTGACAATGGAAGCAACCGTAACAGTTGTGGCACTCAGGGCAGCTGCGGCAGTTAAAGTAGTATCTGCAAATACGGAAGAATCTTGAATTCCCCAACAGTATGTAACATCGGTGTTGTCGATTGTTGCCCCACGCCATAGGTCACAATGTGCACGTAATGTTGCCACTTCATCATTTTTGAACACTACTCCGTCAGGTGCGTATGCAATAGCACATATGACTGCTCCTGCCGATTGATGTTGTGTAAACTGAATTTCACTGCGGAATGATATTTCTAATCCGTTGGCATCTATATATATGGCTTCAAAAGCATAACGAACCTGAGGAGAATTCACGGACATGTGGTTTGCATTAATAGTTAATGCATATTTGGAAGCTGCAGCGGCAATCGTACAGTTATCCTGTCCCGATGTAATTGCAGTTCCGTTTTTGGACCATTTGGCAGAACCTGTTTTTATACCAGGAGTCAATGTTGCCGCATTACCAACTGAAGTTATCTGGTCAGTCGCTCCTTTTCCGCTGACAAACAAGGAAGGTGTAAGGATAAGATAAGGTGATGCTCCCCAGGAAGGAGCAAAAGAATTGGTATCTTTATTGAATACTTGTGTCAAGGGTTGATTGGAACCTACAAATGATTGTAATGAAACCGCATCATTTTGGTCTATAATGGTGACCTGCCCGCGAGCTACTTTTAGTGCCATGATTTTAATGTTTTATGTTGTTGAAATAATTACATCACAATTGAATACTGCTTTCCGATAAACATCATCTCCCGTAATCTCTAATGTTTTACCGATATGGTCCGCATTGTTCCAAAGTTCATCAGCTGTCGGATTATCACTTATTTTTATCCAATGGAAATTACAGTCGGGAATACGCTCCGTTACATCTTCGCTTCCTTTAAGTACCGTTGCCTTCAATATGGTGGAAACAATTCCGTTGCGAAAGACTGTTCCATTGCAGGACGTGATATATATAGAATATGTAGAATTACCGTCAAAAAGTTTATTGATAGTGAATATATCTGCATATTCATTATTACCTGAAACAGAAATATATTTGATTGAAAGGATTTTCCTTTCTTCCCAATAATGCGCAACAGGTGTAATAATGATAAAGTCTTTGTTTTCTCCAGAAATATCTTTCCATGAGAAATCGCTTGCCTGGTATTGCCATTTTCTTTGAGTCCCCGTGAAATTATGCTCGGTTGCATAGAG
Organism: Bacteroidales bacterium; assembly: GCA_031553415.1. Taxonomy (GTDB): domain Bacteria; phylum Bacteroidota; class Bacteroidia; order Bacteroidales; family Azobacteroidaceae; genus JAIRVZ01. Next base: position 5,943 of record JAVBLO010000074.1, on the reverse strand, counting down.
GTGTATTTCTTCGGGTTCGGCGATGTCTTCCAAATCATCCGAATAATGGAATGTATCAGTTCCACCAATTGAAACCGATTTTGGGAGCATATTTTCTTTGGCCTCGTCATCAAAATCCTCCCAACGAATGGTTACGTCTTGAAGTGTAATTGTGTCTTTGGTCCAACGGAACCTGCCCGAAGCAAAATGTCCCGTTCCGTCGGGTTTAATGACAAAAGAATCGTCACGGGAAGAAATGGAGCCATCTTCATTCAGTTTCAGCAGCGGGTTTTGTATTGTTCCGCCGATACCGCCTTTTGTAAACCAAGCTCCATAGTCTTCAACGTATGAAAGAGTTCCGTCTGTCGGTTGGTATTGGGATGGTGTTGTTCCTGCTTCCAATTGTGGCGCTGTAATCAGACTACCAACAACCGAAGAATCAATACGCATGACAAGGCTTAATTCTTTGGAGTCCTGAATGACAAATGCAACCGATATTCTTCTCCAATCGGTAGAACCAATATCAATACTATGAATGAAGTATTCGTCTTGATAAATATTAAAAGTTGTCGGTTTATCGGTTTTTATCCAAAGTGAAAAACAATACTTTTCTCCCACATGGGATTTTCGCCATTCGGCAGACTGGGAAATGAATTTGGCACTGCTTCCCATCAGCCAGGTATAACCGATTCCGACAGGTGTTGTAAGTCCTGTCTTTCGAGTTAGGAATTCTTCAAAATTTCCTTCGAGACTGTTTGGGATAACGTTTTTATGTATTTTTCCAACATAAAACGTAGAAGAAAAACCATTTTCATCGCCTGCGGTCAATGTACCTGCAATATTGACATTCTTTGTTGCGTACAGGTTTTGAAAGTACGCTCCGTAGCCTTCCAAAACGCCGAAGACAGGGTCAATAATTCCTTTGATTTTTCCTACCCGCGCCTTGGTCGCATTTGAGAATGTGGATATATCGGATTGAAGAACAATATTGAGGTCTGCAATTTCAGCCCATTCGCCTTCAGTAAGTAAGAAATTGGTTAAGTCAATCGAAAAACTGCGTTGATAACGGGCAGGGTAATCAATAGTAATGAGGTGTAACTTGTATTGCCAATCGGTATCAACATCTATAATATCAGAGCCGTCCGTTTCCTCATCATTCGTATATCCGAATCTTATCGGTACATTTTTTATTTGTTTGGAAGCATATATCTTATAAGATATAATAACTCTTGCGGGATGTTCTAGTTGTTTTTCGATGGATTGCTTGAAACCGATTTTTTGATTTGAATTTGCAACAGCATTTCTTGTAATCCTGAAAATTCGATTGGCTTCAGCTTCTGATTGCTTGTAGCTTGATAGAAGAAAGCTTTCTCCCATACAGGCATATTTACCTGTATCGGGAATGTCTACTTTGCCACCGAATGTAAAAGGAAAACAAAGCGAATTTTCAAATGCCAAACCGTCTATCACATCCATAAATGGGGAATCGGAATCTGATGCTGTCAGGTATAATGCACCGCTACGGTCTGTGTCAAATAAATTGGTTATTCGTACAAAATCCAACAACTCTCCGTTCTGTGGTTCGTCTCCTTCAATTAATGCCCCGATAAAATAAGCCGATTCGTTTTCTCCGATAATTTCCGTTCCTGTTTCAATAACTATCATCAAGGAATAGATAAGGTTTGGGTTATCAAAATACTGTCGGCGCACAACATCGCCAACCCGAAGCCCTTGCATTTTCTTGGACTTCGCATCAATCAGTATTTTGAATCTTGGATATTTATATACAGACACGAAAACTTATAATTTGATAACCGTATCTCCCGAACAATTGTCACTGACCCATAGAGAACCATTTGTCGCACTGATTTTCTGAACCTCCAGTTCATAGATGCGCATTTTCTTCCGTATGGTCAATTCATCAAAGGTTGCAGCAATGTTTCCCGTAGTTTTGTTATGAATTATTGCCCAACCCGAACCTGCAAATCCCGAAGAAAATTTTTCCGATGACAAATCACTGAGGAAATAGCTGTTCCCGTAATGTTTGATTCCGTCAGTTGCCGATAACAGGTAATGTTCATTTGTAAAGAATAGGCTACCATCGGTTAGTCGGGTGAAAGAATTATCAATTCCGACAAATGATTTTGATTCAATCGGCTTGTCAAAAGAAAAGAAATCAGCTTCAGTTGAGATAAAAAGTGAATCGGATATCTTATTTTGCGGTTGATATCGGCTGGTTGATATTCCATATTTGAATAAGGTTTCATAATAGAAAACCTTCCTGTCTTCGGAAGATATGTGTTCGACAAACGAATGAAATCCGATTCCGTTTTCTTTACCTTCAAACCATGCACCGTGTGAAGTTCCGAACCGCAGTGATTTATGGATAATCATTCCTTCATTGGAAGTATCGACCCGATAACTGGAAAGAAGCATATCTCCGTAACTGTGACGAACGGTTAATGAATCGGTAAAATAAGCGGCCCCATATTTGGAAAGCAGTACATAATCCCCGTCAATATCGGAAATATTTGAAAGAAGTCGGGTTTTAGCAGTTTGCCCACTTCCGATTAACAGTTCTCCACCAACAGCGCCCAGTTGTATATCTGTTTCATTTACCCTAAGTAGAACAGGAATATTGTTGATTTTGATTCCGTAACCCGTATTAAATGAAAGGAATGTGCTTATGCTTACTTTTTGGTTTTCTACCGATATGTATGGTTTTCCATTAAACCCAAGTTCTGCACCTTGACAAGCAGTAAGTAATCCGTTTAATTTAGTTTGTCCTTGTACGGACAGATTTTCAGAAACGGAACCGTTTTTCATATTCCAATCTACAGTTTCCAGATTGGCGTTACCTTCATGGTAAATGTTTTTCCCTTTCAGGAGAATGGTTTCGGGAGAAATGAATACGCCTGTTTCTTTATCTTTTCCAAAGATAAACACCCCATTACTTTTAAGAAAGGAGTCTTCAAAACTGATATGCCCTCCTGTTAGAATAACGGTTCCCGTTTTCTTTTCATAGGAAAGCAGCTGTTTACCACCGATAAAAAGATTGTTTTCTCCCAGTTCCAGGTTTCCCGTTATTTTTACTCCGAAAACATCATCACGTTGGAACGTTTCAAGAATACGTGTATTTTCTGTTCCCGCTTCAAAACCATAATTGGAGCGAAGCATTCCCGTCATATCTCCGCCTGTTTTCTTCAGGTAGTCAAGCAGGGTTCCGCTGATACCGCCCGACAGTTCTCCCGATGCAGTTCCTGCAATGGCTTCGGCAAAACCGTAAGCGGTATTGCGAAGACGAACGGATGTTTCATCGCCTTCGGTAATTCCCCAAGGATGTTCATCATCTTTTTTATCCTGTGCATTGAAAAAACTATGATACAGTTGAGAATAAATGCTGTAACACAGACTTTCAATGTCTAAATCTTTTATGTCAGGATGAAGTTGTACATTCATTTGGTAAAGGCTGTTTTAGATAAAAACTTTTGAACTTTCGAAGCCAACGGAGCAAAATTTGGCGCATTAACTGCAGGCATGGTCCCCATAAGTGTTGGTGTCATGATTTTACTGCATTCGGTAATAAACTCCATCATCAATTGCGCCAACTCGTTTCCCAAAACAAGCGGTTCCGTTGCCGATTCTTCGCCGATGGTCACTTTTTTGTCGGCAATCGTAACAGCAGTTTCTCCTACTTTTTGCTCCAGTTTATCAGATGTTTGGTTGATTTCGGATTTATCAACAACCTGCGATATTTTTTCAGGTGTAAAGCTTTGAGAAGATTCCTTACCATCTTTATCTACAACTTTAGTTGCTATCCCTGTTGCAGTATATTTAGTTGCCGATTCATTTCCTGTTTTCTCCAATTCGTCGTAATCGGGAGAATCGTTGCTTTCGGGATCTAAGTCTTCGGTTTCGGTAACGCCGATAGTTACTTCTTTGTGGGCGTTTAATTGAATAATGTCTGCATGGGAAAAATTCAACACATACATATACCTTGTAGCGGCATCAGCCACTATGGTAACATCTGAGTATAATGTAGGAATAATAAGGAAACCTCCCGAATTATCTTTTGTTCCCGACAGTAATACTCCTTTATGAATGACTGTTTCGGAGCCTGCCGTCTCATCAGGAAACTCTCCGACATCGATTGTTCCACCGTATTCTTCAAATTCTTCATCCGAAGGGGCATCATGAATTTTGGCTACATACCCGTGAATCATTCGGGCAGTTCCGACTCCGCCTGTTCCGACAGGAGACATATTGATGCGTTCAATACTTCTCCCCAAAGCGATTTTACGGATGGCTTCCTGAATCATCCGACCGCTGTTCTTGCTTGTAATTTTACTGTTATTTTGTTCCATAAGTGTCTGTGCTCCGTATTCGATATGGAATTGTAATTTTCTGCCTATACCCACCAACCCCGAATGTAGTTGTTACTTCTTCCACAATGTAAATCCCATTTTTCGAAGGATTACGGTCGTCGATGAGTTCCACCTGTACTGCTGTTGGCAAACCAAAGTCGCCGAATAAAGTCAGGCTTCCTGTTATTCCGTTCAGATTGTAGTTTTTGAAGTATTCGATTGTTTCTTCAACCAGTTTGTCGGAGTTGATTTTCATATTAGGCGACATGTAGGGAACAACTGTATAGGTACTTAAATCTACTTTCGTTTTTGTTTTGGCACCCGAGGCTGTTGTATTTCCTGTCAACTTATGTGTCTTTTTTGCAATCTGAGTGGCATTGACAACCTGAAATTCCTTACTGTCCGCTTTGGATGAGTCATATTCGGGATTCAATCGTATTGTCACTTCAAAAAATTTTTCATCGGTTCCGAGTGCTTTGCCTGTTACGGACAAAAACTTCGGGTCCGTTTTCAAAACTTTCAAATCGTTTGCTGCAACATGGTAATTGAAATAGATTTTGAAAGGTTCGGGATTATCACTCGGAAAAACAGGTTGATTTTTGGATGAAGAATATGGTCGTCCGACTGCAATGGTAGGCATTTCATCGTGACTGTCGGCATCGTATTTCAAAAAACAATAAACCTTGTATTTACTCCACTCGGAAAGGATATCGGCTACCGTAAAATTATCCGTTACCTTAATTTTTCCGATTTGAATATCAAACTTCTTGGTATCACTATGGATTTGAAATCCCGTATCTTTCAGTAGTCCGTACTTATCCCCCAGAACATCGTTTACTTTTGTTCCGATTTTCGGAGTTTCAAATTTGGGTGCCTGTTTGAGCTTAAGTTTGTAGGCCATATTCTCGCATTCGATTTCAAACACGCTGTCGGAATTGTAAGCAGTGATATAACCGTCGAACATATTTTTGAATATCCCGTTATATCCGAGTTTTATATTGATGCGTTGACCGACTTTGAAAGTTATTTCTTCAACAGCCGATTGGGTGCTGCGTTTTTCAATGACAACTCCATCCTGCATAATTTCGGTTGTTACCCGAGTTGCTTCCTTGCCTTCCAAAGTGATATTGCCAATAACAGTACTTTGAAAAACCGTTCCTTTGGGAAATTTTACTTTGGCAGTTCCAACCAATTCTTTATATGAATCTACGATTTCGATTTCTTCAACCTCTGTTATTTCAACAGGATTCTTAATCTTAATCGGTTTGTCGGGGTCGGCATCTCCGATGGTTATTTTGCAGCACAATACATCCAACGCATTTATATCCATAGCCGCGAGATTTTAAGAAGCGATGACGGGTCAACGACTTCAGTTCCGAACTTGACAAGTTTTATCCACTTGTTTGAATGCTTGATGGCAACGTCAACTTCTTCCTGCTTGGCTATCTTTAGTTCAATGGCTTCGGAAGGTTCGACGGCTACACAGGATAGGGTATAAGGCTGTATGTTTCTGTAATCTGAAGTTGAAAAATTGTAATTCAAGATAATAATTTGTGAAATATTGAATTGACGCAGTATGGTATTTTCGCAGTTGATTACT
>JAVBLO010000089.1:0-16024 GCA_031553415.1 Bacteroidales bacterium | reverse complement strand
TATGGAATTACGTAATAGCCTATGTTGGTATACATCTCAATGGGGTCATTTTTATTTTGGTTAGAAGGGTCAACCTTATTTTAGAGCAAGGGGGCAAATTCGTTTGGTTTACGGGGGCAATCTGAACTGGATTTTCCACCTTTGGACATTTCTTTGATTTCTCCCAGCAAGGTCTTAACTCTTCCCAGTTTTTCTTCCGTTCCCTTGGTGTCGATATTCATTTTGAAGGAATAATCCCGCTTCTTTCCGCTTTTGGTACGGAAAGTACGGTCGATATCCTCCATCATTTTTTGAATATTGCTAACGGCAGGCGTTAACGAGGCTTTGGCCGCTGTCAGTTTTCCGACGGCATCGGCAAAAGCCATGACCTGACGGGTTCCCTGGGTCGCCTCAACGTTTATGGTGTAATTGACGGAATAGTTTTGCTCCTGAGCCATTGGATTCTTTTAGTAAAGAATAGGCAGGAAGGATGTAAAACGATTACAGAGGAGCTTAATCTGTGCAGCTTTTTAAAATAAAACGATACCTTTGGAAAAATTTTGTTTGTAGAATAATGACTATAAATTATGCCTCCGACTTACATCTGGAATTTGAGGAAAATTCGAAATTCCTGAAATCTCATCCGATAATTCCTACTGCCGACATCCTTGTTTTGGCAGGCGATATTGGTTACCTCGGGCATGATACCTACATCTCTCATCCGTTTTGGGATTGGGCTTCGGAAAATTTCAAGCAAGTTTTGGTTGTTCCCGGAAACCATGAATTTTACGGAGGATATGATTTATCCAATCTAAGAACAGGAATGGAAGAATCCATCAGGAAGAATGTTGCATGGTTCTACAACAAATCTATTACAATAGATGATGTGGAATTTGTCTTATCGCCGCTTTGGGCCAAGATTCCTCCACTTGCCGAGTATATTATACAAAGCAGGGTTTCCGATTTCAAACTTATAAAATATAATAAGAAATTGCTTACTCCCGAAGTATTTAATCGGCTCCACGCGGAATCGGTTTCTTTCCTGAAATCAAGTTTTGAAAACAGCACAACCCTTAAACGGGTTGTTGTGACTCATCATTTGCCGAGTGAATTATGCATGGCTGCAGAATTTAAGGGAAGTATCCTCAATGGGGCTTTCGTATCCAATCTGGATGATTTGGTTTTGGAAAGTGGTGTCGATTATTGGATTTACGGGCATTCGCATCGTAACATGAGAGAACGCATAATCGGCAATACCAAGTTGGTTTGTAATCAACTGGGATACGTGTCAAGCCATGAGAATCGTTCTTTTCAAAATTACATGCAATTATATTTATAAAATTACACACCTAAATATTTGGATATTAGCAGATAAAATACCTATATTTGCAATTCGCGAATCGCGAATATTTGGAAGATTATGCAGAAACACAATGGAATGCGCCCGCAGGATATTGTCATTTTATTAAAGATACTTACTTATAAGAATGACAATTGGACTTTAGCTGATGTTTCCCAATCGTTGGGAATCAGTGCAAGCGAAGTGTCGGAGTCAATGGAAAGAAACCGGATAGCAGGATTGGTAACTCAAAACAAGCGGGAAGTAAATAAATTGTCGCTAAGGGAATTTCTTATTTCAGGATTGAAATATGTTTTTCCGGCAGAAATCGGTGCGCCTGTCCGGGGAATTGCAACTGCCCATTCAGCTTCGCCCATCAAGGAACAAATATCTGAAGGGAAAGACAATTATGTATGGTCTTATTCGCGGGGAACAAGGAGGGGGAATTCTATTTTGCCGTTGTACAAGACTGTCCCCAAAGTTGTAGAAAACCAAAAAGAGTTATACGAATATCTGGTAATTGCAGATACGCTGAGAATAGGTCGTGTCCGCGAAATTGAAATTGCAGTTAACGAATTGGATAAAAAATTGAACTCCCATGGCCAATAACATAGAAATGTTACAACGGGTTGCCAAAGGGTTGGGAAACCTAAAAGATGACGTAGTGTTTGTGGGAGGTTCTGTAGCGGAACTGTATGCCGATGATGCAGAATTGTCGGATGTAAGGGCGACACTGGATATTGATTGTGTGGTTGAGCTGAGTACCATGAAGTCCTACTACGAGTTGGAGGAAGAGCTTCGTAAACGAAAATTCAGAAATGATACCACTCAAGGTGCTCCTATTTGCAGGTGGATATTTGAAGATATTATTGTTGATGTGATGCCCGTTAATACAGAGGTATTGGGTTTCGGCAACAAATGGTATGCTTCGGGAGTCAGCTGTAAAACCGTTAAAATATTACCTGATGGTACATCAATTTATATTTTTCCTGTAGAATATTACCTGGCAACGAAGTTTGAAGCTTTGAACGGACGTGGCGGTAGTGATTTAAGACTAAGCCATGATTTTGAAGACATCATTTACATCCTGGACAATTGTGGAGAAATTATCGAAAACATCGCTTCAAATAAGGATACTTCATTAAAAACCTATCTGAAAGTCCAATGTTTGAAACTTACGAACGATAAAAATCTGAAAGAAGCGATAAGCTGTGCAATGCCGCTGTATTCGGAAGAGGAGCGTATTTCATTTATATATGATGTTATTGATGAGATTTCCAAGACGGATTAATTTTCATTGATTTCATTGAATGAATACAGGGGGGTACAATTTTTCCAACAACAAAAAACTCTGCAATTATCACAATTACAGAGTTCCTAAAAAATAATATGGATTAAAGAAATCAGAAAAATTCAGGTTTTTAGAATCGGATTTGTCATTCTTGTGACCATCATCTGTTGATGCAACCAAAGAGCATCCTCACTCAAAACGGCAAAATCTTCATCCGAAATTGTTTCTAAATCTACGCCGGGAAAGTAGTGACGCACATAAATCATCCGCTGACGAATTCTCTGCGCGTCGGTTACTTCCCAGCTTTTTATAAATTTATGAGTACACTTTGGCGGGTAGAGATGATTTCGGAAAGTTGCCCCATCAGTCCGAAAAGAAATAAGGAATCATTATCCACAAGGTCTTTGTCTCCGTCCAAAAAGCAATCCTTAGCGAGGGTCCTCATGGCCATCACTTCGTCTTTTTTGGAAGCCGCCATGAATTTACTGAATTGAGGGAAAGAAGGTTCCGACAGATAAGCCACATAAAATTCCTTTTCTCCACAAGTTGTATCCCCGAAAACAGTTATCGGATACACTTTCCGAAGTTTCTTTTCTGTTTTTAATTCGGTTGCTTTCTTTTTAATTTCTGCTTCTTGTTGAAGCGTTAAGCTTTTATCGTTCATAAACTTTGATTTTTAGTATATCAAAGAATAGAACCCATAGCTTTTGAATGTTTGAGTATCTGTTGATTTTTTGAAAATGAGACTGACGTGTATAATGGGTTTTAATTTTCGAGATATGCTGTTATTCGGATTCTTTTCAATATTTTTGCGCAATAGTGTTTTTCTAAAATTAAACAAGTTGATGAAATTAATATGTTTCCTGTTTGCAGGATTTTTATTGGCAAGTTGTGTTGGAAAAGATACAACAAACCCCAATGAAGCCTATAAATATTGGGCAGGAGGAGCCCCACCTTCCGAAATACAAGTACTAAACGGGAAATATTGGGAATCTGCCCATTGGTCGATGGAATACATTGTTTATTTGAGGTTGAAAGTAACCGATAAATGGTGGAGTGAATTTGTCGAAAGTAATCAATTGATAAAGAATTCCTCAACATGGATAAGGTCATCCGATGCTCCAGACTGGTTTTTGCCTCCTGCCAATTTCATCCGATATAAGAGAGATGATGACTTCCAGAACAGCAGGTATTTTCATGATCCCCAAAGTGGGGAATGCTATATTTATGAAATACAACTATAAAGAGTTATAGAAAAATATGTGTAGCAAATAAAGAATCTAAAGGCGTCGAGGATTATATGTATAATATTAAGTTGATTTGCATGGTATAGTTTCGATTACCAGCAAATTTTCTTGCTTGTCATAATATGCACAAGTCATCTTTTCCATATCCACCACCCACTTCTCCACTCCGGCTTCAGCAGCCTGTTTGCAAAAAGTAGGATAATCGGTTAATCCTTGTTGATGAATTTTCAAAGCATGTTCCAATTTCTGTTTATTACCTTTTAATTCAATTTTTAGTAACGGATATTGAGCATCAGAACTGATTGTAAAACTATTTTTACCTGAATAAACCGTCCGGCCATTATCCACATGAATTGTATATTTTAAAACGCCTAACTGTATTAATTCCTGTATATAGTGAGGGAAATCCGCTCCACTCTTTACTTTGGCATGAATAGCTTGAATTTGTTCTAATGTAAACATGATTCTATTTGATTAAGATTTCCAGTAAAACAAATATCAGGATAAATAGTTTTTTAATTATGAACCTGACTCTGTATCTTCTTCATACTCCCATTCACTCTCTTTGTTGGCTCTCCAGGCTTTCCAACCATACTGAAGGAAGTAAATTTCATTTATTGTTGGGTCCAGCGTTATTATTTCTTCCAAACAAACCAATTTTGCATCATTAATATCAGGCGAATCACTGCTGTGAAATTGCCAGTCGCCATCTTCATTGTGATAAACATGCAATATAGGCTCTCCATCCAAAACCTGTTTTGTTGTATAAACACCAAGATTCCGTGGTTCATAGAACTTGAAATCTATATTCCGGTCAAGCAATGGTTGTTTGAATTTCCAGTCAGGATTAAAGTCATCCTCCCATGGAAATTTATGTTCCTTATCAGGCCAGACGAGTTGTAAAACAGGAAAATCAAAATCCATGTCATAATACCAACCACCATAACCTAAATAATCTGCATAATGAGCTTGGTCAACAGGTAAAAACTGAACTTCATATCCTTTTAGGAATCCGGAATAAAGTTTACCTGGAACAACAACTTCTCCATCCTTCACTAAATCCCGGGCATGGTTCAGCATCCATCCTAACAAATCTGTTGAAAGTCCGAAGCAAATAATTTCCGGATGATTGAATTTTTCATATAGTCCGATAGTGTAAGCAAAAGCTGGTAAATAGTTATCCGCTTCCAGTAATGCCAGATGGCAGCCATATTTTTTGATATTTTCAACAATAGCCTGTTTGGCTTGTTTATCGTGTTCAGCATGTTCGTCGATCATATCGTCTTGACTTCAATTTCTTTACGATCTATGTAATTAGGATATCTGAATGCAGGCATACCGAGCGCCATTCCTGCATGAATTTCCCCGTCAACACCGAGTAGTTCTTCCAACTTTCCTTTTTTCATTCCGGCAGCATTCAGTACAAAGCCTGTGTAAAATTGGTTTACACCTAAACATTCCGCCATCAAAGAGCCATTTTGGTATGCTAAGTTCGCATCGGCTTCTGACATCCTGGCTCCTTTGGGAGTGTAGATAAAGATAACTGTAGTGGCACCACGAAGAATCTGATCTCCTCCATTTTCATAATCACTCTGCATTCGCTGAAATACAGGGACATATCGCAGTAAATCGGGCATGGCAAGTTTGATAAAAGCTTTAAGTATCGGATTCTTGAATTTCTTTAGCATTCCTCCAAATACATTCATTGTGAAAGCGATTATTTGCCTTAATTTTTCCGGATTTGTGACAACCAAAAACTTTACTTGTTGTGAATTACTTCCGGTAGGGGCCCTATGCGCTGCTTCCAGTATCATTTCCATGGATTCTTTGGGAACCGGTTTGGTTGAAAAAGCACGGTTTGACCTTCTCGCTTTACAAAGCAGCATCATTTGTTCAGGTGTTGGCAATTGGGAATAATCCACCGGATGCACTTTTCCTGTAGGGAATTCAGAATGAGTAATGGCATCTTCCGGACAAACGGCAGCACAATGGCCACAAACGATACAGTTTTCTTCAAATACCGTTTTAATCTCTTTATCAGCATCATTTTGGACAAATATCTTGGCGGGACAAACCCTGACACATTTACCACATTTGATGCATTTTTCTTTATTGATGCTTATTGTTACATTCATCTTTTTCTATGTTTATAGATTCTTACAAATAAATTACTCCTTTGCAAGATATTAAATCTCACGATACCACAAAAATATTCATTTATTTTAGAACCTATATCAAAGTCATCCTTTATTGTTATTTTTGCAAACAAGTCCTGGAATAGTACCTTTAGAAACAAGAAAATGAAAAAGAAAGAACTCATTGTTGATCCCTATTTTATCATAGGATTATTTGTCCTGATATTGAATGACTTCTATTTGAAACAGAGGTATGGTAACTTCCTGACGGGGAAATTATCCGATTTTTCAGGATTGCTGATATTTCCCCTGTTTGTTGCCGTGCTTTTCCCAAAGTTGAAACGTTCAATCTCACTTATAACCGGAATCGGATTCTTTCTTTGGAAATTACCCATAATGGATGTTGCTATTGATTGGATCAACCAATATTCATTTTTTGCAATTGGTAGGGTTGTCGATTATTCGGATTATATGGCATTACTTATTCTACCTTTTAGTCATTTCTTGATTAATAGGAAAAGAGAAAATTATATCATACCATTCAACCGACATATACTTAGCTTTTCAAGATATGGATTATTAGCGATTGCTTTCATTTCTTTTTGCGCCACCTCAATGGTACCCCGTTTTACACCGGAAATGCCTAAAGGAACCATTTATATTGGGAAGTCGTATGATATTAAACTTTCTAAAGATTCAATTATCAATGCTGTAAGGAATTTAGGATATGATTGTGTGTATCATCAGGATAGCGCATATTACAGGGGAAGAATAACCCAGGATTCTTCTTCGATAAAGGAAATCGGTTATTACCAGACAAACAATATCATTACTTATTCAGATTATTCAATGTACGCGGATACTTTAACTAATGTCAAATATGAATTGACAGAAATAAAACCCAACAAGACCAGGCTGACAATAATCAATGTGACGCTTCCGAGAAAAGGGAATATACAGGATTGGAAACAGTTAAAATTGTTGAGCGAACAGTATGAAAGTTGGCTGAAAGATAATTTAATCAAGAAAGTCAAGTAATAATTATTCTATCTGTAATGAATCCGAAAGGTGAGAAAAAAGAAAACAATAATCATATTATGTATTATCGTAGCTTCAGGAGTCTTCGGATTATTGAAACTGAACAAAGATTTTTTATTGTTGTGGAATGCCAATAATATTCGTGTAGGAACGGAAAAACCATTGGATAAAAAACAGGTGAAAATTGAATATGGCCTCAGCGTTAATACAATCAATCGAGAAACCGATGAAGATTTATTCAAGGATAGAGAGAAATATGACGTATTATTCAATGGAAAGCCTCAAGAGAAACTGATTAATGAATATGGGGAGAATGATTTTTTGATAACATATGGGAACAAGTATTATTTGTCGTTCCGGCAGTTTAAGCTTAACCGTAGACATCAGCATGATTATCATTTCAAGTTTTATGAAAAACAAGACACTATTTTCGTTAAAGTCAATATCAGAGGAAAAGACTGGATGAAATTTGAAAGGCCTATGCTGGAAATCAGCCAGGCAAATAAATATTGTTGCAATACACCGATTGACAGTACAAAAGTATTGTATAATGGTATTGAATTGAAACCATTAAAGAGTAAATCTACGCAAAACCCTATATCAAATTAACTCTGATATAGGGTTTTGTGTGCAATGAATCTTTGAGGCTTAAATCGTATCTCCGTCGCTTATGTAAACAATTAGAATATGTAAAGTTTCTGAACTAAATATCTGTAATTCAATCTTATTAATTTGTAGATATTTACATAATATTTGGCTATTTTGCATCTGAAGGCAGCAACTTCGCTACCTTTTTAATTGCAAGAGCCATGAATAACACAAATTACAAATCCTTCGAGGAATTAATCTCTGCGGCTTCTCTGCACCTTCGAGATATAGGAAGGTCTAAAGAATCCATCAGGATATATCTCTGGGCATAGAACCGTTTCCGGAGATATATGGACGAAAACAAAGTCCATGAATATAGCGAAGAAGTCGTTATGAAATATATAAAAACGACTTACGGACAATCTGAAATTTCTAACCTGACACATTATCAAAAAGACCATCTTCGACACTGCCTTTGTTTAGTTCTCTTCTATGAAACAGGTAATATTCCAATTTACATCAATCGGAAGCCTCAATACGAGATAAGTAATGTCTTTCGTCCGGTTATAGATGAATATCTGAGGTACAAAAAATCAATGCGAGTATCTGAAATTACATTGAATGCACATAGATGGCATTTGTATCAATTTTCCGATTACTTAGTTTCAAGAGATTTACAATCTATTTCGTTCTTATCTCCATTAGAACTAATGCATTACGCCTCTGATAGCTTCAAAAATGAACCTGCTGCAAAAAATCAATCGCTAATAATTGTTCGGCGATTTTTAAATTATTTGTATGATAACAATTATATTAAGCGGAATCTTTCTCAAGTAGTACCTAAAGATAACTATCGCCAACAAGCAAAACTACCATCTGTTTATACTAAAGAAGAAATCAGAACAATCCTTGATTCGATAGATCGTTCAACATCCACCGGAAAAAGGAACTATGCAATCCTTTTATTTGCTATCCGGCTTGGGATGAGAGCTTCTGACATTAGTTCCTTGGAATTTAGTCACCTGAACTGGTCTAAAAATCAGATTTCTTTTACTCAAAAGAAAACCGATAGGGCCGTTCAGCTACCATTGCCATCGGATGTTGGAGAAAGTATTATCAATTATATTAAGAATAATCGTCCTATCTCGGATGATAAACATATATTTCTTAGTCCTCGCCATCCTCATAATCCGATAGATTCACAAGCTATATCATTGTTGACACGGAAGATTATTGCTTCTTCCGGAGTAAAAATAGGTAATCGAAAAAGTGGACCTCATGCTTTACGTCACACAATGGCAAATTTTATGATAAACGAAGGAACTACACTACCCATCATTGCAGAAGTTCTTGGCCATGCTAGTGTTCAAACGTCAATGAACTATCTGAGGATTGATGTAGAATCAATGAGACAATGTGTTATGGAAGTACCTCTGGTGCCAATATCGTTCTATGAGCAGAAAGGAGGGGAGTTTTATGGCTAATTATAAGATAAAAAATTATCGCAACAGTATCCTGTCCCCATTTATCCGGGATTATATTAGATTAAAAAAGGGACTTGGTTTTAAAGCGGAACGAATAGAAACCGGATTATGGGCATTTGATACTTTTGCTCTTGGTAAAGGTAATCAAGAAATAGCGCTGTCAAAAGAACTTGTCGAAGAATGGTGTTCCAAACGTCCGAATGAAACAGTAACAACATGGAGTCATAGAATAAATTATATACGCCAACTATCCGTTTATCTTTACAATCTCGGATACAATTCATATATTCCCCCTTATTATCAAGCCCGGCGCGAGAACGTAGTTCCATATATTTATACAGATACAGAACTTGAAACAATCTTCAATGCAACAAATATCCTTGTTCAACAACGGTCTCACCCTTGCTATTGTTTATTCTCTGTTCCGGCTTTGATTCGTATGCTTGCCGGAACCGGCATACGGCTCGGTGAAGCAGTTGATTTACTTGATAAAGATGTCGACCTTGCGAATAACTGTCTTACGCTAAGGAATACTAAAAATGGGACTGAAAGGTTAGTCCCCATATCCCAATCATTATCCGAAGTATGCAAGCAATATAGAGAATATAAGGTTTTGCTCCCATATATCCATAGCGATACATTTTTTGTAAAACTGAATGGAACCAAGTGTACGAACAAATCATTCGGTCATTGGTGGAATCAAATATTAAAAATAGCGGGTATTCCTCATTTGGGAAAGCAACGAGGTCCAAGAGTACATGACCTCCGGCATACTTTCTGTGTTAAAACATTGGCGCGACTCGCAGGGGAAGGCAAGGATTTATACTACATAATGCCCATTCTCTCCATGTATATCGGACACATGTCGTTGAAAGCAACTGATAAATATGTTCGCTTGACTTCAGAAATGTTTCCCGAACTGTTAAGCCAGATTGATAGTATTTGTACTTATATTTATCCTGATTTCAAAAGATTATAAGCCATGAAACCAACCAAATTCGCTAAATATCTGACGGATTATTTAACCGTCTATCTCCCCAAAGAAAGGGGTTATTCAGTCAATACCATTTTTTCCTATCGTGATAATATGATGTTGTTTTTAACTTTTATGCGAGATAAATATCACATAGGAGCTGACCGGATAGATTTTAAAGATATTACCCAAGAATGTATTGTTTCCTATCTCGACTGGCTTGAATCTGATCGAGGAAATAATGTATCAACTCGAAACTCAAGACTATCTTCCCTGCATGCATTCTTCCGTTTTATGCTGTACCGTTCACCGGATTACCTTCACGAATGGCATAGGATATTATCTATCAAAGTAAAAAAGACACACACGGCTAGTGTTGTATATCTATCGTCTGAAGGAATAAAACTTCTTTTAGAACAACCAGATACATCCAAAACTAAAGGCCGTCGGGATTTAGCTCTGCTGTCCTTAATGTGCGAATCCGCTGGACGAGTACAGGAAATAGCAGATCTTACACCATCAAGGGTTCATTTTGGCAAACCCACCACACTAACCATTAAAGGAAAAGGCAGTAAAACTCGTATCGTGCCAATTTCGGAGCAAGGAGCAAAATTACTTCGAAAGTATATGGAAGAGAAGGGTCTGCTAAATGAATGGGCCAATGAACAGCCTTTATTTGATAATGGACAAAATAATAAACTCTCACGAATGTCAATTTCCAACATAGTAAAAAAATATGCGACCATGGCTCGTAACATAACTCCATCAATTATACCAGAAGGTGTAAGCCCTCACTCTATACGCCATTCCAAAGCTATGATGCTTCAAGATGCTGGTGTGAACTTGGTCTATATCCGTGATTTTCTAGGTCATTCATCGGTAACAACTACTGAAATATATGCCAGAATAAATAATAAACAGAAAATGGAGGCTATTGAGAAAACAAGTCTTACTCCGGATGCGGATAAGTTACCTGTTTGGCAGAAAAATAAGGGACTTTTACAATGGCTTGAGTCACTAGGAAAACGATAGTAATTATATCAATCAGACCGGATTAACTCAATAGACTACTCCATATAAACTTTATGTTGTGTAGTCTATTGAGTATTTTATCTTTTTTTTATTTTTCTCCAGTAACGGTAATTGAGTAGATACCAACATTACCAGCTTTATATTTGGCGATTGTCGATTCATCCAGATGCTCTTGTAATACTTCATCGGGGATCATAATGGTTTTTGTCCTTTCCACTTTGATGTTGGAAAAGTTAGCTTTTTCAATCTCTCCCAGGTAATCTTCTCTTTGTATAGCGCTGGCTATACAACCAGCATACATGGAAGCATTATCTGTAAACTCTTTAGGGAATACTCCATTCAGCACAACATCGGATATGCAAAAATGTCCACCTTTTTTCAATACCCTGTATATTTCTTTAAAAATTTTATCCTTTTCCGGTAATAGATTCAAAACACAATTACTAACTACGACATCAATCGAATTGTCGGGCAAAGGCATGTTTTCAATATCTCCTTCAAGAAACTCCACATTGGTATAACCACGTTTTATTGCGTTCTTTCGAGCTTTTTCCAGCATTTGAGGGGAAAAATCAATACCGATAACCTTACCTGTTTCGCCTACTTCTGCTCTTGCAATAAAACAATCGTTACCAGCCCCGGAACCTAAATCCAAAACCGTATTGCCTTCCTTTATCCCGGCATATTGAGTCGGCAATCCGCATCCTACGCCCAAATCGGCATCGGCTTCATATCCCTTCAGTTTGCTATAATCTTCACTCATTATAGTGAAAACTTTTTTAGAAGGTGTAGCAGGACTATTTCCACAGCAACAACCAGATTTTAAAGCATCTCCATTCAATGCCAAATCACTATACTTTTGTTTTACCATTTCTTTTTTAGCTTGGTTGCTGTTTATTGCCAACACTTCCAGAATTTCTTTTTCAGTAGGAACTTTTCCTTGTACCAGCACTTTATTGTCAATAACGATTGCAGGGGTAGAAAGAATATTATATTTCATAATTTCCATTATATCTTCCTCCTTTTTTACATTGGCTACAATATTGGATTCATTCACCACCTTTTTTACTTTGTCGTAAACTTCTTTACATTTGGCA
Organism: Bacteroidales bacterium; assembly: GCA_031553415.1. Taxonomy (GTDB): domain Bacteria; phylum Bacteroidota; class Bacteroidia; order Bacteroidales; family Azobacteroidaceae; genus JAIRVZ01. The sequence continues at coordinate 3,821 of JAVBLO010000089.1, read as the reverse complement.
CAACCTGTACCTAAAACAATTATATCCATTATTCTCTGTTTTTATAAATTGACAACTATATAATAAATGCCTGCCAAAATAAATATGGCAGCAACAATTCGCTTAAACCAGATTTCAACACCCTTCATCCGGTTATAAAATCGACCAACATTTGACATGCTGTAGGCTATCAGATAAGCTATGATAATTACTGGTAATCCTGTTGCTACGGCAAATACAGGAGGTAAAATTAATCCTGATGCACTACTGATTGTCATAGGTATAAGTACTCCGAAATATAATACACCACTATAAGGACAAAATGCCAAGGCAAACAATACACCCAAAAGGAAAGCATTCCAATAATTCTTTTTCAGCTTCTTTTCACTGATTTTTGAAGCGAGGTTTTTAATTACCGGAATATTCAGCTTTATAACATCAAGCAACAAAATGCCAATAATGATTAATGCAATACCCAGATACAAGCCACTTACATTTTGTAACATCCTTGCCACATGAAATTTACTTGCTCCAAAATAGAATACCAATCCTAAAGTTGTATAACTGAACATGCGGCCCAATGTATAGAATATGCCGTTGAAAAAGACTCGCTTTTTATCAGCTATATCTTTACTCAAATAGGCAGTAGCCGTTATATTGGTAGCTAACGGACAAGGGCTTATTGCGGTCATCAACCCCAATATGAAAGCCGTCAGTACAGGAATATCCGAATTGTCTACTATCTGCTGAAGAAAATCCATACTTTTATTTATGATACCCTTTGGTTTACTTCTTTCTTTATCAAGTCGCTTAATACTGTTGGACTGCTGACAGCATTGGCAAATGCCTGTTCTGTTATATCCACGTAGTTATCTCCTTTGGTAATGATTAAAGCGTTCCACGAAACTTCATATTTGTTTACTAAATCCTCGAACTGTTTGTCACTTGTATCGATTTCAATAAATTTCACATTGCTGTTGCCAGCGTATGCTTCTTCAATGGTTTTCTTTGCTAAATCGCCTACTGCTATACAGGTTTTGCAGCGTTGTTTGCCATGAAAATAATATACATTCACAACCGAAGCATCAATAGTTGATACGGTTAGTTCCTGTGTCTGGGTGTTCGTTTGTTTGTTTTCTGCTTTTCCACTACACGAAAACAACAGGGCAGCTAATAATGTAATTAAAATTAGATTTTTCATTCTTTCTATATTTTAAGCGCTATGTTTCAGATTCTTAGAGTAAAATTCATAAAATGCTTTTTTGATTTCATCCCTTACTCTGATATATTCCGATTGTATAAATTCAGGGGACCCTGTGGCTTCGGAAGGGTCATCAAAACCGATATGTAAACGATTCTTGACTTTGCCGGTAAATGTAGGGCAGCTTTCATTAGCTCCACCACAAACGGTAATTACATAATCCCATTCTTCATTGATATATTGCTCCACACTATCAGAGGTATGATGTGAAATATCCACTCCTGCATCCAACATTACTTCAATTGCCTTGGGGTTTACTTGTCTACTCGCTTTTGTTCCTGCCGAATAAACTAACAGTTTTGAGTCAAAGGACTGCAAAAAGCCATGTGCCATTTGACTGCGACAGCTATTTCCTGTACATAGAATTAAAATTTTCTGGGGTATTTCATTTTTCATATTGAACAGAGTTATTCGTATTTGCACGTATAATTCGTAAAATAACGAATTGCATGAATAAATTTTTTTATTATTACTTGCAACATTCCGGATTATTGATTTCTACAAAGAGTGAAGAAAATAGTTTTTTCGCTTTGGCCCAATTTTCTTCATTTATACAGTACTTGACTGTTGGCAAAATAATCGTTCCCTGTATTAATCCGGCATCTTTGAGTTCGTTCAGATGTTGCGATAAAGTGCTTTTTGCAATAGGTAGTATTTCCGACATGTCGCCATGATAGCAACAAGATTGGCTTGCCAACATTTCTAATATGGCAATGCGGACAGGATGTCCCAATGCTTTGGCAATGCGTGCAAGTTGTTCCTGTTCGACTGTTAGTTCTTTCTTTGACATTTTATTAATATTTATCGTTCGCAAATATACGAACTGTTTTTTAATTCGCAAGTTTACGAACTGACTTTTAATGATAAAATTTACTATGAATATGAATAAAAGAGCAATAGATTATGTAAATTTATTGAACAAACTATTGCTGAGTATTAGCATATTAATTCTATAAGTTTACATAATCTATTTGTTTACATAAGAGACGGTATGTCTATATAAACATACCGTCCCCAATTTGAATATCGAACGGATTTAAGTCAAACTCATGTGTGATGTCCGTGTCATCTTGCTTACTCTCCATTCCATCTTCCGAAAAAATGCAACCTTTAAGTGTAACAGTGGTTGTCGTCCAGTCATCGCTTGCCATTGGATTGGCAAAGGAAATAATCAGGTCAAATTCCCCGATATCCATTAGTGAACCAAAAGTTGAGCGCAGCATCTGCTGCGTTGCGTAATCCATAGTAATGGAAGCCGAGTAAGTAATGTTTCCAAAACCACGAGAAACAGGTTTTCCGCCCATTCCATAGTTGTTTTCAATTTTGCGTTTTTTGCTCCATTTGATTCCTGATACACCTTCCAATGTGGTACTGCCTTCATCGATTCCGAGTGCGGTGGATGAAAGCGTTATCATACTCCAGGAGTAAGCGACATTATTTATTATTGGCATAGTGCTATTATTTTTCGGTTAGGGAAAGTCCTTCTTCAACATAAATCCGGGTGGCAACGCCAACAGGGACAATCACATAAGAGATTTTTAGTGTATCGTTCACCAACACATTCTGGCTGGCATCGATATTGACCGAATAACCCGATATTTCCTGTGCCGATTTCATCTGTGCCAGAATATCCCCGATAAGGGTTTTAAAAGCGGTTATCTTGGAAGCAGCCAAATAGCCTGTTGCAGGATTTACCATCAGGGGAGAGTTCACATAAGGCAATAATGCCTGACGAACAGCTCGACGGGATTTATTAATGGTGCGGTTGCGGGCGATGGTCCGGAAATCCCCTGATGAACAAGTTTGGTCCTTGGAGACATAAATACCATTTTCTTTTCCCGCGTACTTGATGGGGAAGATATAGCCCTTATCATCCAGTTCATCCAAGAGCACAGGAGACAGGGATTCATATTGATTGAGGCTTACGAATTCATCTTCTCCGGTCAGGTTGATATCTCCGAAACCGAGTTCGATTTCCTGGAAATCATCGGCAAAAAGATTGAATTGTTTTACCCAGGCTATCGATTCCTGCACATTAGCTTTTGCAACGGCACCCATAACAGCGCCCAAAAATCCGACAGGTGTATTATTGATGTTTCGTTTTTGCATTAATGAAACCTGTTCATTTTTAGCTTGTCCGAAAATCACACTGGTACGGCTTGATTCGCAGATGCATGTCGGGATTTTTGAAAGATTGATTTGTTTACCGTCCGTGGTGTTTGCTCCCGTATTGGATGGATTGGCAGAAAGAATAATTGAAAGGGGTTGATTCTGTGATGCTAACCCGACTGCCTTATCATTAAGCGATTTTACAATATTCAGATTGTACTTATCAGCCGCACCGTTTAGTTTCCAAAGCGGTTGTTCGGTCCAGATTCCTAACTGGTTGATACTCCCGCCCGATGCCCGTTGAATAATCTCAACAGCATCCCAGTCGGCACTGCAATCCGCAAACATTACATAGAGTTTACCGTTCCCGTCGATATTACCCGACATACGGAAAAACTCTCGAATATGATATGCAGGAATACCGTGAAGAAAATTCTCGTTGTTTTCTTCGTCTTCATCACTGACAGCAACA
>JAVBLO010000050.1:0-26905 GCA_031553415.1 Bacteroidales bacterium | reverse complement strand
ATCGCGTATGCGCGTACCTTTGAAGCATGAATTATCAAGAACACAAAGACAACCCCAAAAGTTTCCGATCCTTAACCGGCTTGTATTCCGTTCAGTTTTCCCACTTGCTTACTTACTTTGAAGCAGCTCATGATGATTATTTGTCTGAATATGAGATGAACGGCAAGCGTCGTAAGAACCTTTGTCGTTTTTGTATTTATGCGAACAGCCCCTTGCCAACGGTTTCTGAACGTCTTTTTTTCATCCTTGTTTATCTGAAGAATAATCCATTGCAGGAATATCATGCCGCTTGTTTCGGTATGGATCAGAAACATTGCAATACTTTTGTTCACTGTTTGACACATATTCTGGAACTGAGTCTTGAAACGATGGGGCTTGTACCGGCGCAGACGGAGAACGAACTTTCTATGCGCTTGTGCGAACTTTCCAAAGAAAGAGTTGAGCCTGTATTGCTTCATGACGGCACTGAAAGAGAGATTCCACGTCCGGTGGATTGCGACGAACAGAAAGAGCAATACAGTGTACCCTCTATCAGGATACGGGGTATCAGGGATATGCTCCCCAAGGTGTGACAATAATACAACCCGTCAAGAAAAGCAAGGGGAAGGAACTCTCTGATGAAGAAAAAGAATTCAACAAAGAAGTTTCCAGATTTCGAGTACGTGTAGAACATGCAATTGGCAGTGCCAAATTCATGAGAATTGTCAAAGATGAGTGTAGGCTCAGAGCCAACTCTTTCGTGGAGCGTATTTTTGCTACATGTGCTGCATTGCATAATCTGAGGATTAAAATGAAACCCTGGACGTATAAAAACTAATTTACATAAACTCTAATATACAAATATAATCATTTTGGGCCAAACATCAGATAATAATCATTTAATTTTATTTTGATTGTGGCTGCAAAAATAGAAGGGATAATCCGGAAAAGGCTGATATATTACATAAAACAGATAGAATATTTTGAATAAAAATGGAAGAGTATAAGAAAAGCATATCAAAAATTAATAACTTTGCAGCCTTAATTAATTGAACAATTATGTCTACTTACAGTACAGAAGATACCCGGAAGGTTACTACCCATCGCCTGTTTGAAATGAAACAACGGGGCGAAAAAATTTCCATGTTAACAGCTTACGATTATTCCATGGCTTCCATTATCGACCAGGCCGGAATGGATGTTATTTTGGTCGGAGATTCGGCGTCTAATGTAATGGCTGGAAACACGACCACTTTGCCGATGACGCTCGACCAGATGATTTATCATGGAAAATCTGTAATGAAAGCAGTGAAACGTGCGTTAGTTGTAGTCGATATGCCTTTTGGTTCTTATCAGGGGAATTCGAAAGAAGCGGTTCATTCTGCTATCCGTATCATGAAAGAAACCCATGCTGATTGTATTAAATTAGAGGGTGGGGCGGAAGTGAAGGAGTCTATTCAACGGATTCTTAGTGCAGGCATTCCTATCATGGGACATTTGGGATTAATGCCTCAATCAATTAACAAATTCGGGACTTATACCGTCCGTGCAAAAGAAGACGCTGAAGCAAAAAAACTATTGGAAGATGCTCACCTGTTAGAAGAGTTAGGTTGTTTTGCTATTGTTATTGAAAAAATTCCAGCCAAATTAGCTAAACAAATTGCCAAAGAACTTACAATTCCTATTATCGGAATCGGAGCAGGGGGAGGGGTTGACGGGCAGGTATTGGTTATGCACGATATGTTGGGAATTAACAAGGAATTTTCTCCGCGTTTTTTACGCCGTTATGCTAACTTGTATGATGTTATCCATGATGCAGTGCAACATTATATTGAAGATGTAAAGAATAAAGATTTTCCAAACGAAAAAGAATCATATTAAAAAGAAGTGAGAAGTTAGAAGTGGGAAGTTGGAATTTTTCTTCTCACTCCTCACTTCTCACTCCTCACTTCTCCTATGCTTTCCCGTTTTCTCAAGCCATATACTCTCCCAATCATTTTCGTCATCCTGCTGACTTTCGGACAGGTTATGGCTGATTTGTCTTTGCCTAATATTATGGCAGTTATTGTTAATGAAGGTATTGCAAAAGGAAACATTAGTTTGATTCTTCATAGGGGGTTTATAATGCTTATCATAGCTGTGTCAGGTGTCGTTTGTTCGGTTACCGGAGGCTATTTTGCATCACGTACAGCCTTAGGCTTCGGAAGAAATTTGCGTTCTTCCCTCTTTGCACATATTTCCAAATACTCATTGGAAGAATTCGATACGTTGGGCACGGCATCTTTAATCACAAGAACCACCAATGATGTACAACAAGTTCAGCAAACAACATTTTTGGTGCTTCGCATGATGATGCGCGCACCCGTTATGTGTATTGGCGCTGTTATTATGGCTGTCAATAAAGATAAGTCATTGTCGTTAATTCTGTTGGCGATGCTTCCGGTTATAGCAGGACTTATCTTTTTGATTATGAGAAAAGCTATTCCTCTATTTCGTGAAATTCAGAAAAAATTAGACCGGTTGAATTTGATTCTACGTGAAAATTTGATAGGAATACGCGTTGTGAGGGCATTCAGCAGAGTTGGATATGAAAAAAGACGTTTTTCTTCAGCAAATGAAGATTTGTCTGCAACAACTGTAGTTGCCGGCAGAATTATGGCCGTATTAGACCCGGTTATGTCATTTTCAATGAATTTCATATCTATTCTTATTATCTGGATTGCTTCTTTCCAGATAGACAAGGGAGATTTGATGATTGGGGATATGATGGCATTTATACAATATGCCATGCAGATTTTCATGTCGCTGATGATGATAACCATGATATTTATTATTCTTCCCAAGGCTTATGCTTCCATGGAAAGAATCCGAGAAGTGTATGATTTGCAACCGGCAATCAAGGAAACTGAAAATATGGTTTCCATGTCAGATAAGATAAATGAGCTTTCATTCAAAAATGTAATATTCCGGTATAATCAGGCCGAAAATCCTTGTGTAAATAATATTTCGTTTACGGCTAAAAAAGGTGAAACTATTGCCATAATAGGAGGTACCGGTTCGGGAAAAACATCCCTACTTAATTTAATTCCACGGTATTATGATATTGAAAGTGGTTCAATTACAATAAATGACGTTGATATCCGGCAGGTGAAGCAAACCGATTTGCGTGAAAAAATCGGGTTTGCAGAACAGAAAGCAAGTATTTTTTCGGGAACTATTAAACACAATATCCGTTTGGGAAAACAAGACGCAACGGATGATGAAGTTATCCATGCCTGTGATATAGCTCAGGCTTCTGAATTTGTGAGACAGTTATCTGAACAATATGATTCAGAGGTGGCTCAGGGAGGAACCAATCTTTCGGGTGGGCAAAAGCAACGTTTATCAATAGCCCGCGCTATTGTGCGTAAGCCGGATATTTTTATTTTTGACGATACTTTTTCGGCTCTGGATTTTCAAACAGATGCCAGATTGCGTAAAGCATTATCCGGAGAAACAAAAGAATCAATCGTAATTATTGTCGGGCAACGGGTTTCTAGTATCCTCAATGCCGATAAAATCCTGGTAATGGATAAAGGCTCTATAGTTGGAGAAGGCACACACAAAGAGTTGTTGGAAACCAATAGTGTTTACCGGGAAATAGTTTCATCGCAGTTAAGCGCAGTCTGATTTTATTGGGTACACGGTGTACGGCTGATTACCCAAAATAAAATATTTTGTGCATAAGCAAACCGTGCACCCTGTACTTTGTACCGTGCACCTGATTTAAGAAGTATGGCAAAAATGAGCAATGTCCGAACCGGAGGTCATGGTGGTGGGCCACCGATGGTTGGGAAAAAAGCAGATAAAACAAAAGATTTCAAAGGTACTGTAAAGAAGCTTTTACTTTACTTAAGGCCTTTCTATGCCGGTTTGTCTGTCGTTTGTATTTTCGCCATATTGAGTACGGCATTTTCCATATTTGGACCTAAAATTATGGGAATGGCTATAGACAAGCTTTTTGAGGGTGTTATGGCAAAACTCCATCATCTTCCCAATGTAGCAATTGATTTCCATTATATTGCTGAAATCCTTTTATTTTTGCTTGCTATATATTCGCTTAGCGCTTTGTTTGGATATTTGCAAGGTTACCTTATGGCTGGTGTATCCCAACGGATTGTCAGGAAAATGAGGGATGATGTGAGTCATAAATTACATCATCTGCCTCTTAAGTTTTTTGATAATAAGACACATGGGGAAATATTAAGCCGGATAACTAACGATATTGATACAATAAACTCCACATTTCAGCAAAACCTTACTCAATTGCTGACTTCAGCAATTACACTTGTTGGGATGACTGTAATTATGCTGACTATCAGCCCTAAACTCACAATTGTAGCGTTTGTTACCCTACCGATGAGCTTCATTATTACGGCATTTATAGCAAAGAAATCACAGAAATATTTTGTAGGGCAACAGCGTGAATTAGGAGAATTGAATGGTTATGTTGAAGAAATGTATGGCGGACATAGTGTTGTAAAGGTTTATAATTATGAACAAAAATCCGTTGAAGAATTCAACAAAACCAATGACAAATTATACAGATATGGCTGGAAAGCCCAGTTTGTATCAAGTGTCATATTTCCTATATTGAACTTTGTCGGTAATATTACTTATGTTGGCATTTGTGTTTTCGGAGGGTATCTGACAGCTCGTGGGAGCATTACGCTGGGTGTTGTGCAGGCATTCATGAGTTATTCCCGGCAATTCAATCAACCCATTTCACAGGTTGCCAATATCGTGAATGTTATACAATCGGCAGTTGCTGCAGCAGAACGGGTTTTTGAAATCATGGAAGAAAAAGAAGAAATTCCAGAACCGATTTCTCCTGAACGGATTGAAAATCCTCAGGGAAATGTAAAATTTGACCATATTTCATTTCGTTATAATCCGGAAAAACCGTTGATTGAAGATTTGAGTATCCAGGTAAATCCCGGTCAATTAGTTGCCATAGTAGGTTCCACAGGAGCGGGAAAAACAACATTAGTTAATTTGTTGATGCGATTCTACGAATTGAACAGTGGAGGCATTTATGTTGATGGTGTCAGTACAACAGATATGACTCGCAAAGACTTGCATAATCTTTTTGGAATGGTGTTACAGGATACATGGCTTTTCAACGGAACAATCAGGGACAATATCGCTTATGGAAAAATGGATGCCACAGATGGAGAAATTGTCTATGCCTCTAAAATAGCTTTGGCAGATGATTTTATCCGTACTCTGCCTTTAGGATACGAAACTGTTATCAATGAAGAAGCATCCAATATTTCGCAAGGTCAAAAACAATTGATTACCATTGCCCGTGCAGTTTTAGCCAACCCTAAAATACTCATTCTCGACGAGGCCACGAGTTCTGTCGATACCCGTACTGAAATTTTAATACAAAAAGCTATGAATTCGTTGATGAAGGGCCGCACCAGTTTTGTAATCGCCCATCGATTGTCGACCATTCGTGATGCCGATTCCATTCTTGTAATGGAAAACGGGACGATAGTTGAGCAAGGCAGGCATCAGGAACTGCTTGCCCAAAGTGGAGCTTATGCAGCACTTTATAACAGCCAGTTTTTATTGTGAACAGAAAATTAAACAGAACTTTTTCTGTTCACCGTTCACTGTTCACTCAATTGAAATCCCGACATTTCAAATTGCTATATTTTCTGTCAACTTTAGATTATAGTGTTAATAATTTTAGTGGTTTTAATGATAAGTTTTCAGAAAAAGAGGAATCTAAACGAAAAAAATATTGTAATTTCGCAGCCTGAAACTAATCAAATGAAGGTTGGAGGGTTTACTCGTCAACTTGTCTACTAAAAATAAATTTAAATATGAAAAAGTACAATTTCAATGCAGGTCCTTCCATTTTGCCGCAAGTAACCATTGAGGAAACAGCAAAAGCTATTTTGGATTTCAACGGTTCAGGACTTTCAATAATGGAAATAAGCCACAGGTCGAAAGATTTCCAGGCAGTAATGGATGAAGCTGTCGCTTTATTCAAAGAACTTCTTGATATACCCGAAGGATATTCGGTGTTGTTCCTGGGAGGTGGCGCCAGCCTTCAATTTGCAATGGTTCCATTCAATCTTTTTGAGAAAAAAGCTGCTTATTTAAATACCGGAGTTTGGGCAGGCAAAGCATTGAAAGAAGCTAAATCATTTGGTGAGGTTGTAGAAGTAGCTTCATCGAAAGACGCTAATTTTACATATATTCCTAAGAATTATACAATTCCAGTTGATGCAGACTATTTCCATATTACTACCAACAATACAATTTATGGAACAGAAATCCGTAAGGATATAGATTCTCAGGTTCAATTGGTGGCTGATATGTCGTCTGATATTTTCTCCCGTCCGGTAGATATTTCCAAATATGCGTTGATTTACGGTGGAGCGCAAAAAAATCTGGCTCCGGCAGGCGTTACTTTTGTGATTGTTAAAGATGAGATTTTGGGAAAAGTAAGCCGCACGATTCCAACCATGTTGGATTACCGTACACATATTAAGGACGGTTCTATGTTTAATACACCTCCTGTAGTTCCGATTTATGCAGGACTTCAAACCCTGAAATGGTTAAAATCATTGGGAGGCTTGAAAGTTATGGAAAAACTGAACCTTGAAAAGGCAGCTATCCTTTATGATGAAATCGACAGAAATAAATTATTTAAAGGTACAGCTGTTGTAGAAGACCGTTCTATCATGAATATCTGCTTTGTAATGAATGATGGTTATGAAGCTTTGGAAGAAGAATTCCAGAAATTTGCATCTTCAAAAGGAATGGTTGGAATTAAAGGACACCGTTCTGTTGGGGGGTTCCGTGCTTCAACCTACAATGCAATGACAAAAGAAGGCGTGCAGGTATTGGTTGATGCAATGAAAGAATTTGAAAGAAAATATTAATAAAAGAAGTTGGAAGAAAATATTCTCATTTATCACTTCTAAAATACATAATTATGCAAACAATGGATAAATTCAACTTTGCGGGAAGCAAAGCATTTGTGAGGGTTGATTTCAATGTGCCCTTAGATGAAAATTTCAAAATTACAGACGATACCCGTATTCGTGCCGCTGTTCCTACTTTGAAAAAGATATTGAATGATGGTGGTTCTGTAATTATCGGTTCACATTTAGGTCGTCCGAAAGGCGTTACAGATAAATATTCTTTGAAACACATTATTGGCCGTGTTTCTGAATTGTTGGGTGTTGAGGTACTATTTGCCAACGATTGCATCGGACAGGAAGCCAAAGATAAATCAGCCGCTTTGAAACCGGGACAAGCTTTACTGCTTGAAAACCTTCGTTTCTATGCTGAAGAAGAAGGTAAACCCCGTTTGGCTGATGATGCTTCTGACGAAGAAAAAGCAGCAGCTAAAAAAGTAGTAAAAGAAAGCCAGAAAGAATTCACTAAAACGTTGGCATCTTTTGCTACTGTTTATGTAAATGATGCTTTCGGTACAGCTCACCGTGCTCATGCTTCTACTGCCCTGATTGCCGACTATTTTGATGCCGGCCACAAGTTGTTTGGTTATCTGATGGAAAAAGAAATCGTTGCTGTAGAAAAAGTAATGAAAGATACTGCCCGTCCGTTTACTGCAATCATGGGTGGTTCTAAAGTTTCTTCCAAAATTGAAATTATTGAAAACCTGTTGACTAAAGTTGATAACCTGATCATTGCAGGAGGTATGACTTATACTTTCACCAAAGCAATGGGTGGAAAAATCGGTCTATCAATTTGTGAAGAAGATAAATTAGATTTAGCTCTTGAGCTAATAGAAAAAGCAAAAGCCAACAATGTGAATCTGATTTTGGCTGTGGATGCTAAAATCGCAGATGATTTCAGCAATGATGCGAAAACCCAGTTTGTTGCCGTTAATGAAATTCCTGATGGTTGGGAAGGTTTGGATATCGGTACAAAAACTGAAGAAATTTTTGCTGATGTTATCAAAAAATCGAAAACAATCCTTTGGAATGGACCTACAGGAGTTTTTGAATTTGACAACTTCACACATGGTTCACGTGCTGTAGCTGAAGCTATTGTTGCTGCAACTGCAAAAGGAGCATTCTCACTTGTAGGTGGAGGTGACTCTGTTGCTTGTGTAAACAAGTTTGGTTTGGCAGATGAAGTTTCTTATGTTTCTACCGGTGGTGGCGCTCTTCTCGAATTCATCGAAGGCAAAGAACTTCCGGGTATTAAAGCAATCAGAGGATATTAAGAGTTAAAAATTAAGAGTTAAGAATTAAGAGATAGTTTACAAAAAAACTCTTAATCCTTAACTCTTAACTTAATCCTTAATTAGTATTCTTGTTCCAATAACCATGCATCCTGGAAGTCGGGATAATATTGGTATTTCAGAGTGTCTCTTGCTGCTGCAGCACTTGCTTTATCATCGAAAGAAGCCACGATTACACGATACATATCTTGTTGGTTTTGAACCAAAATAGCCTGATAACCTTGGTCGTGCATTCTCTCTTTCAAAGAAGATGCATTCGTTTTATTGATGAAACTACCCACAACAACACTGAAACGTTTCAATCCGCTACCTTCGATTGTAGTAACCCTTTCCTTTTGAGTCGTAACATTGGTAGAAGGAGTTGGAGTCGGTTTAGATACAGGAGTAACTTCATCAACCGGTCTTTGTTGAGCTTTTTCGTACACCGATTTATATGCGCTTTCTTTTGATTTACAAGAACCTAATGTAAAAAGAAGGGCGAAAGCAAATCCCCATAATAAAAATTTTGATTTCATAAATTCATTTTTTAACATAATTCTGCGACAAATATACGGATTTATTTATTTATCCAAACCTATAACAATCTAAAATGTGTTTTAGTTTTACAATATTCCTTTGGTTGAAGGCAATTCGTAATGGAAAATATCCCTTTTTACAGCCATTTTCAATGCTCTTGCCAAAGCTTTGAATATACCTTCAATTTTGTGGTGCTCATTGTTTCCTTCTGCTTTAATATTTAAATTCATACGGGCGGAATCGCTTAATGATTTGAAAAAGTGCATGAACATTTCTGTTGGCATATCGCCCACCTTTTCCCTTTGAAATTCTGCATCCCAAACTAACCAAGGACGGCCTCCGAAATCCAGGGCAACTGTACATAAACAATCATCCATTGGAAGACAAAAACCATAACGTTCAATGCCCCTTTTGTTACCTAAAGCTTTGTATAGCGCTTCTCCCAAGGCAATTCCGGTATCTTCGATGGTATGATGTTCATCAACACTCAAATCTCCTTTTACACGGATTGTCAAATCCATCCCGGAATGTTTCCCGATTTGTTCCAGCATGTGGTCGAAAAAATGCAATCCGGTTGAGATATTTGTTTTTCCGTTACCGTCAATATTGATTTCAACGTAAATATCAGTTTCTTTTGTTGTCCGTTGAATAATTGCACGACGTTCTTTGGCAAAAAGGATTTCTGTGATTTTATCCCAGTCGGTAGTTGCCAAAATACAAACATCCTGTAAATCTTTTCTTCTGGAAAGTAAACTTTCATCATTTAATAAAATGCCTTTACATCCCAGGTTTTTGGCTAATTCAATGTCGGTCAGGCGATCTCCGATAACAAAAGAATTGGACAGATCGTATTCTCCCGAAAGATATTTTCCTAACATCCCGGTACGGGGTTTTCGTGTTGGCGCATTATCTTCCGGAAAAGAACAGTCTATCAATATGTCATCAAAAGTAACTCCTTCATTTTCAAATGCTTTCAGAATTTTGTTATGGGCAGGCCAAAAAGTTTCTTCCGGAAAAGAATCAGTTCCCAATCCGTCTTGGTTTGTTACCATTACAAATTCAAAATCCAGGTTTTTCCTGATGAAATGGAGATTATTGAATACTTTAGGATAAAATTCCAACTTTTCCAAACTGTCTAACTGATAATCGACAGGAGGTTCTATAGCCAAAGTACCATCACGATCAATGAATAGAGCCGTTTTCATTTTTTTAATTTGCTGATTAATTCTTCGTTTTCTTCAGGTGTGCCTACAGTTATTCGCAAACAATTCATACAGAGGGATATTTTATTCCTATTACGAACAATAATTCCTTTATCTACAAGAGAATGATACATTTTATCCGCATCATTTACTTTAACCAAAAGGAAGTTGGCATCGGTAGGATAAACGCTTTCCACACATGAAAGGGTTGATAACGACTGTTGCAATTTGGTTCGCTCTTCCAGTATAGTTGTAACTTTTTCTTTGATTTCGTGATAATTATTCAATAAGTTCAACGCATAGTTTTGGGTTAGCTTATTGACATTATAAGGATACTTTACTTTATTGAACAAACGAATGATTTCTTCCGAAGCAAAGGCCATTCCTAAACGTATACCTGCACCCGCCCATGCTTTAGAAAACGTCTGTAATACAATAAGGTTAGGATATTTATCCAAGTCCTTCAGGAAAGACGGTTGTGACGAAAAATCAATATAAGCTTCATCAACTACAACAATTCCTTTAAAATTTTCGATGGTTTTAACCATTTCATCGCGGTTCAGTGAATTTCCAGTAGGATTATTAGGCGAACAAAGGAAAATTGCTTTTGTATTTTTATCTGTGTTTTGAAGTAAACTATCGGAATTGAAATCGAAATTATTGTCCAACAATACTTTGCGATATTCAACATTGTTTATATCTGCCGAAACCTGATACATTCCATAAGTGGGATCTAAGGCTACAATATTATCGATGCCGGGTTCGCAGAAGATACGGAAAACCAAATCAATAGGCTCGTCGCTTCCATTGCCAAGCATAATTTTTTCTTTTTTAACACCTTTAATTTGTGAAATTTTTTCCTTGATTTCCCATTGCATAGGGTCGGGATAACGATTTACTTCATTATTATAAGGATTTTCGTTGGCATCCAAGTAAACTGATGCTTCACCCTTGAATTCATCGCGGGCGGAAGAATAAGATTTTAAATTCCAGATATTTTTTCTGACAAGTTTTTGTAAGTCCATGATTTATTATTTAATTCTCAGTGTCACCGCATTCTTATGAGCATCCAACTGTTCATTTTCAGCCATAACCTCAATAGTTTTTCCTAAATTCAGAATTCCTTCTTTAGAGATTTCCTGAAAGGTTATTTTCCGAATAAAACTGTCCAGGTTAACGCCACTATACGCCTTGGCATATCCGTTAGTTGGTAATGTGTGATTAGTTCCGGAGGCGTAATCGCCTGCACTTTCGGGAGTATAATGTCCCAGGAAAACAGAACCTGCATTGGTAATTTGTTCCGCCAGTTCAGAATAATCTGAAGTTTCGATAATTAAATGCTCAGGAGCATAAGCATTGGTCATTTCGATGATTTCCTGTTTGTTTTTTACCAAGATTATTTTGCTGTTTTCTAACGATTTAGCTGTAAGTTCCTTGCGAGGTAATTTTGCCAATTGTGATTCAACTTCCCGCACAACTTTTTCAATAATGGATTCAGTTGCAGTAATCAAAATGGATTGGCTGTCAGCGCCATGTTCAGCTTGCGACAATAAATCGGAAGCGACAAATGCCGGATTAGCTGTTTCGTCTGCTATAACTTCCACTTCCGAAGGACCGGCAGGCATGTCGATGGCGACATCTTTTAAACTGACCAATTGTTTAGCAGCCGTTACATACTGATTACCCGGACCAAAAATTTTGTATGTTTTGGGAACACTTTCTGTTCCATATGACATGGCTGCAATGGCTTGAACTCCGCCGATTTTGAAAATTTTATTGACACCCGATTCTTTGGCTGCAAACAAAATAGCGGGATGGATTTTTCCCTCTTTATTGGGAGGAGAACAAAGTACAATTTCTTTGCAGCCTGCAATTTTAGCCGGGATAGCCAACATCAAAACTGTAGAAAATAGGGGGGCGGTACCTCCTGGTATATATAATCCTACTTTTTCTATTCCAACAGGCTTTTGCCAGCAAACAACACCCGGAGTTGTTTCTATCTTTTTAATTTCGAATTTTTGGGAAGAATGAAAGACTTCTATATTCTTCTTTGCCTGCAAAATAGCAATTTTTAATTCTTTAGAAACAAGTTGCTCTGCTTCCCGGATTTCTTCATTTGAAACAATCAGGCTGTCTAAAACAACTTTATCAAATTGTTTTTCATATTCAAATATTGCTTTATCTCCTCTTTGCTTAACATCTTCAAGAATATTCCTGACAGTTTCAAACAAAGAAGAATTATCCAACATTGGGCGGGATAAAATCTTTTTCCAATCGTTTTTTTGTGGATATTTAATTATCTGCATGATATTATAGTATCATTTTTTCAATCGGAATAATCAAAATACCTTCGGCTCCTAATGCTTTCAATTTACCTATAATCTCCCAGAAACGTTTTTCATCGATAACCGAATGAATGGAACTCCAGCCTTCCTGTGCCAGGGGAAGTACTGTCGGACTTTTCATTCCCGGCAAAACGGCAAAAATTTCTTCTAATTTGTTATTAGGGGCATTTAACAGGATATATTTTTTGTTTTCAGCAGTTTGCACAGCATCCATCCTGAAAATCAATTCATTAAGGATTTCTTTTTTCTCACCATTCAATTTATTGTGTCCAATCAGTAAAGCTTCCGATTCCATTACAACTTCAACTTCTTTCAGCCTGTTGCTGACTAAAGTACTACCGGAACTTACAATATCGAAAATGGCATCAGCCAAACCGATTCCCGGAGCAATTTCAACAGAACCTGAAATAACATGAATTTCTGCCTTGATTGCATTTTTTTTCAAAAAATCAGTAAGGATTTCGGGGTAGGAAGTTGCAATTTTTTTACCGGCAAACCAACTTAAATTGTTGTATTCTTCATCTTTAGGAATGGCCAAAGATAAGCGGCATTTGCTGAAACCAAGGCGTTTAATAATTTTAGCGTTTTCTTTTTTTTCAACAAATTCGTTTTCTCCCACAATTCCGATATCGGCAACTCCCGAAGCTACAGATTGAGGAATATCATCATCACGTAAAAAAAGTAATTCTACAGGAAATGTCTTGGATGGAACCAATAAACTTCTTTTGCCTGCGGTTAGTTTAATGCCGGCTTCGTTTAATAATTCCATTGTTTCTTCAAATAAACGGCCTTTGGCTTGTACTGCAATTCTAAGCATAATTATCTTTATAAATTTAACAACAATATTAAAATAAAAAAGGCTCACCTGAATTTTTCGGTAAGCCTGATATTTTTTTATTTGGATACACAAAAAACCACCGAGATTACCCGTTGTAATGATGATGGAAATGTGTATAATGATTCATAATGACATTTATTTCGCTACAAAGATAATGAAAAAACAAAGAAAATAAAATTTTTGTAGATTTATGTGTGTAAAAATAAGATTCGAACTATCTTTGGAAAGATTTGTTACAAGTATACCATGGTAGTTTGTTTTGTTATGTTCAAGCGATTATATTTCTTTTTCTTAATTTTATTTTTGTCATTTAATATATCAGTGTCCGGACAAAAAGTCGGTCTGGTATTGAGTGGTGGAGGCGCTAAAGGTGCAGCTCATATAGGGTTAATTCAAGCGCTTGAAGATAATGGAATACCCATTGATTATATAACTGGTACGTCTATCGGAGCTATTGTCGGTAGTATGTATGCCATGGGTTACAGTCCGGAAGAGATGCTTGACCTGTTCATGTCGGAAGATTTTTATTATTGGCAAACAGGTAAAATAGAGGAAAACTATTTTTATTATTTCAGAAAACCGGATAACACTCCCGAATTTGCCCGGTTTATGATACCCCTGAAAGACTCTACTGATGTGCTGGGTTCTATTCTTCCTACAAACCTGATTAATCCGATACAAATGAATCAGGTCTTTATGGGATTATTTTCACAAGCTACAGCTGCCTGTGATGGGAATTTTGATAAATTATTTGTGCCTTTTTTATGTGTGGCATCGGATGTTTATAATAAAAAACCTGTAATTTTTCAATCCGGCGATTTGGGAGATGCAGTAAGAGCTTCCATGACATTTCCATTTGTATTTAAACCGATTGTGAAAGATAGTGTTCCTTTATATGACGGCGGATTGTATGATAATTTTCCTATCAGACCTATGCAGAGAATTTTTCATCCGAATTACATCATAGGAAGTTCTGTGGTTGGCAGCTCAAAAAAAAAGCAGAAAATCGACCGGAGTTTATATGGGCAGATTGAAAGTATGATGATTGGGCAAAGAACCGATTATTCGGTAAATCCGGAAAAAGGAATTTTCTTCCGCTTTCTTTTTGATGATGTAAGCCTATTGGATTTTGATAAGGCTAAAGAATTGTATGATATTGGTTATCAGCGAGGTGTAGAAATGATTGATTCAATCAGGATGCGCGTTAAAAAGACGGTTCTTCCGGAAGAAATAGAAAAAAAGAGGGAAAAATACCGCAGTACAATGCCCAAACTGGTGTTTCAAAATATCATTATCAATGGAGCACATAAGGACCAACGGGATTATATAGAAAGCCAGCTTAAAAGCGAAGGACAGAAAACGTTCGATATGGAAGAATTTAAGAAGGCATATTTCAAGTTGGTAGCTGATACCAAGATAAAGGAAATTATTCCTCATGCGAGATATAATCAGGAAACCGGCTATTTTGATTTGATTCTGGATGTTAAAATTGAAGATGAAATATTGGTGGCCTTTGGTGGAAATATATCATCTTCCAATGCCAATCAGTTTTATTTAGGTTTAGGATACAAAAGTTTAACTGATTATTCTGTAAACTTTAATCTGGATTTGCAAGTAGGAAATGCTTTTAGCGGTGTTTTATTACAAGGAAGAATTGAGCCGCCCTATAAGTTCCCGATATATTTTAAACTGATGGGCGCATTCAATTACCGCAAGTATTATGAAAGCGAAAAGTTATTTATTGATAATAACTTGCTGACTTTTATGCAACAACGTGAGGGATATTTGAAATTATGTGTAGGATTGCCTTTTGAAGATAGGGGTAAAAGCGAAATTCGGATTGGATATGGTTCTTTGGAGGATAAATATTTCCAAACCAATACAACCCTTTCAAATACAAATTTTGATATAAGCACATATAATCTTTTTTCTGTTGGTACTTCCATAGAAAAAAATACATTTGATGCCAAACAATATCCCATAACGGGACAAAATCATTATATTCTCACTCAATTCATTACTGGAAAGGAGTTTTATAAACCAGGCAGTAAATATAGTCCTATTAAAGAAAATTCATCAGATACACAATCCTGGTTACAATTATTCGGACGTGTAAATAATTTCCATACAATCAATAAAAAGTTAAATTACGGATATTTGCTGGAAGCTGTTGTTTCAAGTAAAAATTTGCTAAGTAATTATACATCAAGTATTATGCAGGCGCCAGCTTTCACTCCGACACCACATAGTAAATTAGTTTTTAATGAAGCTTTCAGGGCCAATCAATATATTGCAGCCGGAGTTACTCCTGTTTTTAAAATAAATAAAGCAATACATTTACGGGGCGATTTTGACGTGTTTGCTCCGGTTCATGCAATCAAGCAAGGCCCGGATTATAAAGCATATTATGGTGATCTATTTGCTGATATTGCTTATATGGGGGAGGCTTCATTAGTTCTTCAATTGCCGTTTTTATCAGTAAGCCTTTATGGGAACTACTATAGTTTTCCAGCTAAGAACTGGAATTTTGGCTTGAATATTGGATATGTTATTTTTAATCCGAAATTTGTGGAATAAAAAATATCGAAAAAGAATTGCAGGTTAAGAAAAATTGCTTACCTTTGCACTCGCAAAAGCAAAAAGGTCCCGTGGCTCAACTGAATAGAGCATCTGACTACGGATCAGAAGGTTACAGGTTTGAATCCTGTCGGGATCACTTGAAAATCAAGCGTTTACGAAGAAGTTTGTAAATGCTTTTTTGTTTTAAAAAGTTGGATTTACTATGAATAGTGAAAAACAATAAAAAACTTGCAAAAGTATAATAAAACTTGATGGAATAATCTAAATATCAGGCAGAACGCTTCTTCTTAAACAAAATGTTGTCTATTATTTTAAAAAAATAAGCAAAATCTGTTTTGAAAGGATACTTCAAATATTGTTCTAAATATTTGACCTCACTTGCTTCAATTTCTTCTAATGTTTGAGGCATATCAGCATAATAAGGAGGAAAGAGCCCTGGTTTAGTTTTGATCCTCAATTGTTGTAATTCGGGAGAATACAAATTGTAATATTGCTGACTTAGGGGCCTCACTCCTATAAATTTCATGTTTCCTTTTAGCAGGTTAATGAAAGTAGGCAATTCGTCCAACCAATACTTACGCATGAAACGTCCCCATTTGGGAATCCGGTAATCATTGGCAAATTTTCCTCCGTTAGCCAGTTTGTTGTGTTTGTAGATATGGGATTGTAAATATTCCGAATATGCGTGCATCGTACGGAATTTGTACACATTGAAATATTTGCCGTTTTTTCCTATCCGCCTTAACCTGATAACTGGCCCGTAGCTTGGATGGGAATCTTTAAACGGTTCTTTTATTTTTTTTGCAACAATGTATAAATTATTATCAATAAATTCTTCGTGCGTTACTCTGAAGCCACAACAATAAAGCCTCCCTAAGATTTCCGGACGAGGAAATACCCGGTGTTCTCCTTTGGTAACGAAAAAATACATGTTCCTGATTCCCGGTAACTTCGGGCATATCCGGTGCCAAATCATGTTGAAGAAATACAAAACTTCCCGGATGATTACAGGGTATTTTTTATAAATAGTTGCTTTATGATTCAGACTGGTTTGAAAGAAACAAACAAAGTTTCCTCCTAATTCCAATAAATGGTTTTGTCTTCTCAAAAAACTGTTGATATACCGGATATGGTTCAAAGAAACCGGCGAAAAAAGAAGGCGATGTAAAACAGGTTCGTCTGTAGATTCTTGTTTGATTGCCTTTTCTGCGATCCAATTCTGGTTTTCTTCGGATGGTGTTTCTTTTAGAATACTCAATAAATGCTTGGCGGTAGAATCATAATTCCGGGAAGCCAGAATGTAGCTCAGTTCACACTCTTTCAGTAAATAATCCACAACTTTTTCATGATCTATTCGATATGAAATTTTGTTGATTATCTTGTCAAATAAGTTATTATTCATAAGGTGTAAGCATCAATTTATATTTCAGTGCATAATAACATACGCTCCAATTCAAACACTTTAACACTTGAAATGTTTCAAGTGTTAAATGCAGAAATATTTAATTAAAGCTAAAATATTTGTATGTCTTTCAGTACAAAGATAATAAACATTTCAAAATGTTAGTAGTGTATGCCCAAAATATATTATACAATTAATCATTCTTCTAAATGAGCAAAATTAATGCCAAAAATATTTGTTTGATTATTTTCTTGCCATTAAAATAATCTGTTTTGCCAGATAATAAAGAACTTTCGGGTTACATGATGCAAATGGAGGAAACAATATTTTTTGTTTTTGCCTGCATGAGAGGCACAGCACTATCCAGCGGATCCATAAAAAAGCAACGAATTTATGCCGGTCATACCGGTTGGCTTTTTTATTGGCAGATATCAATGTATTAAACCAACGTCCGGATTGTTTCAGTTCAGTAGCAGATACTCGTTTTTTTGTTTCGTTTCCAAAAGAATATAATGTGAAAGATAAACGGTGAATCCGTAAGGTTTCATCATCAGGTTTAAGGCTTAATTTTAATAATTCTTTTTTGATGATTGATTCTTTATTTTGTTCCTGTATGTCTTGTTTTTCTTTAGATATGTTAGATGTATGCCACCTGTATTGAAATAAAAATTCGGGGAGGTTGGCCAACCTGGTTTGTTCATTCAATCTGCACCACAATTCGTAATCTTCGGCCACAGGAACTTCTTTATAAAAATTTTGTTTCAGAAGATGAGATTTAAAACAAACTGACGGATGTATGAGGGGAACACTGAATAACAGTGATATTGAAATAAATCCGGGGTCGGTTTGGTTGACTATTTTTCCGGTAATTTTATTTTTTTCATCAATGACTTGTGCCCATGTGCCACACAAACCTATACCAGGATTTTTTTCTATGAATTGTATTTGTTTTTCGAAACGTTGAGGCTCACAAATATCGTCGGCGTCCATGCGGATAATATATTCCCCAGAGCAAATGCTAATTCCTTTATTTAAAGTTTTGACTACACCCATGTTTTTTTCATTTTGAAGATATTGAATCCTTTTATCATCAAATGAAAGTATAATGTTTTTGCTTGAGTCGGTAGAACCATCATCAATAACAATCAATTCGAAGTCTTCGAATGTTTGTTTTAAAACGCTTTGAATTGATTGGCCGATAAAATTTTCTGCGTTATAAACCGGCATGATGACAGATACCTTCATAACCTTATCCATTGTTGGGGAATCAAGTCCTTTACATTATTGTTTTTTGCTTCGTTTCTGAACCATTGCCGGGGAGTAATCACAATTTTTCCGGAATAATTATTCAACCAGGCTCCCCACCAGCTGAAACTGCTGTTTGCAATAATATTGTGCTTGCAAAGACTCATCAACCACATGTCATTGTAACTTTCTTCCTCCTTATTCCAATCAATATAAACGGCATTTTCCAAATGTAACAATTCTTTTGTAACTCCAGGTTCGTCAGAGAATACAAAGAACCTGGGTGATTCTATTTTTTCGCAAATATAATGAACCGATTTTTCGTAATATTCTTTTGAACAAGGAATATAATTACCAGAGGCATTTTGATTTGTAATGTAATCTCCCCTGCGGATGTGAATTGATACGGCATTGGCGCTTTTTATCTCTTCTGCCAATTCCTGATTTTTATCAGATAATTCCTTCCTGGAAACGAAAGATTTTTTAATAATATCTCGATATTCAAGAAAATATTTTTCTGATTGGAAGAACCCTAATAACCTGATATTATCTTGTAATGATAAAAAACGCGAATCGAAATTACATGATTCCTTATCTGTAAAAATACAAAGATATTGTGTGATTTTTTTTCCTGACAGGGAGTTCCTGATATTTAAATAAATTTTGGCTAACAATAATCCTTTCAACTTTGATGAAGTAATTTTAATATTCGAATCAAGAACAAATTTGTTTAATTCAAAGTTACGGAAAGTAGTATTTTTACTCCGGATATCCAATAATGATAAATCAAGATGTAATTCTGCCGATGTTTTTTCAGCCAAGGCTTTACCTGCCGCATACTGGAACATTTGGTTACCTAAACCTCCTGTAAGAAAAACCCTGATCATTTCGATATTTTTTTTAGAATAAACATGCCGCAACCATAATTACAATCTACAGAAGTGTCATTAAGGTCAATGTTTTCATGCATATTGTCATTATCATCCAGATATGAAAAGGACAAAAGCTCGTATTTGTCAGAAAAATAGTGTAGCAAGTACTCTACATCAAATACCCTGTGTGCATTATATTCAATTCTTCTTTGACCGATTGGAACAGAAAAATAAAAAATGCCATCATTACGTAATGCTTTGTAAATGTTGTTTAACCCTTTAATATGTCCATTGGCGTCGATAGGATCTCCATATCTTCCCAAACCTAAATGTTCAATGGTGTGAAAACATGATAGAGAGTTGCAATAATCAACCAAAGGAAAATCTTCACTCATTAAATCTGCCTGGATGAATTTTATGTTTTTGATTTTATATGGAAGAGGTCTCACATCCATGACTTCAACTTCCATAAAAGTTGCCAGATGTGCAACAAATCCATCAATCCTTGAACCAATGTCAACATGTTTTACCGGATGGTTTTCATATATTTTCTGTGAATAATATAAATCCTGTTTAAAATAATGCTTACTCAATGTGCCGCTATTATCTGAAATATCTGTCAGGCACCAATAATCACGGGTGATTTTGAAATCAGTATCCTTTCCCATTGATTTTATAAATTCTTTCTTTTTTTTATAAAACCAAGGGAGGTTTTTCAACCTGGTAAGAATTCTGCGGGGATAAAATCCGGAAAGAATCTGTATATTATTTAGAATTGCATTCATTAAATTATGATTTAATTTTTTTTATTAGTAAATCCTGGGCATCTTCCAATATTTTTGAACCTAAATATTTGCACAGAATCAAGTATACTCCAGCTCCGAATAGCACTTGCAGGATTATTTGGAGCAAAAAATTAGTTGTTATCAGTTGAAAAAAAAGCGTTGGAATAAAACAGCACAGTGATATGGAAAAGTAAGGGAAAATATCTTTCAATTGTTGCATTGCCGGATAGGCGATTGTTTTTTTTACTTGAAAAACAGAAAAGAAATAGTAACAAACATTGATGACAACCAATCCTCCAACCAATGACGTTATTCCGTATGAAATGGTAACAACAATAGCTATTGCAAGTAAAACATTCCTGACAAGTTCTATCTGGAAAATTGTTCCTGATTTTCCCTTCGTTTTCAATATGGCTAAATTTGTAATTGTCAATGGATAAAACATACCGCTTACGCATAGAATCTGCAGTATTGGAATGGCAGGCTGCCATTTTTCAGTTAAAAGCAAAAGTATAAATGGTTGAGCAATTACTCCCAAGATCATCATGGCCGGAAATGAAATAAATGCTGAAACTCGTATTAGCTTTTTAAAGACATTGATAATTTGCTCTTCACTGTCTTTTATAGTTGAAAGTACAGGAAAAGCTACATTGTTAATAGTTCCTGATATTGAATCTACGGCGATGGATTGATATTTTGTCGCTTCACTGTAAAAACCAACCTGCGACATGTTAAAATTTTTCCCGATAACTAAAGTGTATATTATATTGCTTGTCTGACTCATTACTCCGGTCAGGAACATTTTAGAGCTAAAGGGAAAAAGCGATTTTAAAACAGACTTGTCAAATTTGAGCACCGGGCGAAATTGTCCGTAAATCCAAAGAAGTATTGTACGGAACAAGGCTGCTAAAACAACTTGTACAGCCAGACTCCAAACACCGAAACCTGTATAAACCATTATAATTGCTATGATTCCGGATAATAAGACTGAGGTTGTTGATATAACAGTGTTCTTTTTGAAATCCAGTGATTTTACTATCATTACATTTTGAATAATTCCAAAAGCATTGAAAACGAATGACAAAAATAAAACCCTCGACAAATCAATTAATAAAGGTTGTTCGTAGAAATCGGCAATAAGAGGAACCGAAAAATATAAAATCCAATAAGTAAAAAATCCAATGATTATATTAAAGTAAAAAATTGTTGAATACTCAATAACAGTCGGTCCTTTTTTCCGGATTAATGCTGTAGAGAAGCCGCTATCCTGGATTAAATTGGAAAAAGCATTAAAAATAAGCAGTATGCCAATGAGGCCGAAGTCGGAAGGAAAAAGAATTCTTGCAATGATAATACGTACAATCATTCCCATGATTTGCTGCCCGAACCTGTCGGCTGCACTCCATATGAAACCCGAAGCTACTTTCTCTTTGAGGGATTTTTCTTTCATTCTGCAAAAGTACGATTTATTTTATACAGTCAAATAAAATTTTTTCGCTTGATTTTTATTGTTAATACTCAAATGGTTACGTTTTCTGACGTGTAATTTTAACATAATTTTAATAAAAATATATGCAAGATATAATTTTAAGCTATACATTTGCGCCGTTTTAACAAAATGCGGAAGCCGAAAAGCATTGATAGAGTAGGCAGTTTTAACAAACAAAAAAATATGAAAAAGTTAATTGCTTTGGCAGTTATTGCTTTGAGTGTAATGAGTGTTAGTGCTCAAAAAGGTTCAATTTATTTAGGATTATCTAACATTGGAGATGGACCTTCTGAAGTTGGTACTGGATTTTGGTCAGATGACAAAAATACTGATTTTGGTATTGCTCCTGAAATCGGTTACTTCTTGAGTGACGATATGGCTGTAGGCGCTGTTCTTGGATTTGGTTCTTACACTCCTGATGGTGGAGATGCTACAACTTCATTCAGAATCAGTCCTTATCTTCGTTATTTCATCCTTAAAGAAGGAAATTTCAGCCTTTATGGACAAGGACAAATAGATTACATTGGTGTAAGTGATTATTCAAACACTTTTGGTATCAATATTATGCCAGGTATTGCTTATAACTTGTCTTCTAAATTTTCTATTAATGCTACATTTGGAAAACTTGGATTTAACAGCACAAGCTATGATGAAGATGGAAGAGATTCTACAAGCGCTTTCGGTTTGAGATTAGATGCTTCTTCATTGAACTTTGGTTTGAGCTATACTTTCTAATTTTCATTATAACTATAAAAAAGTCGTCTGAAATCTCAGACGACTTTTTTTGTGCAATAATTCGTGTAATTCCTCACAAAATAGTATTTTTGCTGGCAATAACTGATTTTTTATTACAATGAATAAATTTAAAACTCTTCTTAAAACCCTTTTGCCGCATTTAGGTGTTATTCTTTTCTTTTTCATTCTGGTATTGATTTATTTTTTTCCGGCTTTCGAAGGAAAAGTATTGCCACAAGGTGATGCGATTAAATATGATGGAATGGCGCGTGAACTGGTGGAATATGGAAAACCTTCCGGTTGGCTGGGTTCTATGTTTTCCGGGATGCCATCATATCAGGTAACCGGCTATACAGAGGGAATTAATTTCATGGATAAAATTAAGGTTGGACTGTCAAATATGTTGCAGTTCAAGACATCAGGTCCTATTTTTATCCTGTTGATTTGTTCTTACATTTTATTCCTCGTAATGGGCGCCAGTATTCCATTAGCTGTTTTAGGCGCTATTGGTATAACATTTCCTTCCTATAATTTTATTATCATTCAGGCAGGCCATGTCACAAAAATATGGGCGCTGGCTTATTTACCTCTTATTTTGGCAGGATTGTTGACTGTGTTCAAAAAATGGTATATACCGGGTTTCCTGCTCTTTGTATTCGGGTTATATCTGCAGGTAGCCATGAATCATTTTCAGATTACATATTATACCGCTATTTTTTGTGTTATATTGTTTATTGCTTTTACTGTTTCGTGTATTCGGGAAAAAGATTTCAAACATTTAACATTTTCTTCCGGCATATTTTTGTTGTCAATCTTTTTTGTTGTTGGTACGAATATTACCAACTTATATGAAACAAGCGAATTGGCGAAAGAGAGTACACGTGGGAAAACCGAATTGACACCGCTTGAAAATGAATCGGTTGCAGCTTCGAGCGGCTTGGACAAACAATATGTTTTTGGTTGGAGTTACGGAAAAGCTGAAACGCTTACTGTGCTGATTCCAAACGTAATGGGAGGTGCTTCCAAAAATTTCGGTGAAAATTCCGAATCATATAAAACGTTGGTAAATAAAGCGCAATCAGGTCAAATAGATGGGAATGCAGCTGGTCAGTTATTTTCTTATGCACAGGAATATTGGGGAGCCAAGCCTTTTACTTCTGGTCCGGTATATTTTGGAGCTATTATTTGTTTATTGTTTCTTTTTTCATTTTTCATAGTTCCCGGCAGTGCCAAATGGTGGCTGTTGGGGACTTCAGTATTTTTTACCATGTTGGCGTGGGGAAACAATCTTTCCTGGTTCAATGACTTTATGTATTATCACTTCCCTTATTATAGCCGTTTCCGTACTGTTGAAATGACATTGGTCATTCCGGGTATTATATTCCCGATATTGTCTGTTATGGCGTTAAAGGAATTGCTTTCAGGAAATCTGAAAAAAGAAAAATTAAATAAAGCATTAATATATTCAACCGGTATCGTTGGCGGAATTTGCCTGATATTATGGATGATGCCCGGAATGTTTTTCTCATTTTTATCGACTCCCGAATTGGAGAGTAATTTGCCGGGTTGGTTTTTGGATGCATTGATTGATGACAGGAAATCTTTGCTCAGGTCGGACACGCTACGTTCTTTGATTTTTGTCTTATTGGGAGCAGTTTTACTTTTTGTTTATATTAAAGCAAAAAATAAAAAAAAGGCTGGTTTATGGGTTATTATTGGTTTGATTGCTTTGAATTTGTTCGATTTATGGCAGGTCGATAAACGCTATTTGAATAATGATAACTTTATGTCTTCAAAAGTATTCAAAGAAAAAGTATTTAAGAAATCGGCTGCAGATGAAGCTATATTGGCTGATAAATCTCCTTCTTACCGTGTGTTGAATCTGAATGATCCGTTTAATGAAACAAATACTTCTTATTATCATAAATCTATCGGAGGATACCATGCCGCCAAATTACGTCGTTACCAGGATTTGATAAACAGGCGGGTGAATCCGGAAATGCAAATTATCAGGAATGCTTTGGGGAATAATCCTACTCAGGAAAGTATATTGGAAGCTTTGAAAGTTTGTACCTCATTAGATATGCTTAATGCCAAGTATATTATTTACAATCCATCACAACCACCGATATACAATCCGTATCATTATGGGAATGCCTGGTTTGTTGACTCATATCGCTTTGTGGATAATGCCGATGAAGAAATGGCAGCGATGAATACCATCATTCCGGTCAAAGAAGCTGTACTGGATAAGAAGTTCGAATCAAACCTGAAAGGTTTACAGATAGTGTCTGATTCTACTGCTAAGATTGAGATGACTCAATATGCGCCTGATAAAGTTATATATCAATCAGCTTCACAAAAAGAAGGTTTGGCTATATTCTCTGAAATTTATTATCCTTATGGATGGAAGGCCTATATAGATGGCAAACAAGTACCAATCAGCCGTGCCGACTGGACGCTCCGTGCTTTGGTCGTTCCTCCCGGAGAACACAAAATAGAAATGGTATTCGATAATGATAATATCAAGGTTTGTGGCATTGTAACCACCATTACATCAGGCGCTTTGTTACTGATATTACTTGGCTTTTTGATATATCTGATATTTTTTAAAAAAGTTAAGAATTAAGAGTTAAGAGTTGGAACTGTGATGATACCCAACTCTTAACTCTTAATTCTTAATTCTTAACTCATTATATGGATAATCAATTCCGTTTTTCTGTCATCTTTTGTACATATAACCGTGAGAAATATATCTTCAATGCAATGGAAAGTATTGCTTTGCAGGAATATCCGCGGGATAAATATGAAATTGTTTTGGTGAATAATAATTCGACCGATGCAACAGAAAAATTGTGCAGTGAATTTCAGGAAAAATATCCGGATATTAATTTAAAATACTGTGTTGAAACGCAACAAGGATTATCGTACGCCCGCAACCGGGGAA
Source organism: Bacteroidales bacterium (assembly GCA_031553415.1). Taxonomy (GTDB): domain Bacteria; phylum Bacteroidota; class Bacteroidia; order Bacteroidales; family Azobacteroidaceae; genus JAIRVZ01. The sequence goes on along the minus strand of JAVBLO010000050.1, from coordinate 1,701 downwards.
TTCAGGAGAGTGGGGGAGAGCTACTTGTTTATGTAGATGATGACGCAACAGTTTTCCATGGCTATCTGAAAGCATACGATGATTTTTTCGAAAATTATCCTACCGAAATAGCTGCAGGAGGACCTATTATTCCTCATTATGAAGTGACCCCGCCCCAATGGATTTCACACTATACAGAAGTTTTGCTGACAGCTTATTTATATAAAGGAGATAAAAATCAACCTTTTAAGCATGGGCAGTTTCCGGGTGGAGGAAATGCTTGCTATCGTTCGGAAGTTTTCCGGGATTTTGGATTATTCAATGTTGAACTTGGACGGAAAGGACGCGGTTTGATTGGTGCAGAAGAAAAAGATTTTTTCTCCCGTCTTTTTTCTGCGGGTAAAAAAGTCTGGTATGTGTCTGGAGCCGGAATATACCATTATATTCCGGCTCAAAAACTAACAGAAGAGCATTTTAAGAAACTAACTTACTCCATTGGTATCAGTGAACGAATGCGGACATTGTCTGTTTCCAGAGCTTCATATATAAAAAGATTGTTTTTCGAACTAATTAAGTGGTGTGCTTCAATTGTATTATTTATCATATTTCTACTCAAAGGAAAACCCTCTAAAGGGAAAAAACTATTGCAATTCAGATACAATGTAACCAAAGGGCTTACTAGGACTAAAAATTAAGAATTAAGAATTAAGAATTATAAGTAGTAAGTTATTGAAAGTATATCAAAAAAGATTCATGAAACAGCCCCTCTTTAACTTTTAATTTTTAACTCTTAATTCTTAATTTTCAAATGTTATTTAGTTCCCGATGGTTTAGGTAACTCCTGAGTGATCGGATAAGGAATTCCCATTGCCGGATAATCGTTCTCATTCCAACCGATTTTCTGTGCCCGGGGAGAACGGGTATCACCGGCTCCGGAAGGATCGACTTCCGTATCACGTGCATGATAAAGAATATAGTCTTCCGTTCCGTCGGGCGATTTGAAGAAACTGTTGTGTCCGGTTCCATATACTCCATTTTCAGGAGACTGCTTAAAAATAGGATTCGCAGATTTCGCCCAGGATTGGGGTTGAAGTAAATCGGCATCCGATTGAGCAGTCAAAAGACCCAATGCATAGTAGGGAGTCCACACACCGCTGGCTGAATATGCAATGTGAATGTATTTCCCCTGGGCACTCTTCAATGGCTGCGGACCTTCATTTACATATACAATATACGGAGGATTCCAACCATTCTCATTTTTATAATGTCTTTCCCAATCCAACTCGGGTTGGGAGATCAAAACTCTTTCCGATTTCAATGTCCAGGGATTTTCCATCTCAGCAATATAAATACATTGAGTCTCGGTATCTATGCGGCGTGTCTGCCATCCCGACCACACCATATACAATTTACCATTGTTTTCGAAATAAGATCCATCAATGGCCCAATTGTTGTCTTTATCCGTACTGATCCGTCCTTTCATTACAAACTCTCCATCCAAAGGATTTGCATTTTCATTTTCAAGCACGTACAATTGGTGGTTATCGGTATTCCCGTCATCTGCGGTATAAACAACATACCATTTGCCGTTGATATTGTGAATTTCGGGAGCCCAGAGGTTTTTTGAATTTTGGGGATCTGTTGGAATCCAGATTGTTTTTTTTGCAGCGTTCCTCACTTCGGTAATATCCGGTGTTACCCACAATACCAGGCTATCCTGCA
>JAVBLO010000077.1:0-44900 GCA_031553415.1 Bacteroidales bacterium | reverse complement strand
GAAGATATCAAACCATCTTACAATCTGAAATGTTAGATAATGAACCTTATCTTGTTCACTGATTTGATAACCTGTACTCATAATTTAATCTGTTTTGGATGTTTTGCTTTGATTATAATTGTCAAAAATACAAAATATTTTAATTGTCAAACGTTTTGGATTATGTTCTTTGGTGTGTTTTTGCAAGGCAGAGCCTTGCTTTTAACCCGACAAAGGCAGAGCCTTTGCCGAGCTATTGCATCATTTGCCTACGCTTAGCAAGGGATTGCTACATGAAAAGAAGATTCACTTTCATTATCCTGATAATGTTTATAGACTAATGTTATCTCTATAATAAGACCGTTTTTTGTTACTTTATGCAATACTTGATCGATCCACGAAATAGGATATTGAACTGTCTCAATAAATTTTATAAGATTATCTAATGTGTAATATTGAATACTCCAAAATTTTTTTATATAAAATGGTTTAAATTGTGCATCCATTAATTTTACAATATATCTAATACGTTTAAATTTTTCTTTTTTGATTATGTTTTCATCATGATCAATTATCCATTGTGTACCTATTTCAATATTTTTTTTGAGATTATCTATATTCATCTTATTTTGTTTAAAATTAGAGATTTAATAGTACCCCCCGCTGGACGTAGTTTGATGTGAATTGCGCTCGGCAGAAGCTTAGCTTCTGTCGTTGTTAGAAATAAATCTCCTGATTTACAGATTTGTGAAGCCGAGCTGTACTTCTAACACTACGAATTTAGAAACTTCGCCGAGCGCTTACCTCATTTGTCTACGCTTAGCAGGGGGGCATTATAATGAACCATAATGCGTTTATAATCATAAAAAGCACAAATTTTTTGCAAATTTTTCGCATAAATATCAGTGTTATCCTCTTCTTCAATTATTAAAACCATTAGATATTCTACTTTAGCCAAATATTCAGCCATTTCTTCACTTGAAATATTTTCAAAAGCTAAAATTCTGGCTTCAACCAATAAGTCATGGATAGATCGAAGTGCTCTGTCTTTTTTTACTTCTCTGATCATATCTGTCTGTTTTTTCTATAAAACCTAATTTTATTTCCGGTATTTATCAATGATATAGGTGCATTTATTACGGACGCAGCATCCCTCCAAGCACATTTCAAAGAAATTTGTCTGATCATTTTCTTCAATCAGTAAATTTGGAAGATGTTCCAAATCATCAAAAAAATTAAATAGTTCTTTACTTTGAATATTTTGGATTGCTAAATTGTGAGCTTCGGCAATCAAACTATAAATGGCATAAAGCGCTTTCTTTTCTTTGTCTTTACATATCATAATCTAATATTTAAATCTAATGTTTCTTATCTTAATTCCGCGATCTCCAGGCTGTACATATATAGGAGTAGTGATTTCTCCTGCTTTAGTGGCATCATAAATATTTTGATACCGTAATTTTAAATCTGGATTACTGACATCGATTTCGCTTTTCATAGGAGAACGTAAATTTTCAATTGGAACATCAAATGTTTTTCCGGTATGATCTTCCGCTTTTATGGTCTTCTGCCCAAGTTCTTGAGCTGCTTTAGTTCTCCGAACACCTTCTCCAATTTCATAAATTTGTTTGTCTTTCCCTGTCCAAGGATTTACCTTTTCCTTTATCGCCCTTTGATATCCCGAAGCAGCACCCGAAGCAGCGCCAACAGCCAAACCAACTTTAGCAGAATTCCATCCGGCTTGCATGGATTCTTTAAAATCACCTCCATTCAATGCTGTCATTCCTGCTCCAAGAGTAAATCCGGTCGCTCCACTGGTTATGCTTTCGGTGAGCATATCTTGAATAACAGGGCCACCTAATTTAGAAGTGTATTGGCTAACAACAGGCGAAATCTTACCAGCTAATTGTCCTCCTAAATATGCGGTCAAGCCCCCCATTGTAGCATCCATCCCAATCTGAAATAAATCAATATTATTCCAATTCCATGAGTTTCCATCACCTCCGGCAAATCCCTGAGAGACAAAAGTATTTCCGCCACCCATAATTGCCCCTCCAATCCAAGCTTGACCAGTCCAGGCTGTTACTGCTCCGCTAATTGCTCCTACGCCGAAATAACTCAATCCTTCCCAAGTGAATTTGCAACCATGGGTTGCCCAATTGATAATTCCACCAACAACAGCACCAATGATTATATGCCAGAATTCTCCGTTTTCATCGACATAACAAAGTGGATTATTCATCCCATAACTATACCTGTTATGTGATTGAGTAAAACCTGCATCCTGAACATACGGATCCATTCCCAGGAACCTGCCTAAAACAGGATCATACAACCGGGCATTCAGGTTTATCAGTCCGAACTCATTCAAATGTTCCTGTCCGATATATCCCCTGTTGGTGATACTTGTTCCATAGGCTAATGTCTGTTTTCCCCAGGCATCATAATAATAGCGGGTTTGTATGGCTTTGGATTCAGTGATTACCACCCGGATACTGCCTAAATGGTCGGTTTGTGCATAATACAAAGAACGTGTGCCGTTGGTTTTAATGGCTATGGCAGTTAAACCTTCAGGCGTGTAAATATAATCATATTCCTTGGTAGTACCTCCTGCAATTATTTCTTTTTCGTAATTCCCTGCATAGTACATAGTCTTTTTCAATACATTATTTTCATAATAACTGCTTTTTTGCCGTTGATTACCAGCATCGTATTGAAAATTTATTTTTTTGACAACCGGACCTTGTTGGGTGAGTGAAGAAACACGATTGTATGATGTGTTGGTTATATCAAATGCCGGAGGATTGTAAGCTGATGCATTATCTGTAATTTTTGATACGGCATGGTTGCTGTTTTCATATTGGTAAGTACCTACATCAAATTTGGTTTTGAGGTTCCCATTCGGATAATAAGACATCATGTTGGCGCTGCCATTATTCAGTCTTATTGATTCCAGGCGATTCAAAATATCGTATCCGAATACTTCTTTCCTGTTATTTGAAATATCATTCCGTTCGGTGAGGTTGCCCGTAACAGGATCGAATGAATAGTTAACCAAGTCTATAACAGAAGTCCCGTTTTTCAGCAATATTTGATTGGGCAGATGATAAGTATCATAACCAGAAATGCGTTTCAAACTATTTCCTAAACTACTTTCCGTGATTTGTCCCAATGCGTTGACAGCATCCGCCTGCCAGAGCAAAGCGTTGGAATCTCCATTTCGCATCGAAACTAATAGCCCATTCCGGTATTGGTAACTTGTACGCATTCCAGAAGGAGACTTCTGTTCTAACATTTGCCCATACAAATCGTAAATATAACTTGTTGTATAGTCTATGTTGTCAATGTTTTCCGTAATGGAAGCCGTTTGCCCCCGATTGGTATAACTACAACTTTGTATTACCTGATTCCCGTTTTTTATGGTTTGAAGTTGCCCGATACCATTGCCGGATTTGACATATTGATAAGTCAGGATTCTTTCCGGACAAGATTTTTGTATCATTCGTCCGGCTGCATCATATTGCATTGATGTTGTTTGTTTGCGTGCATTGGTTTGGGTAATCAATTGTCCGTATGCATCATATACATACTTGATAGAATCTAATAAGTTGGCATCTTTGAGTGCTGTTTGGAATCCTCTGTCATCATAGTTGATATGGGTTGTAATTCCATTGGATGATGTAGTTACTGGTTTACCCAAGCTATTGTAAGTGTAGGTAACCTGATTATTCGCTGCGTCCTTTGAACTTTCAATCAAACCCGACAAATTCAGAGTAGAAGAGCGGGTTGTACCATCCGGCAAAGTAGTGGTTGTTGTTAAACGCTTGTAATCGTAAGACGTAATCCGTCCAATATTTGTCTCCGACTGAATCCGTCCACAAGAATCGTAAGCATATTCAACATATTGAGAACTTTTAGAACCATAACCGGGCAGATATTCCTTGTATAATTGTCCCTTTGAGTTATATTCTTTTTCTGTTACTACAAGGCCGGAGAAACCCCGAGCTTGTTTTTTAGTTTCTTGCCCTAAAACATTGTACCAGGTTGATTGCGTTCCCGAAATTTGAGAAATAACATCTATCCTGAACAAATTATTATTGGAAATATCCCATAATTGATTATATGTCAATATATTGTTAGGTGCATTTTCTCTTAGTAATTGCTGGAAGCCATCATATTGATAGGTTGTTGTTAATCCTGCGATATCTCTTTTTTCCAATAATAATCCGGTGCGTTCGTCATACCTGAAAGAAGATACATTTCCCAATTCATCAGTATGACTTACTATGAATCGTCCTGTGGCATCATAAGCAGAATTTGTAGTAACTGCCGGACAATTTGCAGCAGTAGTTGAGACTGTCTTCGGATTTCCAAAATTATCATAATTACTGTACTGGGTAGTGACAGCTTTTGTATGTCCCGAGAAATCCACTCTTTTTATGAGCCGGGCATACGAGTCGTAGTCAAATGATTTTGTTTCTGTAAATTGTTTTCCAAGTCCTTTTTTTGTGATAATTTGTTTTGTAATCCTGTTTTTGAAAGAAGAATTTTTTGCTTCCCATGTATTTACTGTTTCTGTTATCAAAGAACCTTGAGTTTCTGTTATTTTATCCGGATTGCCTTGATTAACGGAAGAATAAGTATACTCTGTTTTCTTTGCTAATCCGGTAAGATGATCAATCGTTTCCTGATAGCTTATATAAGGGAATATTACTTTAGTTCCTGAAGAAACAAAATAATTATTTTTAAATGTAGTTCTTGCTATTGAATCTCCTGATATTGTTGTGATAGTTTGTTTTACCGGGTATACATTGTAATATGTAGAATTGTAGGCATATTGGGTTGTAATTTTCCGGTTTTGAGTAGTATTCGTTGAACTCATCTCTTCAAACCCGAGAAATCCTTTGCCTTGCTTGTGAATCCTGGCATTTTTGTAAGTGAAATTGTCTATTGATGTAATATTACCTAAAATGTTTTTCACGGATTTTACACAATACAATGGTATACGTATTTTAGAAACTGGAAATGCATAAGTTTGTATAGTTTCTTTATATATTGAATTATCAGTAATTGGCAGGTAGTCAAATTGTACTTTATGATTTATACCATTTGTTATATCCTTCACTCTGTGATTTTTATATTGAGATAATTGTTTTATACAATTTACATCATAATAGCCATCATAACTAAATTCAGGACAACCATCCCCGTCAAAATCATTGAAATTAACAAAATCATAATTTGTTCCGATTGATATAAGGTTATCTTGGAATTCATAATTAATCATATCAAAACTGGAAGTTGATTCATTAAAAATACCAATTCGTATATTAACAGGATTTGGTTTTCCTCTGCTTGACATTTGTTTATAATCCAGGATGTCAGCTTTCCCATCTCCATTGTAATCAGATATAATGGAATTTACGCTAAAGTTTTCTACATTGAGAACAGGTTGTTCTTTAAATGAACTTCCAGTTGAAAAGAAAATCGTTCCCCCTGCTTGATTATCGGGATTTAATTTTAATATATCCGTTTTTCCATCTCCGTTAAAATCTCCAAATCTCAATTTATCTAAATCAACAGTGCCTATACTTGTAGATGCGATTAGAGAAAAAGAATTACCATTCAACTCGTATATCTCAATGGAAGAATTTGATTTTAACGCAATATCCATTTTCCCGTTTCCATTAAAATCAAGGATGAAATTACCCTTTCCTGCTGTACGCCTGCTTGACCTGCCTGGTATAACTACATTATTACTTAAGTCAAAAGAGCATGATGCGATTTCACTTCCATTTTCATTATATAACTTAGGATTGGTTTTTGTTAATATTTTGGCTTTTCCATCTCCATTGAAATCTCCAATAAATGCATCTGCTCCGGAAGATGTAAACTCCGATTTATAACTAAATGAAGTTCCATTATATAAATAAATTTGAAATTTATAGGTAGAACCACTACTGTGGACTCTGGCAATATCCAGGTAACCATCTCCATTAAAATCTCCAAAGTAAAAGCCTTGAAATCCTGAAATCAAAGACAATTCACATTGTTTTGTACAATTCATTTCCGGTGAAAACAAATATAATACTGCTTTATCTGATGTTGAATATGTTGATTTTGATGGATATGATATAAAATCAGTACAACCATCACCATTAAAATCCGCATACCTGACGAAATCATTAGCTCCTATATTGGGAGACAATGTTATTTTCTGCACAGGAGGGCTTTCTGCCATCAGGTTATCCCCCCAACCAATGACAGTAGAGTTATACCTCATTCCATATTGACCATATTCTTCAATTTCGGTTAATTTAGAATAAAAACCATCATGATAGTAATTAAATCTGTATTCCCTGATTGTTGAATTATATGCACTGCATTTTATCTTTTTTAATACAATGGTTTGTTCAAGGGACTTTCCGGCAATATATGCATTAGATTTGTCGCTTCGTGTTTCATAAAAGAATTCTATTTTATTATAAGATTGTAATGTTGCTACATCATTGGCGGTATAATCAATTTGTTTTAAACGAAATTCTCCTGTTTCAGCATTATTGTCATAAGTATAAGTCATGTAATTACCGTTGGCGTCCATTACTTTCTTCAACAGCCAACAATATGTTGTTGTTTCATTTTTGAATTTTATGTTGGAGTCATCAGAAGAACCATATAATAATGTCCATCCTTCCTTATTTTTAACAGTAAAACTCATATAAGATGCACCCGGATTTGTGTATGTAATATCAAGGAAAGATTCCAATTCTGTCCTGTATTTCGCACCATAACTTAGATTAGGACTTGATACATTAATTAATCGTTGCCCATCTAATAACAGATTATCCGAAGAATTCAGTAAAGGTGCCGAAACAACGCCATCATGATAGATGGTTTTGCCAGCTCGTACAATAGCTGATACAGCATTTAAATTCCAACCATAGCCAAGCAATCCGTTTCCGGATTGACTGTTGTAAACCACAGAAACGTTTGGCTGTATACCTGCTGTCCCAGGTGTAATTTCTATAGGTATTTGGTAAATGGCAGCTCCTGTAGGACTCACAGAAGCTTCCCCTGCTGTTGTGCCAACAGCATAACTTGTGTTGAGGTTCCTGTCTGGATCGGGAATCTGAGACAAACTCTGGTAAGCAGCCGGCTCCAATAAATGCTCATTGATGCCTGCGAATAAAGTTTTTCCTCCTGCGGAGTTAAAGGAATAACCGGGAAGTAACCGGATATAGTCCCGGGCAATATACGTTTTTGAAGTATTGTCGGGTTGAATAAGTTCATAACTTTTCTGCCCGGAAACATTAAAATAAACTAATATTAAAAAGCATATAAAATAATAATGTGGCTTCATGGTTTGTTAAATTTATTGTTTGATAATTTTCCATTTCGAGGTATTCTCTCCCAGGTGAATATCAAGAAAATAAAATCCTGAGATTCCCAGAATATCTATATCTGTGAATTCAGATTCTATATTCCGGCTTTCGATTATCTGCCCTGAAGCATTGAATAACCTGAAAAAATTATTTTTCTCGAAGTCAAGAGACTCAATTTTAACAGAGATATGTCCTTGAGTAGGATTGGGGTAGATTGTTATTTTTTGCTCTCCCAATTCAATTGATGGTATTTCTGTTGTTTCAGCTTCTGCCTGGGCTGCTTTTGCCATTTTTAAAGGGACTATATAACGGGATTCCATGTTTCCATCTGCATCATAGTTGAATGCTATGTTTTGTCCAAAAATATAATTGGAAACAACTAATAATATAATGACAGCAATCGTTGTTTTCATGATAAATTCTTTATTCCTTTACTTCTTTTAATTCTCTTACTTCTCTCTTTAGCTCTTCAATATCTTTGCTTTGCTCAATAGCATACAAAGTTAATTCTTCAATTTTCTGCAATAATTTCGTTTGTAGTTCTCCTATATTCAATCCGGTTTCAGCGACCTCACCTGCCGATGGGATTTCAGGTAAATGATTGTTTGTCTTTACAAATTGTTCGACTTCTTTTAATGGCATTAAGTTATAGTCATGGCTAAAAACATAATCAGGAAACGGAACATTTGTATCTATTATCACTTCTTCTGCATGTATTTTTCCTTTTACAGTTAGTTTTTGATCCGGATTTTTTGTGCCGATTCCGAGATTTCCATCTACATAAAAATGAGAACTGATATGACCTGTTCCGGCTACATCTAAGGTGGTCGTGGGGTTTACTACATTGATTCCGATTTTTCCGTTGGCAGGGGTAGAAGTAGCACCTTCTGGAAGTGCTGATTGAAATCCTGTTCCAAATAAAACACCTCCTATATTCATGGCATTGGAAATTCCTTGAGGTAAGGTGATTTTTTTGCCAATTATAATGTTGTTGTCTCCATGACTCCAAGTTCTATATCCAATAATTATATTATAATTAGATGAAGTAGATACATTTGCATAACTTCCCCAAATATTATTTCGTATGCCTGTTTGAATATTAAATCCGGCTTTATACCCAATTGCATTATTTTCGGAGCCAGAAGAAATCCAATGAAGAGCAGATTCTCCAATCGCATTATTTTTACTTCCATTAGGTGATTCGTAAGCATTACCATATAGTGCAAATCGTCCTAATGCTGTGTTGGAATTCCCTTTAGTAAAATAATACATTGCCCTATCTCCTATAGCAATATTTTTCTTACCTTCAATATTAAGATACATTGAACTATAACCTAAAGCAATATTGTTGTATCCTTTTGTGTTTGAATAAAGTGATTTATGTCCAATTGAAATATTTCTAATTCCAATTGTATTTGACATCATAGAAAAAGAACCAATAGAGACATTACACTCTCCATCGGTATTTGAGAACAATGCTTTGTAACCTAAAGCATTGTTACTATATCCTGTCTTGTTTTTATTCAAAGAATAATCCCCTAAACCAATATTCCGGTATCCGGTAGTATTACTAGACAAAACTCCTTGCCCAACCCCAACATTGGTATTGGAATTAACTACTTGTGCATTGATCGATAAAAGAGAAAAGCTTAACAAAATCGCTGTAATAAACGTAAAGATACTTTTTGTTTTCATAAACTAAAATATTAAGATTATTAAATATATTTTTTGCAAATTTATGAAAGAAAAAAGGAACAGGCTCGAACTTCTATCAAAATAATTCTAACTCAATGCTTTTGTTATTTGTTTTATTTATAGTTGATTAATGGACTTGTAAACTTAAAAATTCTAACCTCGAAAAAATAAATTCGTATTTTGCTAAAAAGGGTTGTTTTTATTACAAATTATCAAAGAAAATTGGCCATTCTTTGACATCGGCGATTCCTAATTTTTTCTGGAGTTTATTTTTTTGAGTATGGGTAGAAGTTGTGGTTTCATAATCCAATATATAAGTAATTTCATCCGTTCTGAATTTAGCCCGAATCAAACAACAATGTTGTTTTTCTTTTTCTGTAAGGGTGGGATATCGCTGGGCTAATTTCTCGGCAAGTTTGTCATAAAGCCCGTCGAAAATGGGATAAAGTTTTGTCCAATTGAATTTGGGTTGGTTGATTTTTTTATCTCCCGGTCTGACCGGAAGTAAATTCTTTTGTGCATCTTTTTGTAATTCTTGTAATTGAATGAGCAATAATTGTTTGATATAATCACACAATGCTTCAGACTCAATTAATTTTTTGTCTAAAATCGTTCGATTTAGCTCAAGTTCGTTGATTCTGTTTTGCTTTTTATAATTGACTATCGATAGCAATGCAATAATTAACAGGCAGATAATGATGATAATTTCAGTCATAATGATTTAAGCGTAATTTGGGCTCACTTTTTATATCTCTTTGAAGCGATTGTTCTCTCATTAAGAAGCGTTCTTTGTCTCATCAAGGAGCGACCGGTGTCGTTTCTAAAGCAGAGTTTTCTTTTAACACGGCACAGCGAAAGTCTTTTCCAAAACACAGGGTTTTACTGATGCGTTGTAATCTGTTTTGGCGAATAGAATAAAAAAAGGAAGCGCTTTCAAAACGCTTCCTTTTCATCTATCTTTTTTATCTTTTACTTGTTCAATACTTTTTTAGAAGAAGAAGTTCCATCTTCATAAATTGATTTTTCGATAATGATTCCTGAAGTAAAAGCATAAACTTTTGCACCTAAGAGATTGTAATATTGAGTGGATACAACAACTTTGTCTGATGCTGATGTAGAATTGATAGCATTAGGTGCTTTTTTCCCTTTAATTACAATTCTATTAATGAAAGCATCTCCAGTACTATAATCAGTTTGTTTCTCTCCTGTTGGAACTAATTTTACACTGACAGGAGATGCAAGAGCACTAACATCTAAAGAAACTTCTCCAACAACATAACTTTTATTACCACTCCAAGCATTTGCTGTTCCTGAAGTCATTTGAATTCCTTTTCCTCCTGTGCCCCAATACTGAATAGTTACTAGAGTTGGTTGAAATCCTGAAAGGTTTAACATCATCCATGTGTCGAAAATCTCTTTAGAAGTACCATCTTGAGTTTTATTAATAGCAAGAGCATAAGCTTCTTCACTTCCAGATGGAATTCCTAAAGTGGAATAAAATGCAGTTGCTGCATCTTTTTTCAAGCCAGTTTTCTTTATTATAGTTGCAGCGCCTTTATCTGTTGTAATCCAGTCTGGTGCAATGTAATTTGCGTTTGTAGCAAGATTTCCTGAATCATAAAGAGTCACGATTTCGTCACCCCCACCTCCACTATTACTACCTTCAATTTGTATACCAAAGATATATTGACCCCCAGTAGCTACAACTTTAAAAGTAACCTCTCCAGTTCCTGAAAAACTGTATGTTGTTGCAACACAATCAGTTTTTGAGTTTGCTTTGGCAGGTAGTTCTACTGAAGATTTAACTTTGTCTCCATTTGCATATATATCAGTAAATCTTCCAGTCCCAGTGCCTGAATTAGAAGACCAAACTGTGATTGTTGCAGGTCCTGTCACTTTGGGGAATTCAATGTAAGTATCTGTATTTTTCAAACTTGTGCGGGCAACACGGGCCATTTTGAATTCTGCATTGCCAGAAGCCATTGGAAAATCTGTAGAATAATCACTTGATGCAGTTCCATATTCAATTGCTTTTGCAGTTTGTCCAGATGCTACAGATGGAGCTCCAAAGACCATTCCTCCAACTGTTGTTGTAACCAGATTAGAAGTGTTTCCTTGGGTAATAGTCGAGTTAAAAGTCATTCCTGTAGGAACAGTTTTAAAATCAGTAATAAACAAATCTGCAGCTTTCGCTCCAAACACTGCAGTCAAAACAACTGCCATTGTAAGTAATACTTTTTTCATGATAAATGAATTTTAAATTATTAATAAATGAAATTTTAATCGATAAAGTTCTTTCCGGCAAAGGTATATTCAATATATATAATGGTTGCAGAGTTTTTTCCCATTAAAGGTGGGTTATTGTAACATGCGAAAAGAAAAATGTATTTTTATTTAAAATAAAAAACGTGTAAACTACTTTTGAATGTTAGCTTACACGTTTTTAGTTGCCAAGAATTCTTATAAATCTATTTTTTTATAAATTCTTGTAATTCTGATGTCGAAAGAATTTTATCAAATTTTTTAGCTTTGAGGCCATTGTATAATCTTTTATCCCCAGTCCATAAATGAGCTCGTAAATAAAGTGATAATGCGACAAATGCAGTATCATCCGGATCTATATCAAAAACTAATCTTTCTGCTTTAAGCCAGTATTTTTCAGGAATTATTTCTAATGTAACAACATCAATATATTTGAAAAGCTCATATTTTGCAGTTTCAATCTCTTCATCATTCAACTTTGATGCCTTTTTTAATTTTTCGTGATGATTCTTCAATTCGGCAAGCATATATTCACTTGTGTAAAACTGATATTTTTTCCCTGAGCCAATTATTATTTCGGCAATCAGGCTGTTACTATTAACTAATGCACTGAATGCGATATTTGAATCTACAATAATTTTCATTTAATAAAACGGCTACGGTTTTCTTTCCACCAACCTTTTTTTGCATCAGAAACTATTTTATCAATATCTTTTTGCTTGGCCTTGCTATGAGCTGTTGCTTCTTTATATCTCATCAGGTCAATTACCCTTTGTATTTCATCAAAATTGACAAATGAAGGTATTCGTAAAACAACTTCATTATTGATTCTTTCTACAATCATGACTTTTATCCTTTCTTTTAAGAAAAACTTTTTACAAAGATACTTATTCCACCAGCAAAATCCAAATTTCAATTATCTTCATCCCCGGTAACAAATTCACCCATCATTTGGGCAGCCTTATGCCAATACATTCAAATTGTTCCTAATCTGAACTTTTTTAATTTGTTATATAGATTTAAAAGTCTGTATGAAATATTTTGAGTATTTTTGCGGGCATGAAAAAGTCTAAGTCGAAATTTAACGCTAAAAAATTTTTTAGGTGGTTCTGGATTGTTTTTGCTTCTGGAATCGTTTTGTTGTTTTTGATATTTCTCCTGATATCCCAGGGTATAATCGGATATATGCCTCCTGTGGAAGATCTGGAAAATCCTATCGATAAATATGCTTCACAAGTTATATCTTCAGATAATAAATTGCTGGGAACTTATAACCGGGAAAAGGAAAACCGTATTTATGTCGGTTATAATGAGTTAAATCCCAATTTGGTAAATGCTTTAATTGCCACTGAAGATGAACGCTATACCCAGCATTCGGGAATTGACTTTTATGCTTTGGCGCGCGCTTTTATAAAAACAGGCCTTTTCAGGCAAACGAATGCCGGAGGTGGGAGTACCATCACCCAGCAATTATCCAAACTATTATTCTCCCCGAAATCTAACAGTTTGTCGGAGAGGTTGTTGCAAAAACCTATCGAATGGGTTATTTCGGTGAAACTGGAAAGGTATTATACCAAAGAAGAAATTATCAACTTATATTTTAATAAGTTCGACTTTTTGCATAATGCTGTTGGTATCCAGTCGGCGGCATGGGTTTATTTTGGAAAAAATCCCAAGACATTAACCATTGAAGAATCGGCTACATTGGTAGGTATGTGTAAAAATCCGTCTTATTTTAATCCGATAAAAAGACCGGATTTGACAAAAGGACGCCGGAACGAAGTACTTAACCTGATGTGCAAAAACGGTTATATAACTACTGCCGAACGGGATTCTTTGAAAGCTTTGCCTTTGGTGCTCTCTTATAATAAAGTGGATCATAAAGATGGATTAGCGCCATACTTCCGTGAATTTCTCCGGATGATTATGACAGCCAAAGAGCCTAACAAGAATGACTATTCTTTGGCGCAGAAACAAAAATATTCGGAAGATTCTTTGGCCTGGGCTACCAATCCTTTATATGGCTGGTGTAATAAGAATAGAAAAAGTAATGGAAATCATTACAACCTTCATATCGATGGGTTGAAGATTTATACGACAATAGATTCCCGTATGCAGACTTATGCAGAGGAGGCTGTTAAAGAACACATCGGACTCGATATGCAGGAACGTTTTTTTAAAGAGAAAAAAGGTCGTTCGTATGCACCATTTGCCCAAAATACCAAAGTGGAAGTGATGGAAGGTATTATGGATCGTTCCATGAAACAATCCGACCGTTACCGTAACCTGAAAAAGGAAGGGTGGAGCGATACTAAAATCAGGAACAATTTCAACCAACCGGCTGAAATGACTGTTTTTTCATGGAAAGGCTTGAAAGACACAACCATGACTCCCTGGGATTCAATCAAGTATATGAAAACCTATCTTCGTTCGGGAATTATGTCGATGGATGCCCGGACCGGCGAAGTGAAAGCATACGTGGGTGGAATAGATTTCCAATATTTCCAATATGATATGGTTAATATGGGGCGCCGGCAGATAGGTTCTACCATCAAACCGTTTTTGTATTCGTTGGCAATGGAAGAAGGAATGACTCCCTGCGACCAGATATTGCATGTCAAACCTGTTCTGGAAATAGGAGGAGGAAGAACCTGGAGTCCCCGTACTGGCTTAAGTTCTCGTGTCGGGGAAATGGTATCTATCAAATGGGGATTGCAGAATTCAGATAACTGGGTGACTGCTACCATTATGAGTCGTCTTAGTCCTGCAACCTTTGTTCGCCTGTTGCATTCATACGGGTTGAAAGGAGATATTGACCCGGTTGTGTCTCTTTGTTTGGGTACCTGCGATATTTCCATTGCTGAAATGGTGAGCGGTTATTCTGCATTTGCTAACCGGGGAATCCGTATCGAGCCGCTTTATGTGACCCGTATTGAAGACTCTTACGGCAATACAATAGCATCGTTTACTCCTCTGACGAGTGAGGTTATCAGTGAAGAATCTTCTTTCAGGATGCTGGATATGTTGCGTGCTGTTGCAGATGGAGGAACGGCTTCACGCTTGCGGTTTAAATATGGAATAACAGCCCAGGTGGGTGCTAAAACCGGTACAACACAAGAAAATTCCGATGGTTGGTTTATGTGTTTTACACCCTCATTGGTAAGCGGCGTTTGGACAGGGGGAGAAGACCGCTATATACACTTTGATGGCATGGGTAATGGACAAGCTGCCAGTATGGCGCTTCCTGTTTATGCCCTCTTTATGAAAAAAGTATATGCCGATCCGTCTTTGGGATATTCGCAATCCGAACAATTTGTGGTGCCCCGCGAATTCCAGAATACATGTAATGGCGCCGGCAATTTAGACCCGTCTTTTATGCAGTTCCACTCAGAAGGAATTGATGAAGTCTTTGAATAAATTAAAAATTAACAATTAAAAATTAACAATTGAGATGCAGTACATCAAATATAGCATGCTCTATCCTTTAATTTTTAATTGTTAATTTTTAATTGTTAATTTTTTAGTATGGTTTTCCCCGAGAATTTCGAACAAAAAATTGGTTTTGATAAAATAAGGCAGTTGGTTGCAGCCAAGTGCCTTTCTTCATTAGGAGAAGAGAAAACCGGAGATATGTCTTTTTCTGATGATTATGATTTAATCAAGAGGAAATTACACCAAACCGAAGAGTTTGTAAAAATTATACAGGAAGAAGATAATTTTCCGTCAAGTAATTTCTTCGATGTGCGCGATTCGTTAAAGAAAATACGTATCGAAGGGACTTATCTTGTTGAACGCGAATTGTTTGACATTCGCCGTTCGTTGCAAACAATCAATGAAATTGTCCGTTTCTTCCAGTTGAAGGAAGCTGATGGAAATGTTTATCCTTATTTGAGCGAATTGGCTGTAACGGTTCGCGATTTTCCCCAATTGACAAAGCAAATTGATTTTATATTAGATAAATTCGGGCGGATTAAAGACAATGCTTCTCCTGAATTATCGCGTATCCGTGCGGAATTAAACCGTACTATGGGAAGTATTTCCAAAATGCTTCAAAGTATTTTGCGTTCAGCCCAGTCGGAAGGTTTGGTCGATAAAGATGTGGCGCCAACCATGCGCGACGGACGTTTGGTGATTCCTATTGCTCCTGCTTTGAAGCGCAAACTTAAAGGCATCGTACATGATGAATCGGCCAGTGGAAAAACTGTTTTCATTGAGCCGGCCGAGGTTGTTGAGGCCAATAACCGGGTGAGAGAATTGGAAAGCGAGGAAAAACGTGAGATTGTTCGAATATTGACTATTTTCACCGGTTCAATTCGCCCGGAAATCCCGGAAATTTCAAATTCTTATGATTTCCTTGCTGAAATAGATTTTATCCGTGCAAAAGCGATATTTTCGATTGATATACAGGCCATATTGCCTGTTTTTGAAGATAAACAACAGATAGATTGGATTCATGCAGTGCATCCGTTACTTTTTCTTTCTTTACGGAAGCAGAATAAAATGGTTGTACCCTTAGATTTACCCCTAACCCCTAAAAGGGAAGCGCTGCCGCCTGATAACGGGCGTATGCCAAAGTCCCCTTTAGGGGATTTAGGGGTAGGACGGATTCTGTTAATCTCCGGACCCAATGCCGGAGGAAAATCGGTTTGCCTGAAAACAGTCGGATTGTTGCAATACATGCTGCAATGCGGCATGTTGATTCCTCTTTACGAGAACTCAAAAACAGGAATATTCAAGGATATTTTTATAGATATAGGTGATGAACAATCTATAGAGAATGATTTGAGTACTTACAGTTCCCACCTCACAAATATGAAATATTTCGTCAGGAATTGTACTCCAAAATCGTTGATATTGATTGATGAATTCGGCGGGGGAACAGAGCCTCAAATCGGTGGAGCTATTGCTGAATCCCTGCTTGACCGTTTCAACCGGAAACAGTGTTTTGGTGTGATAACTACCCATTATCAAAACCTGAAACATTATGCAGAAGAACACGAAGGTGTTATTAATGGGGCCATGTTATATGACCGCCATGAAATGCAACCCCTTTTCAAACTTTCGATTGGAAATCCGGGAAGTTCGTTTGCCATCGAAATCGCCCGTAAAATCGGTTTGCCGGAAGATGTCATCGCGGATGCTTCGGCCATTGTAGGCCAGGATTATATCAATATGGACAAATATCTTCAGGATATTGTGCGTGATAAACGTTATTGGGAGTCCAAACGGCAAAATATCCGCCAGCAGGAAAAACGGTTGGAAGAACTGACTGCCCGTTATGATACGGATTTACAAAAAATCAATACAGAACGTAAGGAAATTCTTGTGAAAGCTAAGGCCGATGCCGAACGTATTCTGGCGGAGACCAATGCCCGTATTGAAAATGTAATCAAAGAAATCCGCGAGGCGCAAGCTGATAAGGAACGGACAAAATTAATCCGTAAATCGTTGGATGATTTCAAAGAACAGACTCTTTCCGTAAAGGAAAATGACGACAAGATTGAACATAAAATCAAAAAAATAAAAGAAAGGGAAAACCGGAAACAACAACAGGTAAAAGAAGTCCGGCCGGTTTTCAATCCTGATATTATCGAAGTTGGAGATACCGTAAGGATCAAGGGGCAAAATACTCCGGGAGAAGTATTGGATATACAAGGTAAAAATATCGTAGTCGCTTTTGGTTCAATCAAATCATCAGTTAAATCTGACCGCCTCGAAAAAATCAGTAAAAACCAGTTGAAAAAGGCAGAATCCAAATTTACATTTGTCAGCGGGCAAACTTCCAGCTCAATACATGAAAAGAAAATGAATTTCAAAATGGAAATTGATTTGAGAGGCATGCGTGTGGATGAGGCTTTACAAGCTGTAACTTATTATATTGATGATGCTATCCAGTGTAATGTCGGACGTGTACGTGTGTTGCATGGTACCGGAACAGGCGCATTACGGCAGGTAGTGCGTGATTATTTATACGGAGTTCCCGGTATCCGTAATTACCACGATGAAGATGTCAGGTTGGGAGGAACTGGCATTACTGTTGTGGAATTTGAATAAATTAAACAAAAATAGTAGTATCTTTGTGCCCGAAAAATCGGATTTATAGAATAAATATAAGAATTTATGTCAAAAAAGAAAGCAATGTTGGTTATCCTCGATGGATGGGGAATCGGAGACAAACAAAAAAAAGATGTAATTTATAATACGGAAACTCCTTATTGGGATTATCTGCTGAAAACATACCCTCACTCACAATTACAGGCATCGGGCGAAAATGTGGGACTTCCAGATGGACAAATGGGAAACTCTGAAGTGGGACACTTAAACATAGGTGCAGGCCGTGTAGTGTATCAAGACCTTGTTAAGATTAATATTGCCTGTCGTGAGAATACTATCCTGGAAAATCCTGAAATCAAAAAAGCATATTCTTACGCCAAAAAAAACAACAAAAAAATCCATTTGATGGGTTTGGTTTCAGATGGCGGCGTGCATAGTTCTTTAGAACACTTATTTAAATTGACAGATATTTCCAAAGAATACGGAGTTGATAAAACATTCGTACACTGTTTTATGGATGGTCGTGATACTGACCCGAAAAGCGGAAAAGGTTTTATAGAAGCTTTGGAAAACCATTTGAAACAATCGACCGGAAAAATAGCTTCTATTATTGGCCGTTATTATGCCATGGATCGCGACAAACGTTGGGAACGGGTAAAAGAAGCATACGACCTGATTGTTAATGGTGTGGGCGAAGCAACCGGAAATCCGGTAGCTGCCATGCAAAAATCTTATGATGAAGGTGTTACCGACGAATTTATCAAACCAATTGTTTGCGTAGAAAACGGTAAACCTGTTACTGTAATAGAAGAAGGCGATGTTGTTATTTTCTTCAATTACAGGAACGACCGTGCCAAAGAGTTAACGGTTGTATTGACTCAACAGGATATGCCTGAAGTTGAAATGAAAACGATTCCGAATCTTCAATACTTCACCATGACTCCTTATGACCCCACTTACAAAAATGTACATATACTTTTTGATAAGGATAATGTGGAAAATACACTTGGCGAATACCTGCAAGGCATGAATCTGGCTCAATTGCATATTGCGGAAACAGAAAAATATGCCCATGTAACTTTCTTCTTCAATGGTGGCCGCGAAGCTCCATACCAAGGCGAAGAACGAATTCTTGTAGCTTCCCCGAAAGTGGCGACTTACGATTTAAAACCTGAAATGAGCGCTTTCGAAGTAAAAGAACAGTTGGTGAAAGCTATCAATTCCCAACAATTTGATTTCATTGTTGTGAATTATGCTAACGGTGATATGGTAGGGCATACCGGTATTTACAGCGCTATTGAAACGGCAGTAAAAGCAGTTGATACCTGTTTGAAAGATACAATAGAAGCTGCAAAGGCAAACGGCTATGAATCAATCATTATTGCCGACCACGGAAATGCCGATTATGCTTTGAATGAAGATAGTTCTCCAAACACTGCTCATTCTTTGAATCCTGTTCCTTTTGTATATGTAACCGGAAATAAATCGGCTCAGGTGCAAAATGGAATTTTAGCTGACGTGGCCCCTTCTATCCTGAAAATTATGGAATTGGAGCAACCTAAAGAAATGACAGGGAAAAACTTAATAAATTGAGAATTGAGAGTGGAGAATTAAGAATGGATGTGAAGTAATTCCTTATTTCATTCTCAATTCTCCACTCTCAATTCTCAATTCTTAATTAGTATGTTTCAAATCCAAGATACTATCGTCAGTCTTGACGTGATTGAAGAAGATTTTTTTTGCGACCTCGATGCCTGCAAAGGAATATGTTGTGTGGAGGGTGATGCCGGAGCGCCTGTGGAAAAGGAGGAATTGTCATTGCTGAACGAAGTATTGCCGGTTATCTGGAACGACCTCTCGCCACAGGCGCAGGAAGTTATCAATAAACAAGGTGTCGCTTATATCGATGTCGATGGAGAGTATGTTACATCTATCATAGATGGAAAAGATTGTGTGTTTACTTGTTATGATGATAAAGGAACTTGTATGTGTGCCATTGAAAAGGCATACAGGAATGGGTTGACGGATTTTTATAAACCGGTTTCCTGCCATTTGTATCCTATCCGTGTGGCAAGATATAAAGAATTCAAAGCTGTAAATTATCACCGTTGGAGTGTTTGTAAAGCAGCAACACTATTGGGAAAGTCAAAAGACATCAAAGTATATCAATTTCTAAAGGAGCCATTGATTCGAAAATTCGGAGAAGAATGGTATGAACAACTCTGTTCAGCTGCCAATTATAACAAAAGTTTATGAAACAGTTACTTTTATCGGACCTCATTCATCACAAGGCCGGAATATTAGGAGATAAAGAAGCCCTTAAAATCCGCGATAAACAAACGAAAGAATGGTCGTCTGTTTCCTGGAAGAAATTTTCCGAAAGAATCATGGATACGGCTTATGCCCTTTGTGATTATGGCATTAAGGAATATTCCAATGTGGGTATATACATGCAAAACATGGCAGAGTGCTTTTATATAGACTTCGCCTTGTTTGCCAACCGGGCGGTTTCAGTACCGATGTATGCGACTTCTACAACTCCGCAAATAGAATATATCATTAATGAAGCACAGGTAGAAATCATTTTTGCAGGTGAGCAGTTCCAATATGACAATGCTTATGCCGCCTTAAAAGAGAGCAAATTTTTGAAGCAGATTGTTGTCATTGACAAGGATGTAAAAAAAGCTCCTGATGACACAAGTTCCGTTTATTTTGATGATTTTACTTCCAAAAAGCATTCAACTCCCGGAAACAGGACGCTCCTGAAAAAACGGATGAGTGAAGTAGTCGAAGAAGATATTACACATATTATTTATACTTCCGGAACTACAGGAGAACCGAAAGGCGTGATTCTTCATCATTCCAATTATATGGAAGCCTTCAGGATTCATGATATACGGTTGAGTTATCTTCCTAAAGGTTATGTCTCCATGTGTTTCTTGCCATTGACGCATATTTTTGAAAAAGCATGGTCTTTCCTGTGTTTACATAATAATTGTACTTTGTCAATCAATTTAGACCCAAGGGAAATTCAGGATACAATTAAAGAAGTAAGGCCTCATGCAATGTCGTGTGTACCTCGTTTCTGGGAAAAAGTATATGCCGGCGTTCAGGATAAAATCGAAACTTCCAATTTTATTTTGAAGAAAATTTTCTTAGATGCGATTGAAACAGGCCGTATCCATAACATGGAATACCGTAACAAGGAAAAACGTGCTCCGTGGTTTATCCGTTTTAAATTCAATTTTTATAACAATACAGTATATAATATCCTGAAAAAAGTAGTCGGAATAGAAAACGGAATTATTTTTCCATGTGCAGGCGCTGCTCTTTCCGACAAAATTAATGTTTTCCTGCAATCTGTTAATATCCCGTTGGTTTATGGATATGGACTTACAGAAACAACTGCAACTGTGAGTTGTTTTCCCAAAGTTGATTTTGAAATAGGAACAGTCGGCAGAGTTATGCCTGATGTTGAAGTGAAAATCGGGGAGAACAGCGAAATTTTAGTGAAGGGTAAAACCATTATGCATGGTTATTACAAAAAACCGGAAGAAACGGCTAAAGTATTCACCAAAGATGGCTTTTTCAAAACCGGGGATGCCGGTTACCTGACAGAAAAAGATGGCATTGTTTTAACAGACAGGATTAAAGACTTGTTCAAAACTTCAAACGGAAAATATATCGCTCCTCAATATATCGAAACATGCTTGTCGGAAGATAAATATATCGATATGATTGCGACTATCGGAGACCAACGCAAATATGTTACGGCATTGATTGTTCCCGTTTATGAGGAATTGAAAATATATGCGGAACAACATCAGATTGTATATAAGGATATGGATGATTTGTGTCGGAACCCGCAAATTTACAAGTTGATAGAAGTTCGCATTCAGGCTGTCCAAAAGGATTTTGCTAATTACGAACAAATCAAGAAGTTTACGCTGCTGCCCGAAGCTTTCACTATGTCTACCGGTGAATTGACAAATACGCTTAAAATCAAGCGGCAGTTTATTACGGGAAAATATAAGGACATTATAGAAAAAATGTATTGATAGAAGAAGTGAGGAGTTAGAAGTTGGAAGTTAGAAACTGGATTGCGGAAAACTGGCTTGAAGTGTTTGGTGCAGTAACGAGTTTGGGATACTTGTATCTCGAAATCAAACAAAAGCCACAAATGTGGATATTGGGCTTTATCTGTTCTTTGGTCTATGTGTTCGTTTTTTTTCGAGCCAAGATATATGCCGATATGTCTCTGAATGTTTATTATGTGATAATCAGTGTATATGGTTTTATTCTTTGGCAAAGGGAACGACTTGGTAAGATTGGTAAGAAAAGTGAAAAAGATATGGCTGCAGATGAGATTTCTTTTTCTGATTTATCATGGAAGTCAGGTCTTGTATTATTCTTCATAACCGTTTTATTATATGTCCTTATGGTTTATGTGTTGAAGAATTACACTGATTCTCCGGTTCCTTACAGGGATTCTTTAGTTACAGCATTGAGTATAACAGCAACCTGGATGCTGGCAAAAAAGATTATCCAGCATTGGTTTATCTGGATTTTTGTGAACTTTTTTTCCGTTTATTTATTTTATACAAGAGAATTATATCCGACAGCAATCCTGTTCGTTTTTTACGGGGCGCTTTCGGTTGTCGGGTATTTGAATTGGAAAAAAGGTTTCAATTAGGGCCCAATTGAAACTGTTATTTGAAAGATGAAAAATTGCAAGTATGTTATTTTAGCCGATGGACTTTTCCCTTCTTCCGAAAAAGTACAAAAACTTTTAAAAGAAACAGAGGTAATTGTTTGTTGTGACGGAGCTGCCCAGAAATTATTGGATTTTGGCATTGAACCTCAATATATTGTTGGTGATTTGGATAGCCTTTCTGCTGAATTCAAACAGCGTTTTGAAACAAAAATCATTCAAAGCACAGAACAAGAAACCAATGACTTAACGAAGGCAGTTGAGTTTTGTATATCAAAAAACTGGAAACAAATTACTATCCTGGGAGCTACAGGACTTCGTGAAGACCATACGTTAGGCAATATCTCCCTGCTTTGTGATTACAAAAAGAAACTTGATGAGGTTGTGATGATTTCTGATTTCGGGATGTTTCAACCTATCCTTGAAACAACTACTTTTCAATCATTTCCAGGGCAACAGATTTCCATTTTCTCTCTTAATCCGGGAACAAAATTAACTTTTAACGGATTAAAATATCCGGTTACAAACCAATCTTTTACATCGTGGTGGCAGGGAACGCTAAACTATTCTTTAGGAGACTCTTTCGAGATTATTTTGCATGATAACGGAGAGGTAATAATTTATGTTACTATTTAATATTTACCATGGAGGCATTGAGAACATAGAGTTTTATTTTTTCTTCTCCATGATCTCCGTGTCTCTGTGGTGAAAAATAAAAAGAGAGTTTGTATTTTAAAGAAAAAGCATTACCTTTGCACCTCAATTTTAATATTGTAAACTAATTATTAATCAATTTTTTATGAACAATTACGAAACCGTTTTCATTTTGACTCCCGTTTTGTCTGATGTACAGATGAAGGAAGCGGTCGAAAAATTCAAAGCTCTTCTTGTTGAAGAAGGCGCTGAGATTGTGAGTGAAGAGAATTGGGGCTTACGCAAGCTGGCTTATCCGATTCAGAAGAAATCAACAGGCTTTTATCAACTGTTGGAGTTCAAAGCGGCTCCGTCTGTTATCGAAAAACTGGAAGTAAACTTCCGTCGTGACGAACGAGTAATCCGCTTTTTGACTTTCCGTCAGGACAAAGATTTTGCAGAATATGCAGCTAAGAGAAGAAACAGAGTAAAAGAATCCGTAAAAAAATAAGTCATGGCAACAAATAATTCAGAAATCCGCTACTTAACCCCTCCTACAGTTGATGTTAAGAAGAAAAAATATTGCCGTTTCAAAAAGAACGGTATCAAATTTATCGATTACAAAGATCCTGAATTTCTTAAGAAATTCCTGAATGAGCAGGGGAAAATCCTTCCACGTCGCATTACCGGTACTTCTTTGAAGTTCCAACACCGTGTAGCTCAAGCTGTGAAGAGAGCCCGTCATTTGGCTTTGCTTCCTTATGTAACCGATTTGATGAAATAATAAAACAAGGAGGAAAATAATATGCAAATTATATTAAAAGAAGACATTGCTAACCTTGGTTACAAGGACGATGTTGTAACCGTGAAAGACGGTTATGGAAGAAATTATTTGATTCCACAAAGAAAAGCTGTGATTGCTTCCGAATCTGCAAAGAAAGTATTGGCAGAAAATCTTCGTCAACGCGCTCATAAATTGGAAAAAATCAAAGCGGATGCTCAGGCTTTAGCTGCTAAATTAGATGGTATTGCATTGGTTATCGGAGCAAAAACAAGTTCTACAGGAACTATTTTTGGTTCTGTTACCAATATCCAGATTGCTGATGCTTTGGCTAAAAAAGGTTTTGAAGTGGATAGGAAAACTATTATTATCAAAGATTCTGTTAAAGAAGTAGGTAATTACAAAGCTACTTTGAAACTTCACAAAGAAGTTTCAGTAGAAATTCCTTTCGAAGTTATTTCTGAGTAATTTATTTTAACTCAAATAAATAGTGCCCTGAATATATTTTATTCGGGGCATTTTCATATATTTACGGCTAATAACCTGTCATGATAATGAAAATATGGAGGATTTAGGAAAGACAACTAACGAATTAAGTCATTTTATTTATAGCATATTTATAGATTGGGGAATGGAAAAGGATACAGCAACTTACCTCAATTTGGTTTGTTTGCTTGTTATTTTGACTTTAATTGTTTACGGGACACAATATGTGGTACGTCACATACTCAAATATGTATTGGGTAAAATTTCAAAAGTTGCTCAAATGCCTTTTTTAGAATATCTTGTCCGGAATAAATTCCCTCATTATCTGGCATTGACAGTTCCGTTTTTTATTATCAGGACTTCCATACCGATTATTTTTGAAGATTTTCCGAAGTGGGTTAATCCTCTGATTAAGTTTGCAGATATTTTCCTCGTTTTCCTGGTTATCTGGGGAATTACCTCCATTGTAAAATCGGGTTTCGATGTATTGAAAGAAACACCTTCTTATAAGGATAAACCAATGAAAAGCTATTTGCAGGTTATACAGTTTATCCTGTCTTTATTCGGATTTGTAGTTATCTTTTCAATTGTAACAGGTAAATCTCCGGTCGCTTTCTTTGCCGCAATGGGTGCGGCTTCAGCCATTCTTTTGCTGATGTTCAAGGATTCTATCATGGGATTTGTTGCCAGTGTCCAGGTTTCGACCAATGATATGGTACGGTTAAATGATTGGATAACAATGCCTAAATACGGTGCCGACGGCGACGTGATAGAAATTAACCTGACAACTGTTAAAGTGCAAAATTTTGATAAAACGATTACTACAATTCCTACCTACGCCCTGATTTCCGATTCTTTTCAAAACTGGCGGGGAATGGTGGCTTCGGGAGGAAGAAGAATTAAACGTTCGATTATTGTCAAGCAAAACAGTATCCGTTATGTTGCTGATAATGAATTAGAACGGTTCAAAAAAATACAAGGTATTTCAACTTATATCGATGAGCGGCAGGCTGAAATTGAACAACATAACAAAAAAATAGGTGCCGACAGAACTATTCCTGTGAATGGTCGTAATTTAACCAATTCGGGTCTTTTCAGGAAATATACCGAGTGGTACCTGCAAAACCATCCGGGGACAGCTAAGGATATGACTTTAATGGTCAGGCAATTGGCTCCTACAGAAAGCGGTTTGCCTTTTGAATTATATGTTTTTACGAATACTACCAACTGGGTTCAATATGAATATATTATGGCGGATATTTTCGACCACCTGATTGCCGCCGTTCAGTATTTTGATTTGGAGATATTTGAAAGGGAAACGGGAAGGGATTTTATTATTGCTGCGGAAACCTTACCTGAAAGGACTAAATAACCGTCCCTGCCAGGTATTCCTTTCTGCAATCCTTTTATTTACTTTGGCTGTGAATTCAAAGTTTTTAAGTCCCCAATCCGGAGCAATTAATAATTCTTTGGGTGATTGTGATACAAAACGTTCCAGAATGAATTCCGGATTGAGTAATTCGATAAAATCTATACAAAGGTTAATATATTCATCTACCGCATAAAGGTGAAATTTTTCCGGATTTTCTTCGAATTGCTTGGCCATTTTTGTATGATGTATCAGTTGTAGTTGGTGCAGCTTGACTGTTGTTAAAGGAAGTTTTGATATTTTTTGCGCATGGGATAAAATCATTTCCCTGTTTTCTCCGGGAAGTCCCAATATTAAATGAGTGCCACACATTAATCCTGCATCAGAAGTCCTGATAATTGTATCAATGGCTTCTTTATAAGTATGTCCCCGGTTGATGTAAAGTAGTGTTTCATCATTGGTTGATTCTACTCCATATTCAATTAATACGAAAATATGTTTTGATATTTCAACCAAGGCATTGAGTAGTTCATCAGGCATACAATCGGGCCGGGTTCCGATAATTAAGCCGACAACCCCATGATACTTTACGGCTTCGTGATATTTCTTTAATAAATTTTCAAGAGAATCGTAAGTATTAGTATATGATTGGAAATAAGCTAAATATTTCATCTGAGGATACTTCCTGGAAAAGAAATTGATACCTTCTTCCAATTGTCCGGTTACGGATTTTTCTGTTGCACAATATTGAGGACTGAACGTTTGGTTATTACAATATGTGCAGCCTCCCCAGCCCTTTGTCCCATCGCGATTGGGACAGGTAAAGCCTGCATTGATGGAGATTTTCTGTACCTTAAAAGGAAAGATTTCCTGCAGGAAATCTCCAAAGTCATTGTAAGGTTTATTCGTATTCAAACCTGCCACACTCACTTTCAATCACCAATTCTTTGTTTTCAGAAGCTTCTACAAAACCTACAATCTGAGCATCAACACCATAAGATTGGGAGATGTTAATGACCTGTTGGGCAAATTCTTTGGGAAGATAAATCTCCATCCGGTGTCCCATATTAAAAACTTTGTACATTTCTTTCCAATCAGTGCCCGATTGTTCCTGAATTAAACGGAAAAGTGGTGGGATTGGGAATAAGTTGTTTTTGGTAATCTTTACTTTGTTAACGAAATGTAAAACTTTGGTTTGGGCGCCTCCTGAGCAATGTACCATTCCATGGATATTGGAACGGAATTTATCTAAAATTGCTTTAATAATCGGAGCATATGTGCGGGTAGGGGAGAGGACTAACTTCCCGGCATTAATACCTAAACCTTCAATTTTATCAGTTAATTTCTTTCCTCCGGAATAAACCAATTCTTTTGGAACGGCTGCATCATAACTTTCAGGATATTTTTCAGCTAAATAGTGAGCAAAAACATCATGACGGGCGGAAGTTAAACCGTTGCTTCCCATTCCACCATTATATTCTTTTTCGTATTTGGCTTTCCCGTAAGAAGATAATCCGACAATCACATCTCCTGCTTGTATATTGGAGTTGTCAATTACATCCGAACGTTTCATCCGGCAGGTGACTGTGCTGTCAACAATGATTGTTCGTACAACATCACCTACATCTGCTGTTTCTCCGCCTGTCGGGTAAATGTTTACTCCTAAGGCAGACAACTCTTCACATAATTCGTTTGTTCCGTTGATAATTGCAGAAATGACTTCGCCGGGAATCAGGTGTTTGTTGCGTCCGATTGTAGAAGAAAGTAAGATATTATCTGTGGCGCCAACACAAAGCAAATCATCAATATTCATAATCAAAGCATCCTGCGCTATGCCTTTCCAAACCGATAAATCTCCGGTTTCTTTCCAATACATGTAGGCCAATGATGATTTTGTTCCGGCACCGTCAGCGTGCATGATATTGCAATATTCCGGGTCGCCACCCAGTATGTCGGGGATTATTTTACAGAAAGCTTTAGGAAATATTCCCTTGTCAATATTTTTGATTGCATTATGCACATCTTCTTTGGATGCAGATACTCCTCGCTGGTTATAACGTTGATCGCTCATGAATTTCTTAAGTTTATTTTGCAAAGGTAATTATTTTATTTGCAAAATTGGAGTAATTCAGTGGCAGCTTGTTTGTTATATCCAAGGGAAATTGCTTTTTCAATGTCGGCCCGAGCAGAAACTTTTTCGTATTGAAGCAGTTTGATTCTTGCACGTAGCATGTAGTCGTAGGGATTCTGAGGATTTAAAGAAATGGCTTTGTTTATATCTGACATGGCCTTCGGATACTTTTCCATTAACAGGTATAATTCTCCCCGTCCGGCATATAAGTCTGCATTGTCGTAGATTTTATCTAATAGGTAATTGTAGATCTTTTCCGCCTCGTTATATTCCTTGCGAAGTTTACATAAGGAAGCAATCCCCATTCTTCCGGATAACGTGTTAGGATTTATTTCCATTATTTTTTCGAAATCGGTTTGGGCTGCATCGAAATTTTTCACCTGCAAATAAAGCAGCCCTCTTTCATAGAGTGCATCTTCATTGTTATTTTCTATCCAAAGTAGGGAAGTATAGTCTGTTATAGCGTTTTCGGATTGCCCCATTTCTGCATACAGGGATGCCCGGTTGGCCAAAAAAGTTACATTACGTGGAGCCCGGCTTAAAGCGGCGGTATAAGAAATGATTGCATCTTCCTTTTTTTCTAACCGGCGTTGAATAGTGCCTAAATTAGACAAAAGCAATACATTGCGTTGATTGGCCGGTTCTAATTTCATGGCTTCCTTTAATGATGTTTCGGCGGCTGGTAAGTTGTTATCTTCAATATATTTAAAAGAAAGCCCGATCAATTCATCGTAGGTTTGGGCCAGTGCTGTTGCACTCAGAAATAATAAAAAGATAAGAAGTATTTGTTTCATTGAGTTAAGAAGTTAGAAGTTAGAAGTTAGAAGTGGGAAGTTAAAAAGATTACAATAAGTATTCTTCTCACTTCTCACTTCTTACTTCTCACTTCTTTTATTCAACCGGTGAAGGTGTAATCAATTTATATCCTTTTCCGTGAATATTGATAATTTCGATAGTAGGATCGTCTTTTAATAATTTCCTTAATTTGGTAATATAAACGTCCATACTACGGGCATTGAAATAATTATCATTTCCCCAGATGTTTTTCAAAGCATAATTACGCTCTAAAATTTCATTGGCATGAGAACACAACAGGCTCAATAATTCACTTTCTTTGGTTGTAAGCTTGGAAACTTCATTGCCATGAGCAAGTGTTTGTTTTTGGGTGTCAAAAACAAAAGTACCTACCTTGTAGAATGCCACATCTTTAGCTTTTTTACCATTCACGCGACGGAGAATCGCTTCAATGCGAAGTAATAGCTCTTCCATGCTGAATGGTTTTGTCAAATAATCGTCGGCTCCGATTTTGAAGCCTTCAAGCACATCTTCTTTTAAAGTTTTGGCCGTCAGAAAGACAATGGGAATTTCACTGCTTAATTGTCTGATTTCCTGTGCCAATGTAAATCCATCCTTTTTAGGCATCATTACATCCAACAAACAGATGTTGTACTGGTTTTTTGGAAAAGCTTTTGAACCGGCTTCTCCGTCAGTGAACAAATCAACATCATAACCTTTCGCCTGAAGGTATTCTCTTAAAAGCATACCCAGGTTTTCGTCGTCTTCACACATGAAGATTTTTACTCTTTCGTCCATAATCATCTTTTTATATAAGGTAAAGTAATAATAAATTTCGTTCCTACATTAACTTCACTTTCAGCTTTAATGGTTCCGTTGAGGTCATCAATGATTTTCTTGACATAAGCCAAACCTAAGCCGAATCCTTTAACATCGTGCCTGTTTCCCGTATGTACCCGGTAAAATCGCTCGAATACTTTTTTCAGATTTTCCTTTTTGATGCCGATACCATTGTCCTGAATACTGATATAGAGTTTACCGCTTTCATTGTAAGTTTTTGCAATCAGCAACAATGGTATGTCTTCCCGCCTGTATTTTACTGCATTTTCCATCAAATTGAACAATACATTGGTGAAATGCATTTCATCGACATAAATGGTTGATTCCAATGCATCTAAATCGACTTCCAATTTGCCGCCATATTTTTCTACCCTTATGGTAAAAGTATGTGCCACATTTGCCAAAGTGTCGTTTGCATCAATTTCTTTCAGCTTTAATGCAGTTTTTTTCGAATCAAATAACGACATCTGCAATACCTTTTCAACAAGGAAACTCAATCGTTTTGTTTCATCCTGAATAACTCCTGAAATATGACTGAACATTTGTTGCGATTTCGATAAATTGGTGTCTTTCAGCATTTGGGCTGCCAGTGAAATCGTTGATACTGGCGTTTTCAGTTCGTGGGTCATATTATTGATGAAGTCATTCTTCATTTCAGACAAACGCTTTTGCCTGAAAACTATATATATAGTTAAAATAAAAACAAATAAGAGAATGATCGTAAAGCCGATAGACGGCACTATAAATGCGACAGAGTTAAACAAATATTCTTTCTGATTGGGAAAATATACCTGTAAAGTGTACAATTTTACAGGAGGATCCTTTGGAAAGAGGATTTGTGTATAAATATTTTCAGCTTCATTTTCATTGAACTGGGGATTGCTGTATATAACTTTTTTGTTTTTATCTACTACTGCAAAGCGGTAAGGTAACTCTAAACCGCTGTTTATTAATTCTGATTTTAAATAAGTATCTAATTTTTTGAAATCAATCCGGTCTTCAATTGGTTGCGAATGAGCATTTGTGAGGCTACGTACTACTTCGTTTAACAAACTTTTGTAATAGAAGTAAGTATCCTGCATTGCACCCTGTATTTCCTGGGATTTATCAGCAAGTCCTCCTTTTCCCTGGCTTGGAGAAATTGTCAGCATGGGTTGAGTGATTTGCGTCATGGAATTGATTTCTATCTTGCCGATCCCATTCGGCATCGTAATTTGCATCTGTTGTTTTTGAGAAATAATCTTGGACCCAACTGTTGAGTTTTTTTGCGCATATTTTCTTTTATCCAGGTTTAGCAATTGATCCTCCAGATATTGTCCGGTTTCATCTAATTCCAGGTCTCTGGATACTTGGTACAGACTTCGCTTTACAGCTTCATCAAACTCCACTTTCCTGGAATCCAATATAATTTGTATGTAATTGAATTGTACATACAGTAATCCTGCAAAGGCAAAGATCATTACACAAGCAATCAGCCAGATTGTCGACTTTCTCATATATTCAAAACAGCGCTTCTTATTTAAGAGAACAAATTAAGGTTGTTTTTGTTTAACATTTGGCCAAAAAATGAAAAAATATTTATGTTAAAATTTAATTCATTTTAACAGGAGGGGGGTAAAGGCATATTAAAGCAATTTTAAGTTAAAATTAACAATTGAAGTGCTCTGATCGAGTTTACTATATGTCAGTTTGGGAATTTAATATTGATTGGTATATTTGTTTTGTCTGTTGTACAAAATTTTCAGGATTAACGATCTTTTGTGCATGTTGTGAAATTATTGTTGGATTAAAGTTATTGACGTTTTTAATCATTTTTATCATGGCGCTTGCTAATGCATTTACATCATCTACTTTTACTTGATATCCAACTTCTGGTGTAATCATTTCTTCAGGAACAACCTCTGTGCAGACAATAGGCAGACCAGTAGCCATTGCTTCAAGAACAGCGATTGATTGAGATTCTGCTCTGCTTGCCAACACAAAAGCGTTGGCTTTCCACAATTCGTTTCTGACCTCTTCAGGAGATAAAAAGCCGCAGAAATATATTTTTTCTTTTTTCTTTATTTTATTTAGTAATTTTATAAATTGAACATTGTTAAATCCTTTTCCTGCAATTCTCAATTCAACATTTGGATATTCGTTGGAAACAATGTCGAAAGATTTTATTAAAATATCATAAGCTTTTGCAGGATTGTAGCTATTTGCTGTGAAAAAAATGTACTCGTTGGATAATATATTTCTTTCTTTCTTATAGAAGAAAGATGTGTCAATGATATTAGATAATGGTTTTATTGGTATGTCTTTTTGTAAAAACTCTTTTATCTTAGGAGTGATTAATTCTGAAACCGGTAATATATAACTGGCATTGGAATAGGCCTTTGTCAGATAAAAATTATGCCAGGATTCAAATTTTTTTTTCGAGAATTCCGACTTATTACTAAATATACTGTGATGTTCTGTTATAACATAAGGTATATTATATTTTTTTTTAATTATATAGGCAACATATCCTCCCCACATACAAGTGTGAACATGGATAAGATCGGGTTTCCCTTTTATTTTGAGATATTTTTCGAATAAATGAGATGTATTGTAAACCCAATATTTCATGTTTAATTGGGATGATTTAGGAATTCGAAAAGAATATTTTCGAAAGATATTTAATCCATCTTCTTCTGAAAAAAATGGAACTAATGGAAAATTGAAAATCTTGAATCTATATTTTTTCCATGGGAGAGTAACATTTGCCAAAATATCAATGTCAATGCCATTATTTTTTAATAAGACGGCTTGGTCACGACAGAACTCACCACCCATAGGTAAATAAAAAGAAGGAAGTTGAAGGATTTTCATATTAAACTTGTTAGATTTTTATTCTATTAGTATTCGTTCAAAAGGTATATTGTTTAATTTAGATGCATATAAAGGAAATTCAGTTTTGTACATAATATCAGTCCCAATTGAATATATTTTTTTTCCTTCAGATAACATGTAAAAGTCTAGGAAAGATTTCATATAAACATCGTGAGTTTCTCCTTCTGTAGTGTCAATGTGAACTACTTTCGCAGGGAAAGTATAAATGCTATTCATCTCTGATACATTTTGTAAAAATGTTATGCTGTCAGAAGTGATTAATATGTTTTTACAATCAGATGCATCTTGAAGTTTTATAATTGATTTTTTGCATTTATCAATTAATATAGTTTTTTCAGTATTGTCTAATTCTGTGTAATTGTATTCGTTAAAATCGCCTAACAATTGTTGGAATCGGAATACTGCACAAATATATTCACCCTTAATTTGAGACTTCTGCTTTTGTATCATTTTTTCTAATTTTTCAGAAGGTTTAAAAAGCATTTTAAAAAGAGTACCCCAATCAAAATTTGTATTGTAAAAAGTACTTAAACTATCAATGATGTTCCGATTAGCGTAACAGTGAATTTGTTTTTTTTTACTTAAGTTTACCAATCTTTTTATGGACATATCTCCGATCAGATTGACAAATTTAGTTTCAAATAAATGGTAACTTATCTTATCCGCATGACATATTTTCCAATTATATTTATTTGGAACTAAATACTCTGTGATGTCAAAAGGATATATATGTTTGATCCTGAAATTAATATTGTTATACAAGCAATAATGAAAAGTTGATATAATGCCTTTAAATCTGTCAGTTAGCCCCCCATGAAAAAAAAGTCCATCAAAAATAATGATGAATAATTGAACATCAGGATGTTCCCTTTTTTTTACATTCAGTCTTTTAATGCCAAATAGAAAATCCCTTTGACTAGCAGAAAGGAAATTTAATAAGAATCTTGTTATTGTTTTAATATTGAACATTTTGTTTGCAGAAAGTGTATTTCAAAATAGAAAGATTATAATATAATTTTGCAAATCTAAATAACTTATTTCTGATAAGAAATAACATTATTCGAAATCCTTTTTTTATTTTTTTTTTTACAATGTCCTCTTCTTCAATGAATATATTGGCGAATTCTTTGCGTAAATATGTTTGGTTTGTTCCAAACATTAATTCAGCTTTATTTTTTATTTTAAATAAATTGATGGCATCACGATATTGCTCCAGCAAGCCTTTTTCTTTAAAAAAAGAATCTAAGAGTATCCAATACTGAATTACATTTTCAAAGTGTATCCGATTTTTTGTTTTTGTAATTGAATTATTATTGTGACGGGTATAATGATACAAAAAATTATCTATTTTGGCTACTTTGTTAGCATAATAATATATTCGAATCATTACATGCCTGTCTTCATAATAATTTAATCCTTCAGGAACGCGACAATCATTTTTCTCATATAATTTTCTATTTACTAATTTATTCCACAATCCGATGCAACCAATTTCACAAATTATATTATATAAACGTTCTTCTTTTGTATCTGCTACTATATCAGTTTGAGTGATAGATTTGTTAGAATGTTCTATTATAATATCAGAAACTGCTATATCAGCATTATTTTTTTTTATGCAATCATATAAAACTTCTATCATTTCAGGTTCAACATAGTCATCACTGTCAACGACAGAAATGTATTCTCCAGAAGATGCATCTATCGCTGTATTTCTGGCAGCAGCTAAACCTCTGTTATGGGTGTGATTAATTATCTTTACCTGATTTTTTCTGTTGGGATATTGTTCTAGCACAGCGTTGAGTTTTTCGATACTGTCGTCAGGAGTTGCATCATTTACAAAAATGTATTCAATATCCTGGAAGGTTTGCCTGAATAAACTATGTGCGCATTTTTCGATGTATAAAGAAACATTATAGACAGGAATTAAAACAGAAACCTTAGCATTATTCATGGAAACTCATTTAAATTTGACACTTTCAAGGTCTTTCAACCATGTTTCGTAAAAATACTTATTTTTCCCATATGAATTGTCAAGAAAAGTAAATTCTTTTTTTAACAAGATAGATAATATTCCAACATGGAGACGAGTTGTATAAATATATTTGTATTTGCTTAAAAAACTTACGCCGATTTTTATATAATATTTTTTTGCAAATACCTGATAAGTAAAATCTGTAAATGCATTATAAAATGAGGTTGAAAACAAAGAATCTATCTTAAAACATAAACTTAGGAATTTGTGTAAAAATATTGTTACTTGAGGCTCTTTTTCCATTGTTGGCCAATCTTTGGTTTCAACTTCAAGAGGCAGTGTAATTTGAACCTGATTTCCTTTTTTTTCTTTATCTTTTCTATCTAAAAACAAAATTCTACAGGTAGAAGGTTTAATATAATTTTTCCACTTATTCATATTTATAAAAAATGCCATATCTGGTAAAAGTAAAATTTTGTTGGAAAAATTCTCTGTTAATATTTCGTATGATTTTGTATCTCTTGCACAAATTATGAGGTTTTTGTGCTTCGATATTAATTTTGCATCATCTTCTAAGACTTTATTGTCTTCATAATAAACTGTTTGTGGTAATATTATTATTTTATTATTTGGATATAGTTTGATGATGGTTAACCTGAAGTCCTGATTTTTTCTCCAAATATCACCAAAATTTCCTCCTCCTTGTAATAAAATAATACTGGAAAGAGATGTTTTCCTATATTTGAATGTCTGTCTGGAAGCTTTATATAGGCATTTATAAGGTAAAGTTCTAAGAAAATTATTTGTTCCTTCCCAAATTAAAACATCTCCTACATTTGAATAGTAAGGTAATTCCAGGTATAGGTAATCGGAATTGATGATAGGTGTTAGTCCGTCGGATATACACGTTTTCAATTCTTCTATTTTTTCTTGATTAGTCATGAGAAAGATTTATTTTCAATTTTTAGATTTTTCAACTTGTCAACTAAAATGTATTTTGCTTTTCTAATCTTAAATGAAAAATTTATATAGTATTGATTCCTTTTATTGTAGATAGTGTTCTCTTGCGATAATTTTTGTGACAAAAAATATTTCATATCGTCAAAATACCAATTGGCATTATCCCTATTTCTTAAGTCCCCGTAAGAAGGAGTTTTGATTTGAGGTATGGTTCCCAACGATAGAAAATGAGAAGAGTTAAAACAAAAATCAAAATCGCAATTGTTTCCGATACAAGCAAATTTTATTGGTTTACTAATATCTTCGAATATGTTTTGTTGAATACCACTCCCGTAACATCCAGTCATGCGTCCTGTTGCCAAGTTTAGAGTGGCGGACCATTCCCCTGCATAGCAAAACTCTTTACGCTTAACCATGAAATTTTTACATGTGAAATCAAAAAGGGGTGAGTTCATTTCTTTGCCAACATGTATATACTTTTCGGTTGACATATTAGTAAGTATGCTACATTTTTTGCGGCTACCATCCCTTGTTAATGCAACCTGAGGTAGGGCCCCAACTTCTTTTAAAGAAATTTGCTTTATATCTTCCCAATGAGGGACATATTCATCGTATAGATTTATTTGGAAGACAAAAGAGCATCCTGCTGACCTTATTTTTTTTATGTTGTCAAAAAATACAGTCAATTTATTTGTCCTGATTAATTCCAAATAGTGAAAACTGAAAGAAAAATGCAAACGAGTTAAGTGTTTTTTATCACAGTCCAAGATTTGATCGAAACGTTTGGATAAAGTTCCATTTGTTGTGACATTTACAAAATGTCCTTGTTTTAGTACTTCATGTATGATGTCAGGCATTTCAGGAGAAATTAGGGTTTCTCCTGATGCAGTCATGCTTATAAGGCTAATTCCACCTAATCTTTCTATAGATAAAGCTTTTCCTATATGTTCTGCATTATATCTAAAATGAGCTTTCTCGTTTTTTCTACGATTGTCTTGGATAATGTAGCAATACTTACATTCTAGATTGCAGGATGTATTAGGGATCAGGCATTCAAAAAATCTTTTCATCTATATAAAGTAAGTCTAAATTTTTTCAGGTATAAAACTACTAATTTTTTTTCATTTTTCCTAAGGCCTATAAAAAAGATGAAAAAGATGGAACTTAATATGGAAATGATAGAAACTACAATTAACCTTATTATTCCGGGATTCATAAGCCAATGGAATAAAAAAGGAATAACAGTACTTAGGAGTAATACGGTAAAAGTAATCATTAATACGTTTGCCATATATTCTTTGATACTTATTCCTATGTATCGCTTAAGAAAAAAGAGTCTTACATATACTGCAATAATAGATAAAAAAATTGATATTATTAGTGCCACACTAGGATCTGCACCTTGTTTATAGGCAATATAACTTAAAGGGAAATTAAGAAGTAAAATTCCCGATATTGCGATTTGATAATATTTTATTTTTCCTACTGCTTGTATTGCTGTGCCAATTGTGTAGGTAAAACATTCTACCAACGCTAATATGACAACCAGTTGAGTTAAAATGTTTGAATATTGAGGTACATCTTTCAACCATATTTGTAATATGGTATTAATTTCAAGTATAATGGGAATAGCAATAACCATCAATAGAAAAAAAGAAAACTTACCTCCTCTGAAAATTAATGTTTTTGTATTTTCAACTTCTTTGTTGGCATAACTCTTGATGATTTGCGGATTTAATGCTGTGATAAAATTGCCGGAAAAATTTGTTATAGCTTGATTGACTTGATAAGCTATTGCATTTGCTGCGTTGACAGCTGGACCGTGAAAAATATTTATTAAGATATTGACGCCCTGATTTTTTAATATTACAACAGAGGAGCCCAGTAGATTCCACATGGAATATCCTATCATTTCTTTGAATATATTGCGATTGAATTTTAATCCAATACTGAATTCTTGGGAATTCTTTTTACAATAGAAACAGTAAAACAGAAAGATACTTATGGTGATAAGCATTTGTAAAAATCCAAATATGACTAATCTGTCGTATGCGAAGTAAGATAACGAAATTGCAATGCAAAATTTCAGAATTGTATCAAGTATCCCCGTAAAAGCATAAATTTTAATTTGTTCGTGTGCTATTATTATCGCATTCATAGGAATCTGGATGATATTTAAGGCTACATTGACAAGTACAAACTGATAGAGTATATTGCAACCGTGCATTCTTTCTTCCGGAATTACTAATTTGTTATTTACAAACCATAAACCGAAAGTTTCACACAAAAAGATAATAACAAGGGCGATTCCGAGATGAATATAAAGAGTGGTAGCAAATATTTGCCGGAGCTTTTCTGAATTTTTTCTGCCCAATTCAAAAGTAAGGAATCGGGATGTTGATGTCCCTAATGCCCCATTCAGGAATATGAATAATGTTGTTACTCCTATGATGACATTGTATAATCCATAATCGGTGAAACCAAGAATATTTAATATTATGCGCGATGTATATAGTGAAATGAGCATGGAAAGCAACATCCGAAAATACAAAAACATTGTATTCTTTGCTATTCTTTTGTTTCCATCTTGCATTTTATATTTATTACTTCTTCATTAACCTTGGATATGGTTCAAATACCGCTCCGAAACTTTCAATAAATCTTGCTGTAACAGGAGAAGACGAAGCCACAAAGTCCAAAATTAATTCATTATTTGCATATTTCAAAATACATTCGTCTAATAAGTAAGAGAGAGACTGTTGCTGGACTGATGCCGGAAACAAGTAATAAAGCCGTTTTCTCCATTTTATTAAACAGACAGAGGCTTTTAACCTATTTGCAGTGTCTTTAACGACTTGTACTTCCAATAATCTTCTGTCAGATGCTTCTTTGAAAATTGATTCAAACTTTTTAAGATTATGAGAATCTCTATTGGAATTGCAATTTTCAGAGATAAAATCCCAATAAAATTCAATTTTATCACTCTTTTCAAAAACGACATCTTGTGCTGTTTCTAAAATCCTTACTCTTTCCTTTTTATATTTAGTTCTTATATTGTCATACGATTGATTTAAATCCAAAATGTAGTTCGTACAAATTCCTGATTTCGGATGTTGAAAAAAATTGTTCGAATTAAATCTTAAATCAAATGATTTTGCCGGGATGGCATCAATGAATTCTGTGAAAATTTGAGCATCTATTTCTTTTGTTGAAAAAATCCCTAATTGTTGACATCCTGAGGATTGTATAATATTCCTGGATAATAAAAATTTTTTTTTGATCGGAATCGGCATTACATAAGAATAATCATCTGCCATCAGTAATTCCCAACCGGGAGAAACGATACTTAAATACCATGACAGAGCATAAATCCTACTTTGGAGTGATTGTTCTATACAATTGTTATATTTCTCAAAGTTAATTTCCGAATGTTTTAAATAAATTATTTTCATTTTTATTTTATCATAGTGAGTGTAAAAACGTATTGTTCTATATTAAATACAAAAATAAAAACTATTTTTTGTAAACCATTTTTTTTTAATACATTTGTTACATCCATAATGAAAAAGTGTTGTTGGTAAATGGAGTTCTTAAAAAATAAAATCTTAATAGCTGCATCAAAATGCTTTGACATTTCGACCTTAATACGCATGTCCGGACAAAATCTTATTTTCCCTTTTTATCATACGATTTCTGACGAATATTTACCTTATATATCCCCTTTGTATAAACATAAGAATGTACAATCATTTAAAGACGATATTGATTTTCTACTAAAGTCTTTCCAACCTGTTAGTATTGAAGATGTTTATTTACATGTTCAAGGTGAAAAACGTATTATTAAACCATCATTCCATCTTTCGTTTGATGACGGATTGAGAGAAATCTGTGATATTGTACTGCCTATACTTTATCAGAAAGGAATTCCCGCAACAGTTTTTGTGAATAGTGCATTTGTTGATAACAAGGACTTGTTTTTCAGGTATAAAGCAGCTTTGATTGTAGATAAACTAGACCATTCTCAAGTAGAAAAACAGCTAGCAGATAAGATAGAGTTATTATTGGATGAAATAGATTTATTCTCCAAAGAATCGATACAATCAAAAATGTTAAAAATTAATTATTCGCAAAGAGAACAAATTGATAAAATTGCAGCTTTATTAGAAATTGATTTTCCTGCATTCCTGCAAAACAGGAAGCCATATTTAAACAGTTCAGAATTGAATAGTCTTCAACAGAAAGGATTTACAATTGGAGGTCATAGCATAGATCATCCGCTTTACTCTCTTCTTGATGAAGATGAACAGATAAGGCAAACTATAGAATCGTGTGATTTTGTCCAAAACAAATTAAATGAAAAACATCGATATTTCTCATTTCCTTTTTCAACTCAGGGGGTTAAGAACTCATTTTTTTCAAAAATATATGGTCATATTGATTTGACTTTTGGTATTTCTGGTATAAATGTTTCTCATAATCGGAAACATATAGAACGGATTGGCATGGAGTTTGGACCGAATGATGCAAAAAGTATAATAAAAAGATCCTATCTAGGCAATATCCTAAAGAAAAAATGTAATCTTTACCAAGATTTTTTAGTGCATTTAAAAAAAGTTTCCCTATTTCCATCGCCCAAAGAATATTTCTGATGAAATTCCTTTCCTAAGATTTCTGCATAATTAATAACTTCAACATTAAAACCATTCTTTTCTAATCTTTTAGAAAAATCAGTTCCATGCAATCTTAATAAATCCGGTTCTGAATAATATTTCAGACGTTCTTGTGGCGTTTGAAAGCTGTTGTCTTCATAGGTGTAAGGATTATTCCAGTCAATTAAAGTAAATATCAGTGCAATTCCATCTTTTTTTAATACCCTTGACATTTCTTGAACTCCAAAGTCTTCGTCTGGAACATGACCTAAGACATGTGAACAAATAATATAATCAAAAAAATTGTCAGAGTATGGGATCTTGGTTATATCCATTTGTTCATCAGCATAATTAGGATTCAGATCTCCATTTACATAATGTATATTGGAATATTGTTTAAATATTTTTTTTAATTCCCATTCCGGAGCAATATGTAGTAATGAAGTATTCTTCGTGAAAATATTTGTTTCATTTTTTAAATAAAACAATAACAAACGAGTCCTTTCCAATGAATTGCAATAGGGGCATACGGCATTTTTTCGTATTGTTAAACTTCCTTTGGACTTAAATTTTCTTGCACTTTTACCACAAACATTACACGTATAAGTATTGCCAATGTAAAAAGGATACAATAATTTGTTAATAGTTAACCTTATTTTAATTCTTTTTTTCTCAGAAATAATTTTCTTATATATCTTCTTCAACATAAATAGCAATGAGTTAGATTAAGAATTTCTTTAGACATGGATATGGTGTATTTATGGCTCCAAAACCCTCATAGTAATAAGCAATTGTTTTAACAGAAGAACCCTCAAAATCTAAGATTAAATCTCTGTTTGAATGGTCTTGTATAAATCTGTCTAACAAGATGGACATGCTGTGTTGTGATTTTCCTAAAGGAGTGGATACTGGAAACAAATAATAAATTCTATTCTTCCATTGATAGAAAAAAACACAAGAAAGAATTGTTTTCATATCATTACAGTATACACTCCATCCTTCAAATGAACTTTGGAGTGTCAATTGTTTTATGAAATTACGCAGTTTATTTATTTCTTTGTATATAGGCACTTTTTCTGAATTATTTTTTAAAATAATTAAATAATCCTCAATATCAACTTGATCTATAATGGTAAGGTCTGATTTATATCCTTTTTTTATATTCCTCTTGCAATTATCCCTATAATTTTTCTTTATTTCTTCATACGGTTTGTTTAAATTCAGGATGTGATTACTCCTCATATTTAACCATTGATAATTGAATAAATTTTGTGCGTTAAATTGTAAGTAATAATACTTATATGGAATATGTTGTATGAAATTTATGAAAATTTCTTCAAACAATTCTTTAAGAGAAAAAACACCCAATTGCTGGCACATCAAAGGTTGAACAGCATACTTGAAAAACAACTTTTTTTTAACCGGAATTGGCATCACATAATTGTAATCATCTGCCATCAGCAATTCCCAACCAGGAGAAACTATATCCAGATACCACGACATGGCATATACTGTTCCCTGTGAAGAATTTTCTATGCAAAAATCGTATGCCTTGTAATCTATTTCATTATTTTTCAGATGTCGAATTTTCATAAATCCAATCCATTCAATAACCGGACATAAATTTCTATTGCTTCCCGGATTTCTTCTGCCATAATAAATTCACCGGCTGTATGTGAACGACATGATTCGCCTGGCCCCATTTTTAGAGTAGGAACTGGCATCAACGCCTGGTCGGAAAGGGTCGGAGAGCCAAAAGGTTTTTTTCCTAACATGATAGCCCTTTGCACAACCGGATGATTGAGAGAAATCCCTGAAGAATTTAAACGTGTGGAGCGTGCTTTTATTTCACATCCACAGTTTTGAGATATGATTTCGAAGATTTCATTATTGGAATAGCATTCATTGCTTCTTATGTCAACTACAAACGAACACAAATCAGGAACTACATTATGCTGAGTGCCGGCTTGAATCATGGTGACACTCATTTTTACTTTTCCCAGTAAATCACTTTGTTCGGGGAATTCATAAGTTTTGAACCAGTTGATGCAGGGAATTGCTTTGTAAATGGCATTATCACCTTCTTCTCTTGCTGCATGGCCGGATTGGCCATAAACATTGCAATCCAATACCATTAATCCTTTTTCTGCAATAGCTGGGTTCATACCAGTTGGTTCTCCTACAACCCCGAATGTTATGGGCGGTAATTTTGGTAAAACACTTTCTACACCGTTTTTTCCGGAGACTTCTTCTTCGCAGGATGCAAGGAAAATCAGGTTGTTAGGTTGCTCTTGCTGGATTAACCTGATAAATGCATGTAATAAAGAGACAATGCTTGCTCCCGCATCATTGCTTCCCAAGCCAGTTATTTTTCCATCAGATTCTATGGCTTCGTAAGGACTGGTAGCCCATCCGGAAGCCGGTTTAACTGTATCAATGTGGGAGTTAAGTAAAATAGTCGGCTTGCCTGGATCGAAATCGGGCGAAACCGCCCAAATGTTATTCCCTTTTCTATTTGGATTCAAACGACAATTTTTCATGTATTCCTCAAGCATATCGGCAACTGCTGTTTCTTCCCTGCTGTGGGAAGGAATTGCAATCATTCGCTTGAGTAAATCAATGCTGTCGTAAAAAAGAGAATCTATTTTTTCCATTTCTCACTTATGGTCATCCGGATGTTTTTCAAAAGTTTTTTGGAAGGACGTTCTTTCAAAAAAGATTCGATATGACGTTGTTTTTTTTCTTCAAAAATTTCTTCAAAATTAATCAACATCCCGGTTTCTTCCACTTCTCCGAATTCTTCATTGATGGCCGTCCCGAATACGCGCATAGTCGGGGATAAACACATGTAGGCGCTGATTAATGGAGGGATATTGATGCCGAATTTACGGACTTCTTTGTTTAATATTTTATAATCATCCCTATAATTATTGGCG
The DNA here is from genome assembly GCA_031553415.1 of Bacteroidales bacterium. Taxonomy (GTDB): domain Bacteria; phylum Bacteroidota; class Bacteroidia; order Bacteroidales; family Azobacteroidaceae; genus JAIRVZ01. The sequence continues at coordinate 2,388 of JAVBLO010000077.1, read as the reverse complement.
GAAAACAAATCTTTCATTTTTTCATAATTTGTATCTGTCTTCAACGGATGAATTGGAGTCACAAGGTTCTCTTTATCTAAAAAATATTTATCCAGGAAATAGAGAATCATGTTTCGCGCTTCGGGATTGTAGGTGTTGTACATTGTCACCTTACCGAAATAATATTGCAGGGAATTATCTATAACTGATAAGGCGCCTAATCCATCCCAAAGGTTATCTAAGGCGAATAAGCCTTTTGACCCAAATTTGCTGGATTGATAGTCTAAAGAAACAAAAGAACGGCCCAACTCTACTGTGCGTGGTAAATAATTATCAATGAATCCTTGTGAAAAATGAAACAATTCGGATGTCGCTAAATTGACAGGTTGTCCGTTTGCTCCGAAAATCACTTCATTACCGCATAAAAAACGATACCCACCTAAAATTTCTTCTTCTTCCGGATCCCAGACAATTAATTGACGATAAGGTTTTTCCATTGTGTCAAAAGCGTCCAAATCGCAAGATAATCCAGTTCCACCACCATAAAACCGGAATGCAATTTCACGCAACCGGCCAACTTCTTTCATTAGGTTGGGGGCATTGTGTGCTGTGAAAAGATAGATTTCATTACCGGACTTATTGGTTTTCCTTAATAGTTTATCGGATGTTAATTCCGATTTAATTAATTGCGTATCTATTTTTGGAATTATGTCTTCCATAATATCTTAAAAAATCGTTATTTTTCTAACTTATATATTGTTTTTTTGACCTCCTGAGCCCATTTTTGCGGTGTCTGGGGTGCGTTGAATGTTTGCCATGAAATGGGTTGTCCGAAATGAATTGTAAATGTAGACCCTTTACATTTGAACATTTCACGTGGCAAAAATAACATTTCTATATTAAATTTAATTCCAAAAAATTTACGAATATTGGCTAAGCGGTAAAAAAAAGTGGAATTATGAGCTTTGAAGTATACCGGAATTACATCCCGTTGGTATTCTACAGCTTTTATTATGAACATTTTTTTCCATTCCAAATCTTCGATTTTCCCTTTTTGTTTTCTTGAACAGAGTCCGGCAGGGAAAGTAATTATTTGGTTTTCAGAAGTAAACGCTTCATTTATTGCTTGCGCGCCACCTTTTGCTTGCGCACCATGTTTGTTGATAGGGACAAATATATTCTGTAAAGGTTTGATATAATATAAAATGTCGTTGACTAGATATTTGATTTTCCCATCATATTTTTCTCCCAGAATGGCTGACAAACAAATGCCATCTAAGCCTCCAAGCGGATGATTTCCTGCAAAAATAAATTGTCCCGTTTCAGGAATATTTTCTTCTCCTTCAATATTAAGTGTAATGTCGAAATATTTAACGGCGTTTTTCATAAATTCCACACCTTCTGCACCATTGTTCTTTGTAAGAAAGTCATTCAGCCCATCCTGGCAAATTATTTTTTCCAGCCATTTGATTATGAAGCCAGGAATTTTCCGGTATACTCCCGAAGCTTTCGTTTTTAATATTTCGTTTACATTTACAAGAAACAATAACTCTGTTGCAGGCATAAATCTGTCTAAATATTGTGGGATTTTTTCGAATTACGACACAAAGATAATTATTCGCAGATTAGTAGACAAGCATACTGATACATGTTCAATAAATTCGTTATTTTTGCAAGATTTTATAGACAGGATTTACGGGATTAACAGGATTAAACGTAGATATAGTTAATCTCGTAAATCCTGTCTATAATAAATGACTAGAATTATGAATCGAAGAGAAAATGTAATGGAAACGCTTCGAAGGTTGGGCGTTAATTATGAATTATATGAGCATCCGGAAGCTCCGACTATAGAAATTGCCAGGGAATATTGGGCGGTTATACCTGGTAAAGTACAACATTGTAAGAATCTGTTTTTTCGTAATCATAAAGGGAATAAGCATTATCTGGTGATATTTGATTGCGAGAAAAATTTGGCCATTCATGATTTGGAACAGCGTTTGAAACAAGGAAAGCTTTCTTTTGCTTCAGAAGAACGCATGATGAAATATTTGGGATTATCACCTGGTTCTGTTTCTCCGTTTGGTTTGATAAATGATGAAACTTGCCATGTACATGTTTTTTTAGACAAAAATCTGGAAAATACGGAAAAATTAAGTTTTCATCCCAACGAAAACACAGCTTCGGTTGTTATAAATAATGCTGATTTTATCCGTTTTTTTGAATCCTGTGGAAATCAGTTTGAATTTATAGAGCTATATTGAAATTAATTAAATGATTATCCGTTATTTTGCCCTTAATAATTATCTTTACTGAAAATTAAATCACAAAGGCATGAATTTATTAAATTTCGTATCACAATATCCTGACGAAGCGAGTTGTAAAGCCAAGTTTAAGGAATTTAGAGAT
>JAVBLO010000001.1:0-7224 GCA_031553415.1 Bacteroidales bacterium | reverse complement strand
ACCACCTCAGGGACAATTGACAATCAATTTTTCCTGAAAAAGGGGGAGGTCTATTTTGAAACTATTGGGTTCAACACCGTTTTATGTGGATTTCAATAGGATTTTGTTGAATATTAAATTTTAGTCGGACAATAGTGATTTAATTTATAATTCTGGGATGGGTGAAATCCCCCACCTTTAGGTGGAGAAATATTTTTACTTTTGTAAAAAAAACAGTTATGCAAACTTACAAAAGTGCTTCCCATACACGTTATGATATAAAATATCATATAGTTTGGATTACGAAATACCGGAAGCCGATCAGATCATGGAAGGTTCCGTAGCTGAACGATTGCGCGAATTGATTCGGCAAATTTGTCAGCAAAATGAGGTGACCATTATCAAAGGTCATATATCCAAAGACCATCTTCATATCTTGGTGAACAAGATACCCATACACTATCCCAGATGAAATCGTATTTGATTGAAAACAGCAGCAACAAAACGACACAAAAAATTAGAACCGAATTAAAACTATAAACAAAATTTCGACAGAGATGGAGTAAAAATTATTGATGGGATTTCGCAATAGATTTGTACGCCCACTTTATGTATATGTACAAAAAAGGAGAGGGAACAGAAATACGTTTACCAAGATCTGGGGCAATTATTTAATGTTCTAATAATTGCTTATTTTGAATATTTGTGCTATATATTAGAAAAATAATGAACTTGAGTTGTTCCATATCAACGTATTTTTGCTTATCAATTTTTAATACCGGAAAAATCCGGAGATATAAACACCCTTGGCTGTAAAGTCGTTTGTCTTTCAACAGGAGTTCTTAAACCCGGAGAAAAATACCATAACAGATGTATTTATAAATTTGGAGTAGAAAAATAAGTAGATTTCAGGAAAGTTCTGGTTTGTTTATCAAATCGAATATCCTTCTTATCGAAAAACTGGGAAAATATGTCATTGACGATCAAATCTTCAGGTATTCCCGAAGTAAAAGGTTGGTCTTTATCCATAAGCCAGAAGCGATCACCTAAACGAATTGCAGTCTCAATATCATGTGTAGAAAGCAATATGCTTTTTTGTTCCTTTACAGCCAGTTCTTTCAATAAATACATGATTTCAATACGGCTGTTGATATCCAGGAATGCGGTAGGTTCATCCAATAAAATAACGGGGCACTCCTGAGCCAGTGCTTTGGCAATCATCGCCTTCTGGCGTTCTCCATCGCTTAATTCAGCAACGTATGAATCAGCTTTATGTGCAATCCCAACTTTCTCCATTGAATCAAAAACCACCTGTTTATCATGCTTTTTCAGGGAACCGAAAAACCCGGTATGAGGATGCCTTCCAAGCGAAACCAAATCAAAAACACTGATACCTCCGGCATAAATTTTATCGGTCAATACCAAACCTATTAAAAGGGAACGCTCGGTATCAGAGTAATTATTCACAGGTTTATCATTATACAAAATTTCGCCCGACAGAACAGGCTGAAACCCGGCCAACGTGCGTAATAAAGTAGATTTACCGGAACCGTTGGCACCAAGCAAACAAGTCACTTCCCCCTGATAAAGCTCCTGGCTAATATCTCCCTTAACCAGTTTTTTCTTCCCATATTTGAGGAAATAACCAATACCTAAATTACATATTTTGATACTGGCTTGTTTCATATTGTTTCCTAATTGAAATATTGAATATTTTTCCGGTTGATAATCACATATATAATAATGGGCGCTCCAATAAGTGGAGTAACTGCATTGAGTGGCAATACTTTTTCCGGGAACGGTAAAGTAGTCATGATATTGCACAACAAGGCCACAACACTGCCCAGCATTAAAGTTACAGGCACCAATTGTTTGTTATTGGAAGTTCCGAGCATCAAGCGCGCTATATGAGGGACTGCCAACCCGATAAAACTGATTGGACCGCAGAAAGCAGTTACAGTTCCTGTCAGAAGACCCGTACATAACAAAATCAACAAACGTGAGCGGGTAATATGTATTCCCAGGTTAGCAGCATATCTTTCACCTAATAATAATGCATTCAACGGTTTTATTAATAGCATGGAAAGAAGCAATCCTACAATAATCACACTGGAAAAAAAAGGGATTTGTTGCAACGCAACTCCCGAAAAATTCCCCATCCCCCACATAACAAAAGAACGGACTCCTTCGGCTGTGGCCGAGAAATTAAGAATCGCAATTCCGGAAGAAGCCAGATAACCCATCATCATTCCGATAATCAGAATCATAATCGAATTTTTGACTTTCGTGGAAAAATAAATTATTAATCCCAACATGATCAAAGCACCAGTTAATGCCGAAAATACTATGGATAAATTGCTTCCAGGAGAAATATTCCCAATACCAATATTTCCTCCGAAACAGAGCATTACCATAGCAACTCCCAAATTGGCGCCATCGCTGATACCTAAAATAGAAGGTCCAGCTAACGGATTCTGGAAAAGTGTTTGCAACATCAATCCGCAAACAGCTAAAGAAGCGCCAGCCAATAAAGCAACAATCGCCTGAGGCAAACGCGATTGTAAAACTATGTTCGTCCAGGCCAACCGCTCCACTTCTTTCCCAGTAAGGATATCCAATACCTTGGCAGGAGGAATCGAAATCGAACCATAAAGCAAATTTGCAAAAAATAATATTGCAATTAAGAGTAGTATCCCTGTGTATATCGCGCTTTTTTTGTTCATTTTTATTTACCATGGAGACATGGAGAACATAGAGATTTTTTATTATTCTTTCATTATTATGAAAAATGTTCCTTTTCTTTCAGGAATTCCTAATTCGGGATGAAAGATATGGATTAAATCGCCCAACACCAAATCAGGATTCATTACACCGGTTTCATAATAATCATTTTTCACCGTATTGGATAAGATAATCTGTTTGTCTTTCCATGCTTTAAAATAAGTATACGGTTCAAATTCCTTTTTCAATTCCTGATAAGTTATATCATGGTCAGAACGGATAATCCAATAATCGGCATTTTCAGCTTTATCATACACAGTCTCAAAACTAAACTCTGAAGATCCTGTTTCAGGAGTATCTTTCCAGATATAATCGGCGCCGGCATCCTTGAGAAAATGTGCCATATAACTATTTCCACCCGGCACCCACCACACTTGACCGTATTTTTTTTCACAAAAAACCGCCGGACGGGAATTTACTGTTTTTGCTTTTTCTACCAGTCCATTATATCGCTCAGTAATATTATTCATAATATTTTCGGCTTCTTCGTCTTTTTGCAGAAATGCTGCAATAAAACGGATCCATTCAGCCCTTCCTAATGGTGTATTCTCCATGTATGCCGCATTTTCAACAATTGCGATTCCTGTTGCTTCAAGGTTTCCATAGCCATTTCCCTGAAAAGGGGAAACAATAATTACATCAGGAGAAATATCCATCAAACGTTCGATATCCAAAGCCGTAGCTTGTCCGATATCCACAATTTTTCCCGCTTTTAAACTATCTATAAGAAATGGGATTTTCACATATTTAGTTTCAGCAATAGCCTTCACTTTACTTTCATTTCCTAAAGACTGAATAATCGAAGCATCTATAGAAGAAAGACAAGCAATATTTTCGACCGGAATTTTTACAACAGTCCCTTCCGGAAGATTATCCGGTTGAGATTTTGTTTTATCAATCAAGATATAATTATGCAAAACCGTGGCTGTATCCCACGGATTTTTCACAATAACCTCTGTATAGTTATCATAATAATCAATAGAAAATCCTTTGGCATAATGAATTGTAGCTGTTTTATCAGCTACTGTTTTATTCTCTTTGAGGCCACCACAATCAGTGAACATTATAAAAAATAATGCCATTATCACCGCATTTGTAAAAATCCGTTTCATTTGAGTTTTATTATAAACAAAAAAAGCAAAGTAAGAATGCCAGATTCTACTTTGCTTTTTCCCTATTTTTGAGCCTCTTGTCGGATTCGAACCAACGACCCCGAGATTACAAATCACGTGCTCTGGCCAACTGAGCTAAAGAGGCAAGTGGGTAAGCTAACTATATCGCGCCGCTACAACCAACTACCCTTGCTGCGATCAAACCCTGGGGGATTCGAAGGGAGCTGACCGTATAGGACTTACCCGGACGCAAAAGTAGTATATTTTCATTAAACTGCAAATTTATTTTCCAAAAAATGGCATAAACAATTGATTTTCAAATAAATATTTTAGTCTTACAGGTTTGATGAAACCCGGAATCTAAAGATGTTTTTGAGCCACTATATTGGCACCCCTCACGCTTCTAAGGAGGCAACGGTCTCGCTCCTAAGGAAGCGATGCGTATGCTTCTAAGGAAGCGTGACCGTAGCTTCCAGGAACCGAAGCTGCCGGTTCCTTAGGAACGGAGCCATCACCTCCTTGAAGTGAACGCGTTGCTTCCTTAGGGGCATTGTACTCAACATTATTCCTGAACCAATAAAATGAATCTTTTTCATACAATTACAATTTTCAAAATTTATAAAACCAAGTGAAGCGTGAACTATTTTGAAATTATGCCCGCAAGAGTGCATTGATATCGAATTTCTTCATCTTCATGTATACATCAGTAACCTTTTCAGCCCTTGAAGGGTCTTTCAACAGTTCTATGAGTATTGTAGGAGCCACCTGCCAGGAAACCCCGAATTTATCTTTCAGCCAGCCGCATGGACCTTCCTCCCCGCCTTCGGTCAGTCTTTCCCAGTAAAAATCAATTTCGGCTTGGGTGTCGCACATAACCTGTAACGATACGGCTTCATTGAATTCAAATTCAGGCCCTCCATTCAAGGCAGTCAACCGTTGGCTGTTTATCCTGAAATCGATGGTTAGCAGACTGCCTGCTTCATGTCCGTGGATTTCACGTCCAGCTTCGCTGTAATACAATGTATCAATAATCTCCGAATCTTTGAATACCGACATATAGAACTTCACGGCTTCTTCCGCCCGGTTATTAAACCACAGGCATGGCACGATTGGTTGAGATTCCGTCCTGCCTGTTTGGCTTTCGACGTGTTCTTTAAAATTGTCAAGGATAGCCTGCCAGCCTACACGCTGTTGTTCTTCGGAATTGACCTGTTCTGTTTCAAAAATTATCTCTACAGTAATACCGGCACCACCTGATGAAAATGTATTGGACACTTTCCGACCATCACCCAAAGTATAGTCAATCCGGGTATAGGGGATTATTTTTGTATAAGTTCCACCGAAATCAAATCCGTATTTTTTGTCTTTCGATTCCATCCTGTAAGTGAAGATTCCACCGACCTTCAGGTCATTCTTTGCGAAGGGTGTATGCCAGTCCTCACTTGCATTATTCCAGTGCTTGATATCGGAAGGGGTTGTAAAACACTTCCATACCCTGTTTATTGGGGCATTAATCAATGTTGATATTGTTATTTCCTTTTTCATATCTTTTCTCTGTTTTTTACAGGCACATCAAAATCAAAAAAAATCATGCCTTTTTTATTTTAGATTTTCATCGGTTTGATTTAACCGATTGAAGAATAAACTTTTAGCGGAGTTTTTGGGATTCAGAGGTAACGAGTTAGTAACCGTGCGTATTTCAGCGTTTTGCGGTGCTATACCATCAAATACCTCATGCCAAAAGTAAGCAATATTTTTGAAACCACACACATATTTTTTCTCTTTCTTTATCCGACAAACACCTCCTCTGTGGAAAGAATGAATAAGGCAAGGCTTTTATCGGATTTTGAACCTATTCCACCCAAGTAAAACTCATGTATTTTGCCCTTAATTCCACCTCGCGACAATGTGATTTTAAGCAACGAACCACCATTATAATAGACATTCAGGGAGTTATCCTTGCGAATATCTACATAAAAGCCGTCCGGCTTAATATTCTCTTTTATAAATTGCCACCAAACAGGGACAATTCCTTTAAGCTCCTCAAATAATTTATGCCGAGAATCTAATGAATCAAAATATCCATCTTTCATTTTAATGGCTGACTATTAAAAACTTCATTTATTCCATCTTTAAGAGATTGCGGGGTAATTTCTTTCAATTTAATATTCTAATCCCATTACTGGTTTTTTGGGCTAAAATGCCGAAATCTCCTTCTTCTGTATTAGAGTTAATGCAAAATAATAAAACTGGGAGATTTAGCATGTTGTTGCTTTTGTAAAGATTTAACGTTGAATGGAATTTATTGGATGTTGTGAATGTTGAACTTTCCACAACTACAAAAAACTTTTGTCATTCAACGTTGCAAACAATCCAAAAAATGGAATAGGAGATTTTGTAATTACAATTTCATCAAAAGAACTGTATAAAAATTTCATGGCAATTTGCTCTGAACGCCATTTCCTTATCCTCATCAACACCTGCCACAAATGTGGGAATTGGTATATCTATCAATTTGGTTAGTTTTTTGTTAGGCACACTTGCCTTTAAATTGCCATTTTGAAGATATCCCTTAGTCGTTGTTTTGTTTGAACTATTAATGGATATGGCTTTAAATCGTCATTTATTTCAATATAATGGTCGCCAGCAGGCCATTTCTCTCCTAAAAAAAGAAGGTCTGAATAAAAAATCTTGCGTAATTCTTACATTGAAGATTCCCGATGTCATTTGTACTTGGCATATTAACAAAACTGCTTATGTGAATTATTTTTACAACTTCAACTTATTTTTCTATATCAATATCATTGAATTGTATTTCTTTGTACCTATACATTTTGTTTTCGCCCACAAATTTACTAAATAATTGGGACACAGCCCTGAATTACCTCTTAAAACCTTTGTTTTTATCACTTCCGGCTTTGTAGGGGGCTTGATATGGGGTCTTATAGTTTGTTTGATTTCCTGATATTTCTGTTTGAACCAGTTGAAAATATTCTGACCGTTGAGCGATAGACGGTACTTGTCTGGATTGTCCTGTTCTTTGAATATTTGTAGTTTAGCGTCTTTCACATCAAAGGGTTGCTCGTATATTCAGGCGAATGGAGTTTTCTCGCCTGTAAATACGATATTCTTAAGGCTTCAATTCAACTACTTCAAGGTATTTGTTCTATCAAAAATTAAGATGGAGATATATTCTGCAAATAAAATAAATATTTCGGAATAATCGCTTAGAGCGCACTAATTAAAACGAGGTGCTACCTTTGTAGCATGGAAAAACGGGATAAATTTATGGGGGTGAATTCAATATTGTTCTATAAACGGTTCCCTGATGAGGAGAGTTGTTGCCAATACA
>JAVBLO010000095.1:0-7356 GCA_031553415.1 Bacteroidales bacterium | reverse complement strand
GAATATCAAATCAAAAGGCCGGTAGATAACCAATTTAAAATAACGCTGAATAATCAAATCACATTTGATGACAAAATCCCCAAATGGAATTACTTGATTAGACCGGATTAAAGAACCAACTTATTTTTTACATGTCACTAAGCGAAAATTACAAGCTTACTTTAATTTCGTCTGTCACAATATATGCTTCCCTTCCAATAGAAGGAAGCTTCTTTTTCAATTCCTTCACAAAAATATTGGCTTCCTCATTTGTTTGGAAATCACCTATGCGAAGCCTCCACACAGGAGCTTTATAGGTTACATAAGTAGATACTTCCGGAAATAAATCTTTCACATCCCTTGCCTTATTGAATGCCTCATCCCTGGACTGTTGAGAGTTGCCCGAAAATGCCTGTATCCTGTATCCCGGGACTTTAACAAACGAATCATCGGAAGCGCCGTTTTCTGTCAGAGGTTTTCCTATTAATGCGTTTATTTTAGGATCACAATTAACAGTAACAGTTCCTCCCGAATAATCTTTACGGGTAAGTTCGTCAACAATTGTGCTTCTTGTCTGTGCGTTTGAAAAACAACAAATCAAAAGTGACAACAGAAAAATAAAATGTTTCGTATTCATTGTATTTGAGTGAAGTGAGGCTGTGTCAAAAGCCTGTCATCCCGGCCTTGAGCCGGGATCTCCTGATAAATAAGAATTGAATATCAAGGGATTGCGGGTCAACCCCGCAATGACAAAATGCTCAATCGCACATTTTGACACATCCTCATATATTAAAACGCCTCAATAATTGGCATGAATTTGTCTACACCTAAAGAAGCTCCACCGATGAGGCCCCCATCTACATCAGGGTTGGCAAAGAGTTCCCTGGCGTTAGCAGCATTACAACTACCACCATAAAGTATGGAAGTGTCGTTTGCTACTTTTTCACCATATTTTGCTATCAAAGTTTTACGGATAAAAGCATGCATTTCCTGTGCTTGTTCGGATGTTGCTGTCTTTCCGGTTCCGATAGCCCAAACAGGTTCGTAAGCGATTACGATTTTTCCGAATTCTTCAGCAGAAAGATTGAACAAGCCGTTTTCAATCTGTGTTTTAACAACCACTTCCTGTTTGTTGGCTTCCCTTTCTGCCAATACTTCACCTACACAGAAAATAGGAGTTAATCCATTGGCTAAAGCCAACAAAACTTTTTCTTTCAAGATAGCATCTGTTTCGCCATAATATGTACGGCGTTCAGAGTGTCCTAAAATCACATATTTGGCACCGGTTGATGCAACCATAGCTGCAGAAACTTCTCCTGTATAAGCACCTGAAGCTTTGTCCGCACAATTTTGTGCAGCAACGCCGACTTTTTTTGTGTCGATGGCTGCGGCAACAGTAGCCAAATGAATAAACGGAGTACCGATAACGACATCACAGTTTACACTTTTTCCGGCCAATGCAGCCTCTAAATCTTTTGCTAATTTTAATCCTTCTTGCAGGTTGTTGTTCATTTTCCAGTTACCTGCTACAATGTTTTTTCTCATTGAAATTATTTAGTTATAAGTTGTTATATTAGTAGCAATTAGCTTCGCGGAATGATAGCAATTAATTGCAATTGAATTGCGTGAAACTGATTGCAGGCAATTGCTTGAATTCATCCTGTTTTCTTCTTCCTTCTGTAAATCAAGAAGTCTGAAAGGTAAATGATACCTAAAGGAATAATCAGCCACAAGGCACAAAACAAGATTTTTTGTTTATCTTTATTTGGTGGAATTTGTCCTGATTTAGTTTCAGTAAGCGGCTTCTTCAATTCTTCCCCGGAAGGGATATTCCGGTGATGCCATTTATTGATGACAGTGCCCGATTTCATTAAAAGGAGTCCCGGATTGGAACGTATGATTGTTTTCAAGGTCACTTCGTCTGTTGTACAAATCGGATAATCTGCTCCCGTATCTTCAATCCATTCGGTAATGCCTTCAGTGCCAGAACCTGTGAGGCAATAAAAACGGTATCCGGATAATTGCGAATAATCAAAAATTTCATTTATTTTATCGACATCCGAATCATCGGCTTTTTCCAATTTAGGCGATATCAAAAGGAAAGTATAAGATGTATCTGCCAAAACAATATCAGTTATTTCAACTCCTTCCGAAGTTGTTATAGTAAAATCATGGATTGGCGGGACATAACCTTTCTTTACCAACTTGGTTTCTGCATCAACAAATGTCCAGGTAGAATCGTTAGCCGGATAATTATCTATAGAGAATTCTTTTTTGACACCATCTTTTTCGTAAATATACGTTTTCTTGTATTCGTCATGTGGAGCCCCTTCCGGGATTTCCATCAGTTGAGGAATATTAGCTCCAATTTTATAGGGGCGGAAATCAAGAACCGGCAAGTTCAGGTAACAATAAAAAGATATTCCGAAAATAAATATGTAAGTCCAAAGCACTCCTAACCATGTCGATTTTTTTGTAAGTACGGGAGTGATGTGTTTATGCCATATAAAAATAGTAATGGCGGCAGCGAGTAAAAAGATATTTTTGATGAAAGTTTCCCAATTGCTGATTACCAAAGCATCGCCAAAACATCCGCAATCGGAAACGGGGTTGGCTATGGCTAAATATAAAGTAAGGGGAGTCATTACAAGCATAAAAGCCAGGATAAAAAATGAGGTGACTTTCCTGTATGCTCCTAACAAGATACAGACTCCTAAAGAAAATTCGAATGCGGATAAAATGAAAGAAGCAGTCAATGTCAATGGTTCCATGAAAGGCATGCCAAATGCCATAAAATAATCATGGAATTTATATGCGCTTCCAAGCGGGTCGACAGCTTTGACAAATCCGGAAAATATGAAGAGGAGCCCCAGTAAAACCCGGAGTGTTTCGACCAATATTTTTTTTACTTTATCCGGCATGAAATATTTTATTCTTGTTCGTATTCCAATTTGATTAGTCCGAAAAGGGCATAATTAATCATATCCATATAATTGGCATCAATCCCTTCCGAAACCAGCGTTTTTCCCTGGTTACTTTCAATTTGTTTTGTACGGTAGATTTTTGTTAAAATCAAATCTGTATAAGAACTGATGCGCATACTCCTCCAGGCTTCATCGTAATCATGGTTTTTCGCATACATTAATTCTTTAGTAGCTGTTATATGCTTATCGTAAAGCTCCAGGGCTTGTTTCTCCGTAATATCTATAACATTGGCATAGCCGAGTTCCAATTGAATAAGTCCAACCACCCCATAATTAACTATTCCGATAAATTCAGGCTTGATGCCTTCATCAATCAGGCTTGTACCTTTTGTTTCAAGACTGCGAATACGGTTGGCCTTGATATATATTTGGTCTGTAATAGATTGAGGGCGCATGATACGCCATGAAGCGCCATAATCGTTGAGTTTTTTCTCAAATAAATCACGGCATAAAGATATTACATAATCAAATTGTTCTTTTGTATTCATTCTATCAGCTTTTCAGTTGGCAAAGGTAATGAAATTTGTTGAGGGCAAAAAAGCTGTTTGAATATTATTTAATGAAGTTACTTAGACTTTTGAATTTTATTACAATTGGGAACGATTTGAGCTATTTTTCGACAGGATTTACGGGATTTATAGGATTTTAGGAAATCTTCACCTCAGAGCGGTTAATCCTGTAAATCTTGTTAATCCTGTCAAAAAAAAGATTCAAATAGCACCCAATTTGAACCTTTTAAATTTTAAAAAAATAAAGGTTGGAAATTAAGAACTTCCAACCTTTAACTTTTAATGACCAGTAAAACTCTATCAGGAGCAACGCAACGAACTTCCGACTCTTAATTTTGCACTGGATTTAATATTATTTAATCTGCATAAAGTGCTGACGGATATGCCATGTTTTTGGGCGATTCTTCCAAGGGTTTCTCCTTTTTTAACCCTGTGATAAGCGAATGATCCGGATTGATATTTACCAACTGATGATTTTGTTTTATTAAATGCAAACAAATCATTGAGTTGTACATGGTTTTCGAAGTCAATGATAAATGCCGGATTAATAGCCATGCCTAAGAAACGAGTTTCGAAATGAAGGTGTGGGCCGGTTGAACGTCCGGTGTTACCACCTAAAGCAATTGGTTGTCCGGCTTTTACTGTTTGATCAGTTTCTACAAGATAATCGGAAAGATGTCCGTAAACGGTTTCCAATCCATTATTGTGTCTTAAAACCAAATAATATCCATAACCTTTTCTTTCATATTCCTTTACCCTGATTTTTCCGTCGAAAGCAGCACGGATGGTGTCACCAACCTGTATTTTCAAGTCAATTCCATAATGGAAACGTCTTTTTCTGGGGCCGAACGGAGAAGTCACATATCCTTCTGTAGGTGGGTAATAACCGGATACATCAATGTCGAAAGAATCAGGAATAACAACCCCGCTATAAGGATTTACTCTTTCAGAATTCCAACTGCCATATAAATCGTCGGCCGGATACATGTCATCTTCATTTTCCAATTCTTCTTCAAGAATCAAATCATCAAGATGTGTTTTCAACTGAGATTTTATGTCAATTGCATCAGCAACAATAACCTTTTCGCCGGTTTCTATTTTCTTAACTGTAGTACTGGCTCTGTGCGCCGTTTTTTTGTTTGTTTTGGTTGGAGCCTTAGCTTCCATTGTTACTAATGGAATAAGAATCCCTAAACTGATAAATAATACTTTTCTTATAATGCAATCCATGCCTTTACAAATTTTTTACATCAATCTACCTCATCAGTAGCATATAAGTTAAACAATAATTTATGATCGTACCTGAAGATTTCTTCTGATTTGAAAAAACGTTTCAATTCTATTTCTGCTGTTTCGTAAGAATCTGAAGCATGAACGATATTTTCCTGTACACTCACGCTAAAATCACCTCTGATAGTGCCTGGTTGCGCTGAACGACCGTTTGTTACTCCTACAATGTTTCTTACCACATTCACCGCATCAACTCCTTCTAAGCACATCACAATTACAGGGCAAATTTCCATTGAATCTTTGATTCTTTTGAAAAAAGGTTTATCTTTCAAATGCGAATAATGCTCATTCAATAACTCGTCAGTTAGCCATAACATCTTCATCCCCACTATAAGAAGTCCTTTTTTTTCGAAGCGAGAGATAATTTCCCCTATTAATCTCCTCTGAACTGTACATGGCTTAAGAATAATTAATGTTTTTTCCATGTGGTGAGTGTTAAGAATTTTAACGATTTCAATTCAGAAAATCAAAGGACGGCATTTTAGGAGCAACATCCAAGAAAATTATCTTAAAAAATAATAGGAACATGTACTTTTTACTTAAAATATATATTTAAACATCTGGGTATCAATTATTTGGAAAATATATGTTATACAGCAGTTTTTTAACGTCTTGTTACTTAGATGTTTCCGGTATTAATTATTATTAACACCCTGCCTCCAGGGCATTTTTTAGCGTATAGAAATTCTTTTTATCTTTGCTTTTCAAATTTAAAAGTGATGAAAAAGATATATCAATTGCTTTGTCTTTTGGTTTGTATATTTTTAATTCCCAATGGGTTGAATGGACAAAATGCTCTTTCCATCGATCAGAATGAAGCTAATTTCGGGAAATACAATGATAATTTCCATGGTTGGGTTAAGTCTGTCAAACAGCAGTTTTATACTGTAGCATCCAAGAAATATGCTGACGAAATGAGGAAAGACGGGCGGGGCCCCATTTATAAAATCAATGTTTTTTATGATAAATCGGGCAATGTGGAGCGTGTTGAAGGTCCTGGTTTTCAAACAACGACATACAGGTATAATGCAAATGGAGATTTAATCCTCGTCGACCAGATTGGAGATTACGACCAAAAGTACTATCGTAGAGTAACAGATTACGTATATGATAATTACGGGCGTTTATTGGAAAAAATGGAATGCCATATCCCATACGATTTGTCGGGAGGAAAAGCTGTTTATAATTTTCGCAATCCCGATGTCAGGACTAAAACCGAATACAGGTACAATTCTTGGGGAACGCTTTCTGAATCGATTGTTTATGAAAGGAGTATACGGTTGGAAGCTGTTTACCGGGAAGAATATTTTTACGATAAATCAGGGTTTCTGACAGAAAAAATTGCTACCGACAGGGATGGGGGTATTTCCATGCGTGAAGAATATTTCCAGAACATATGTACCAAAACCGATTATATAAACAAGGGAAAAATAAACAGGCGGATTATATATGATAAGAAAGGACGCCCCGCTGAAGAAACGGGTTTAGGCGCCGGGGATGTTATCAACACCATTAAGTTCAAATATGATGATGAAGGTAAACTTGTCGAATGGACCTCTCATGATGCTTTAGGAAATTCGAAAGAAATATATACCGGAGTAGAAAATCCTGCTTATTGTGTGAAAGAAACTTACCAATATGATATGGAAGGTAACCGGATTGGCTGGTCGTTTTATGATGAAAGGGGTATTGTTGTTGACCGTTACTTCACCGAGTGTGTTTATGATAAACGGGGAAATTGGCTCCGGAAGGCAATGGTAGAGAATAAAATCGGATTGGATAAGTTCGTGATTGTTGAGAGGACAATAGATTATTATTAAATGTTTTTTTAACGTTATTTTTTTACATTTGTTTTCACAAAGAAGAATAACATTCCAAATAGTATTATTATTTATGAAAACAACTGTAAAGTTCAAATTCCGGGCCTCGTTGCGTATGCCCGGCAGTGGGATATTGGTATTGTGTGTTACCCGCCACCGCAAAACAAGCAGCACCACCACACCCTACCTGCTCAGCAAAGAAGAATGGGACGAAAACACCCAATCGGTAGTATTTTATGATGGTATTCCTGAAAAGCGGAGGAAAGAACTTTCTTCTATCCGGCGCAGGATAAGGAAAGATTTCCGGGAGATAACAGAATCAGTAAAAACGCTTGAAGAGCGTGGCGATTATACCTCACGGGATGTTATCCGCCGTTTCTGTTCCCAAAGGCAGGGACAATTGTTCTGCGAATATGTCTCCCAAAAATCTGCTGTTTTGCGTGAAGCAGGCAAATTCGGCACCGCCCACACTTATGAATATTCCTCCCGCAGTTTCCTGAAGTTTTTAGGGGGAAAGGATATCCGCATCAATAAAATCAATTCGGTTTTAATGGAAGGTTATGAACGCCACCTGCTTCTGTCGGGTTGTTCTAAAAATACCGTTTCGTGTTATATGCGGACCCTCCGCGCCGGTTTCTAAATTGTCATCTTGTAAAACATCTAATACAACTGTTTCTTCCGATGAGTTATAAGGATGCAGTAATCCTTTTAGAGCCAATTGGTTTAATACATCGTACAACACACAAATCCGCGCAAGTGCAGAACCATGATTCG
>JAVBLO010000131.1:0-4525 GCA_031553415.1 Bacteroidales bacterium | reverse complement strand
AGTAGCTGTTTTTACAAGCCCTGAAGCATAATGATTGAACGTTACAGTTTTCCCGTTTGTTTTTTGTGAAGTTGTCCATCCTGCGTTGTTGACAGTCGTTGATATTACATCTGTGGGAGATGTGACTGTAGTCGTTAATCCGGAATAGGCATATGTTGTTGTACCCATAGGATTTTTTATAGAAGATTGTCTGCCATAGGCATCATAATCATATTCAGTCCACAGTTTTGTGCCCGGATTGTCGGCAAAATAAGGTTCAGAAACTTTCTTTAGCCGGCCATTAGTGGCATGATATTCCGTTTCAATGGATATTTTCTGATTATTCAATCCATAACTGTCTTTCCTTATTTCACGTCCCATGTTATCATACCAAGTCCAGACGGGCGATTGGCCGGATGTTTCTCCGTAACTGTAATATTTAGCATTGGTTGGTTTCCCTTGTGTAGTACCAGCCCATTGTAAAGAAATTGCTGCTTTTATATTATCGGGATAAGTTGTTAACTTAAGTCTCCCAAATCCGTCATATTCATAACTTGTAGTTCCAATCCTGTCAATTTTGTTTTTTAACAATCCTCTTGACTCATCATAATTGTAAGTTGTAGTTTCATTGAATTGATGGTCTGTTTCTGTTTTCAGGAAACGACCATAAGAACAATAAGTCATAGATTTTGAACGTGAAATGCCATTGGCTGTGGTAGTTACTTTTTGAGGATTACCATATTTATCGTAACCGCTGTAAACCGTAAGAACTTTATTGTTATTTAAAGAATCAATCGTTTGTGTTAATATGTTTCCTTTATTGTCATATTTATAATATTGGGTTCTGACAACATTACTTTCTCCGGATAAAGACTGGGTAGTTGTATTTGAAGATACTTTATTATTAGGAATCCTTGAGCCTTTTTGAACATAAGTAATAGCTTCAGTAGTTATTATTCCACTTCCATAATCCGTTTTAATTGTTTGTGGATTCTGGTATGAATCATAATTGGAAAACGTTTTAGTGACAGTTGTTCCTTTTAGTTTGTCGGAAGCGATTTGGGAATCCAAGCGAATGGAATATCTTTTGTTTTCTAAACTGCTTATGGTATAATTGCTTGTTGTTTCGCTGATTAAAGTTCCTCCGGTTGTCTTGAAAATGCTTTTATATGGATAAATAATATAAAACAATGGATTCAACTTATTCCGGGTTATCCGGATAAAGGATTTCAACAAATCTTTTGATTGGATTGAATCAAATCCTACAAATCCTCTATATTCTCTATGCACAAGAGTATTACCATAATCATATTTCATTTGGATATTAGAACCTGTTAATACATCTACAACTTCCAGTTGTGGCAAATAATTATTAATCATTGGAAGGGGCTCTGTATTATTATCCATTGAATATTTTTGTCTGACAGAATTTGGATTTCGATTTTCTTTATAGGTAATGGCTAAATCATTACCAAATGAATCGGTTATTTTAATTATTTTATTAAATCGAATATTTTTTGAAAGTGAAATTATTTGGGAATTGCCAGCCTCTTTTTTGTTTCTACCAATAAAGACATCCTGTCCACAACCTGTTTTAAAATTGGAAATTAAACTAAAATCTCCAACCGATTTTATATTAGCGTTTAGTATTTTTTCGACGAATTCGTCACCTTGACTTAACAAAACTTTTAATGTGCCATCAACGGCAACATTTCCGATCCAATTAAGCCTATGAACAACAATATCACTCTTCCCATCTTTGTTGATATCCGCTATCGCAATATCTTTTGCAGTAACCCTATAAGGAATATCCGAATCCATATTTTTTTCAATAAAACCTGTTCCTGTAGAAAGCCAAATTTTCCAGCCTAATGGAGAATTGCTATGCTTAATCAAAAAATCAGTATTTCCATCTCCATTAAAATCTCCAATATGAATATCATCATTATATTTACATAAATCTTTGGAAAATAGTTTCCCAAAACCGGTAAATCCTCCAACTACAGTAAAACCATGTTCCTGAAATTCATAAAAAGTTACTGTATTGTCCTTAAAATATGCAATTTCCATTTTTCCATTACCATTTATGTCTGTAAGCATGATTCTTGATTTTGCATCTCCGCCAAAAGGGAATCCGTTTGGGCGCATCTCAAATCCATAGTAGTATCTTGGAGTATTATTAGTTGAAAATATGATAAATTGTGGGCTTCCTTTTCCCAGAAAATCTCCTGGAAGAACTTGTAGTTGATGTCTATTATTATAAATATCCAAATCTGTTTGAACTTTTAAATTTCCAGATGGATAAGCTTGAAAAGTATTGTTTTGGTATTTATAACAATATAGATTAAGCCAATAAGTTGTGTTACTCCCTGAACTTTCTTTATCGACTTTGCACATGTACAATTCATCACGACCATCATTATCCAAATCCAAGAACAAAAAAACTCTTTCACTATCCACATCACGGACATATTCGGCTATGCATTGAAATGTTCCATATCCTAAATTTCGGTATATAACCCAACGAAATTTTGAATCTCCCTCTTTTAACGTATATTTGACCATTATGTCGGTTAATCCATCACCATCGACATCTCCATAAATCTGAGGACAAAAATAACTTACCTGATCATACGAAGTCATTGTTGGAGTGGTATTAAATATCACTTCCGAATTATAAACATAATTATATTCCATATTTGCCCATTCAAACTTAAGTGGCAGGATCGATTCTTCAGAAGAATTAACTCTCTTTACTTGTGTCAGAAAGTCGTTGCCTTCCTGGACTTTATAATCCAACAAATACTTATTTAATATTTCGTCATTAAGCCCTTTGGCTTCAATCCTATCCAAAATAAGTTTACTTTTAGTTTCTATACTATCAATATATTGAACATTAGTTGAAGATTTATTTTTATAATAAAAGTGTAGACTGCCAACTTTATCTCTGTCATTTCCATATTCTATTTCAGAAATTCGATTATCTCCAAAATAATAAATTTTACCAGATTGCTTCCAAACAGTATTTGTGTAAGTATATTTAATATAGTTACCATTGGTGTCAGTTACTTTAGATAGCGCCCACCCTAAACCAAACCAGGAACTTGTGAGACCACCAGAGGACCTAAGCCTGATTGGAATATTTTTAAATGGTATATAATATAAATTGCTATCATAATACGAATACTCCTCATCTCCTCCATATTCTAAAACACGACCGTCTTTGGTGAATACTTTAAAATAGATGGGGCCAATGTTAGTAACACTATAGCCAATAATTTTATCTACGCCCGATTCAGTACAATATTCAATGCTATCAGTACCCCAATCTTGAATTTTTATTAACCGTTGTCCATCCAATGTCATTGGACTGGCATCATCCCATTTTATACTACTCCTTTCATCTTCAAAATAATAGTTTTTAGGTGTTCTGGATATCATAGACAATCCTCCCAGATTCCAACACATACCTAAAAGTCCATTTCCGGATTGACTATTATATTCTAAAGATATATTCGGCTGCATCCCATTAATTCCCGGAGGACATTCTATCGGAATGCTATAAGTTGCTGCTCCACTGGGACTCACATTAAAATTACCCGATAGGTTTCCAACAACAGCCCCTTCTGTAGAAGAACTGACAATTGTTCCGTCAGCTTTCGCATAAGTATTCCCTGTCGGCGGGAACAAAAGTGTCTGGTCAATTTTTGCCGTAAATTTATTTCCCGAGTTCGCAGTATAACTAAACCCCGGTTTCAGGCTAATACTTTCGCGCGCAATATATTCTTTTGTTCCGGTTTGTACAGTATTCAATATCCAATTTTCCTGTGGCTCTTGCGCATACAATAAAAAGTTACAACACAAGAATATGAATAACAATGTAAAGAAATATATGTTTTTCATGGCTTTCACTTTTTAATAATTTTCCATTCTGTCTGGTATTCCCCTGCCACAATCTTCATAAGATAAGTACCAGCCTGTTGGTTGCTTATGTCAATCTCAGTAGATTCTTCTATGCCTTTTTTAGTAAATATCAATTGTCCGGAGAGATTATAAAGCATAATATCCGCAGTTTGTTTATCAGGCAGGTTAAGTATTTCTACTTTCAATATGCCGTCAGTGGGATTGGGATAAATATTCAGTTTGATTCCTGATAACATTTCGGAATAAACAGTTGTATGTTCTTCCGGTGCAGGTGCTGATTTCAGTTGACTTATAACTATGGTACGTGAAATACGGTTACCGGCAGCATCATAACCAAAAGTTACTTTTGTTTGGGGAAAAATAACTTGGATGCCTGTGCTCATAAAGAGCACAAGCAGAATTATGTGAATTGTTTTCATGATATGTGGTGTTTGTGGTTAATTATTTTTGTTGCTTTAATTCATCGATTTCTTTTTTCAAATCAATAACATACAAGGTTAATTCTTCAATTTTCTGAAGCAATTTGGCATTCAATTCTCCTAAATTGATACCGGTCTCTTCCACTTCTTTGGCAGACGGAATTCCCGGCAAATGTTTATTTTCTTTGATATGATTGGAAACG
>JAVBLO010000063.1:0-75918 GCA_031553415.1 Bacteroidales bacterium | reverse complement strand
ATACACAAAGGGGACACTCTGTTTATCTCCTTAATCAAATTTTCAGTGAAATGTGAAAATGTTGATTATCTATTTGAAAATAAAACTTCTGCTGATGATTTTGTTGAACGTAAAGCAGAGAGAGGTCTGGCAGCTGTTAAGGCTGTCATTGATACAAGTGCTTATAACCATTTAGAAGGTATTGAAGTAAAATCCGACAACGAAGCACAAGTGCTGTTTGATGCCTTGTTCAATGTTGATGCTGCTAAAGGAAAGAAAATTGAAGCGTTGGAAACATACGACAAATCAGATTCGGTCAATTTATTCTACCTGAATAATATGCCGATTTGGTTAGATGCTGCTACCCGGATATCTCTTAAAAACCGAATTGAAACTGAAAAATCGGCAGGAAAAACAACCACTATATTATGGATTGGAATATTATCTGTTGAACTTCCTGTTACTCAGGTAGAAATTATGTTACAAGCATTGGAAATGTATGCCATTGCCTGCTTTGACAACACAGCTAAACACAAAGGTGCTATCATGCAACTCAAAACTATTGATGCTGTTAAGAAATACGATTTCACAACCGGTTATCCTGAAAAAATACGGTTGTAATGGAAAAATTCACAGAAACCAATGGATGCGGAGCCGCTGACGGATTATTGAAACTCGTCAAAGTTCCGCATGGTAAATTCTTTGATTGTGCTTGTAATGGCCATGATACTGCCTATAATAAAGGTGGTGGAGTACTTGATAAGACAATCGCAGATTTATCATTCCTTCGGGATATGAGAATGTTGATTAAGGAATATTTCGGCCAATCAAAGAAACTGTTTTGGGAACGCCAATGGTTTTATACAGTTGCTTTCCTGAATTATTCAGGAGTTGCATTGGGAGGTTGGTTTTATTTTAACTGGAAGGGAAGTGTAAAGAAATAGGTCAAAAACCACATTCAAATTTATCAATCAGAGGATTAGCTTGAACAATATCATGAGGAGTATAAGTTTCTGTAATAAAATAAAAGCCAGGCTAAAAGTTGCACTCAAATTTATCAATCAAATAGAGAATTAAATACCTTGATTCCTTCTTGTTTATCGTCATCTAATACATGGGCATACATCAATGTTTCCCTGACATTGCTATGCCCTAATAATTCTTTTAAGGAATTCAAATCTTTTGTTTTTCTAAGGTATATTGTGGCAAAAGTGTGTCTTGCTGTTTTTGCAGATATCGTTTTGTTTATATCTGCTATTATAGCTATTTTCTTTAAATTTTTATTGATTTTTTGATCGGAAATTATTTCCGAAAATAGTAATCCCCGAACTCTGTATCCAACAATATTTTTTATTATTTTTTTTGCAGGAATGGATAATGGAATAGTGATTGGCTCTGGTTTTGAATTTCTATTCTTTACACGAAAATAAGTAAAATCTGTTTTAGTTATTTGCTCGATTTTCAAACATTTTGCATCAGATATATGCAAAGACGTGTATACCATAAACAAGAAAAACTCAAGTACTTTATGTTGTTGTCCTGGTAATATATTTTTCTTGTACATGTCTGTAAGTACTTTTAACTCTTCTTCCGTTAGGGCTGTAATGTCATTTTTAGGAGTTGCCCTTCTTTTTATTTCCGAGATGGGATTGACGTCCATATAACCTCTTTTAATAGCTTCCCGGATATAAATATTTAAAGTGTCAATGTTTTTATTTATAGTTATTTCCTTGTTACCTAACTCTTTTCTTTGATATAAAATGTATTTTCGTATAAAATCTTCTTTCAGATCAGAAAATAGTAATGTTGGAGAAAATTCTTTTAGCTTATTAATTACACTTCTATGCCGGCTGGCAGTACTTTGTTCTATTTCTTGAAATCTTAATTTTTGGGACCATTCTACAAAATCGTAAAATGATTTAAAATCTTTTGGATTATAGTAATCATCTAGAAGCAATTCTTTAGTTAAAGTCTTATTCTGCAACCTATACCTAACAAGTATTTCATTAAGTTTAGACTTTGCTTGAGTTATCATCATGTTTAACTCTTTGTGGTTTTTTTCTCCGATCTTAACTTTTCCTGAAGGCTTGTCCCAATATTTAATATTAACATTTATTTTACAGGGAATCTCAATTTTTTTTCTTTCCACATATACAGATATATAGATTGGAGATTCATTCCTTTTATTTATGTAACCGTCTTTTATATAGGATTTTATAGCTGACATAATTTTCTTTCTCTGTATTTTACCTACAAGCTATTGTTTTTGCATGTTTTAAGATTAATTTTTTATTCAATAACCTACTGATAACAAGTAAAATAGTATAGCCGCAAGTTTTTTGAACTTACGGCTATACTTTGCTTGGTTGTCCCGCTAGGATTCGAACCCAGACAAACAGAACCAGAATCTGTGGTGCTACCATTACACAACGGGACAAAATATTTATGAAGAGCGAAAAACGGGGCTCGAACCCGCGACCCCGACCTTGGGAAGGTCGTGCTCTACCAACTGAGCTACTTTCGCCTTTGAGGTTGCAAATATACAAAATTTGGGAAAATTATGCACAAAGCGAATTATTTTTTTGAAGTGCTATATTTTTTGTTTTTTTGATACATCATATTTATAAATTGTATATTTTTGCATCTTGTTTGTATAAATATTCAATATGAGCTCAAAAAAGGACAGATTAGTTGCTATTAGAAATATCATCAGGGAACATGCTGTAGAGAGCCAGGAGGAATTGCTGAATGTCTTGAAATCAAAAGGATTTGAAGTTACCCAGGCAACACTTTCTAGGGATATAAAACAGCTTAAGATTATTAAATTTCCTGATGTTGAAGGCAATTATATTTATACATTGCCAAATGAGAATAATTATACAAATATTCATAGTCGGGAAAACGTAAAAGAACAAATTCCTTATGGATTTGCGACTATAGAGTTTTCTGGTCAATTAGCTGTGATGAAAACGCGCCCGGGCTATGCTTCGGCTATTGCATCCGACATCGATACGAAAGCGCAACATGAAATCATGGGGACAATTGCGGGAGATGATACTATTTTAATTATTCCAAGGGAAGGGATTACAAGAAAAGAAATTATTGATGTTTTATCAGGGTTTATTCAAATTAAGTAATGGAAATCGAGGTTATTGTTGCAAACGAAAGTCACATTAAATATGTGCAGATCATTTTAAATACGATTGAAGCTGCGGCAAAGGTGAGGGGAACCGGTATTGCCAAGCGTTCGCCGGAATATGTGGAACAAAAAATGCGCGAAGGTAAAGCGATAATTGCTTTGGCTGATGGAGAATTTGCCGGGTTTTGTTACATTGAGAGTTGGGGAAACAAACAATATGTCGCCAATTCGGGATTGATTGTTGTGGATAAGTTTCGTGGTCATGGTTTGGCCAAACGCATCAAACAAAAATCATTTGAACTGTCAAGAAAAATGTTTCCTGATGCCAAATTGTTTGGATTAACTTCGGGCGCCGCCGTAATGAAGATTAATACGGAATTGGGCTATGTGCCAGTTACATTTGCTGAATTAACTGATGATGAAGCTTTCTGGAGAGGTTGCCAGGGATGTGTAAATGCCGATGTTTTGGAACGTACAGGCCGCAAATATTGTATTTGTACTGCAATGTTATACGACCCTGCCAAAGAAAAATACGGGAAAGACAAAAATTTCTAAGAGATACAAAAACATAAAATAATAAACCGATGAAAAAAGAAAAAGTAGTTTTAGCGTTCAGTGGAGGACTAGATACCTCATTCTGCGCCATGTATTTATCAAAAGAGAAGGATTGTGAAATCTATACTGCTATTGCCAATACAGGCGGATTCAGTGATGAAGAGTTGAAAAAAATCGAAGAACGTGCTTACAAACTTGGAGCTGTGAAACATGTTGCACTTGATGTTACTAAAGAGTATTACGAAAAAAGCATCAAATATATGGTGTATGGCAACGTTATGCGTAATGGAACATATCCTATTTCGGTTAGTTCGGAACGTATCTTCCAGGCCATAGCCATTATTAATTATGCCAAAGAAGTCGGAGCGGATTATGTTGCTCATGGAAGTACCGGCGCCGGAAACGACCAGGTTCGTTTCGACCTCACTTTCGAGGTGTTGGCTCCACAAATCAAAATATTGACTCCTACCCGCGACATGACATTGACCCGCGAATATGAAATCAACTATCTGAAAGAACATGGATATGAAGCAGATTTCACAAAAATGGAATATTCCATCAACAAAGGTCTTTGGGGAACAAGTATCGGAGGAAAAGAAACCTTGAAATCAGAGCAGACTTTACCTGAAAAAGCTTATCCTTCCCAATTGCAGGAAAAAGAAGAAAGTACATTAACCATTGGTTTTGAAAAGGGAGAAATTTCTTCTGTCAATGGAAAGAAATATGATGATAAAGTGAAAGCGATTCAAGCTGTTGAAGCCATTGGTTCGCGTTATGCTATCGGGCGTGACATGCACATCGGAGATACGATTATCGGCATCAAGGGCCGTGTCGGTTTTGAAGCAGCAGCTCCTATATTAATCATCAATGCCCACAAAATGTTGGAGAAACATACATTGACCAAATGGCAACAATATTGGAAAGACCAACTTGGCACCTGGTATGGTATGTTTTTACATGAAGCACAATACTTGGAACCTGTAATGCGTGATATGGAAGCTTTCCTTGAAAATTCCCAACGTAATGTCAACGGAACAGTAACAATCAAACTGCGGCCTTATAGTTATACTTTGGTTGGAGTAGAAAGCGATTTCGATTTGATGAAAGCCGATTTCGGTGAATATGGAGAAGTGAATAAAGCCTGGACGGCTGATGATGCAAAAGGTTTCACCAAAATTCTTGGGATGCCGACCAAGATTTATTTTAACGTTCAGGAGAAAAACAAAAAATAATTTTATGATTGATTGTATTTAAACACGGAGTAAAAGGAGTTTTATTCATGGAGTTACGCAGAGTTTTTATTAACTGAAACTTATTAATACCTTAATGTTATGTTGTTAGATGAAATTTTAACAGAAAGAATATTGAATTGTGCGTATACAGTTCGATAAAGATATTTGGATAGATGTTGGCTATCGATTAGATTTATTAGTGGAAGGTCGGATTATTATTGAATTAAAAGTTGTAGAAGATCTAACTCCGGTACATACCGCTCAACTATTGACTTATCTACGACTTTCTGAATGTCAAATTGGCTATTTGATTAATTTCAATGTAAAGTCATTAAAAAACGGAATTAAGCGATATATTATTTAAAAACTCCGTGCAACTTTGTGAATAAAACTCCTTTTACTCTGTGTTTAATAAAATAGAAAAAATGAAAATAAGAATAGGAATTATAGGTGGTGCGGGTTATACAGCTGGTGAGTTAATCAGGCTTTTGGTTAATCACCCAAATGTGGAAATAGCTTTTATCCACAGTTCAAGTAATGCCGGGAATAAAATAACTGATGTACATGGTGGATTAATCGGAGAAACAGAATTGATATTTTCTGATAAACACCCATTTGAACAAGTGGATGCTTTGTTCCTTTGCTCTGCACATGGCGACAGCAAGAAATTCATGGAAGAAAATAATGTTCCCGGGAATATCAAAATTATTGACCTCTCTACCGATTACAGAAAGGAAAGTCCGGAACATATATTTGTTTATGGACTTCCGGAATTGAATAAAGAACGAATCAAAAAGGCTGCACGTATTGCCAATCCAGGATGCTTTGCAACGGCTATTCAATTGGCGCTTTTACCTTTGGCTGCAAACAATTTACTGAAAAATGAAGTGCATGTTAATGCCATTACCGGTTCGACCGGGGCAGGAGTAAAGCCTTCTTCAACAACCCATTTCAGTTGGCGCGATAATAATATTTCGATATATAAACCATTTGAACATCAACATTTGGGTGAAATCAACCAATCGCTGAACCAATTGCAGAAAGGATTTAATCAACCTGTCAATTTTATTCCGGTTCGTGGTAATTTTGCACGGGGTATTTATGCAACAGCCTATACTGGTTGTGATTTGTCATTGGAAGAATTAAAAGCATTATATACTGAATTTTACAAAGATGCCGCATTTACTTTCGTTACAGATAAAAATCCTGATTTGAAGCAAGTTGTGAATACAAACAAATGTGTGCTGTATCTCGAAAAACATGGAAATAAGATTTTGATTGTTTCCATGATAGATAATCTTCTCAAAGGAGCTTCAGGGCAAGCTGTTCATAACTTTAACTTGATGTTCGGTTTGGAAGAAAACACTGGATTGATGTTGAAACCAAGTGCATTTTAGAAAATTTTAACTTACAACTTAATATGAAACCATTCGATGTATACCCACTTTGGCCTATTGAGCCTGTAAAAGCCCTGGGTTGCAAAATATATGATAAAGAAGGTAATGAATACCTGGATTTTTATGGCGGACACGCTGTAATTTCCATTGGACATACTCATCCGCATTATGTGAAAATGCTGACAGGGCAATTGAATAAAATCGCTTTTTATTCAAATTCTGTAGTCAATTCTCTTCAGAATGAATATGCCGAAAAATTAGGAAAATTATCGGGATATGATGATTATTCAGTCTTTCTTGTGAATTCGGGAGCTGAGGCTAACGAAAATGCTTTGAAACTGGCATCCTTTCATAACAAAAGGAAAAAAGTTGTTGCCTTCAGGCAATCTTTCCATGGAAGAACAGCGGCAGCCGTTAAGGTAACGGATATACCTAAATATATAGCTCCGCTCAATGAAGATATGGAAGTTATATTTCTTCCTTTCAATGATATTGAGGCCGTAAAAAATACATTGGTCAAAAAAGATATTTCTTCTGTAATTATCGAAGGTATACAGGGAATCGGTGGTATACAGGTGCCGGATACGGTTTTCATGCAGGAATTGAGTAAAATTTGCACAGAAACGGAAACTGTATTAATTTTGGACGAAATTCAATCGGGCTATGGTCGTTCTGGAAAATTCTTTGCCCACCAGTATGCAGGAATTAAGCCGGATATTATAACCATAGCCAAAGGTATGGGTAACGGATTTCCGGTTTCGGGTGTTATTATTTCGCCTATGTTTGAAGCTGTTCATGGACAATTAGGAACAACTTTCGGGGGAAATCATTTAGCCTGTGCCGCTTCCATTGCTGTTTTAGATGTAATGAAAGACGAAAACCTGATTGAAAATGCTGCAAAAACCGGTGATTTCCTGATGAGAGAATTAAAGAAATTTTCTCAAATCAAAGAAGTCCGGGGGCATGGACTCATGATTGGTTTGGAATTTGCAGAACCCATAAAACCGATAAGGGATAGATTATTATTTGAGCAAAAAGTTTTTACAGGAGTAACCGGAGCACATGTTTTCCGTTTGTTGCCTCCATTATGTTTATCCATGGAGGAAACGAAGGAATTCCTGTTAAGATTTGAAAAAATACTAAAGTAGTGAAATGGGAAGCCAAAGCAAACTTCACATTTCACTTTAATTATGCTATATGAGAAAAAAAGTATTTGTTTCCGGCTGTTATGATTTACTTCATAGCGGGCATGTTGCTTTCTTTAAAGAAGCTTCTTCTTTTGGTGATTTATATGTTGGTATAGGATCTGATGCAACTATTGAAGATTTAAAAGGACGTAAAACTGTCAATAGTGAACAGGAACGTTTATACATGATTAAATCCATCCGCTATGTTACTGATGCCTGGATAAACAAAGGTTCCGGAATTATGGATTTTGAAGAAGATATGCTTCAGTTTAAACCCGATTTATTTGTTGTGAATGAAGATGGGCATTCCCCGGCAAAAAAATCATTGTGTGAAAAAAATGATATCGAATATAAAATCCTGAAACGTATTCCGGAAGAAGGACTGCCTGTACGTTCAACAACAGCTATCCGTACAAGTGTTTCATCCCGTTTACCGTATCGCTTAGATTTGGCAGGAACCTGGATTGATCAACCTTATGTGTCGAAATTCCATCCCGGTTGGGCATTAACAATTTCTATGGAGCCAATCATTGATTTTAATGAACGTTGTGGAATGTCAACATCTACACGTAATGCTGCGGCCAAGTTGTGGCCCTATGAATTGCCGTTTATGCATCCGGAAAAATTAGCAGAACTGATTTTCCGTTATGAAAATGAGCCGGGACGGAAAGAAATATCCGGGGCACAGGATTCTATAGGAATTTGTATGCCGGGACTCAATCGTCATTATTATGATAATACATATTGGCCAAAAGAAATAGAAACCATTCATGATGAAGATATTTTATCGTGGTTGGAAGAACATGTTTCGATGGTTTTATTATGGCCCCGTCCTCAGGGATTGAACTTATTGAAAGAGACTTACATCAACAAAGAAAATGTGCAAGCTCTTACACAGGCTGCAGATTTGGCATGGGAAGGAATTTTGAAAAAAAATATAACTCAATTTGCCAAAGGCTGCAAAAATTCCTTTGAGGCCCAGGTGAAAATGTTTCCGGCTATGGCTCCCCCTGAAGTGATGGCTGCTATTGAGCCGTACAAAGATAAAGCTTTGGCATGGAAATTGGCAGGAGCAGGCGGAGGAGGCTATCTGGCATTAATAAGTGACAAACCTATTGATAACACTATCCGAATCAAAATCAGGAGAAAAGATGTAATGTAAATAGTCGAAAAAATCGGAAGTCATCGGCATTTATCGGAAGTTATCGGGAGGTGAAATTACCAATTAACTTCTGATAAATGCCAATAAAATAAAAATTTACTTCAACGAAAAATCCACAGTTGAGCGGATATCTGCCGAAGAACTTCCTATGAGCGCTTTGAAATCGCCCGGTTCGGCAACCCAATCATGCTTTTTATCATCAAAGAATTTCAGCATATCAGTGTTGATAGTGAATGTAATATTTTTTACTTCACCCGGTTTCAATGTCACTTTATCAAAAGCTTTCAATTCTTTAACCGGACGAGGAAGAGAAGATTTAACATCATTGATATACAACTGTACCACTTCAGCACCTTCCCTGTTACCCGTATTTTTCACCGGAATAGTTACAGTCAATGTTTCATTGCCCGACATCTGCTTTTTGTCTACAGAAGCTTTCCCATAAGTGAAAGTTGTATAACTTAACCCGTGCCCGAAAGCGAACAATGGTTTGATTTTCTGCTTGTCATGCCATCGGTAACCAACAAAAATATCATCATTATATTTTTCATTCAAAACCCCACTGATACTGTCACCAGGGTATTCACCTAAAGCGAAAGCTCCATTATCTTTCAGGTTTACAGGGAAAGTCATCGGTAATTTTCCCGAAGGATTCACTTCCCCGACTAAAATAGAAGCGAGCGCATTACCGGCTTCAGTTCCGTTATGCCATGATTGTACAATAGCAGGAACTTCATTCACCCAAGGCATAGCCACAGCATTCCCGGAAATAAGTACTACAGCCAGGTTTTTATTTACTTTTAGCAGTTCAGTAATTACTTTGTCTTGTCCATAAGGCAATCCGAATTCTTTGCGGTCGTCGCCTTCACAATCCTGGAAATTATATTTATTCAAGCCTCCAATAAAGATAACCATATCAGCATTTTTTGCTGCCTGGACAGCTTCTGAGATAACATCAGCAGTAGGTCTGGTATCAATCACATCATTGATTTCCACGCCATCTTGTTTGATATCGCTCTTTTTGTTTAACTTATCATTGACATATCCGCGGGCATAAACCACTTCGGCTTTATTGCCTACATATTTCTTGATTCCTTCCAATGGGGAAATTTCATATTTAGCTTTAAGAGAAGAACTTCCACCGCCAACAGTCATTATTTTGATGGCATTTTCCCCAACTACGGCAATCTTTTTTGTTTTATTGAAATCGATAGGTAAAACATTATTTTTATTTTGTAACAAAACGATACCTTCCTGGGCGATTTTACGCCCAGCCAAAGCATGTTCCTGTGTGCCAAAAGAACCCCACGGACGTTTTGTATTCATATTTGTACGGAACACCATGCGAAGGATGTTTCGTACTTTTTTGTTTACTTCTTCTTCACTTACTTTCCCTGATTTGAGCAGGTTAAGGAAAGGAGTTGCCAGGTAATAATTGCTGTATACATCACTGGCGCCTTCGTTCAAACCATCAGTCCAGGACCCGAACTCCATATCCAAACCATTATAAATAGCTTGTTCTGTGTTGTTTACTCCTCCCCAATCAGATACAACCACTCCGTCAAAATTCCATTCTTTCCGTAAAATATCATTCAGGAGAAATTTATTTTGGCAACACCATTGTCCTTTATATTTATTATAAGAACCCATGATAGCCCAGGATTTTCCTTCCTGTACGGCAGCCTTGAAAGCAGGCAGGTAAATTTCGTATAAAGCGCGGTCGCTGACTTCTACGTTCACCAGGTGGCGGTATTTTTCCTGATTATTCAAAGCATAATGCTTAACACAAGCAGCAACTCCATTTTTTTGGACTTCTTGTATATAAGGTACAACCATGCGGGAAGCCAGATAAGGGTCTTCACCCATATACTCAAAATTACGTCCATTGAGAGGCATGCGGTAGATATTTATGCCGGGACCTAATAATACATTTTTATTGCGGTAACGGGCTTCTTCTCCGATTGCTTTCCCGTATCTTGCAGACATTTCAGGGTTCCATGTGGCAGATAAGCAAGTAAGTGCCGGAAATGCGATACAAGAGTCGTTTGTCCAATTGGCTTGGTTCCACTCATCCCACAATACTTCAGGACGTATGCCGTGAGGTCCGTCGGTCATCCAGTTGTCAGGAATTCCCAAACGAGGCACACCAGCCGAACTGAATTTGGATTGTGCATGGCACATTTTTACTTTTTCTTCCAATGTCATGCGGGATAAAGCATCCTCAACACGTTTTTCTGTTGGTTGGTTTTCATCTAAATAGATGGGTGTTTTACTTTGTCCGGAAAGGGACACTGAACACAAGCAAATAATTGCTAGTAGAGTGTTTTTTTTCATGATTTTCTTCTGTTTTTTACATATTCTGAAGGGGTTTCCCCGAAAAGTTTTTTGAAACTGGTACTGAAATAACTTGGGTCGATGAATCCCACCATCGAACTTATTTCAGATATACTGTATGCATTTGATTCCAATAGTTGTGCTGCTTTTTTCAATCGTACTGTTTTGACAAAATCTATTGGAGCCTGTCCTAATAAAGATTGAATTTTTGTGTTCAGTACAGAACGGCTGACTCCGGCCTGACGGGCAAATTCATCTAAGTTAAAATTCTCATCTGCCATATTTTTTTCTATAACCCGCATTACATTATCTAAGAATTTTTTATCCATCGAAACCACAGAAGACTTTTCTTTGCTGGAATGAATAAATTCTTCTATCCGGAGTTTTTCTTTGATAGAATGCCTTATATCAATCAGTTGCTTTATACGGATAAGCAGATATGAAATCTCGAATGGTTTGGAAATACAAGCATCTGCCCCAAACAAATAGCCCTCCCGTATATTTTTTTCGTCAGAATCGTTTTCCAATAGTAACACAACAGGAATGTATGAAGTTTGTACTTTTTCTTTGATTTTTTTGCAGAATGAAAAAGCATCTTTTTCACTTTCCCGGTCAACATCGCATAAAATAAGAGCCGGCTCGAATGAAATGGATGCATGGAAAGCCTCTTCTTCTGTTTCAAAAGAGCGGACAGTATAGCCATCCTTTTTCAGAATTTTTTCAAAAAAGATGCGAAGATCTTCTTTTTTATCCAACAAGAGAATACGGGAAGTTTCTGCAGACACATGTTTTCTTGTTTTGTCTGCGGTTTCTATATCCTTTTCCAGGTCTATGAAATTTTCAATGTATGGCTTGTGGGAAGACGGTTTTTGTTTTATAGTCTCCACTTCTATCTTTTTAGGAAGATTCTCGACATTGGAATGCAGGTAAAATTTAAAAGTGCTTCCTTTTCCCGGAATACTTTCCACGAATAAATTACCGCCATGGACTTCAATCAGGTTTTTCGCAAGGCTAAGTTCGAGTCCGGTACTGTTCTCGGCCAGACCGGAAATTTCCAGGTATTGTTTTTCTATTCCGACTCCATTATCGTAAATTTCAATCCATATTTTTTCGTCATTAGGATTTATATAGCAACTGATAGTTATTAATCCGTTTTCCAAAGTGGATTTGAAAGCATTCGACAACAAATTATACATGATAATCTCCATTTTTTCTGCGTCCACATAGGCTGGAATGGAAGCATCACTATGCCTGAAATCAAAATGGATATTCCGTGACCGGGCGATGTCGCTGAATAAATTATATATATCTTGAAAAAAAGGAATCAAGTCTGTTTTTGATACTGTTAATGCCGGTTGTTCGGTATCTGTTTTTTGAAGTTCCAATAATTGTTTGGTCAGAAATAACAATCTTTTTACATTTTGTTGCATGATTTTCAGCATGCTTCCGATTTCAGGCTTGGTATAGGTGTTAAGATTGGTGGCAAGTTCTTCCATTGGGGCCTTTAACAGGAAAAGAGGAGTATCAAAACCATGTATAATATTGGTATACAAGTGCTCTTTCCAGCGTTTGTTTTTTTCCTGTTGTTTATACATACCTCTCACATATACTATATAGATACAAAAACCTATGATCGTTAAAAACAATACAACATAAATACAGATTGCCCACCACGATGACCAGGGAGGAGTCAATACTTTGATACGGATGTTTTTTTCATTATCCAGCCATACTCCGGAAGCGTTGGTCGAAGATATCCTCAATATATAATTACCCGGAGGTAAATTGGAATAAGAAGCATAATTATGGCGGGCATTTACATAAATCCAGTTTTTATCGAATCCGTCCAATTTGTAGCGGTATTTTATTTTATTAGGGTCAGGAAGATAAAGTGTTGAAAATTCAAATAAAAATTGATAATCTTTATGAGAGAAAGTCAATGTGTTGGTAGAATTAATATTAGCCGACAAATGAGGGTTTCTGTTTGGTAAAATATGCTCGTTGAGAATCTGGAAATCTGTGATATATATTTCTTGTCTGGAAGTATCCGGTACCAAATCTGAAGGATAAAAATAATTCAATCCGCCGATTCCACCCATAAAAATTGTGCCGTCTTTAGCAGTCAAGTGTCCGAATAAATAATTTGCCCGGGCTAAATTGCCATTGTTTATATCATAATACAATGTATTGTGAAAATGTTCATCATATTTGTAGACACCTTGTGTTGTAAAAATCCACATGGCATCTGCAGCATCTTCCGATATTCCACAAACATAATTGGAAGCATCATTGGTTGAAGATAAATTCAGGGCATCAAAATTTTCCTTGCTTGCATTATAATAAAAAATGCCCTCAGATGTTCCTACCCAAGGGATATTATCTTTGTTAATGAAAATTGAAGTGATCCACTGATTGGATAAAAATTGCTTTTTGAATGTAACAGCCTTACTTTGATCACGGATTAACTCATCCGTATTGATTTTAATCTTATACAATCCGCTTTTTCTGGTTCCAATCCAAAGATAACCTCTTGCGTCTTCGGTAATCGCCCAGTAATCTTCATCTTTCAAATGAACATCTATAGAATTCAGAAAAACAAGTTGGTCTGATGAAACAATGTATACAGCGATTCCTCCGGTGGCAAATCCCATCCAGATGTTATTTTTAGCATCTTTATAAAAGGCTTTGACCATTTTCAATCCATTTGTATTTAAAAAATTATTTAATATGGAGTTTTCATAAAAATTATTGGTATTTGAGTCAAAACAAACAATGTCTCCTTTAGTCCCTAACCAAAAAAGCCCGGGAGTGACTTCTATGATTGATTGGAATTTATTTTTCTGGACAACATCCGGAGTGTTTTTATACATATAAGACTTCAGAGTAAAGTCACCATTCGTTTTGCCGGTCAATTGGAGCTTGGTCAAATGACCGTCAGTAGTGTACCAGATGTCTTGTTTAGTATCCTGGTAAATACATGAAATATTATGGGATGCACCATCCCCCAGGTCGCTTCCTTTTATGTTATAAAACCTGTTTGTATCAACTTTTTTGGAAATGAACAATCCATTCTGTGTTCCAGCCCAGATACTACCCCATTTGTCGATATAAAGAGTCAGGATTGTATTTGAAATATCATTTATGCGAAGCGAATTTACCCAGTATTTCTTCTTAGAAACAATTTCACCTTCCTTATTCATTGTCAAATGGATAATTCCATGATTCCGTGTGCCTATCCAGATAGTTTCTGCCGAAATATTATCTCTTGCGATACATAAACATTCGTCACCATCAATGATAACTTTTCCCTCATTCAGGTTGAAACTGTTTTTTTCCGGTAATTGAATTAGGCATACCTTATTGTCTACACTAATCCATGCCCTGTCTCGCTTATCTATCAGGAAAAATCCCATTCTGCCCTTCACCTTGAAACTTTCAATTTGTAATGTTTGTTTGCGTGAAAAATCAAAGGCAGGCACATTCACCCCATTTTCCATTATACTGATACGATGCAGTCCATATTCGGAAAAGATCCAGAAATTGCCTTTTGAATCTGTGGAAATAAAGTTTACCCTTTTTCCTCCTAATTCAGGGCAGTCTCCTATTGTTACCAGATGCATTGATTGGGTATCTTCCGAAACAATAGCAAGTCCCATATCGCCACCAACCCAGATATTGTGATTTTTATCTTCTTTGAAAACATTGATGAAAGTGTTGGAAAAAGCTTCAAGATAAGAGAAAGAAAGCTTGGTGTCGTCATAAACAAGAGCACCTTTACTCATGCCAATCCACATCCGGTTATGACTGTCCTTGAATATTTTTTTTATATAATTGGAAGAAAAAGAATTGCCATCATCTGTATCTGCAGAGTTTATTTCTTGTAAAGGGTTAAAAGAATAACCATCAAAACGGGATATTCCATTTTCAGTACCGATCCACAAAAATCCCCATTGGTCTTGTGTAATCGAGTTGATGGAATTACCCAATAAATCATTTGGAGAATTTTGTTGTATAAAAGTTCGCTCTGTTATTTCCTGGCCTGAAATAACAAATGAAAAAATCAAACAAAAAAATATAACCTGAATCCTTTTATTTAGAATATGCATATTTTTCATACAGTATCAACCTCACCACGAATCAACAATAGGACACAAATATAAGTAAAAGATATTGAATTTTGCTGAACTTAACTGATTTGAAGTCAAATTCAGTGTCTTAAAATTGAGAATCCAGATCATTTTCTTTATACAAACCATAAAAAATCATGAATAAAAGCCGATAAAAATCAGAATATAGACAAAGTTATGATATTCAATTAAATACGAATCTGAATCAGTATTATTTTAAAACTTTTCAGGAAATTTTTCATATTTCTACACTTCAAAAAATCAATATTCAGTGATAGAGAAAAACAAATCCGTAAAATTTCAAATGCCTTTAAATGAACCTCAGATTAACTTTGCATTACAACTAAATTCGCATTTTGATCACTAATCTCTAATATCATCTAATCGCTTATGAAGATTTGTTTCTACAAAAGAAAAAAGCGTTTTCTACTATCCTTATCGCTTTTAATTTTATTTGTTCCTGCTTTTGCCCAGCAAATTAATGTGCAAGGAACTGTTGTTGATTCTAATGACGGGTTGCCGTTGACTGGAGTTAATATCGTTGTAACGGGTACAACCAAGGGAACTATAACTGACATTGAAGGGAATTTTTCTCTTTCTTCCGTTCCGGCTTCCGGGTCTTTAACTTTTAAATATCTTGGCTACGAAGATTTGAAAGTCTTGGTTAAATCACAAACGACCATTCAAGTCAAAATGCATCCGGTCGACAATAACTTGGATGAGGTGGTGGTAATTGGCTATGGTGTTGTGAGGAAGAGGGATTTGACCAGTTCCATTGCCAAAGTTGATGACAAGGACATTGAAAAAACTCCGGTTACTTCATTGGATCAGGCATTGCAGGGAAATGCTGCCGGAGTAATGGTTATTACAACCTCGGCAGAACCCGGAGGTGATATGTCTATCCGTGTGCGTGGGGGAAGTTCTATTCTGGCCGGTAATACTCCTTTAATAGTAATCGATGGTTTTCCGACAAACAGTAATGACTTGTCGATGTTGAATCCTGCAGACATCTTGTCTATGGAAGTGTTGAAAGATGCATCAGCCACTGCAATTTATGGTTCACGGGGCGCTAACGGAGTTATTATGGTAACTACTAAAAGAGGAATGGAAGGCAAACCCAGGATTGATTTCCAATCTAAAATACACTATACCACAGTAAGGCATACTATCCCGATGTTTGATGGCCCTCAATATCAAACTTACAATAACATAGGCCGGCAAACAATGGGAGTGGCCGTCAATACTTTACGTCCGGACACTTTTGATACAAGAAATTTCCAGGATCAGTTGATAAAATCCAAAGCAATTGTTCAGGATTACAATTTAAGTATTTCCGGAGGTGGAAAGCAAATGAACTATCTTATCTCTGCCAACATTTTGGACCAACCGGGACTGCTTATAAATAGTGAATTCCAACGTGTGGCTTTAAGAGGGAAATTCAACGTTGAAATGAAAAAGGACATGAATTTACAGTTCAACGTTACCAACAGCAACACACGAAAACAGAAGATTGCCGGTGGTGACAGTGGTGGTATGATGCGTACACTGATGCTTAACCCGACATCCACTGCAGCAGGAATATTTGATAATGGCCTTTTTATTGATGAAGAAACCGGTGAAGTCTTGTCGGCCAACACAGAGATTTCTAAATCCATGTATACGCAGGATATAAATAAAGAATGGCTGACGGATATTAATGGCGCTTTTAACTGGAAACTCATTGAACATCTGACTTTGAGAGTAACAGGAGGTTATAGGATGAACCAGAAAAATTCTTATTACTACGTTCCTTCATTTATTTACATGACTCAGCCAAACATTGATAAAAACAACATAGGCAAGCGTGGTACAACAACCGCTTCCAAGTGGATCAATGAGAATACGCTTACTTATATGAATTCATTCCAGAAGAAACATAATCTGACTGCGATGCTCGGACAGTCGTGGGAATCTTCTGTTTCTGACGGATTCAACGGACAGGCAAGAGGATTAGAAGATGATTTTCAATGGGACAATCTACGGGCAAAGAATTATGACAGTATGACTGCTTCTTATTCCAAATATGATGTGCTTTCATATTTTGGCCGTGTTATCTATAATTATGATGAACGTTATCTGACTACGCTTACTATGCGTGCCGATGGTTCCTCTCGTTTTGGTAAAGATTCCAAATGGGGATATTTTCCTTCCGCTTCGTTTGCATGGGTAGTTACCAATGAAAAGTTCGTTCCTAAATCCGACGCTTTCTCAATGTTGAAATTAAGGGTAAGTTATGGAATGACTGGTAATGACGCTATCGGAAATTACAAATCCTGGTCAACCCTTGAGGCTACTCCTATTGTTATCGGAGGAAAAACCGCAACCGGCTATGTTGCAAATGCAATCGGCGATCCTCGTTTAGGCTGGGAAGAAACCGCTCAGGCCGATGCCGGATTTGATGTGGGATTTGTTAAAAATCGCTTCTTCCTGACAGTCGACGTTTACGATAAAACCACTAAAAGTTTATTGTATAATTACCGTCTTCCCAATACCACCGGTTATTCTCAGGTAGCAACTAATATCGGTGAAGTACAAAACAGAGGAATAGAATTTGAATTCAATTCAAAAAATATAAACGGGAAATTATTTAAATGGAGCACTACCATTAACGCCGGTTACAATATGGGAAAAATAAAAAGTCTGGGTGGTGACGATAATTTGGTTTCTTATCAAATGACGAATACAGTCAATACTCCTATTTCATATCTTGTGGTGGGGGAACCTCTCGGAACTTTCAAAGGACATAAGCTGGATGGCGTTTATAAAGATTGGAATGATGTATACAGTCCTAATTCCGTTTGGTATGAAGGAACATTGGAAGCCAGGACACAACCGGGCTATCCTAAATACGTAGACCGTAATGGTAATGGAGTGATAGATGAAGGTGATAAAGTTGTACTTGGTCATGCCCAACCAGATTGGAACTTGGGGTTTACCAATACATTTACTTATAAAGACTTTGATTTGGCAATCTTTTTCACCGGGGCTTTTGGTAACAGTGTAGTGAATACGAATAAAGGAAAGCTCGAACGTTACCGTGGCGGAAGTGATAACCAGATACGTTATGTAATGAATAGTTACCGTGTATTTGATCCGCTTACAGGTGATCCGGGTTATTACAGTTCCAATACTCCCCGGGCTATTTATATCAATAGCAGCAATACTGCCCATGCTGATTATGCCAGCAACTTGACAGACTTGTTGATTGAAGACGGAAGTTACTTCCGTTTGAAAACAGTATCATTGGGATACACATTACCTAAAAAGATTGTGGAAAAGGTGAAACTTCGTAACTGTAAATTCCAGGTTTCAGGCGTAAACCTGCTCACATGGACTAAATACACCGGTATGGACCCTGAAGCAAGCAGCTCATTGGGAGATAGCAATACCAGGTTGGGCATAGATCAAAGTAGTTATCCTGCTAACCAATCTATTGTTTTCAGCTTAAGTTTAGGTATTTAACCAATTAATGATATCATTATGAAAATGAATAAAACAATCATAACAATTATTTCGGCATTGACCTTCACGCTGGTATTTAACTCCTGTGAGTTCCTTGATGAAAAACTGCCGGATCAATATTCCGTGGATAATTTTTATAAGACTGATGCCGAAGCAGCCAAAGCGCTTTATGGAACGTATGCAGCAGTGAAAGATGTTGTGTTCGGAACCGATTTTGTTTCTGTAACAGACGCGATGTGCGATGATATGGACTTTGCCGGAACTGACCAGGCCCGCCGTCAACTCACCAGTTTGTATTTCGATACCCGTAACAAGTATTTTGTCAACGTATGGGGAAAGTTATGGACTGTGATCAATAATGCAAACCTGATTATTGATAATGTCCCCAATATGGAAACCCCGACACAGACTTCAAAAGATAATCAGAAAATGATTGTTGCCGAAGCTAAATTCTTACGGGCGTGGGCATACTTTATGTTAGTACAGTTATGGGGTGATGTGCCTAAAATTACTACCGGTACTTATGATATCCGTGCTGATATTCGTCCGAAAAGAGAACCTGCTTCCGAAATATATCAGTTGATTATTGATGACCTGAATGATGCAGAAGTGTTGAATGATGCTCCTTATTCCGTTATAATTCGTCCGGGTACGGATATTAAATATGACCTGGTAATTACCCGGGGAGCAGTTCGTTTGTTGAAGGCAAAAGCTTACCTGGCGCAAAAAATGTATCCCGAATGCAAGGATGCTGTTCAATATTTGATTGACAGATATTCGGATGATGATTCCAAGCAATATTCGATGATCGATTACGCAGCCATTTTTAATGTAAACCATAAAAGTGACAAGAACCGGAAAAAAGAAGTTATCTGGGAAATAGAATCATTGGCTCAAAGCGGATATAATAACACTACTCACAGGGATTTTGCACCGAAATCAAAAATTAATTCGTGTGAAACTACAGGTTATCAGAACTATGTCCCTTCCACATCTTTATTTGAAGCGTTCAGCAAACAATTTGAAGATAAGCGTTTTTCTGCCAATTACCGTATAAGTGGAGGAAAACCATGTATCATGAAGAGGGTTGATGTTAATACCTCAGATCAAAATACAGGAGCTCCGAATGAAGTATTACTCCGTATCTCAGATGCCATACTGGTTTATGCCGAAGCTTTGAATGCGACGGGTAATACAGCAGATGCCATCACTTGGATCAATAAAGTGCGTAACAGAGCCGGTCTCATTAAGACAAGAGTAATAGGAACGACAACGCTTGTTTCCGGAGATATTAAAGCAGGTACATCCTCTTCAATAGTTCAGGATACTATCATTAATGAACGCCGGATGGAATTTGCCCATGAATGTCAACGGTTGTTTGATTTGCGTCGTACAGGTAAACTTATTCAGGTGCTCAATGCATACAATACCAGGGAAAAGTATTATTTGAGTATTCCTACAAAATTGATGGAATTTTCAGTAACAAAGGAAATTACAGAAGGCGATGCAACCAAGGTTACTTTAACTGTTCCTTTCGTTGAAATTACCAAGAATACGGATTCAAGGATTTTATTACATCCTATACCGGAAGATGAAATCCGTTCGAATAGTAACCTGTTACCAAATAATCCGGGATATAACTAAGTTAAGAGTGAAAAGTTAAAAGTTAAGAGTGGGATGATATGCCACTTTTAACTCTTAACTCTTAATTCTTAACTCTTAACTAAAAAAAGAGTATGAAAAACAGAATATTTAATATAAGTATTTCAGCAATAATGTTATTTGTTGCTTTTTCAATGAGTAATTGTACAAATGAGGTTCCTGACGAGTTCCCGTCTGATGGTTATCCCGACGCCGGAAAAGACATTCAGGTAATACCTACCACACGACCGGATACAGTGATTGTTGCTGCTGATTGGATTCTGGTTAGCGAAGGAGAATTCCGGATGGGAAAGACAAGTGCCGATTCCAAATGTCCTGATGATGCACTTCCTGCACATACAGTTCAGTTCAATAAAAAAATAGCAATTATGCGTTATGAAGTAACAGCTGATCAATACCGCAAATTTGTTAACGCCAATAAAGATGTTGTATCCATGCCTTCGGAACCTTTTTGGGGTTACATTGATTGGAAAAATCGTTCCCGCGGCAATTTTCCTGTGGTAAATATCACATGGAAAGAAGCAAAAGCTTTTGCCGAATGGATTGGCGGACGTTTGCCGACAGAAGCTGAATGGGAGTATTGTGCAAAGGCTACAGGAACTTCTAAGTATGCCGGTAGTGGAACGATAGGTAATGTTGCTATTTATTATGATGAAAAAAATACGATTATAGATACGGTTACAGTATTTACTCAGGCAGGAAAAGAGGTTGTCCGTACAGGCCGTATGCCACGGAAAGTTGGAAGTACTAAAATCGCAGGACAAAAGGCTTCCAATCTCTGGAATATTTTTGACATGAGTGGCAATGTAATGGAATGGTGTGCAGACTGGTATGGCGAAGATTATTATGATAAATGTTATAAAGGAATAGCTCCTAATTCAGACAAGTTACCTACTCCTAATGACACCATTGCGGTAAATCCTAAAGGACCTGAAAGCGGCCAGTTCAAAATCGTACGTGGTGGCGGATGGAATTCTTCTGCAGATTTCTGTACAGTCTATATCCGTTTACGCCTTTCTCCCGGAACCCGCTCCGATGAAATAGGTTTTCGTATAGTAAAAGATTTATAAATCATGAAAAAAATATACTTGATAACAATTGTTGTGCTTTTCGGACTAATGTCTGTCAATGCACAAAAAGATGAGAGCAAAGTAAAGCTTATGTCTTTACGTGCTGATACTGTTGCCTTTGAAACATTAATGGGAATCAGCTCTTATGG
Source organism: Bacteroidales bacterium (assembly GCA_031553415.1). GTDB lineage: Bacteria > Bacteroidota > Bacteroidia > Bacteroidales > Azobacteroidaceae > JAIRVZ01. The sequence goes on along the minus strand of JAVBLO010000063.1, from coordinate 54,424 downwards.
GTGGGATCCTGCCAATAAAGGTATCCTTATCAACTGGCGCAGGGATTTGCCCGATAGGGTTAACAACGATTCCGGGGGTGGATATGATGACCGGAATGGAGAAACCCGCCATGATACTCAAAATGATATACGGGCCTTGCAGCATTATTACTGGTTTAAACGTTTGCATGATGGCGATAATTTCTTTGATGAAGCTATAGCCCGTTTGGAACCTACAGTAACGGCAAAGTTCCAGAAAATGAGCAGCAAAAAAGGCTGGATGTATTATGTATTACTCCGCTTGTGGGAATATAGTGGAAATAAGCCGTTTTGGAAGAATATAATTATGCAATGGGGAAGCAATGTGTATGACCAGATTGACCATGATTTAGGTGTTTATTATGAAACCGATATGGGTAATTGTGACTGTGGAACTTCTACCATTTATCTGGATAAAGCATACCGTGTAGACCATCAGGTTGAAGCTGGAGCTGCCATGGTCGATTGCGGAACCCGTTTCAACAGACCGGAATGGGTAGATGCTGGTTATCGCCAGGTATTAACTGCTTACGAACAATCATTCTCTGAAAAATACGGATTATTTGGCCGTATTTACTTGTTTGGAAATTCAGGATATAAAAAAGATGCTTCGGGCACTATTACAAATCGTTATGATTATTCTGCTTTCCAAAATAAATTGTGGGATGGACAATGCAAACTTGGTGAAGCTTCAGAAGAAATTGATGCTTTGGTGCGTGCAGCTGCTATTACCAATCGTCCGGAAATCAGGGAAAAATTCATTGAAATATCGATAAAAATGTTGAATGCGCTTCAACGCGAAGGTATTCATGATAAAACTTACGGCGGATTTTATCAAATGATGTATATCGCTGATAGCGGTGATGGAAAAAAGGCCGGTTATGTAGCTGCAGACAAAAAAGAAATGAGACAAGCTTCTTTACTTGGAACTTATTACCTGGCAAATCAGATTATTGGTAATAACTGGAGTGAAATGCAAGATGAAATGTTAAAGCTCCTGACAACGGAAAATACAAAACCCAAAGGCCAAAGAGGAATGTATTTACCCGATACTAAAGAATTTTCAAACCTAATAGTTAATGGATATCGTGCAAGTACTGCAGGCTATCCTTTTCAACTGAACCCTGATTGGAGTATCTATCAAAATAAAACTGTTGATGAAAACTGGGTGAGTAACGAAAGTAACAGTCTTATCCTGTTAGGATTGTTTCAATATATGACTCCGATTGATGATATTTCGGAAGTGGATGATACTTATGGCTCAATCGAAAATCTGCTTATTGATGAAGATTTTACTACATGGACAAAACAGGGGGGAACTACAGATCACACTTTTTATAAAGAAACAAAAACATATCCGAAATTTTCGGGTACATATCTTTATACATGCAGTGCTGTTGATCCTAAAGCTTCCACTACTTGTGATACCAAGGGAAGAATCACAATTAATCCTGCACAGAAAGCGGATCCAGGTTGGCTTGTGTTGCCATTATTGCCAAGTGTAGGACAGATTAAAATTTACCGTGACTTCAAGTCTGGGGCTCACATGCGTTTAGACCGTTTGAGAGCTGGAATAGCTCCTACTGAAACAAATCTTAAAAATCCAAGTGTTTGGGAACCAATTGATACAGACGATTCGGAAGCTACTTCGGGCTGTATTGAATATGTTTTCGGATTCACAAGTGAAGAACCTGTACAATTGAGAATCACGGTAACAGGACAAAATTCAAATAACCTGACCCGCTTGTTTGTTGAAAAATATCCGGAAAAACCAAATGCAATATATCAACCGCAAATCCGGAAAAATCCTTTACATAAGTTGGGTAATTCGATTATAGCGGAATCTTCTGTAAAAAGAATGTATATATACACAATATCAGGAACCAGGATTAAAGAAACTTCAGAAGCAGAAATGAATATTTCCGATCTTTCTCAAGGAGTTTACATTATAAGATATATTTTGAAGACAGGGGAAACCGGAGTGCTGAAAGTAACCAGGTAAAATTAAATTGTTCACAATAAAAACTATAAAACAAATTCAAAGTCATGAAAAAACAATTACTAAATGTATTTGCGATTGCAGCTTTTTTACTTGCATCACTTAATATCCTGAAGGCGGAAGAGGTGATATTTGAAACCAACTTCAATGCAGCAGAAGGTTGGGTAACAGAAGGCACTACAGCAAGCAGTCCTCTGACAACAGTCAATCAAACAATTACTTATAACGGAAAACAATTTGCATTTACCGCAGTGAGATGTGCTGTAACTCCTGCCGGAAAAGCACTTGGAACTTGTTCTGCCGGTTATATTGATTTGGGGAAAAACGATAACTCCGACATGAGTAAAAATGGTATTGGCACAAAAACAACTGCTGGTTATTTCCTGTTGCCGGTTTTCGATCAGGATGTCCAGATATCTTTCTTCCGGGCTTCAGCTTCTAATCCGGTAAATAGGGTAATGGCTATTGAATACTCTTTAGATGGCGGCGGATCGTGGATGGCAGACGATGAAACAATAGCTCCTCAATTCGGACATCCTGTTTCTTCAGAAGTTTGCGGAGAGTTTATTTGTCCCAAAAGATTCCCTGCCGGAACTCCTATCAGGATAACAGTTCACAGTAACAGTGGAGCATTGAAACTCATTTCGTTGAAAGTTACAAAATTCGTTGCAGATAATATACCTCCGGCACTCGAGTCAAGTGCACCTTTTGATGGAGAAACTGGAATATCACCTTCTTTGAGGGAAGTTAAATTAACATTCAGTGAGCCTGTTAAATCAGGTGGAGACGCCGGCATTACTGTTATGAATAAAGCTGCCACTTCAAAATTTGAATTAACAAGTGACATGTTGAAATTTGATCAGAATACAGTAACAATACCATTTCCTGTAGATTTTCATTTGAACCTGAATGATGAATATTATGCTATTGCCGACCGAGGTTCTATTAAGGATATGGCAAATAACCCTACTACAGATGATGTTTTGATAACATTTTTTACAAAAGCAACAGGTAATTCTGAAAAAGAAATCCTTTCATTTAAGATTCACAACCAGATAGGAACGGAAGTAATTAACTCCCAGAATGCAACGATTAATGTCACAGCTAATTATGATGTTGATTTGATGAGCGATTTGAAACCGGCAATAACATTGTCTGAATATGCTACAGCAGACTTGGTTTCCTATAAAGATTTCTCTACAGGTACTGCAACTTACATTGTAACAGCTGAAGACGGAAGTAAAAAAACATGGACTGTAACTATCACTAAACAAGGCTTGAAACAGGCCAATCTTCCTGTTGTTTACAAAGGCGATGCAGATCATTCATGGAAATATATCACTGCTGAAGGTTGGATAAAAAACCTTACAAGTGATGACAATACGGTAAAAATGAATAATATTTCATTTACCACAGCTAATATAAATAACACTTCTTATTGGGTAGAGAACTATTTCAAACCGGGTGCTAATCGCATCAGCTTCCGCATCCGTTATGGAAACAATACTTCCAACTTCAAGATTGCATTGAAAGAATCAGCAGATGGAGATTTGTGGGAAGATGTTGTCGTTTATACTCCTTCCGGAGCCCCCGATGTTATCCCTACAACAGATGCTCCTGATTTGACTCCTATGATTCCTGTTGCAAGTTCCACAATTGGTTTACGTTCTTATCCTCTTAAACCTACTTCACAATATGTGAAATGGTTTTATGAAGTTCGCTCTAGTACAAGCTATTATATTGATGATGTAATTATTGAAAATACTCCTGTCGATAATGTTGCTCCATCAGTTCTTACAACTCAGGAAGTAACTTATACCAACTACAACACCAATAGTAAAGCTCAGATTTTCATTCCATTCTCTGAAACTGTGAAAGTAGGAGAAGACCTGATTAAGCACAATGTGGCTATCAAATTAAAAGGATTGGAAGACGTTAATCTGTATGAAGACCATATTCTTACTTTAAGAGATGGAAATCTGGTTCTTACCAACCTTGATGCTTTGCTTGACCAATTTGAATATACTGTAGAAATTCCGGCCGGCGCATTGGTTGACTTGTCGAACAATCCGTATGCAGGAGGCTCAATCAAGTTCACTACTAACTTCCCCGGACCGGAAGGTATTCTTTCTGTAAAGAAACAAAGTATAGTATTGTCTGTAGAAGGCGGAGTCTTGAATATTTCAGAACCTGTAGCTAAAGTCGCTATTTATAACCAATTGGGCGTGCTTGTGAAAACTGCCGGTACAAAAGAAATTCCTGTAACAGGATTAAAAGGTGTACATATCGTAAAATGTACTATGCCTGATGGAAGCACCAAGATAGCAAAAACTATTTTCTAAATAAATTTCACACGGATTCCACTGATTAATTAAGTCTTTTAGAATCTGTGGAATCCGTGAAACAACGTTCAGCGGATCTAAATCTGTGTAAAGTAAAAAAAATTGCAAGTGAAAACCCCGATATCCATATCAATTTTATCTGTCTGCTTGTCGATCGCGGCATCTTTTTCCTGTTTTGCTGAAAAAACAGCAAAGGCCGGTATATCCAAAAAAGATTTATTGGAACGAATTACTATCAGCGCCGATTACGCTGATAAAATCCTTATAGACGAAGAAGGAAAATCACGCTGTGATTATAATATTTCCGAAAGCCAATGGATACCTTACGAAGAACCGTGGCATACAGGGCAATTAATTAATGCACTTTTGGAGGCGCATCGTGTAACCGGAAAACAAAAATACCTGGATACCGCTGTTAAAGCCGGTAATTGGTGGGTTGGACTTGAAATCAAAGGACATCCTGGATTGGAAGGAATGGTTAAAGGAATCCATGGTAATTTTATCGGAGATGATTTAATCGTATTCGCTACTGTTTCTGATGGAACTCCCGGCATATATTACCTGTCGAAAGTAACAAAAGACAAAAAATATGCACAGGTTGCTACCAATGCTGCCCGTTGGATGCTTAATAATATGTACGATGCCCAAAAAGGTATTTGCTACGATAATGTAGATATACGGAATGGAAAAGTCATCAAAAACCCGGAAGACTATGATGGTGAGCTGAATTATTTTTATCGTTCCAATACAGAAGGCTTCTTATTCAAAGAGGCGTATGAATTTTCAGGAGAAGATGCTTTCAAGGAAGCTTATGTTACTCTCTGCGATTCTCTTGTTAATTTTCAGACACCCGAAGGTTTGTGGATGCAATTTCGTCCCAACAATGCAGAAAAAGGCTCTTTCCATCCACGCTATAATATATGGAACGCCGAATCATTACTCGAAGCATATGAAATGACAAAAGACCGGAAGTATCTGGAGTCGGCAGCTCGTACAGCCCGTTTTTACACCAATTATCAACAGAAAAATGGAGCTATGTTTTATCATGCCAAATTGGATGGAACAATGGACAAAAGCTCTATATGTAGTTCGGAAGTCGCTTTTGCCGGTTTATTATGGCTGAGGCTTGTACAATATGGTTATCCGGAATTTATTCCCAATTATGAACGTTCGGTTTCCTGGTTGATGACTTCTATTTTTGATAAAAATCATCCCGATCCTAACCTGAGAGGTGCTACAGTGGAAGTAACAACGAGTATTAGCAGTAATAATACTCCTAAAATTATCAACAGGGATTTAGGTACAACCTTTACCCTCCGTTTTTTGGCCGCTTATTACGATCTGAAATTTGGTAAAAAATGATACTATATTATTCACATGGTAAGAACAAAAATATAAAAACAAGAAGTTTTTATAATGCATTGCTTTGTGCTTTTGTTTCTTTGTTTTTTATTATAGATGCTCATGCAGATACACATACAATCAGGAATCTGGATTTACGGGATGCATGGACATACAATTATAATGCCTCTCATTGGATTGAACAAGGCAACTTACAAGCTGGAAAATCTATGTATGGGGAAGAAGAAATTCTTATTAAAAATGTTCCTGATATCCTTCAAGGTGCCGATTGGATACAAACTGCTTATGGCTCCAAGAACTTTATTAAAGATACAATTGCGTCTTTTGAATTAAAAGAAGATGCGGAAGTTTACATTATTCATTGTGCTAAGATTACAAATAAACCTTCCTGGTTGTCAAAGTATACACAAGTTGAAGGAAAATTTGAATCTGTTCAGGAGAAGTTTGGATTGTATAAAAAATCATTTAAAAAAGGAGATGTTGTGGCTCTTGGAAATAATGGAGATACGAGATTTCCTATGTATATGATATCAATTGTTCCTGCCAGCAAGCAAATAACAAAATTATCAGGAAAAAATATTATAGATATAACAACATTAGGTGCAGTAGGAGACGGACTGACTTTAAATACAAAATTCATACAACAAGCAATAAATAAGTGTTCTGGTATGAAAGGCGGAGGTGTGGTATATATCCACGATGGAGTGTTTGTAACCGGGACACTTGATTTAAAAAGTAATGTAACCCTTTATGTTGAAGCAGGAGCCATACTCCGTGGTTCTTTCGAGCATACCGATTATCCAGAAAGAATATGCAAAATAGTCTCTTTCCGTTCTAAAGAACATTATCAGTTGCTTTTCGCAGAAGGAGAAAAAAATGTAACTATTACCGGAGGTGGAATTATCGACGGATATTCAATTGGTGAAGGCTGGCCTTTCAAAGGACGGAACAATGAACATGAACGTCCCCGCTTGATCCGGATGATTAGTTGCGAAAATGTAAATGTAAACAATATCACACTTATTCGCAGTGCCAACTGGACACAGTACTATGAAGCCTGCAACAAGATGAATTTCGAAAACATTAGCATCCGCTGTTATACCGGAACAAATAACCAGGATGGAATTGATTTGAGTGGTTGCAGCAATGTGGTTGTCAGGAATTTCAATGCCATTTGCGGAGACGATGCTGTTTGTTTCAAGGCCATGTCGATGACTCCGGCAGAAAACATCCTGGTAGACGGCGTATTTTCCCGTTATGCGAATTGCAACCTTGTAAAAATAGGAACGGAAACTCATGGAAATATCACTAACCTGACAGTACGCAATGTACAGGGAAGCGCTCGTTACGGGCTTGCCATTGAAGCTGTTGATGGCTCTAAACTTGATAATATCCTTTACGAGAACATCACTTTGTTTAGTTGTGCCAATCCGCTTTTAATTCGCCTGGGTAGCCGGGGCAGAACGTTTGAAGGGGGGCCTGACCCATCTCCCATAAGTGAAATAAAAAATTTAACCATCCGTAATGTAAAAAACTTGGATATTGCTTATGTGGAGCAACGAAATGGTCCTGGAGTTGGCTCTGCCATTGCCGGAATCCCCGGTCATCCGTTAGAAAATGTAAAGATAGAAAATTGTGACTTTTTGTATTACGGTTCTATCCGGGATAACGATTTTATTTATCGCGATATCCCTGAAAATGAAAAGACTTATCCTGAATTCAATGTATTTGGAACATGTCCGGCTTACGGCCTTTATTTCCGCCACGTGAAAGGGTTGGAGTGCAATAATGTGATTGTAAGGGTGAAAAATTTAGATATCCGTCCCGCGATTGTATTGGAAGATGTAACCGGTTATAAATTCCGGGATATTGAAACAGAGAGTTTTACAATTACTCGGCCTGAAGCCGTTTGGGTAAAATAAAATTGTGCAAAGTGTACTTGCCATGAAGATGAAATATATATTAATAACAGGAATAGTATTGTTGATGTCATTAAATGTCATAGCACAATCATTTACTGTATCTTGTAATGGGAAATCTGTTCCTGTATACGAACAAAATGATGTTCCTGCATCTTACAAGCTTTCTTCCTATAAATATACACGTCTTACATATAAGGGAGAACCCTTGAATGTATCAATCACTGCCGATTTTTCCGTGACAGCCGGGGATTGGGATATTGCTCCATACAGTTACCAACTGCAGGGTGCTTTATCAGATAAAACAATATCTTTCGCCATTAACCGGACCGGATATGTGGTGGTTCGCTTCAAAAAAGGACAAGACTTTACCAGACGTATAGTCTTATTCATCGAGGAACCCGAAAAATTGCCCGATGGAGAAATTGTAGATATTTCATCTTACTGTATAGATAATACCGGACAGAACAACGAAACCAAGCGTATTCAAAAAGTTTTGGATGAGACCGCCGGCACCAATAAGATAGTTTATTTTCCCGATGGAATTTATAAAGTTTCCTTACTCAGGATCCCAAGTGACTCCCGTGTGCATTTAGCCAAAGGTTGTCGTTTATTAGCTGATCCGGAAGGCATTGAATCTTATCAGAATAACGACAATGCAGGTTCTGCGCGCTTCGTGTATATCAAAGATGCTGAAAATATCGAGGTGACAGGACTTGGAGCTTTCGATGGAAACGGAACTTATATGCGCGGGGTGTTCGACCCAAATGGGTCGAGTGGAAGCGGAGCCATGCGGGTGCTATTTATAGTTAACTCAAAAAATATAACTTTCGATGGCATTCTTTTAAAAGATGCCGCCCGTTGGAATACACAAATTGTTGCTTGTCAGGATATTATTTTCCGTAATTGTAAGATGATGAACAATCCGAATCCAAACAGCAACCTGACAAACTTCGACGGTTGGGATCCTGACGCTTCACAACGTGTGCTCATTGAAAATTGCTTTGGTTGGGCGGGTGATGATAATATTGCTATCAAATGTGTAGGAACCGGAAAACCCAAGGTTGTTAAAGATGTGGAAGATATTACTATCAGGGGATGTGTATTCCTTACCAAAAAATCAGCACTTAAAATCGGTACGGAGACCACATGCAATAGCATGAAGAATATTACATTCGAGGACAATGATGTGATTGAAGCCGACCGGGTAATTGCTGTTGAAGTCCAGGATGTTGCAGTTGTTGATGGTGTTTTATACAAAAACAACCGTTCGGATTATAACTATCCTGATGCACAAAAAAGAGGGATTTACTTTAACCTGAAAGAACGTAATACCGGACAGTCATCATTGGGGAAAATTCTTAATGTCCGTATTGAAGACTGTACTTTTAATTTGGTATTTCCTAATAAATTCCGGATTTATCGTGATTCAAGTGCCGCTGCAAAAGAAGATTTACAGGTTACTATCAAAAACCTGAAAGTAGCGGGTAATCCTGTTACCAATCTTACTACTAATTATTTTGATACAGCTAACTGTAACGGCACAATCGTTTTTGAATGAAAAATTAAAAATGAAAAATTCAAATAACATACCCGTCTTGTTTACTTGTTTACTTGTCTATTTGTTTACTTGTCAACTAACAAACGCACAAAAACCGTTTAGCTATTTTTTTGCGGGTAATACATTAGCTCCAACATTATTTACACAAGAGACAGATACAAAAACGAAGATTGAAGTAATATTAAGTACTGATGCCACATTATCTAAAACATCAATTAACTCAGGACTTGTTTCTGGCTATGGTTTTTCAGGAACAACTACGGCTGTGCCTGTGAACTTTTCCTCAAGTTATTTACAATCATTCAAAGTAACGGATGGTACGAATATTACAGATGTTGCACTGTCAGTAAAGCAAATCAAGAAAAGGACAGCACCTTTTTCCCTTGTATTCACTTCTTCGGTTCTTCTTTCGAATTGGGCAATCAATACCCTGGGATGGGTAGGGCAGGGGTTGGGTGATGCCGAAGATATTCTTTTAGACCGCTCGGGAGCTACATTTGTTATGGCATATTCCGGCAGTCAGAATTTTCTCACATTTGAAATGGAAGCACTTTCTATCGATGTATTCTCCGGGTTATTCACGGTTGAAGCTTCTCCCGATGGTTATGAAGGTACCTGGAAGAATGTGCTGATAAAAGATGATTGCAACAATCCTTTCCTTCAAGGCAAATCGGCGATTAAACTCCTGTTGCCGCAGAAGTCACAATTCGTTCGTTTTGTTTTGAACCGGACAGCAATTAATCAGGCTGTTTTATTAAATCGTTTTACCATAGCTTCTTATTCAGGAGAGGAATTGGGCGAGTTTTCGGCATCTGCCATTCGCTTTGCCCAAAAAAGTGAATGGAAACTACAATCAACGGTTGCTAAAGATTATTTACATCTGATAGTCCCTGATAACACAACACAGTGGACGATAATTATTTATGATATGAACGGGCGGGCGCTCAAACGGGCTGCTAATCTTTCCCGGATTCCTGTTGATGAACTATCTGCCGGTGTATATACCTTATCAGTTCTTTCGTCAGAATCCGCTCAAAACTTGAAATTTTTTAAGAAACACGAATACTAATTTTAAAATTTTGAACGCATGAAAAAACGATTATTTTTACTTTGTATGTTAGTCGCCGGACTATTGGTTTATGGTTGGGAAGTGATGGCACAGACAGTTTATGTGAATACTACTTTTGCAGCTTCTGAAGGTTGGCCTACAGTTAGTTCATATTCGGCAACAGTAGCAACAGCTTCTCAGATTATATGCTCAGATGGGGTTAATAGAGATTTTAATTATTTAAATACACAGATAAAACCAGGGAATTCTTCTCCTGTGACTATAAATAAACAAAATGGAGTAACTAATGAGACAGGTCCTTATATAGAAGTTCTTGTCCCAAATGTTGGGGAAATTAGCATTACAGCACCTGTAGGAACAGGTAGACCTTTGGGAATTTACGCATTGCCGAATGGTAGTTCCACATGGACATTAGTAGGAACTTGCGCTACAGACGCAACTTCTTGGTCACAAAGTGGATTGTCATATTCTACTCCAACAACCATTAGAATTTGCAACATAGGAGGTAGTGCAGGAGGTGGCCGTGTTTTAACTAGTCTTGTAATTAAAGGAGTTTCAACAGACAATACTCCACCTGAATTGGCAACAATTACTCCACTTTCTCCTACAAATGGAGCGACAGGAGTTTCTACAAGTACAGGTTTTTTAACTGTTACGTTTAATGAGAAAGTTAAAGCAGGAACCGGAAATATTACAGTAAGTGGTGCGACCATACCCATAGGAGGATGTTCATTTACTACTGATCAATTAACATTAAAAATACCTACTACCTCTCTTTCTTTAACAATAGGAACTACTTATGATGTAACAATTCCTAGTGGAGTTGTTCTTGATTTGGCTGGAAATGCTTTTGCCGGAATTGATGGCACAAGTACTGTTTGGTCATTCTCTACTGCTGCCTCTCAGAGTTCTGCAAAAGAAATAACTGCAATTAATTTTGGACCACGCCAAATTGGTAATGCTGTAATTACTTCTGTTGATGAGACTCATGGAACTATAGATGTTATAGTACAATATGGAACATCGTTATCTTATATTTCTGGTCCAAAAGTGGCACAAATAAATGCTCTTGTTGCTACAGATTTAAATACTATCTCTGTGTCGGAATTTGCAGAATTACCAGCAACTTTACCTGTTGATTTTTCTTCTCCTAAGGATATCGTAGTTACTGCAGAGGATGGTAGTACGAAAACATGGACAGTAACTATTCATCAAGCTTCTATTGATGCTGCTAATTTACCTTTGAGTCTTGTTGGTTCAGGAACAACTTCCTGGTTAAATATTCAATCAACAGGTTATGCTTCGAATATATTAAATGCACCTTCTGCTCAAAAAGTATTGGGAGTAAATTATTATCCTGCTGGATTGACGCAGGCTAACCAATACATTATTATCCATTGGAATGGAGAAGCAAATATGGCAAGCTTCAGATTGCGTTATGGTAACATATCTTCAAGTTATGAATTTGTAGTGCAAGAATCTGCTAATGGAATTAATTGGGATGATATAACAACATTTTCTGATTTATCTGTTCCGAATCTTAGTACTTGTTTAGGTTTGCGTTCTTGCCCTGTAAATACGGATAGTCGTTATCTCAGATGGTTCTATAAAACAAGATCAAATACAACTATGTATGTTGATGATATAGTAATAGAAAAAGTAAATTGCGAAACTGTTTTAACGCCAACTAAAGATGTTAAGGTTTCTGCTACCAACATTGTTTTAACTTTTAATCAGGCTGCTAAAGTGAGCAAATTGGATACAGGAATCACAATTAATGATGGTAATTCTATTGACGAAAATTCAATCTTTTTTACTCGTGATGGAAAGATGAATATAACAACAACTGTAGCAACAAATACTAACTACAAAATTAATATACCGGCAGGAGTTATAAGAAATTTTAAAGATGTATGTTCCGGTAGTGGCGGAGGTGGTTACCAAGGAATGGTTGTAGAATTTACAACAGGAAATGATTTGAATGATCCTATTGAAGCAACTATTACTCCTAATGGAACTACTCACATAGAAAAGCAAATCATAGGTACATCTATCATCAACACCCAAATCTTCACCCTCCAAGGTGTTGAAGTTCCAAATACAACTGTTGGTGGTATATATATCATCAAAAATACATACAACAACGGAAGTGTAAAAGTAGAGAAAGTAATTGTGAGGTAAGACACATTAATTGTTATTGTAGGGGCAGACCTATGTGTCTGCCCTAATAAAAAACCAATGTAAACATGATACTAAAAAGCAAATTAGCCCTATTATTCATTTTGTTTGCTTTGTTCGCAAACATTCAAGCACAACAAAAAACGTACGATATTCCCTCCGGTATCCGTATCGAAAAGAATATCAATAACAACTGGACGTTCAACTATTTTCCCGATCCTAAAGCTGATGCAGGATACGAATTGCCTGCTTACGATGATTCCAAATGGTCGGCCATAGCAGTTCCCCACACTTGGATGACTTACGAAACAACAGGAGAACTTCATCCTTATATGAAAAATGCATCTTCCAAAGACAGCCCTTATTGGTGGGATGGCTGGGGATGGTACCGCAAACATATCAATATAGGTAATGAATTTGCTTCAAAAAAAATATACCTGGAGTTTGATGCAGTTCAAAAATACAGCAAGATCTGGGTAAACGGGAAATATCTCGGTGACCACAAAGGAGGGTTTACCAGTTTCTATTTCGATATCACCGATGCCGTAAAATTCAATCAGGACAATCTGATAGTTGTTGCTGTCAACAACTCATTAAATGATAAATACCAGATTCCACCCATGAATGCAGGCAACTGGGATGTTTACGGAGGAATTACCCGCGATGTTCGTCTGGCTATCAAAGACAAACTCAATATCCCTTACCAAGGCTCATACAAACATGAAGGAGGAACATTCGTTTCTACCCCACAAGTCAATGAAAAAGAAGCTACAGTGAATGTAAAAACGTATATCCAAAACAATTATACAACACCACAGGAAACCCGTTTGGTCACCTATATTGTTGATGCCAAAAAGAATATTTTGCAGGCATTGGAACAAACGAAAACCATCCAGCCCGGAAAAATCGAAACATTCGAGCAGTTGAGTAAATCTATTGCCAACCCTCACTTATGGAGTCCCGAATCTCCTTATTTATATCATGTATACAGCGAAGTGTACAAAGGAAAAGAATTAACAGACACATATCAAAGTCCACTCGGATTCCGTTGGTTCTGGTGGGATTACACAAAAGATAAATTATACCTGAACGGAAAAGAAGTCTGGATACATGGACAAAACCGTCACGAAGAATTCCCGTGGTTGGGATCTGCTTTCCCCCAATGGATTGCCGATCGGGATATGAACGATATCAAATACAATCTGAATCATAATTTTATGCGTACCGCACATTATCCGAATGCGCCTTATGTTTATGATTTCATGGATAAAAACGGTATTTTCATCGACGAAGAATTGCCCAATATTAAAAACCAGGTATTCAGTGATGAAGTACAGGAAAATAATGCCCGCGAAATGGTTCGCCGCGATCGCAACCATCCCAGTATTTTCCTTTGGAGCATGGGAAATGAAACTACAGATGCTGCCGATTCCAAATGGGTTCATGAAGAAGACACTACCCGTATCATAACCTCCCGTCACGTATACAACGATTCAATGGGCGAGTATGCCCTGCATGGAGAAAAAAATATGTCGATCGAAGGATTCCTGCGTTGCACGATAAGAGGTTGGTATGACAAAGACGACCGCAATATGGAACCTGCTGATGGGCAACATGCCGGAACCGACGAACACGACCACTCAATGGCTCTGAAAAAGAATGTGCAAAGCCATTATGGCTCAGTTTGGTTATATGCCGACCACGGTGCTGACCGTGAATATGTAGGTTCACCGCTTAAACATATCAATCCGAAAGGTTGGGTCGATAGCTGGCGTAACCCCAAATATAAATACTATTTGTGGCAAGCCAATTTCGCTGAAAAACCAATGGTGTTTATCCATCCACATTTCTGGCGCCAACAGTATCTTGGAAAGAAAAAAGACTTTATTGTTGACTCCAATTGTGATGAAGTTGAATTATTTGTCAATGGCAAAAGCCAGGGAAAATTGAATCCCAATCCTTCCAACCAATTCTGTGTAACATTCAAAGACATATTGGTTGAAAAAGGAACCATTGAAGCTGTTGCAAAAAAAGCCGGCCAAACAGTAACCAACAACGTTGTGATGGCTGGTGAACCAGCCCGTATCATGCTTACAGCGACTTCACAGACTGTACAGGCCAGTTTCGATAACATTGTTGAAATTAAAGCTGACATTGTTGATGCTGCCGGAGTGCATGTTTATGGTGCAAATCCGACAATCAAATGGTCTCTTGCCGGTCCCGGAAAATGGATTGGTCCCGATGTATATGTCAGCGATCGCGAAAAAAACGAATCTTATGAAGGTACCATGTATATAGATGTTCCAGTAATCAATCTGATTCGTTCGACAGGTAAAACCGGAGTAATCGAAGTAACTGTAACTGCAGGTAATCTTGAACCGGGAAAATTAACCATCCAGGTAGAAGCATATAAAGATCCGAATCCCGTAAAAGGTATTGCTGAACCGGTACTTTCCCTTGCTGGACGTCAGCCGGTTGCAACCAATGTTGATCAGGTAACAACAGTCAAGGCTCCACAGGAAATGAAGGAATATAGCGGCGAATTGCAGTATTCGAAAGATAAAATAAAAGAATATCCTAAAATGCTGCAGGATTTCATCACTAAAGAAAATCCCGGCATAGCAACAAATACTCCTGAGTTCCAATATGTATTGACATTATTTGCCCAATTAATGGATGCGAATAACGGTCGTTTGGTTGCCGATGATTACAACTTTACAGTGGAACAATACAATATCTGTCGCGCCATAACAAAAAATATTGCTAAAAAATCCTTTCCACAGGCTTATAAAGATGAATTGATAGCTTATTATGCTTATGACATTGTTTATAAAGGACACGATAAAAATTTCAAATCAGAAAATAAAGCAATCGATAAAATACCTTCAGAAGGAAAAACATTCGTCGCCGGAGATTTAGATTTGAAAGTAGAAGTAGAGAAACTGTATCCGGAAGTAAAATCCATGTCAAAAGACGAGTTAAAGAAATACATGGATTTGATTGTTAATATCAATCCACATGTAACAAAAAAATCCATGCGCACTGAACAAGACCGCAAAAACCGCTTTGATGTTTATTTCATGGAAAAAGGTAAAATTGTTTATGTACCAAGCCCGGAAGCCACAAAGAAAACAAAATTCCCGGACAAAAAATTATAAAGACCGCATTGTACGATAGATAAAAATGATATCACAATGAAACATTATTTTTTAATCATAATATCTGTATTTTTCTCAACCATCTTATCTGCCCATGTGAAAGACTATCCTCATGCTGCGGATGCGGAAAAAAGTAATACATATACCCTCAGTATTTCAGGTAATAACACCATAGTCGAAAAATTCAAGGATTTCGACTACGCACACATAGAACTAAATAAGGCTGCGGAAGTCATTGTGAAAGCTGCTGAAACAATAAATCATTTCAGTATTAGTCCTTTAAGCAAAAAAATAGAAGGTAAAACTAACGGACAAGAATTAGCTTTCAGGCTTCCTGCTGTCGGGTATTATGTTGTTTCGATCAACAACGGCCGGAAACTGTTTATTTTGGCCGATGCCCCTGAAAAAAATGTGATAAATACAAATGGAAAAAATGTGATGTCTGTAATGAATTATGTAACTGACAATGAAGGAAAAACATTGCAAACCATTCAACTACAAAAAGCCTTGGATGCAGCATCCGGAAGCGGCAAAGTGCTGTATTTCCCTGCTGGAGTTTATAAAACAGGCACACTTACCATACATAGTAATACAAATATTTATTTAGCTGCCGGAGCCATGATAAAAGGATCGGAAGACCGCAAAGATTATCCTTCCGATGATAATAAACCGGAATCGGATCATATCAATAACAAGGAAAATTATACCGATTATGGAGAATGGATGACTTTCAGCCGGTTAATTCTCATTGATAAAGCCGAAAATGTGAAAATATCCGGCCGTGGAATCATTGATGGGAACGGTCATATTGTGCGCGAACAAGGAAAACCAGCCAATCTGATCCGCATTCGTAATTCTAAAAATATTACCATTGAAGGTGTTTTGTTGAGGGATCCGGCGGCTTGGAATACACATATACTGTATTCTTCAAATGTAACCATCCGTGATGTTAAGATTCTAAACGATTTTGATGTTGCCAATACAGATGGTATCGATCCCGATGCATCCCAAAATGTCCTGGTTGATCATTGCTTTGCCTATTGCAACGATGATAATATTGCTATCAAAACAACTAACAACGGCAATTATCTCCAGGATGTAAACAATATTAAAGTGAAAAATTGTGTGTTCCTCACCAAAAAATCATCCTTAAAAGTAGGTACGGAAACAAAAGGTAAGAACATGCAAAACATTGTTTTCGAAAATAACGATGTATTGGAATCCGATCGCGGAATTGTGCTTTATTGTTTTGATGGAGCAACTTTCCGTAATATAAAGTACATCAATAACCGTTTCGAAAAAGCCTTTGAGAGAGGACAACAACGCGGTATACATATTTCATTGAAAGACCGTTACGGAGCAGGAAAAATAGAGAATGTACTGATAAAGGACAATATTTTTTATACTCCTTTCCCAAAAAGTTCTGAAATTTTTGGTTTGGATAAGGAACATAAAGTAAGTAACCTGAAAATTGAAAACCTGGTTATTGAAGGAAAGAAAGTAACTTCACTCAAAGATGCCAATATAGAGGTTAATGAGTTTGTTGAGAATATAATAGTAAAATGAAACTGGTATGCGCAATTTTTTATTACTTGTAGTAGGTTTATTGCTGGCATTTGATTTATTTGCAGAAGAACCAGATTTTGTATTTGCCAATACTGAAGGTAAGATTCCTGTCGAAAAATATAAGAATTATCATTATGTTTCTTTTCCGATGGAATCTAAACTGACTGCTTATCTTACTTTGAAAAATGAACAGTTGACAAGCATCGAAGTTTCTCCGAAAAGCAAAGATACAAATGTGGATTTGATACAGAATACAGCTTCCATCATTCTTTACGATCCTGGATACTACATGGTCTTGGTAAATAAAAAATACAAATTCTTCATTTTTGCTGATAAACCAAACCATCCCGAATTAGCAAATAGCATCAATATCCTGGATTTGGAAATAGATAATTCCGGAAAAACCAATGTCACCAAACAATTGCAGGATGCATTAAACCGTTCGGCAAGAGAAAACCGGTTACTTTATTTTCCTGCAGGGGTATATAAAACATTCCCGTTGGTAATAGAAAGTAATACGCAGGTATATTTGGATAAGAATGCTGTAATTAAGGCCGATATAAGCGATATAAAGCATTTTCAATCAACTGATGATTTGAAAACCAAGCGTTTTATTTATATCAAAAATGCTGAAAACGTAAAAATTTGCGGACAAGGCTCCATTGATGGAAGCGGGAGGGCTTTGCGCGATAAATACGGAGAAGATGCCCGTATGCGTCTGATGATGATATTCAAATCAAAGAATGTGTCAATTGGCGGATTGATGTTCAAGGACCCGGGTTCGTGGAATACACAAATTCTTTGTTCGGAAGATATTCAATTCAAACATGTTAAATTAATGAATGATGTAGAATTGAGCAATACAGACGGCTTTGATCCCGATGCTTCCAGAAGAGTATTGATTGAAAATTGTTTCGCTTATTGCAGTGATGATAATGTAGCCATTAAAATCACTAACTATTCAGGATATCACCAAAATGTAGAAGATATTACTGTCCGTGGTTGTGTTTTCCTTACTAAAAAATCGTCCCTTAAAATCGGGACCGAAACCAGAGGAGATTTAATACGGAATATCCTTTTCGAAGATAACGACGTTATTCAATCCGATAGAGGAATGGCTCTGTATGTTTCTGATGGTGCAACCCTGGAAAATATCCGCTACATCAACAACCGCTTTGAATATAACTTTCCGGATGCCAAGCGATGTGGAATCCATTTTGTTGTAGATAAACGCAATGAAAACAGCAAACTGGGAGAAATCAGGGATGTCTGGGTGAAAGACTGCACATTTGAAACACCGTTTCCCCGGTCATCTGAAATTAAATCCGAAGGAAACGAATCGAGGTTAAATGCAATAATTCACAATCTGGTAATTGCCGGCAAAAGATGCGATTCATTAGAAGAAGCTAATATAAAAACAAATAATGCAGCAGTTTCAATAAATGATTTTAAACACGGAGTTACTCAGAGTCTTTTCACAGAATAATACGGAGTTTAATAATTATTTCTCCGCGTTACTCCGTGATAATAAACTCCTTTTACTCTGTGTTAAAATAAAACATAATCCATGGAAAAGACTACTTTGAAATTAATAACCCTGGTTGCAATTTTCTTTGCAAATTCTCCGCTTTTTGCCCAAGAATATATTAATGATATGTTCCGGAAATGGAACAATCTGGGAACAGCAGGCTCAACCAATAGTTGGGCGAATGGTACACAAACTATTTCATGCATGGATGATATCGACAGAACTTTCAGTTTGCAGACATGTATTGTTGATAATGCCTATGCTGCTTCAGGCGCGTGCAGCAACGGCGCTGTCTATATGAAAAATGGCAATACAACATTAAATGATACAAAAGGAGGGTACCTTGTTTTCCCCATATTACCTGATGTAGGTAGAGTTTCTATTATGCGGGAAGGAAAAGCTGCAGGAAATTACATTCGCCTTGAAGTCAAAAATGCTAACGGGCAATGGGAAATTAAAGAAAATGACGGCATTACGGAAACAAAAGGCTGTGGCAGGTGGGACTTTAGTTTTACCTCTTCCGAACCGGTTGAAATGCGCTTGTTTTCTGTAGGGAATAGCGCCATTCATTTACATTGGATTTATGTGGAAGGTTTGGAAGGCGGTTCGGTTGAACCATACATTCCTCCAACAGTTGTGCCAACTTTACCCGATGAAAGCAAAGTTATATTGATGGAGAATAAAGCCGACTCAATAGCATTTGAAACATTGGTCGGAATCAGTGGCTATGGCTGGGACCCCGCTAACAAAGGGATATTGATTAACTGGCACCGGCAATATCCCGACAGGGTTAATAATACATCAGGAGGAGATTACGATGACCGGAATGGCCAAACAAGGCATGACTCCCAGAATGATGTACGAGCCCTTCAACATTATTACTGGTGGAAATATTTACACAATGGCAATCCATATTTCGATATGGCCATTGCCCGGTTATTGCCTACAGTGAAAAGTAAATATGCGAAAACAAGCAGCACAAAAGGATGGATGTATTATGTTTTGTTGCGCTTATGGGAATTCACAGACAATCCTGCAGATAAGGATTTTTGGAGAAGTTCTGTACTAAGCTGGGGTAATAATGTAATGAAAGAAATCGATCCTACAATGGGAATCTACTACAGCACCAATATGGGAAATTGTGATTGCGGACTGAAAACCATTTATTTGGATAAAGCCTACCGTGTTGATCACCAGGTGCAGGCGGGTGCAGCCCTGGTAGATGCCGGAACAAGGTTCAATAAACCTGAATGGGTAGCAGCCGGATATAAACAGGTATTAACGACTTATGAACAAGCTTTTTCTGAGAGATATGGATTTTTCGGACGCATCTTTCTGCTTGGTAATTCAGGTTATACAAAAAATGCGGATGGAACAAAAAATCCTGCAATAGATTATAGTAATCTCACAAATAAATTATGGGACAGCCAGGTAAAGATCGGAGAAGTTTCGGAAGAAATAGATGCTTTGATGCGTGCTGCTGAAATAACAACTAATCCGGTTATCAGGGATAAATTTCAGGAAATTGCCACAAAAATGCTTAATTCCTTGCGGAATTTGGGTGTGCATGATAAAACTTATGCCGGTTTTTTCCAAAATATGACTGTTGCCACAACCGACTATAACGGAGCAGAAGGCAAGGTGTCTGGTAATCAGAAAGAAATGCGACAGGCATCCTTGTTGGGAACATACAATATTGCCAACCGTTACATGGATAATCAATGGCCGGATATGGAAAAGGAAATGTATTATTTATTGATAAATGAAAATACGCTTCCGTTGGTCAATAAAAATACGAACCCAACCACATTCCGTGGTATGTATTTACCTAATATCGAAAAAGATAAAACAGGAACTATTAACGGATACCGTAAAAGTCTGGCCGGATACAGTTATCAACTGGATTATAACTGGTCTGTAATGGGAGACTGGGTGAGCAATGAAAGTAACAGTCTGATTTTACTTGGTATATTTGAACATTTAATGGCTGTACAACAGGGTTATAATGACTCTTTCATACATGGTTCTCCTTCCGGTTTTACGAACACGAAAACAAATGACATCAGACTTTGGATGGAAAATAACACATTGAATGTTTCCGGCACATGTAATAAACTCGAATTATTTAATATTTTTGGACAATCTGTGGCCTTATTGCCGGTGACAGATGGAAAATTTGATGTATCGTCATATCCTGCAGGAATTTATATCCTACAAGCGGTAATATCTTCCGGAAAAACTGTACAAGCTAAGTTTTTGAAAAAATAAAAAATACAATTTAATGAACAAATATATTTTTTTAGCGATCCTGAGTCTTAACATTTTAGTCGTAAATTCTCAAACACCTCTGAGAGTTTATAATACATCTTTGCCGGAAGTTCTCGATGAAGTCCGGCAAAAATACAATGTTATTTTACAATATGAAGACAAAACTGTCACTAAAAAAGATACAGTCACTGATGCCTGGTGGAAATTTTGTGCTACTGATGTGGAAGCAACACTGGACAATATCCTTAAACCATTAAATCTTCGTTATACTAAAAAAGGAAACAATGTATACGAAATCAAATCTTATGAATATTTCCGCAAGCCGGATGCAGAGGGACTGGCACATCTCAATGCATTAAAAGCCTCATATACAACTAAAGAACAATGGGAAATTAGAAAAATATTGGTTAGGGAAAATATTTTCAAAAAAATCGGATTATCCCCATTGCCTCAAAAAACAGCATTGAATCCTAAAATTACCAACAAACGGACTTATGATGGTTATACGGTAGAAAATGTTTCATTGGAAGTAATGCCTGGTGTTTACCTTTGCGGTTCGCTCTATAAACCAACCAAAAGAGGGAAATACCCTGCGATGCTTTGTCCTCATGGCCACTTCTACAATAAAATAGATAAATCCATTCCCAATGAACGCGGGCGTTACCGTCCCGACCAGCAATACCGTTGTGCGATGCTGGCTCGCATGGGAGCAGTTGTTTTCAGTTATGATATGTTTGCCTGGGGAGAAAGCACATTGCAAGTTCCGTTAAAAGACCATCGCACAGGTTTGGCGCTTACTATGCAAACATGGAACAGCATGCGCGTGGTTGATTTCCTGACTTCCCTTGATTATGTTGATAAAACAAGAATCGGAATAACCGGAGCTTCCGGCGGTGGAACCCAGACATTCCTTGCTGCCGCATTAGATGACCGGATTACACTCAGTGTTCCAACCGTTATGGTTTCATGCCATTTTTATGGCGGCTGCCCTTGCGAGAGCGGACTGCCTATTCATCATATCGCAACCGGATTAAACACTAATAATGCTGAAATTGCTGCACTTTGTGCTCCACATCCGCAATTGGTAATTTCCGATGGAAATGACTGGACATCCAACGAACCCAAAGTTGAATATCCGTATTTGCAATATGTATATGATTTTTATGGTAAGAAAAATTTGGTTGAAAATGCTCATTTCGCCAATGAACATCATGATTATGGCCCATCCAAACGTTTTGCCATGTATGATTTTGTAGCCCGGCAGTTCAATCTGGATTTATCAAAAGCAAAAGACAAAAACGGCAATTTTGATGAAAGCAAAATAACTATTGAGCCTGCCGAAAATATGTATGCTTTCGGAAAAGAACAGAAACTTCCCGAAAATGCAGTGAAAGGAGTAGGAGAGATAAAGAAATTGTTTCCCAATTGAACCATTATTCAAATTTTTTTTCAAATAATAAACAATAAAAAAATCCTGATGAAACAAACAACTCTTCTTATATATAGTCTATTCTTCCTGGTGCTTTCCGTACTCTCCCAACAATCCGTTTCCCTCAACGGAATCTGGCAACTGGGAGAGAACCGTATTTATAACAAGGAAATAAATGTGCCTGGCATCGCAACCGATCCGGCAAAAAAGAACGAACAAACACTTTGGTACAAAAAAGAAATAATTCTACCGAAAGGAGACTGGACAAATGCAACGCTTGAACTGAAAGGCGCCCGTTTTTCTCCCGAAGTGTTTGTCAATGGTATTTCTATTTCAAAAAAGAACGGAGGAATGGCTCCTACATATTATACACTATCGGGGAAAAACATTAAACCGGGTTCAAGTATTATACTTGAAATTGCGCTAACTTCTTTATCTGATTTGCCGAAGACGGATGCTTCTCATATTCCTTTGGCAGATCAGTGGAGATCAAATATTTCTTCTTGTCTTTGGGATGATGCTGTTTTGCATCTGCACGGAAATAACCGGATTGAAAAAATAATTCCGGTATCTGATGTTACTTCAGGACAAGTAAACATTGATTGTTATGTCGAAAACTACGGCAATGAAAAAGATATTTACGGAACATATTCATTGAATATTTATGATAACAATAAAAATAAATTAGTCAGCCGAAACGGCAATTATAATAAAGGTAAGAATACCTTTACATTTAACTATAAAAACGTACTCAAGGAATGGTCGCCCGAAAACCCACAAACTTATCAAATGGAATTGATCTTATCGCAAGGGAAACAGATTGTTGACAGATTGGTTACAACATTTGGAGTAAAACAATTTGAAGTAAAAGACAAACAATTCTATCTCAATAAAAAACCTTGTAAAGTCCGTGGAGGAACAGTTGTCTGGCATCGTTGGGTGCGTTCGGAAGAAGGCCGTATACTTGGGTACGATACAACCTGGTTCAAAAATAACATTGTGTTGAGGCTGAAAGAACACGGTGCCAACTATCTGCGTTTCCATTTAGGCGTCCCTCCTGAACGATTGTTGGATTTATGCGATAAATATGGACTGGTTGTGCAATACGAATGGAGCTTCTTCCATGGAATGCCTGCGACTAAAGAAAACTGTGTTGAACAATACCAACAATGGCTTGATGCTTCCATGCGGCATCCCTCTGTTTGCCTCTATCATCCTTATAATGAAACAGAAGGCGAGCAGTTGCACACCGTTTGGGCTGCGCTTGATGAAATATTACCAGCTTATCCTCCATTGGTTCTTGCCGAACGCGATGTGATTCATGTACATAAATACTGGTGGAGTTTGTTTGAAAACCTTGGATTATACTATGATAGCTATCAACAATTCGATAAAGCTATTATGGTCGATGAGTTTGGCGGTAATTATTTGGATGAAAAGGGTGATATGGGTGGATATAAATCCATTCCTGAAAGCTATCTCCGTTTTTTAGGAAGAAATCATACGGCAGAAATGAGGCTTAAACACTTGGCTTCATCAAATGGAAAAGTTGCCGAATATTGGCGAAGAATTGGTGCAGCCGGAGTCTCTCCTTTCTGTATTGCGAGCAGTTGGGAAGATGGAAACACATGGTTCATGGGAAATTTGAAAAATGGAAATCCTAAATCTGTTTGGGCTGATATGAGCGCAACCTGGTCGCCGCAATCAGTAAGTATCGAACTTTGGGATAAGGATTTTCTGCCTGGAGAAAAAATAGAATTTCCTGTATATTTTTTCAATGATATGGAAGACAATACCAATTTAGTGGCAAAATTAACTGTTGAAGATAAGTCCGGTAAGATTTACAGTGAACAGAATTTGAATGCCAATGTAAAAGCATTTTCTAAAGAAATACAAATGGTGAAGGTTGTATTACCGGAGAAAACGGGAGATTTTATTGTAAAGGCAGTTCTCCAGAACCGCCCGGAGCAAGTAAAATATCCGGTATATTCAGCTTGGGAAATTCGTACATTCAGAACAGAAATACCCGAAGAACTGGCAAAATTGAAAATCTATATTCCTCAGGATGAAACAGAATTGACTACACTTGCTTCGAAACATCAATTGAAAACAACAGAAACACCAGATAAGAGCGTGAACCTGATGTTGATGTCTTTGAAATCGTGGAACAAAATAGCCAATGGCGATCAGTCTGTAAAGAAGATGATTGATACAGCCATACAGCAAGGTACTTCAGTGATTATGCTTGATGTTGGGGACCGGGATTTAGGACAGGGGTATCCGGTTGACGGAGATGATTTGGGACCGTTGCAGGGTGTTGCTAAGATAACGGATCCGGAGATACATTCTTACGGTTTATTCGGAGGAATTACCCTTACATTTGTGGAAGCAGCAGAGCCTGAAACTCATCTTTTCCCAACAGAAGAAAATAACTCGTTGTGGAAAAATATGCCGGCATCTTATTCCGGTTTTTGGAATGGATTACGAGGTGGATTGACAGTTCCTGCCGCAGATATGGAAATATCCGGTTTGAACTCCAGGTCATTTCTGGAACAGTGGAAAGCGCGTGGGGCTGATGAAAATCAAATTAAATCCGGCAGTTATTATGCTTACGAATTGCAAGGTTTCTTCGAATATTCGTCAGATCCGAAAGATGCAGAAGTAATAAAAAAATTAAAAAAGAAAGTTGCTTTTTTAGTAGAAGATGCACCTGCCTTGGCAAGCTCTATCAATCCTAATTCCCCGGTGAAAGTAACTGATTTATCACAAGGGTACGAAGATGCTCAAGAAGGAATTGCACAGAATTTGACAGTATTGGTGAATGCTGGTAAAAACCTGACACGGATGCCTGTCATCCTGATTGATTTTGGTGAAGGTAAAGGAAAACTTCTTGTTTCCCAATTACTTACTGCAGGACGCCTGGCAGAAGGCTTTGGTGAAGAAGGTCTATATGGTATCCGTTATGATGAAGTTGCAGTGCAAACTGTGTTAAACATGATGAAGATTGCAAATTAATTCAATAAATTTGAGAGGTAATTTAATATACAAATGAAAAAGTTAAAATTCTTATTATTAGTATTTTTCCCACTAATAGCATTCTCCCAGACAACCGAAGTGATGCGTTATAAGATAGCTCCGGTAAGTGATAATTTATGGACAGATCCTAAAAAAGAATCTGAAGTCAGGGAACAAATAGATCGCATTACCAAAGATGGATTCAATATCATATCCATCGGAACTTACAAATTTATGCCCATATTCTTTGTCGATTATAGTCAAACAAAATATCCGGAAGCCGGAGAATTTGACTCTGATCGCATTAAAAGAAACATTTCTACTTTACGCGGAAATATTCAATATGCTAAATCAAAAGGTATACAATTGGTAATTTCCCGTTCTTATTCGTTATATTGTCCTTATCAATTCTGGAAAGCTCATCAGAATGAGTTGAATCCGGATAATGTATTCGATTCATTTCTGCAAAAAGCACATCAAAATGACATTTATACGAAAACAATTTCTTCTGATGGAAGAGGAAATGTAATTCCCCACCAGCAATGGAATAATCCGGTATTCAGGGATTTTTTCCTTTATTCAACAGAGAAAATGCTCGATGTATTGCCCGAATTGGATGGTTTTCTCAATGCTTATGCAGAAGCAGCCTGGACATTGGACATTGAAACTGTCCGGGCTAACCAATGGAAATCGTGGAAAGAATGTATCAACTATGATGCAACTGATGGTAACTTCGTAGATTATTGCAATACGTTATATGATTTACTAAAAAAGAAAAGAACCCAAAATTCCTTTTTTGGAATGCGCGATTGGTATGTAAAACCAGATGTATTGAAACGGCTGAAAATGCCTAAAGAGGATTTGGTGATTTCGGTGAAATATGGAGGTTATGACCAGCCCGTTCTTGATTGTCCGCCTTGGGGAAAAGACCTGCAGGATGCCGGATATAGCGTTGTGCTGGATATGCTTGTTTTTGATGCCGAACATCCGCATCCATTGTATTGGTATAATAATGAAATGATCTCTGCAATTTTCAAAAATATTTACAAAGAAGGATTTGCCGGAATCGCTTATCAGGATTATATGGTGAAAGGCGATGATAGCTTGGACAACCCTATCCGTTTGTTGACTCAACAGACTGTAGGTGCAGCTATGAACCAAAGAGCATTTTCCGATCAGGATGCTGTCAGATTTCTTCAGCCATATTATGGAAAAGGAAGTGAAGATCTGCTTAAAAGTTTGAAAGCGGTATCGATTGCCCAAAGTAAATTCATTCAATTGATGCCAGCCTGGTTTTGGCAAGGCGATGGCCTCACTCCCGGTGGATTACAAGCTTACCGCTTCTGGATGCTGATGGATCATCCTGATGCACCCAAAAGAATGTCATTCATTCGCAAAAATGCAATAAGCCTGACAGATTATGTAAATGCCGTAATCAAAGGAAATGATGCTTTGAAAAAAGCGGAAGCTACATGGAAAAGTAATGGGCAACAAGCACCTGTCCAGATTATGGATGCAATGAAAGTAAATGCACAAGAGGCTATAGATGCCATCCTGAAAGCCCGCAAATCTGCACCCAAAAATTCTCCTTATATGAAAGATATTGTTGCAAGCGCTTTTATCCATCAACAATTGGTTTTACGGGAAAATGCATTCTTGAATGCTGCACTTGCCTTTTATGAAAGTGGTTATCAATATGATGATAAATATAATTCTTCCAAAGAAAAAGTGGAAACAGGAATTAACCGGCAAGATGATTGTATAAAATATCTGGAACAACTTATATTTTATGACAAAATGCTGGCTGAACTTTGCCGCAAATATGCCCCTCGCCGTCCTGAGCGTCGTGGTGTAAAAGACTATGGTTTTGAAAGGAAAATTGCTGCAATAACAGGGATGGGTTTGACAATTCCCGATGAAGATAAAAACCAGCTGGAAGAGATTTCCAAAATTATCGAGCAAAAATAAATTTCGCAGATTTTTAATTTTACCACGAATTTCACGAATTGACACAAAATAAAAGTGTTAATTGGCTAACCGAATGCTGTTTCGTGAAATTCGTGCTAAAATTAATTCTCTTAACTTTATTTAAATGATAATTTTCTGTGTTTATGCTTAACTTTGCCCGGTTTTATTAGTCTAAGTTCAGACACTCTATTAATTATAATAATTTTGGAAAATATGAAACGTATTGAATTTTTTATAGCATGTATGCTTTTCGGAGTTACTTTGACATTTGCACAAGGAAAAGCAGAAATTAGTGTTTCAGAAACAAGTCATAATTTTGGAACAATTTATGAAGAAGATGGGGATGCTTCATGTGAATTTATTGTTACCAACACCGGAAACGCTCCTTTGGAATTGAATCGTGTTACCGCTTCCTGCGGATGTACGACTCCCAATTGGACAAAAGAGCCTATCGCTCCCGGAAAAACAGGTGTTGTAAAGGCAACTTATGCAGCTAAAGGCCGTCCAGGTCCTTTTTCTAAAACAATATCCATCTATTCAAATGCACAGGATGCTCCTTTTATCGTAACAATTAAAGGAACTGTGGCTTCAAAAGCTTCAGAAACTGCCAATGTACAGCTTACACAAGCTCCGGTAAGTATCGAGCCTGCGAAAACTCCGGTTAGCACAGGAAATACAGGTACAACTTATGTTGTAAAAAAAGGTGATACACTGGAAAAAATAAGTAAAAATGCGTATGGCACAACAAACAAAGTAAAAGAAATCAAAGAAAAGAACAATATTAAAAATAACGGTAGCTTAAAGGTAGGACAAACAATCGTTCTTCCATGATATAATGCATTATCCGGAAAATGATCCACAATATGCAGGTCTGACTGTAAATAAAGGTATTGTACAGCCACCCTCTGTAAATCCATATCTTAAGAAAAATCAACGGAAGACTTATACCCCTTCGGAATATGTAGAGAATATTCTGAAGGGGAATATTACTTTATTGAGCCAGGCTGTAACTTTGGTCGAAAGCAGTAAGCCTGAACATCAGCAAATTGCTCAGGAAGTGATAGAAAAATGCCTTCCTTATTCGGGAAAGTCCCAACGCATAGGTATTACAGGCGTTCCGGGCGCCGGAAAGAGCACTTCTATTGATGCCTTCGGGATGCATCTGATTCATGATAAAAACAAAAAATTAGCTGTTTTAGCCATAGACCCGAGCAGTGAACGTACGAAAGGCAGTATTTTGGGTGATAAAACCAGGATGGAAGAACTGTCTCGTGAACCTCATGCATTTATCCGTCCTTCTCCTTCTGCAGGTTCTTTAGGTGGAGTTGCCCGTAAAACCCGTGAAACCATTATCCTATGTGAAGCTGCCGGATTCGACACCATTTTTGTCGAAACAGTTGGTGTTGGTCAATCCGAAACGGCAGTTCATTCCATGGTCGATTTTTTCCTGTTAATTCAATTAGCCGGAACCGGAGATGAATTGCAGGGCATTAAACGTGGAATTATGGAAATGGCTGATGGAATCATAGTCAACAAGGCCGATGGAAGTAATATCGATAAGGCCAACTTAGCTGCATCGCAATTCAGGAATGCATTACATCTTTTCCCTATGCCTGAATCCGGATGGTTGCCCAAAGTATTGACTTATTCGGGATATTATAAAACCGGAATCCCTGAAATCTGGCAAATGGTCGATGAATACTTTACTTTTGTAAAGGATAACAGATATTTCGAATTCAAACGGAATGACCAGGCCAAATACTGGATGTATGAAAGCATCAACGAACAATTGAAATCCAATTTTTACCAGAGCGAGACCATCGGAAAAGCCTTGAAAATCAAAGAACAACAAGTGCTTAACTCCGAAATCAGTTCTTTTGTTGCTGCCAAACAAATGCTGGAACTTTACTTTTCTTCAGGACAGGATTTACAAGATTAACAGGATAGTTTAGCTACGAATTCCACGAAGTAACACTGAAATGAAAGTGTAAATTTGTGAAATTCATGGCTGAATATTAATCTGTGTAATCCATGTAATCTGTGTGCTAATTATTTGATTACAATTTTAGAATCGAAAGGGTGCTTCAGGTTTTTTGAAGAAGACAATTCTGCTTCAGCCGCCCCGATTTTCAACTTTGCACGCATTTTTATAGGCACATGATTTTTGTCATCGCTAACCCACATTTCCATAGCGGTTTTAGCCTCAGAGAAAGCCGGATCAACTATATCTATTTCAAAAAGCAATGTCTTATATTTTGTCGAGCCTTTATCCAATATTGCCTGTCCTTTATACCTTACATTCAAAGGTACAGCATCTCTTCCGACAAAAGAAGTCAAACCAAAAGTATCTCCCGTACTCAGGGTTGAATAATCCAATGTCCTGACAAAAAGGAAAATACTCAACATATCATATCCGGCACCTTTTACAGTTATCAAAGTATCAAATCTGACACTTCCATCTTTAACCTTTTTGGATTGTACCGAAGTCGAATTTGCCGAAAACTTTTTATATTCCATATCTTCGACATAATGAGTTTTTCCTTCATGCAAATATTTGCGATGAAAAATGGGAACTAATTCGGGAGTAGCGTAGGCAATCAATGTATCTCTGATACTGAAAGCAGCATCAACAATTCCGCTTGTCTTGAATGTCAGGGCAGTTTTGATTGTTGATTTTCCCCTGAATGTATTTTCTTTTACTGTATATTGACCTGTACCAGCTTTAGCCATTACAATGCCATATTTGTAATGAATCGTATAATTCAATTGTTCCCCTGATTGGAATGGCAAATCCTGTTGGGCGAATAGGGTTGAAGAGCAGACCAGCAAGCCTGCCAATAACCCCAAAGCTTTAATCCTTGCGTTGTTTCCGGTTATATTCTTCATACTTAGCTTTATTTGCGCTTTTTTGTTGCGGTTTATTTTTAGTTATCTCCAAAGGCTTTTGTTTATCAATAGGAACTTCGATTATATTCCATGAATTTTCGATTTCCCAGTTTTGCCGGACATCAAAAAATGCAGGATAATAATAAACCGGTTCGGGATGTAACTTTTCCTTGTAATTGCCGGTGTCCCATTTCCCATTCCCATTCCAGTCAACAATGTACCGGAGGTAATATTTTCCCGGTTTGAGATTCGGGAATGAGAGTTCTCCATCTTTCAGGATTACATGTCTTACTACTTTATCAGACCCATCCAGCAGTTCTCCGATTCCCGGAATTCCATCATCTCCTTCAATAGCAACATACAAATGCCCGTAATCATCTTCTTTCTTGAATTTGAATTTAGTCTGTTTTTTATCGTTCCATTTACCATAAATGCCGGTAAATGCAGCAGAATCGATACTTACCTGATATTCCCTTTCATAAGGCCATCTCTTATCAATCCAGAAGGAACGGGGACTCAAACTGTCGGGCAGAATCGGGAAATCCCTTACTTCCCACAAAGTATCGACTTTTTCTTCTATTTTAATTAATTTGCTGTCATAATTTAATAATGGTTCGGAAAATGTTATCTTTAGAGTATCGAAAACATCCATTGAAGTGCTCCCGCTGATATTAATCCCCAGAAAATCTATTTTTCCGGCTTCTCCTTTTTTCGGTTTGGATGCTTTGGGTTTAACCCTTTGGAAAAGTTTTAATGTGTCGGTAGCAGGACTTAAGTTATTCAAAGAATCGCTTTTCAAATAATTGACTTCCAATTTCAATGTATCTGCAAGGTATGCCAATGAGTCGGTAATCCAGTAAGAAATACTTTTCTTGTTTGATGCTATTTCCGGAATATACCATTTTTCGTAAGTCTCATGTCCCAATAATTTAATCTTCGGAAGAGATGTGACCGGTGCATTGAACGGAAGTGTAAATTTGTATGCTTCATTGCGTTCGGCACGTGACATAAATTGCCGTTCGAAATCTTCCTGAAACAGGAATAATGCAATATTATCCGGCAGAAATTGGGTAAATGGTACTTCTTTGATGGTGTCTATTTCCACTCTGGTAGTATCTTTCCAGATAGTATCCTGATAAACTTCATGCCTGAAAGTCGGAACAATCAGGCTATCATAAAAAGCAATTGCTTCGCCCGGTTGGTCAAATTTATAATCCCGGTTCAAATCATTCAATGCATAAATACGATAAGTTCCCGGGCTTACATTCCTTATCCAGAATTCTCCACGGTCATTGGTTTTTGTTGTACGTCTGAAAGGTTCGGTTACAAAAGCCGAATTGTTCAGGTTAGTATGTAAACCTATCAGGATATTAGGCATTGGTTCCAGGTTTTCAGCATTTAATAAACGTCCTGATATGATTAAAGAATCCACGGTTTCTCCTGTTGAAAATGCGAAAGAAAAACCTTCCAGTACATTTTTTTCATTGTTGTCGACAATTGCATCCGTAAAGTCAATGGTATAAGTCGTATTCGGCCAGAGGGAATCTTTCAATTCTATTCTGATTTTATTTCCCTGCGCCCGGATAATCGGATTTTGTTTTTGAGGCGGAGTAATGATAACCTTTTCCGATTGCTTATCAAGAGCTATCAATTCATCAAAAATAATCTCTATTTTGTTCTTGTCATAACCGATGGCATTAGGCGCCGGTGTACTTGACACATAATGGGGTGGAGTGACATCATAAGGGCCACCGCCCGGGTTTCCTATGCTGGCGCAAGCGAATAAGCCGCAAAAGAAAAAGCAGATAACAACAATTGCAAGTAAAGCCTCTTTTATTCGTGAAATATACTTATCAATCATATTTTTTTTATTCAATCTGCAAAAATACAAAGTTTAGTGTGACAATCTGTTATTTTGACAAAAGTTTATGTCCTATCCTGCAAAATACACACTTCTTTTTCTCGCAATATTCCTTTTGAAGCTGTATCAATGCCTGGGAATCCCCTGCATGAAGAGGAAGAATACCGATTTTTGTAAATTCATTGACTATATAATTGCTTTCAGGTTTAATCGATTCCAATAAACGAATCGCTTTTTCCTGTAAAACCGGTTGGTATTTGACTTTTCCATACGCGAATAAAACCGGGATCACAGTATTGATAAGGATTATATTCTGTGCAGATAGTCCAATCAGCTTTTTCTTTTTAGATGAAGTTTTTCCAAACACATAATGAGTGTCCCAATATCCGCTTAATTCGGAAATAAAAAGGGTTCGTAATACATTTACATCTTCGGTTTCAAGCATTTTTGAAAAAAGAGATTCCTGTGTCCTTACCAATGCCGCTAACTGGGCAATTTTGATATAAGGAAAATTATTCGGTCTGATTCTTAGGCTTTTGAATATATGTGATTCCAATGGATTTAAATTAAATTTTTGCCGCAGGAATTCATATTCTTTTTTCAAAGCATGGTAATAATCATCTTTATCTTCTTCTTCATCCAACAATCCGGCTTGTCCGAAAAATAATGCTTCGACCTGCAACAGTGAATCTTTATGTTTCAACACATATTTCAAAGGCAAATTCCTTGCCAAACGTTCAAAAGCGTCATTGTTAATGCCAAATCCGAAGTTGCGCGACAGGGTGATGTAAAAAACATCAATCCAACTGTCTTTGTAATCTTTCAGTAATTTGTATAAATCGTCTGTTTTCCTTTCTAAGCGTTCAATAAGCAATGCATTCTGCCAGTCGGTTAAATAGAGTTTGGGGATATCCCTTATTTGGCATAAACAAGGAATCAATGTATTCCTGCTTAAAAGGTATTCATAATTTTCCTTCACTTTCGCAGGTATCTGCAGAACCAATTGAGGTATCTTCTGACCGTTTTCGGAATATATTTCCGTGTTGATGTTTCCTACAACATGCAGAATAACAGAATTATAGGCTTTATCGGTATGATGTCCGTGTTTGTTCCAATCCGAAGCATAAGAATGGATTTCCACATTTCCTGCCCAGGTTTCGTCACCAATACGTATTTTAGCATTGAAAAAATCGGGGCCAGCATGTGTATTGTGGATTCCCGGATCGATGATTGAGACAGAATTGCCGGATGAAGTTATAAGATACCCGGCATCATACAATTTATGTTTCCAAACATAATGAAGCAAACTTTCCATGATAATTTTGGCTTTTGAGTTTTGATTGCAATGAGGCAAAAGTATAGATAAAAATGAACAAAACGTATTTTTTTAAGAGAAAAATGTACTTTTGTGATTTCAAGGGTTAATTTCGGATTATTACATAAAAAAACAAGGGAAAATGAAAAAAATACTCACGATATTTTTGATTTGTATTTCACAAGCCATTATTGCACAAGGTTATGACGAAGAAGTCGTTATGAAGGCATGCAGTTGCATATATAATGCGGAAGGTGATAGTATTGATTCGATTGTAAATTCTTGCTTGGTGAAAGCATTATATCATTCATTGGCCGAAGAAGGCATTTCCAAACAGAAAATAATGCGTGATTATTCCAATCTCAAAAATGCCCCGACCGATGTAAATATTGATGACCAAACGACTTTTGCCGATTATCTTGAAATGCTTTATAAGAACTGTTCCGCAACACAACATCTGATTGAAAAGAAACAAACACGATATTACAAAATGTCTGCTTCGAAACAGGCTAACCAGTATTATCTTGAAGGAGTCGAGTGCGAAAAACAGGGCAGAACTGATAGCGCAATTATAGCATATAATAAAGCATTAGTTTACGACAGTTTATTTGTATATGCACTTGATAATGCAGGAATTCTTTATGGAAAAATGAATGAACCGGATAGTGCCATCCGTTATTCCCAAAAATCACTCCGGATCTTTCCTGAAGGATATGCGGCATTATTGAATTTAAGCGCTGCCTATTTAACCAAAGAAGAATCTCAAAAAGCGCTTCCGGCTTATGCAAAGCTAATCAGGTATTATCCCGAAAATCCGGAAGGTTACTTCGGGTTGGGACTTATCAGCTTTTCCGATGATGATTATGCAACTACGGCCCGCCTGATGAAGCATGCTTATGCAATTTATTCGGCACAAAATTCTAACAGGACTCATGATTGTAAGGAATATTTGAAAGCATCTTATTATTACATGAAAGAAGAAGGCAAAGATTCCCTTTTTGCT
Organism: Bacteroidales bacterium; assembly: GCA_031553415.1. Classification (GTDB taxonomy): domain Bacteria; phylum Bacteroidota; class Bacteroidia; order Bacteroidales; family Azobacteroidaceae; genus JAIRVZ01. Next base: position 19,979 of record JAVBLO010000063.1, on the reverse strand, counting down.
TCAATTGCCGGCGAATTTATTCCTCCTGTTTACCAGCCTGAAAATTTCGACCAGTTGAAAAATATTGAACTGAATAACGAAATTGATTGTCGTCTGGCAGAACCACAAATTTTGATTTGCGACAATTATATTCTCTCAACTCCGGTTGATGATAGCAACCTTAACCGCAAGTATGCTATAGAAGTTGTAAAAAGATGGATGAATAAAACGCCCAATTATGTATATCATGTAGATAAAAACGTATCCAAAATTTTAGATCGTAAAGGTGATGTGCTGGCCGTTTTTATTACTGCCATGACTAAATTTAGCATTGAAAACCCTGAACAGGGAAATGACCACAAAGCAGTTGCCTTATATGCATGGAATACAACTTTGGATTATGCTGCAAACAAGGCAAATAATATCCAACTGACCGGAGAACTTAAGAAAATGATTAAGGCTAAAAACAACGGAACATTAGAAAAGCAATTTTAATTTTTGTACTTATAAATCCCCGATTTTTTGTAAATTTGTCGGAAATAGTGCCAAAGGCATTGATTGCAACAAATCATTAAAATGATCATCAGGCAAATATCTATATTGAATTTCAAAAACCTGGAACAGGCCGATTTAACCTTTTCCCCTAAAATGAATTGCTTTTTTGGTAATAACGGAATGGGGAAAACCAATTTGCTGGATGCACTATTTTATCTTTCCTTTTGCAAAAATCATACAAATCTTACTGATTCCCAATTGATTCAGCATGACAAAGATTTTTTTGTATTACAGGGAACTTACCTGTTTGAAGATAGCCATGAGGAAGATATTTATTGTGGTATCAAATGTAAGCACCGTAAGGTTTTTAAACGGAATAAAAAAGAATACGAGAAACTCTCGGAGCATATAGGCTTGTTACCCTTAGTGATGATTTCTCCTGCTGATATTGATTTAATTCAGGGTGGGAGCGAGGAACGCAGGAAATTTGTAGATATGGTGATTTCACAATATGACAAATCATATTTACAAGCCTTAATCAGGTATAACAAAGCATTGACCCAGCGCAACTCATTATTGAAATCGACAGCGGAACAGCCCTCAGATGATGCTTTGTTTGATATCTGGGAAGAACAATTAGTAGTTAATGGCACATTGATTCATGAAAAAAGGAAATCGTTTGTAGCCGAGTTTTTGCCAATATTTAAAGAATTTCATCAGTTTATTTGCGAAGCAGGAGAAAATGTCGGTTTGTCTTATCAATCGCAACTGTCGGAGGCTGATTTGACTTCATTATTGAATCATAGAAGGGAGCGCGATAAAATTCTTGGATACACAAGCACCGGTACGCATAAAGATGATTTTGAATTTCTGCTGGATGGTTATTTGATGAGGAAAATCGGTTCCCAGGGACAAAATAAAACTTATCTGATTGCATTAAAACTTGCACAGTTTAATTTTTTAGTAAAAACAGGTTCTTCAGTTCCGGTTTTATTGTTGGATGATGTTTTTGATAAATTAGATGCAGAAAGGGTGGAGCAAATTGTTAAATTAGTAGTTCAGGAACAATTCGGGCAAATATTTATCACCGATACAAACCGTAAATATTTAGATGAAATTCTGGATAAAATGAATCACGACTACAAATTGTTTCAGGTAGAAAACGGAAATATTACAGAATTATGAAGCGTTCCAATACACAAACATTAAGTGAAGTGCTGAATGATTTTTTTATCGAAAATCCCTCTGTCGCAGAAAAATTAGCGGAAAACCGTTTGATTAATGCCTGGGAAACAACATTGGGTAATGCCGTATCCCGTTATACCGAAAATCTGTATATCAGGAATAAAATATTGTATGTTTATTTGTCTTCCGCTGTATTGAGGAACGAATTGTCTATGTGCCGCACCGATTTGATTGTTAAATTGAATAAGGAAGCCGGACGGGATGTAATCAATCAGATTATTTTGATGTAAAAGTGGTTAACGGCCAATTTCAAAATCAAATTTCACACCAAAACTATTGTATTTGCCTTTTTCAAATCCAGCAAAAACGCCTGCACTGAAAATATAATTTCCTATCGCATAGCCGACTTCTGTATAGGAAGGAAGTGCCGGAAGGTATAATTGCCCCAGATAAATTCTTTCCCGGAGTACTTCTTTGCTGATACCCTTAAAAAAATGCAATAATATGAAAGGAGATTCATACATTAAATGTGCCTGGACATATGAATTGGATGCATTGTACCATTGGTAGTCTAATAAATGAAATACTCCACCCATTTGGTCATCCCACGAACGGGGAAAGTTCCGTCTGGAAAATTTGGCAAAATCGGCGAAATAAACTGATTTCATGTTGGTGAAAAGGCCTCCTCCTACATAATAACGGATTGAACGAATCAAACCCAATGAAATAAGTTGTTGTATGTCAGCTTCAAACCGTTCATAATCACTGTTGCTATTCAGGATATCCGGAATTCCCCGTGCATACTCGAATGACAGGGTGGGATAGTGCGAACCTACATATTCTTTTCTCTTGGTAACAATCCTGTAAAATTGCCGGGGAGTGTAGCTAAAACCTATGACAGGCGTGAAAGATGTGTAATTGTCTTCTGCCAAACTTTCTATTACCTCTGAATCTGGTGATATAACAGGACTATCCGGTTGAACGGGCTTATATAAATGGTAATCTATACCGATGTTGGAAACAAGTCCATTGAATAATTCGTAATTATTTTTTAACGACAAATAATAATGTTTGTAATACTTCAAATCCAAATCGTTGAAGTTGAATGTAGAGTCTTTCAATTCTTCATTAATTTTATCGATTACTCTTGAGCTGTAGGAGTCATTGCTGTTTCCTAACGATAAACTGACTTCACCCAAGCGTTTGGGTTGGTAAAGCCAGTTGAGCGGGAGCCTGAAAAATACTTCCTTTCTTTTGAATACAAATCCGACACTCGGATCAAAAGCTACTGCTTCTCCTGACTCAAAGCTATGATATAATTTTAATTGTTGCCAATATACGAATCCGTCTAATCCTGAATATGCCAGTTTGAATGGATTGAGTAGTCCGGAATAACGGAAATTACTTCGCATGAAATCAAATCTTTTAGAAGAAATAATACCCTTAGTCAGATTCCAAGTCCGGTTTTTTTCAATGAAAGCTGTATCTATTGGTTGCCCACGCTTTTTCTTATTGTTTTCATAAATCGCTTCTTCAGAAGGCGATAGTGGAAAAGGCCTGTTTTGACTCCAGAAAGCGGAATCTTTTACAACCGGAAGCGTGTCTAATTTTACATTGAAATAATCGGTCAAATCATAACCCAAGTGCTTGCGTTTTGATTTGTCGTTATATTTATTGATGTTTGTATATTCGATTTTCGATGTATAATGGTTCTCAAAATTATTGCCTAATATTTTTGTATCAAATGATAAATTGGTTTGTATGGGGAGGAGAAATTCCTTATCCGAAATTCCAAAATCAGTATGGACTCTGAAATTCGAAAAATCCCATTTGCCACTGATGTCTACATTTGAAATAATCCATAAGCCATGAATTACGGAAATAGTGCCCCTGATTAATTTCTGGCTGTTTATTTTCGGCTCGATTTTTATCGTATGGATTTTTGTTTCTAAAGTATCTTTAGTTGAAATATATGAAAATCGGTAATATTTAAATGCATTTTTTGAAACAGGCATCAATATTTCTTCATTAAAAGATGTCGGATTGTAAATGTTCACGTTCAAAAAATGCATTGCACGTTTTTCCACTTCTTTAATATTTCCCGAATTCCCCGAAACAGCTTTGATTTCCTGTGAAAAAAGGTTGGGCGATTGGTAATGTACTTCAGCAATGGCTTCCAGTATGGTTTGGTCTTTTTTTCTATCTAAGTAAAGAAAGTCGGGGGCAAATAACCGCAGGATATTTTTTTTAGATATATTACAGGTTCCTTTTACATAAACCGTTACATCATAAGTGTTTATATATCCTCCATATAATTCTGCATGTTTTATGACCTCGCGCATAATGGAGTCGGCATCTACACTTTTTGTGGATGCATTTTGCTCGTTTCCGGCAGCTTGCAAAGGCAGACAAAACAATAGAATTATTAGAAAATTTTGATAACGCACCTAATTTTTGTTTCAAATCGTTCCCTACTATAGATTTTAATATATAATTAATCCTGCCACAGCAGCCAATGCTATCATTAAAATAGGATGAATTTTCAGAAATTTGGTTGCAATAAATGCTACACCAAAGATAATAATACTTTTGTAATCTATGAAGTTTTCGTGGTTCATTAATAATAAGGCTGCTGCTGCAATTAAACCAACTACGGCAGGACGTAATCCCTGAAAAGCGTAATCGACATATTTATTTTTGCGGAATTTTTTATATGTATGGGCAATGGCTAATACTATAATGAAAGAAGGAAGGCAAACGGCAAAAGTTGCTACTACAGAGCCCCAAACGCTATGGGTAACTGTGTATCCGATATATGTAGAGCTGTTGATACCGATAGGTCCCGGAGTCATTTGGGAAATGGCTACAATATCTGTGAATTCCTGAAGAGTAAGCCATTCATGTTTATTCACTACTTCATCCTGTATCAAAGACAGCATAGCATATCCTCCACCGAACCCGAACAGTCCGATTTTGAAATAAGTGATGAAGAGCTTCAAATATATCATAAAATTACGAATTACGAATTACGAATTAGAAATTGAACTGGTCTGAAAACAAAACAATTCGTAATTTTTAATTCGTAATTCGTAATTTTCCATAGATAATTCCTCCCAGGCCTGCTGCCAAAACGATATAAACGGGAGAGACTCCCCAATACCAAATCAAAAAGGCAGCAGCAATGGGAATGATGATTGTTTTTATATTGATTCCTACTTCTTTGGCTGTAGTGAAAACCGGTACGGCTATCAGGGCAACTACTGCGGGACGGATAGCCTTAAACATTTTCTGTATCCAGATATTGTCTTCAAATCGCCTGAAAAACATGGCGATAGCTAATATTATTAAAAAAGAAGGTAGTACAGCGCCTAAAGTGGCAACTATACTACCCATATTTTTTTTTAGCTTATATCCTGCAAAAATCGCGATATTAACCGCCAGTACTCCCGGAACTGTTTGTGAAACTGCAATCATATCAATAAAGTCACTTTTTGATATCCATTGCTTTTTATCTACCACTTCCCGCTGGATGAGTGGTATCATCGCGTAACCTCCGCCAATTGTGAATGCACCGATTTTAGCGAATGTATAAAATATCTGCCAATAAAGGTTCATTATCTTCTCCGGACACTCTTTGTCGGCGTTGAAGATGCTTTTGGTGAAGAGGTTTTAGGAGCAGATGATTTTGTGCTGCTTCCACCTGAGTTGCTGGAACGGGATGCCCTTACCGATGTATTATCTGTTTTTGTTTTTTTCTCCTTAGTATCGGCAACCACTTTCGCAGTATCTTTCGGCAACCACAGTTTTGCTTCAAAATTTTTCATCTGTTTGTCGATACTGTCCTGAGCATGCTTATATTTTGCTGAGTCGGGGAATTGTTCCGCCAGCGTTTGGTTCATCATGTTGGTTGTTTTAATAATATCTCCCTTATACATTTTCAACTGGAAAAAATCGTCGGTTGTATAAGTCAGGGCATTATTATAGTTGGATGTCATAATCAGCGAACGGGAAATATATGGACGTATATTTTCGTAAGGCACCCAAAATAATGGCATACGGAGGTTTTCTCCAAAATCACCTTCTCTCATCCGTATGGGACAGAGCGCTAAAACTTCAGTACCGAAAGTCCCTGTAGCCTGATCGAAATAATAAGCTTCTTTTATGTAGTAAGTCAACACTTCGTTGCTCGGAATGTCGCTTTCATCAATGACAAATGAAGCCGTTGGGCCTGTACCGTTTTTTTTGTATATGATATGATGGGTTTTAAGGAATTTCTCAAAATCAACCTTGTATTGCTCTGTAAAAACTTCCCTTCTGTCGTCGATATATTCGTAAGCAATTAACTTTCCTTCTCCCAATAGTTTGAACATTAAGGTGAAAAGGTTCATCCGGTCGCCAATGGGTTCTGTCGGATAATAAAGCGGACTGTTTGCCTCTTTTTTCAAGTCTATTTCACGGTACAACACCCGGAGCCAGACAACATTATCAATATTTACTCCCTGGGAATCATTTTTTGCTTTTGCCCTGACAGTAAGTTCCGGTAATCCTGAATTGTTATTATTGCTTTCGGCAGTTCTTCTTGTCCGCGTTGGAGCTTGGGCTAAGGAATCCTGAGCCAGAATACAAACTAACAACAAAGCAGCAATATAATAAAACGGTTTCATATATCTTGTACGTTTTTAATTTACGGTTACTTCAATAGGAGAGAGTGTCCTTTCGTCACCACCCGGTCCACGGGCAACTACCCCCCTGATATAAAAGGTTTTTCCTTTCGACAAACTGCGTAGTCTGTCTTTTTGTGCCGAAGAAAATTTTGAACCATCAGAAGGTACCGGCAAAGCATTCCCATAAGCGTCGAAAAACATAGTCTCAAATCTTATTACGGAGAAATTTACCCTCAATAAATCGTCGTCGATGGCGGCTTTCAAATCTTCTGTATTAAGTAAAATACTTTTGGGCAATCTTCCTCCTCTGAATTTTTTCGGATTACCATTTTCATCCGTGTATTCTATGAATGGCATTGGGTCGGGTAATGGTCTGACGCGATAACTGCGGTTAGCCATTGTCTGGGTTTTTCCTCCAATATTGGCTGTAACAGTAATTACTGCATCTGTTCCTGCTTTTGAAGGATAAGCATTCCATATATTGTTTCCTTTCCTCTCCAACCGGCCATTACTCATGGTTGCAGAAACGCTTTGTCCGGGAACGCCAGGCACAGCAATTTCAATCGGGTTTTCGTAATTGGCATACAATACGTTCATCAATGTCGGGAAGATGGTTGCACTGGGTTCTACAACAAAATACTCAGAAGAAAAATCCCGACGGAAAGGTAACCCATCTTTAGTCACCTCGATATAACCTTTTATCGGAAAAGAACCGGTAGAACTTGTTCCAACCTGGTATAATCCGTTGTCTTTTTGAGGGAGTTCTTTGCCATTTACAAATATTCTAGGAGTTTGGGTAGAATCTACCGCTGCAAGCACTAAATTGGCAGAATAAGTTCCTCCTTGCACCACAGTTTGGGATTTCGGAATTACAAAAGCTTCGATTTTGTTTACACGAAAATCTCCTACATCAATATTTTTCAGCAATGTATTCAGTGCTTCACTTTCGGCAGAACGAACATCGTTCTGTAACTTGGTCATAAGAGTAATCGAAGCAACCAAAGGCATCTGGTAGAACATTGAACCTTCCCACGATTGTTTGTCTTTCTTCGCTTTTTCAGAAGGAGTTGTGCTTAAGTTCGTTTCAATAATCTGTTTTTGAATCGTATCCAGTATCAAACTTGTAATGAATTCTCTATATGATTCCACATCTTCTCTTAACCTCTCTCCACCTTTTTTACCAGGAGCCATCATGACTTCGAATGCTGCGTTCAAGTCGTCGGGATGTTGCAAATTATCGGGATTACCTTTTTCTCCATCAGCATTTTTTACAATTTCAATTTTCTTTTCAGCAATGAAATTATATAGTGAATCGGATTTTTCTTTTACCTTTTGTGCCAGAAGATACCATTTTTCTGTTTTTTCGGGATTAGATTGGTAAAGTGATTTTATATTGTCGAAAGTGTGTTCATTTTTGCTTGATGAAGTAGTTGCCGAACTACCAAGACTTTCTCCCACGAGCACAAAACTATCCAGCACCTCAGCCGGCACGTTGAGGGCAAGCATGGCTATGAAAACCAGATACATCAGGTTTATCATCTTCTGCCGTGGAGAATTAGGACTGTTTGATGCCATTTTTAAACGTTTGGATTAGGATTATAGCCTCCTGTTGCACCAGGGTTATAATTTCCCGGATTTGGATTCGGGTTGGGATTGTAACCCGGATTATATCCTGGATTTGGGTTGTACATGCCTTGTTGCATATTCATGTTCATTGTCATCGCATTCAATAAGCGGGTATAAACTCCATTGAGCGCTGCAATCTGGTGCGTCATTTTTTCTGTTTCACTGCGGAATACAGTGCTGTCCATTACAGATCCTTCATACATTTCCCTCATGCGCATTAAACCAGCGTTAATCCTACTGATTGCTTCCATTTGGGAATTGATGCTTTGTATCTGGATTTCGTAAATGTGATTCAATTTGGCTACATTTTGGTTCAATGCATCCATTTGGTGTACATAACTTGTAGAATTTTCAGTGATACCATCGGAGTTGTCTGTGATAGTCCTGTAAGAATTCAGCAATACATCAGAAACATTGGTCAAATCGTTGGTTACATTACTGAAACGTTCCATATTTTCAGACATACCGGATAATTTATCCAGATATTGTTGTGTTGCATCTGTCAATTCAGCCATTTTGGATAGTTGTTCTGCTGCTGCCGACAACTTTTTAATACTTGCAGTTAATGCGTTGGTGTCCTCTTCCGAAATATCCACATGCGAAGGAATTCCAAATGATTGTTTGGCTGCTGCAGGACTGACTTCTCCATCACCGCCGTAAACGCCTTCACCGTAGGAACCGCCACCACTGCCAAAAGAGCCGCCACCAAAAACACCGCCACCTATGATAACAGGTCCGCCACCGAATCCACCGCCTCCGGCAGCTGCAATACCTGAACCTTCAACACCTTCTCCGGAATCGCTTCTACCACCAATAACAACAGAGCCGCTTCCACCTCCACTACCATTGGATGCAAAATCAGGACGATCTTCGGGATCTTTAGAATCCAGCACTGGGAATACATTTTCCCAGCTATAATCTTTTGCAGGGCGGTCGAAAGCAGAAACGATGAATACCAGTACCTCGGTTATCATACCTATGGTAAGTAATATTGTTCCCATTCCGTAAGGCCAGTGGTTAATTTTGGCCAAAGCGCCAATAAGTACTATCGCAGCTCCAAAGCTGTAAAAGAATTGAAAAAATCTCTTGCCCTGATCTTTCGACAAGAATTTTTCAACCATATTCTTATATCTTCTCTTAATTCCCATGTTATTTTATTTTTTTCCAAATCCAACTTGTGTCCTTACGCAACGGAAGCCGATATAAGATCGTTGCTCATTCTGATATTCGAAACTCCTGACATCAGAGCGCACAAAGTGTGCCACGTCTTTCCAGGAACCTCCTCTTACTACTTTTTTCTTTAAAGCATAAGGGTCTTCTTTTGCTGCATTATAGCGATATTCAGGGTTCATATCACTCATAATTTCCGGTCCGGATTCAAGAAATGCCGTGGAAGTCCATTCCGCTACGTTTCCTGCCATATCATATAATCCGAATTCGTTTGGTGAAAAAGATGCAACTTTGGCCGATATCAGGTAACCGTCTTTTACGTAGTTGCCTTTGTCCGGTTTGAAATTCCCCAGGAAACAACCTTTGTTTCCTGTTACCCCTTCCTGACTCCAGGGGTATTTATTTTCATTTTTTCCACTACGTGCCGCATATTCCCATTCTCCTTCTGTTGGTAAACGGTAAGGTTCGATAACCCGGCCTTTTAAACTGGCCGACATCATTAAATAGTTTGTTCTCCATGTACAGAATGCAGTTGCCTGCTCCCACGATACGCCGACTACCGGATAGTCGTTATATCCGGGATGGTTGAAATACATCCTTACATAAGGTTCGTTGTAAGCATTGTTGAAATCATTTACCCAAACAGTTTCATCTGGATATATATTTACAATGTAAGTGTTCAGGAAGTCATATTCTGAACTTAACGGACGGGTAATGGTTTCCCTGATAATGGCACCTTCTTCATTGATGTAAGCAGTGTCTTTTGAAATCATTACTACCTGGTTCGGGTCTACTTTTATATCAGTGTTTTTAATCCTGTCGGCAGGGTTCAAACGGTTTTTGCGAAGGGAAGCAGAAGTATAATCATACCAGTCATAACGGTAAATCATTTGCTTCGGGTCTAATTTTTTTTCTTTTGTAACCGGGTGTACATAATATACACTGTTAATGGCTGCTAATTCATCTTCGTTAGCCCGTTTTTCAGTGGGAATCGGACGGCTCCAATTCAAAACAGGCGGGTCAATCGGATTTCCTTGTTTGTCTTCTTCTATTTTATAACGATCATCTCCTGCATAAGCGGGATCATACAGGCGTTCCCTGACAATGGAATCCCTTACAAAATAAAGGAATTGCCTGTATTGTGCATTGGTGATTTCTGTTGCATCCATCCAGAAAGCATCAATAGAAACTCCTTTTGTATTTTGGTATGTGCCCCATAATGAATCTGTTTCTGCCGGACCCATGTCGAAAGCTCCCCGTTTTATCAAGACCATTCCATGAGGTGAAGGTTCGTCCCATGCAGGAGCACTTACACCCGTAAGTTCACCACCTACTCCCTGGAATGAATTACCGCAAGCTGTGAGTATTGCTGCGACCGCAATGATGAATATCGCTTTTTTCATCATAATATTCTAACGCTTTTATGTTGATTCTTTGTTCTTTTATTCAGGTTTAAGTCAATTGAGTATTTCAAAAATACTTCATGACTGCCTGTTGTTCCTTTTCTGATCGCTGATATTGGAAAATCGTAAGCATAACCGACCTGAAAACTCTTAATATTTGCTCCGAGCATTACGATCCCCGCATCCCCATACCGCCAGCCTAAACCTGCATAAAACATCTTGTTATAAAAGAGTCTGGCCGATACATCTAACTGATTCATCTGTATGGTTGATTTAACGAATACAGACGGGCGTAATTCTAATAACGGATTGCTGAACTGAATATTGTATCCTCCCATTAAATAATAACCTCTGGGCAAATACACTAATTTTGTTTCCCCTTCTTCCTCTTTCATTTCAGGCTCTAATATGTGTGTGACTGAAAAGCCTGCATGCCATTGTTTCCGCGAATAGAAAAGACCAAGTGAAAAATCTATTGCCGACGATTTTATATCTACTGCAGGAATTCCATCGTCAGTACTTTCATGTGTGTCGTCAGATTCCGGCGGAGTTATTTCCACTTTGCTCCCAAACCAGGATTCATCGATTTTCGAGACCTGGATGCCAGCGCTGAAATCTCCTTTAAAAAGTTTTTTTTTATATGCATACTGACCAGCCATGATTGAATGCTTGAATAATCCCAGACTTTCTGAAAACACGATAACACCAACACCATGCGTTCTTCCTAAAAAGGCAAATGGCAAGTCGGCCGAAATCAACATCGTACGGGGCGAATTATCAAAACCCAACCATTGCTGACGGTTCAAGGCTGTCATTTCCAGTTTGCCGGATTGACCGGCATATCCCGGATTATAATAACTGGTAGCTGCCCAGTAGTTACTGAGCTGCGCATCATATTGACCCGTCACCCGGAGACAGTTGACAGAAACTAATATAATAGTTATGAATAAAAGCCTTTTCACCTTTATAAGTAACGGAATCTGTGAAAAATATTGTATCAGGTGCAAAGTTAAAAATAATTAAATTTCAATCAATTTTTGGAAATAATATTTTGCTAAAATTAATGATGCTTACATTTGCCGTCATAAATAGAAGGAGTGTAGGAAGCCTGTCATCCCGGCCTTGAGCCGGGATCTTCTGAAAATCAGTATTGTATACCAAGAGATTGCGGGTCAAGCCCGCAATGACAGCGTACCAATGGTTTTTTGATACTCTTTCTTTCAATTCTCAATTATGAAAATCGGAGATAAAGTGCGTTTCCTGAATGCTGTTGGAGGGGGTATTGTCAGGAGATTCCAAGGCAAAGATATTGTTTATGTGGAAGAAGAGGATGGTTTTGAAACGCCGGCCCTCATTCGGGAATGTGTGGTTGTTGAATCGAACGACATGCAAATAAAGAGTGTGTCTAAAACGGTAGCTCAATCTGTTGAAATTAAACCTGTTGAGTCAGAAAATCCTAAAAAAGAAAAATTATATCAAGTTGCTGAAATAACCGGCAAGGATAGACTTAATGTATATCTGGCATTTTTACCGGTGGATATAAAAAATCTTGGTAAATGTGATTATGAAACGTTCCTGATTAATGACAGTAATTATTATTTGTTCTTTAATTACATGAACTGTGAAAATAATGCATGGAAAAGCCGTTGCCGGAATGTTATCGAGCCGAATACCCAATTGTTTATTGAAGAATTTACAAAAGGGGAACTAAATGATTTGGAGCATATTTGCCTGCAATTTTTAGCTTACAAGGAAGATAAGCCTTATACTTTGAAAAATGCGCAAAATGTTGAAATCCGGTTGGATGGCGTTAAGTTTTACAAATTGCACAGTTTTCGTGAAAATGATTTCTTCGAAGACGATGCGTTGGTTTATCCGGTTGTGACTAATGACGTTCCTGCCAGGGAAATTCTGGTATCTGCTGCTGATATTCAAGAAGCTATGAATCAGAAAGTAATGGTTGATCGTCCGAACCGCCCCAATGTGCAGGTTATAAAGGAAGCTGCTAAAATTATCGTTGAAATTGATTTGCACATCAATGAATTGCTGGATACGACAGCAGGGATGAGCAATGCGGACATATTGGAAGTGCAATTGGCAAAATTCAGGGACGTGATGGAGCAATATAAGTCTAAGAAAGGACAGAAGATTGTATTCATCCATGGAAAAGGAGAAGGTGTGTTGCGCAATGCTGTTTTGCAGGAATTAAAAACAAAATATAAAAACTGCCCTTTCCAGGATGCTTCTTTCAAGGAGTATGGGTTTGGGGCGACAATGGTAACAATTAAATAAGTTATGAAAAAAATTATTGCTTTATTCAGCCTTGCGCTGGTCATGTTTTCGTGCGATGTGGCTCAGTCGGTTTTGAGTAGTACTATGAGTTTGGCTCAATGTGAGTACAAGTACAATTCTATTTCTTCATTGTCTTTAGGTGGAGTGAATCTTAATTCAAACAACCTGGCAAGTTCTGCATTAGCTTTGACTTCAATGTTTACAAAAAGTACTTTGCCATTACAATTTACTTTGAATCTGGATGTGAAAAATCCCGGAACGCAATCTGCATTGTTGAATGGTTTGCAATACCTGCTTGAAATTGATGGAGTTGAAATGACTAACGGTTCTCTTGATTCTAAATTGCAAGTAGCCCCCGGTGGTACCAGCCAGTTACCTATCAATCTGAATTTTGACTTGAAAAAAGCAATGAGTGGGCAGTCTGCTGATGCTGTTAAAAAAATGGCTTTGAATTTTGTAGGTATGGGTAGTGAAGCAACTAAAGTAACTTTCAAATTGAAACCTTCGCTGAATATCGGCGGACAACAAATACAGAGTCCTGCATATATTCCGGTTTCGTTTACATATGGAGGAAAAAAATAATTAAATAGTACACAGATTTGACTCCGTGAATTGAAAATCAACGGAGTCAAATCTGTGTGATTTTTTCAAATGATTGAGATCGAGCGAAAATTTTTGATAAAAGGAGATTTTTTTCCTTTTGTAACAAGGAAGGAAAAAATTGTACAAGCTTATCTTTGTAATAAGCCTGATAAAAATGTGCGGGTGAGGATAAAGGGAGAGAAAGCTTATATCACGGTTAAGGGTCCGTCTAACAAAAATGGTTTTTCTCGTTGTGAATTTGAATATGAAATCCCGGTTGCTGATGCGGAAAAAATGCTGGAGCTTTGTGAACCGGGCTTTATTGAAAAAGTAAGGCATTATGTTGCCTGTGAAAACCATACTTTTGAAATTGATGTTTTTCATGGTGCAAATGAAGGATTAGTTCTTGCTGAGCTGGAGCTTGAATCCGAATCTGAAGATTTTCCGCGGCCGGATTGGTTAGGGGAGGAGGTTACCGGGGATGTCCGGTATTACAATGCTTATATGATACAGCATCCTTTTAAAGGAATAAATCACTCATAATCCCATCCGAAATAAAAATACCTTTCCGGGTTAGCCTTAAAAAATTATTATCTGCTTGAATTGTTTGTTTTTGGATGTGTTTTTGCGCCTGCTGTAAACAATATCTTATCTTATCTTTTCCAAATAAAGTTTCCAGTTCGTTTAAATCCATTCCTTTCATGGTGCGCATGCGAGTCAGGATAAAATCGTTGTAAGCTTCTTTTTCTCCAATGATTTCTGTTTCCTGTGGCAAATTCCCCAGATTGATGCTTTGAATATATTTGTCCAAATCTGAAATATTCCAATGGCGGGCTTTCCCATTGAAGGAATGAGCCGAAGCGCCGATTCCTAAATAATGAGTTCCATTCCAGTAAGAAGAATTATGTTGGGATGCAAATCCTGGTTTGGCGAAATTGGATATTTCGTAATGCTCAAATCCGTTTGCTTCTAGTATGTCAATCATTCCGGAAAACATCAGGACACTTAATTCTTCATTTACCGGGATGATTTTTTGCTTGTTTAATAAATCATATAACCTTGTTCCTTCTTCATATATTAAATGGTATGCTGAAATATGTTGGATGTCCAACTCCAAAGTTTGTTGCAGATTTACCTGCCAGGCTTGTAAGGTTTGATTGGGTAAGCCATACATCAAATCGATACTGATATTTCTAAATCCGGATTCCTGGCATAACCGGACTGCTTCAATGGCTGCTTGTGAGTTGTGCCGGCGATTCAGGAACTTTAAATCAGTGTCGTTAAAACTTTGAATGCCAATGCTGATTCTGTTGAAAGGCAAATCTTTTATAGATTTGAGATATTGTGGGGTAATGTCGTCGGGGTTAGCTTCGAGGGTTATTTCTTTTTCTTCACTAGCTCCAACTTCCTCTATTTTTTCAAAAATCTGTTTAAAATCTTCTGCTGAAAGCTGAGAAGGAGTTCCACCACCCAAATAAATAGTTTGGATTTTTTCTTCTTGCAAATAATTTCTTCGTAATTCCAGTTCTTTGCACAATGTTTCTACATATTGTGTTTTTTTCTCCATTGAAACAGATGAAAAAAAATCGCAATATATGCAACGTGTTTTGCAAAAAGGAGTATGTATGTAGATACTTGCCATTTAAAAAGAACGTAAAAACCTCATTTTGGGGAAAACTTCCACATAAATAATAAAAAATTTCTCAAAATTTATTTGTTACATGATAGAAAGGTCTGAAAAACTTTGGCATGAATTTTGTACTTATAAATGTAAAAGTGATTACAAGTGTTGAAAAGATATTTTAAGAACACAGTTACACACTAAAAATAACACACACACCAACTTACTATTTGATATGTTTTTCTTTTGACTAGGTAAAGTTACTTGCGAGAGCGCAAGTAACTTTTCTTTTTTATGAGATTGGCTTATTTTTCTGCAACGACTTTACCTGCGGCCAACGCTTTGAGATTGATAGCAACAACTTCTTCTCCTTTGCGACCAAATATACTGCGGATACCGTCTTCCAACTTAGCATAATCTATGCCAACATAAGGAGAGGCGGCACCCAACATTACAATATTGCTGGAGCGGGATGCCCCCAAATCTTTGGCGATTTGTTCTACATCCAGTATAACTTTATTCGGTAGAGCATTGATAGCTTCCATTATTTTATCCAATTCCGGATAATTTGGAATATTAACAAAAGGTTTGGAATTCGTTACCACCCAACCATCTTTTTTCAGGTAAGGCAAATAACGCAAGGCTTCCATTGGTTCAAGGGAAATGATGATATCTGCAGAACCTTTTGCAATTAAGTCTGATGCAACCGGCTGATTGCTGATGCGGAGGTTTGATTGCACATCGCCACCCCGTTGACTCATTCCGTGTACTTCAGATTGTTTCATGTATAAACCATCTTTAATGGCGGCTTTCCCGATGACGGCTGCTATTGAGAGGATTCCTTGTCCTCCTACTCCTGATAATATAATGTCTGTTTTCATTTTATTTTGCTTTAGCTTTCCTTGCGTGTGTTTGAATACATTCTCTTCTTGGTATGATTACAGAAACTCCTTTATATTCAATTTCTTCCCTAATCATTGTTTTCATTTCTTCGAAATTTTTTCTGAGAGGAACACCTACACGCAGGTGTTTAGGATCAACTCCAATTCCAAGGCAGATAGATTCTATGCGGCCTGTTCCGGCAGAGTCTTGTCCGCCTGTCATTCCGGTTGTTTCATTGTCGGAAATAATTATAAGGACATTGGCATTGTTGTTAACGCAATCCAATAGCCCGGTCATGCCTGAGTGAGTGAATGTCGAATCTCCAATTACTGCAACTGAGGGGAATAAGCCTGCTTCTGCAGCTCCACGAGCCATTGTGATAGAAGCTCCCATGTCTATACAAGAATCGATGGCACGGAATGGAGGCAATGCTCCTAAAGTATAACAACCTATATCGCTGAATACTTTACTGTTTTCATATTCTTTTAGTACTTCGTTTAAGGCATCATATACATCGCGGTGTCCACAACCCTGGCATAATGCAGGAGGGCGCATTTCGACTATTTCCGGTACGGTATAATAAGTTTTTACTTCCCTTCCCAAGGCTTTTCCGACGACATCCGGATTTAATTCTCCATCGCGGGAAATAGTTCTGTCCAGGCGTCCGTGTACTTTGACTCCCAATCCTAAATAACCTTTTAGCTGACTTTCCACGAATGGAAAACCATCTTCAAGGACAAGGATTTCATCACAAGTATCAACCAATTGTTGCAGTTGTTTTTTGGGTATGGGATATTGGCTTATTTTCAAAACCGGATGTTGGAATCCACTGGGAAAGTTTTCCTGCAGATAGTTGAATGCGATACCACAAGCAATGATTCCGAGTTTTTTATCCGGAGCGTCAATGTATTGGTTGTATTTTGAATCTTCCGAATGTTTCAGGAATTCGGCTTGTTTATCAATAAGGATTTTGAATCTTTTCCGGGCGTTTGCAGGAAGCAGTACAAAACGTTGGCGTCCATCTTCCGGCGCATTCAGTTCTTTTTGTTGTAACGGCTTACGGGTAATAACTCCTGAACGGGAGTGTGCCATCCGTGTAGTAATACGTAATAAAACAGGGTATCCCAATTTTTCGGATAATTCAAAACCTTCATATACCATATCATAAGCTTCCTGCTGGTTTGAAGGTTCGAAAATGGGAATCATGGCAAAATCGCCATAAAACCGGTTGTCCTGTTCATTCTGAGATGAGTGCATTGACGGGTCGTCTGCTGTAATAATAATCATTCCCCCATTAATTCCCGACATGGCGATATTCATGAATGCATCAGCGGCAACGTTTAGCCCGACATGTTTCATACAGGAAAGGGTTCTTTTTCCGGCATACGACATGCCTAATGCCGTTTCTAATGCTGTTTTTTCGTTACAACACCAGGTGGAACGAATCCCATTTTCTTTTGCAGTCGCAGATGTTTGTATGTATTCGGTAATTTCGGTGGAAGGTGTTCCCGGATAGGAGTAAACACCAGAGAGACCTGCGTCTATCGCTGCCTGGGCAATGGCTTCGTCGCCCAAGAATAATTGTTTTTCCATATTTTATTTCTTGATGTAAAAAATTTGATGAACAAAGATAGAAAAAATATATTAATTCCAATTTGAAAAATAATATGTGTTTTTAACTGAAAACTTTTGTCAACCAATTTTGTTATATTAGATATGATTTTCATATAAAAATATATCTTTGCGGAAATAAACTTAAATATTGAATTTTATGACAACAATTAATTGCTATCTGAACTTTGAAGGTACATGTGAAGCTGCTTTCAATTTTTACAAATCCGTATTCGGAGGCGAATTTATGTATGTTGGGCGTTATAAAGACATGCCTTCGCCGGAACATCCTATTCCTGATGCATGGAAGGATAAAATTATGCATATGAGTTTACCAATCAGCAAGGAAGTTGTGCTTATGGGTTCTGATATGTCGGAAGAACTTGGGTATAAACTCACTGTCGGAGATAATATTTCTCTTTCTGTCAGTACGGATAAGGAAGATGAAGCCAAACGGATTTTCAATGGTCTTGCTGAAGGCGGCACTATTACCATGCCATTGGAAAAAACTTTTTGGGCTCCATTATTTGGTATGTTGACTGATAAATTCGGTATTAATTGGCTGGTGAGTTTTGAACAAAGTTAAGAGATAAAAGTGTATTTTATCCGGGAAAAACAAAAGGTGCCGCCTCGCTCTTGAGACAGCACCTTTGCTGTGAATTTATTCTTTTTGAGTTACTTAATCCGGTATGACAAAGAGAAACTCATCATCGGCCATAACTTTAGCAATTCCTTAGAAACACCAAGATCGAAATCGGCAGCCTCATCATTGATTTTGTCAATTCCTTTGACGACATTGCGACTTTCCACGGTGTATTCACCTTGGAAAACAACTCCCAGATCAAATCTGAAGCCTACCCGGCTTTTTGAAATCGTACGTCCAAGGCCAATTCCCAAGTATGGCTTGAAAGAGTTGCCCATTTTTAATTTGGCATTGAATTTTCCATTGGGATCTGGTTGAATAATAATATCTTCAAATTCAAATGCAGGTTCGAAGCCTAATGTAGTGGATAATTCTTCGTATCCGTTAATCATACCATCCGTATTCACGTTATTATTACCCATATAAAACCCTGCGGTAAGACAAAAGATACCATCAGTAACAGGATAAAAATCCACTAAAGCTTTAAAATTGGGGAATTTTAAGCTGGGGTCTGTTAATTCTCCATTCATATCTACACTTCCTGTCCAGCTTTCGTTGTTTACGTTAATAGGAGGAGCATCGAAACTAATATTGTCTTTATAAGTATAAGTCAAATAATCAAATCCAACTCTTGCTTTAATATTGGGTAATAACGATGTGGCAACGTACCCCCCAAATCCGTAAAGACCCGCATCTACACCAACTGACCAGTTTTCTAAAAATCCTCCTCTGTGGGCATCTTGGGCGTTAACACTGAATGCGCCACTTAATAACAGCGCAAATGATAATAGTAATGTTTTAAATTTTGTTTGCATGTGTTTGAATATAGTTTAAAATTCGAGGCACAAATGTACATGATAATTTTCAGATAACCACACAGACGCATAAAAATGGGTTGATTGGTTTTTTCATCACCAGATCGAGTCTATGATTTTCTTACCTTTATAACGTGCTCGAGGCACAATCAATAATTGTTTCATTTTAATTTATTAAGGCGATGAAAACCAGCGGACTTGATGTGCACAAAGATAACCAAAACTAACAGATTTTACCCAATCCTGATTGAACGTGTTTCCTTTTTCTTTCAGAAAAAAGGGAAATTCCCCTGTTTCTTATCTTTGTTTTCAAAAAGGCAGCAGCATGCAGTGTAGTCGAAAAAATACCAGAGACTCGGTTCCTGTAAGATAACCTGATTTCTGTGGATAGCGACCCGATCTCATGGAGACAAAGAGAAATTATCAGAAAGTTTCTTAGTTCCCGATTAGAAAAATAGAACTCATCATCGCCCACAGAGCATTCCTGCTGTCTTCTTAACCATATCCGTAGGCTTAATTATTTAAGTGATTTATTTAACAATAGTTCGTTTATAATTCATGATATTTTATGCTGCTAATGTGCCGAATAACAATAGCTCTTTGAAAATCTTCTGATTTTTAGGTTTGTTCGGAGAAATACCGAACTTGCTAAAAAATCGCATTAGCAGTAATGCATTGTGTAATAGTACTTTATAATATTTTATAGAGAATGGCATTTCCCTTTTACTTTCGTCCGATAGCTGCATGACCTTGGTAATATTAACCGCAGTCAAGGCCGCATTGAAATGAAAATCAAGTTTATTTTCAGAGCGTGCTTGGGCGTTTTCCAATCCGGCATATTGCTTCGCATCTCGAAAACCGAACTCAATTTGAAAACGAGTATGGTAAATGTCAATAATATCCATGGGGGCTTGTTCAAGGTCAGTGGAGAAAAGTAGTCGGTAAATCATTTTACCTTTCATGTCGAACTCTTCCACGACCAACCGGATGTTTCTTTGTAGCGACTTGGAA
>JAVBLO010000058.1:0-8408 GCA_031553415.1 Bacteroidales bacterium | reverse complement strand
CGCATTTGTGATAATGAGCAATCTCGTTCATTTAGTCCTTCGTTATGGAAGAGGTCGATTAAGTGATACAATCCGGGAAATAAAAAGTTTCACTGCCAGGAAAATATTAGAAGCTGTCGAAACAGAATCGGAAAGCCGTCGAGAGTGGATGCTGAATTTGTTTGAATTTTCAGCGAAACAACACAAGCGAAATGAAAAATATCAGATTTGGACACATGAAAACCATGCAGAAATAGTTTATAGTAACAATTTTATGGACACTAAAAATCAAATATATTCATGAAAATCCTGTTCGTTCGGGAATTGTAACACAAGCAGAAGATTATTTATATTCCAGTGCCAGAAATTTTGCGGGACTGGAAGGTTTGATAGAAATTCAGGGGATATATGTTCCAATAGAAAAATTGCCATTGATGAGGAGCTTAAAATGAGATTATGCAAGGCAGAGCCTTGCTTTTAGCACAACGAAGGCAGAGCCTTCGCTGAGCAGGGGGTTTTTCTATGATTCGATGAACAGGTTAACGGATTGGTGGATTTATAAGGATAATATCGCACAAAAATTTAGTTCAATGTCTTTCAACGCCACAACAGGGAATATTTCCCATAAAAGTGATTTGGGATATATGAGTTATGAGGGCGTCAGGCCACATGCCCTCACCTGCTGCTGCTCAATTTAATATAGGCCCATTTGGTATCGGTACAAAAATGATGACTGGAGATGCCGGACCTAATAGAACAGAAAATGCTCAATTTATTAATGGCCATTGGACTTATGTAGAAGATGGGGAATATAATCCAAAAATAGATACTCCTGATTCCAGAAAACTTATCAAGAATAGAAAAGCACTGATAGAACATATTTTTGGAACTTTAAAGCGTTGGATGGGGAAAGTGCCGATTTTACTCACTTCCAAGGAAAAAGTACAAATAGAAGTTGATCTATATGTAACTGCTTATAATATCAGAAGGCTTATTTCTATTACACCTGTATCTAAAATGCTAATCAGATTGCAGAATACAAGTATATAAGAGGAGTATCGACTCCTTTTGAGATATTTTTCTCTACAAAGAACTTTGCCTTTTTATTATAAAGATATTCTTTGTGATTATACAAAATTATGCCAAAGATCTATTTTGGCGTTTTCACACAGTCTCATTATACAGTCGTCGGGCATTGCTTCCAATGTGTTTTTGACAAAAAAAAGGTCTTGTTGCCTGAAATTCCCGGCATTCATTGAAAGCCACATATTGACTTGATTTTGTTGCATAATTTTATAGTTATCTTTTTTCTACCATTTTTTCTTCATATCCCTCAAAAGTTTCTGCGCATTTTCATTGCCCAATTGTGCCGATTTTTTGAGGCATTCTATAGATTTAGAAAGTTTGTTCTTATCTCCATAGCATAATCCCATATTGTACCAAGCAGTACCACCTCGACTGTCAATATTATTGCTTTTTTGAAAACAATCAATGGCATCGTCGTACTGTTTCAACGATTTATAACAAATGCCTATCTCATTCCATACAGCTACCGAAGGGCTTTCTGCTATTTTTTTGAAACATTCAATTGCCTCTGAATAGTTTCCTGCATTGCGGTTTTTTAATCCTTCCATATACCAATTCATCGCATAATAGACAGAAGCAGCAGGTGTAGTCGGAGAAACAGGTTTCTGTTCTATCCAACTTATCATCTCGACATTTACATTTCTCATTTTTTCAAGTTCTTTTTTTAAACTATCAACAGCTGCCTTCAAATCTTCTCCTGTTTTTATCTTAAAATATTGTGCAACTCCGGGCATTATACCTTTCACCATATAAGCAGGCATCGGTTTGTATTTAGTACCGGTAATTTCAATCGAATATTGTGTAATTCCACCGATTTTCGTGTCGGTGGGTTGTACACAAAGCACATAACAGTTTTTTTCGTTATCGAAAATGGATGCGTTTTTCAGACGGCTTTTAGTATCGGGCATATTGAACTGCAAATCCGGAATGGTAGTGTAAAACACAATGGCCCCGACATCAGGTGTACAGCCTTTATTTTTGTAAAATACTTGCGGACTATCATCTTTTTCGATGATAAACTCCAGCAAAGTATCCTGAGAGAACAGACAGGCTGTACACAACAATTCAAGCAACAGTAAAATCAAACAGTGTTTCATTATCCAAATTATCTTACAGGGAAACTTCCCAGACCAAAAATATCTTCTGTATTGTAATGTATTTCCTGCCCCATTGAGTCTGTTAATGGTTGCCAGGTGCGTACCCAAATAAGCGGATTGTTCTCGTCTTCGTAGTCAATCATCAGGAACAGCCAACCTTCGTCGTGATAGCCGCCTGAGGAATTCCAGTCTTGTTTCAGTGTAACGCCATAGATATGAGGACTGCCTTCGTGACGTGTTACCACAATTTCATCAAATTTAATGTTGATATAAGCATTTTTTTCAAAGACTTTTTTCAAATTACCAAGATATTGTTTCTTATTTTGAACACTGTATTCTACTTTTTGTTGGTCATACGCCATAAGCACATCGCCTCTTTTCTGTTGTCGTAGCACTTTACCGGTAATAATCAGGGCATCATCGCTGTAAATGTCTTGCAAAAACGGTAAGTCCTTACGGTTGTATGCCGTACGGAAATTTTCTACCAACTCCACAATCATTTGTCTGTAACGCACGTCTGTAACCTCGTTGGAGTTCATCATTATTTTTGCATACTGATGCGGCATAATGGCAATATACATATCACTGATTTTTCCTGCCGGAGTAAATTCAATCACTATATTCTGATATTGGTCTTCCTGATTACTTCCCTCAACAAAAAATACCGGAATATTTCTTACCTGATAGCCGTTCGATGATTTCAATACCCGTGTGGTAACGTCGGTTTCGGTACAGTAGAACCGGCTTGTCGCCCAAAGGGTTTGAATACGTTGGATTGCCTCTTTGGTAGCCTTTGATGACGATAGCGAAAGCTCCGACTTGTTTTGGTCGTAGACTTGATTGATTTCTGCAAATACCGCTTTTGCGTTGGTTTGCATTATTTTTCTGACGTAATCGGGTGCAGTTTCCGAAAACAGGAATTCGGTGGTATGTTGTGCATACGCTTGGGTGCACAATAGAATACTTAGAATAATTGTGGCAAAATACCGAATGAATTTTTTCTGTGTCATAATTTATTTGTTTTTTAATTGTTTTTTTGTTGTATATACCATAAAGAATATCCATTCCGATTGTAAAACTGTTCGGGATTTTGAACGGTTTTGTTTGATAGCAAATCCATACGTGAATTACTGCCGACATCCAGCAATGCTAACAAGGCGCCGTTTGATGAAAATACGGCGATGATACATTTTTCCGGGTTAGTAAGACCTTTTGACGAGTCGCGCCCAATAACTAAGCCGTTTGCTCGGGTAATACGTAGAACTTCTTGTTGGTTTTTGCAGGCAGCCAATTCTTGCAATATGGGATTGTTTGTTGATACAACATTGCTCTTCGTTGCTGCAAGTTGAATGCCTTGCGTAGAGATATTAGACTTTGTTGCTTGTTTTGATACACTTTGATTCATAAAATTTGAAGACTCTCGAAGTGAAGAGGGGAGCTGTGTTTCTATAACTTCTTCAATAATTTCTTTAATTTGTTTTATAACTTCAGGTAAAGCAGGTGTGTTTGTATGATACCCCGGTTTCTCCATATCATTAATGCCGCCAGCATCGGAAAATAAAAGTGAAAAATATTGTCCACTCAACACAGTTGAGGTTATATCAAATCCTATAGAACTTATTCCTGTGCCAAAAATTGTAGGTTTATAGTTTACCTCATTCCATTTTCCAACAACGTTATTCTGATTTTCAAGAAAATTACCTTGTTGAGCAGGAATATCAACTATTCCATCACCTATTTCTGACCAACGTTTTTCGTTCTTGCTATACATCGATACTGATATTGCATAAAGTTTAGCAGTTTCACTATTCCAATATTTTTTGTATTGGTTCCAATCGTTTCGCAAATTTAGCAAAGCAGCATTGCCCGCATCATCCTCATAACCAGTAAGGTCTCGGTGTGCATCACCTCGGTTTTGTTTATGTAACCACTCGGTAGCTTTAGTTGTTGTTTTATGTTCCCATACAAATTTTGCATAATTATTAGGCTGATAAGGAGTGTCTACTGTAACAATCGTTACTTTTTTGCTTGGATTATTCTTGGCATAATACATTCCATATCTGATACTTGCCAATCCACCCATAGAGTGTCCAATAAAAACCACATCTGCGTTATGCCCTTTAAACTCTTTTAACATTTTATCCATTTGGCTAAACTGTTCATTAAAAGACAGATTTCCGGCAGAAAATTCAAGTTTGACCAAAACATTTTTTCCTTCGTCTGTCAGTTGATTTACATACTGTGACCGATCATTATTTGCAGATGCATTATTTGCAGATATGAGTCCAAAATTGAAATAGTTATAATATTGCTCTAGTGATTTTACTGTTTGTTCAAAACAAGTACCGTTAGAATTAAGACCGTGCGTAAGGAATATTAATTTTCCTTTAGATTGCGGTTCTTGTTCGTATTCATTGGAGTTGTCAGCTTGTACATTAGTCTCATTTGTATTTTTAGAGAATCCTCTTGCTTTCAGCGCATTGTAATATGTGAATGCTTGGTGAGTGTCGTTTACAGATTTTTTCATTCCTATGCCATCTACAAAGTAATCTACAATTGAGTAAACATTATTACAAGGATTAATTCCAATTCCAATTACAGGTTGTTTTAGAGCAGTTAATATCTTACTACTTAATTTTTCGATTGCCGCATTTGCAACGTAATCTCGCATGAAATCGTGTAATGTTTTGTTATATTCTAATCCTGGAAAACAATCCATTTTCATTTTTTCTGTATAGTAAATATTTACTGTTGGGGCTAGTGACGAGAAAGATTTCATTACACGTTCTGTTGCCTCTTTATCAAATGAAGGGTCTCTGTTCTCCGAAAGCTTAATATATTCCTTTTCCAATATTCTAAAATCTTTTTCTTCATTAGGAATAGGTCCAATAAACTTCCATAACTGTTCAGCATTTGTAGTATAAATTTTTCCACTTTTCCCATAACTCCATTCAGAAAATCTCGTATCTAATGGTATTTGAGGAACAAAATCATCTTCAAAACAGAAATTGAAAATATTTTCATATCCGTTTTCGCTAAAAAATGTTGAATTGTTGGGGGTTGCAAACAAGTAAGCACATACATTTTTTATTTTACCATTTCTACACCATTTTTTATCATTTGAATCAACTGCAAGAAGATTTCCTACTGCCGCTCCTCTGCTATGGCCGGTTATTAACAAGTTTATATTTTTATTTCTTAATTCTTTTGTATCATATATGTATTTATCAATTGCATCTTGCAATTTCTTATTCGCATTTTGAAAGCTAAAATGACGTTGGCTCGGCTTGTTTCCGTCCTCCCAAATGTCCATATTTCCTCGCCATTCAACATAGTCTGTGCCTCGAAGTATTACAACAAGTTGTATTTCTTCTTCACTAATTTTCTTATAAGCAAATGTATGGCTTATATTGTGTTCGTCTTCATCATGATAACATTTACATGGAGTTATTCCTGTATAGCCATCATATTTCAATTGTGCTTCTAAAACGTAAGGTTTATTATCGTCTTTTTTTACATAGTCGTCATTTATTTTGCCCGTAAAATATATAATTTCTTTACTGTTTTTCAACTCTTTATAGTGTGAAATAAATTCTGAAAAAATCATATCTTTTGGTGGTAGCATTGAGGTAGGTATTGGTTGTCCTTGTGGTATTTTACCTAAAGTATAAAAAAAAGTTTCTAAATCTCCTGATTTAGTTGTAATTCGAGTTTCTTGATATGCCAATGCCGAATATAAAGCGCAAGTCTCCGCAAGTTCTTGGTTGTATTCGTTGAAATTGTCAGGTTGTATTTCTGAATCATCCTCAACAATCTCCTCTTCCGGCTCACATGGTTTCACTGGTTTTGTAGGTCTTTCAGAAATTGCAAGCCGTTGTTTACCGTTGGTTGCCGGATTCGCCAGATTTTTAACAATATCCGCTTTTTGCTTTCCAAAAACAGTATTTTCTTCTCCGGCAAGCGTGCTGCATATACTATTGCGGCGGTCGGTGCTTATAGCAACTATGTTCTTAGTCCATTTTAAATTGCTGTTAGAATCAAGTAATTTTATTGCGAAGTACAAACCGTCGTGTTGTGCATATTCATCTAACAGATTTTTAATTTGGTCTTTATCAAGTTTTTTCAATTTCTTTTCTTGCCGGTAGGCATTCATATTTTGTAATGCCATATTGGTTTTATTTACCCTGTTATTATATTCTTCAAAAGAAGGGTCTCCTGGTCTGGATGACGAATTGTTCTTGCTACTTGTAAGTAACTTGCCTTCGTCTTTAACCATCCATCCTGTGTTGTTGAGTGAATATTCTTGTCCCGATTTAGCGTCTTTGAACAGTAGAGATGTAATTCTCCAAATGGGATAGTTGCTTGTTCCGAAAGATATAACATCTCCTCCGGGAGTATCGTCATAGCTTATTTCCACGCTGTAACCGTTTTTATACAATTTTTTCAATCTATTTTTTTCATCATAAATAACATCTATTTTTCCTGGCTTGTAGATATAATAATTTGTTTGAGTGTAGCCTGTTGGTAGAGCCTTGGCATAGAATCCATCTCCTATATATGACCAAAGTCCTTTTTGAATATATTTGTTAAATGGGTCTTCCGGAAGCACTCCATTCAACATTGCCATTGAAACTATTTCATTATAAGTAGTGTTTGGATTTGTAAGTTTGCTACGGAAATCAGTGTAAAACTTTATAGCTTTTTTTACTTCATCGGGTAATACATTGAGTGCATTATTTTTCAACAGACTATTTACATCTATGCTCATACGTGCAATATCTGTATTTAATAAGAGAGGCCGAACTTTGTTTTGAAAAGAAGCATCGTAATCGGTAAACTTTGCCCCTGCAATGATGCCCCAAAGCATTCTTTGAATGTCTTGCTGCGCAATTTCAGGATGATTTGCAGAACGTTTGAGAATATTGACTACCAAATCAGCCTGTTTGCCTTTTATTGGTGTAAGCAAGTAGCCATCTCCTTTTGTTGGCCCATACGTGCCAGCTTTCAGACAATAAGATTGAACGGAATATCTGTAAAAGCCGGGACTCAACACAAAACTGTAATCGCACCCTTCGACAGGTTCTCGGTATTCTTCGAGGTCTTGCAGCCAAAAGGCAACCGGCAAAGCATCTGTAATTGAGGTGGTAATGTTCTTCTCCTCGAGAAGAACTCCTATCTTGTCTGTTTTCTGTATCGCGTCTTTTATTATGCCGATAAGTTGGGCGTATGAATCAGTTGAAACAAACAGAATAAGAAAAATTACAAGAGTTTTTTTAATGGTATTCATACTTGTTTATATTACGGAGTATATACTTCTTTGATTTTTGTAATCATACCATTTTTATAGGTAACATTGGTAGTGATACCATAATCGCGTTTCCCTTCGACAGCATTCTGGCTACGCATATAATTTGCAAATTCATTAACAGTCATTTTTCGTGTTGAAAAATCACTATTTTCCGTATCTTTCCAAACACCCGCTTCTATCACAACATTGGGTGATAACGGATATTTATAATAGGTGTTATCATCATCCCAAGTTTCATAGTCATTAGAAAAGTAATATTCATCTCCTGGATGGACATTATATTTGTTCTGCAATTTTATATCATCTATAAAAATCCATACAAAACCGTTTGCAAGTATTGATTTCCCATCCCAGTCTTTGGGCAAACGCACACTTGCATTAGCATAACTTTTCGTATTCTCAATCGGAGGCGCCTGCAAGGAATTGTTTGTGGATTTGTTGTTATTTTGCACTTGTGTTCGGGTATTTTGTTGAGCCTGCGCTTGCGCCTGACTGACAACTTTTTGAATCTCGCCGGCTTCTCCTGAAATAGTTTTTTTTGCCTGCATATACCATAAATAATATTCTCCCCGGCTGAAATACTGTTCCGGATTTTGAATTTTATTGCCTGAAATCAAATCGTTGCGTGAATAATCGCCTGTGTCGAGCAACGCCGACAACATACCATCGGCTGTAAATACGGCAATGATACAATTCTCGGGATTAGAAAAGCCTTTTGAGCCACCACTGAATTCTCCGCGGACAAATCCGTTCATCGTTGCCACACGTTTGACATCTTCGTAAGTTTTGCAAGCTGCTAATTGCTGTAATGCCGGATTGTTTGTCGTGACAGGAATTGTGACCGGTTGCGGTTCAGGTGATAGCTGAGTTATCGGCCTTTGAACAGCGACTGTAAGTAATACGCTATCTTTAGGAATCCATGCCAGAATTTTCACCTT
>JAVBLO010000045.1:0-41954 GCA_031553415.1 Bacteroidales bacterium | reverse complement strand
CTTGATGAGTTTCACTACAGATACAACAGGAGAAGTCATATGGATACAATCTTTGACAATCTTGTTTCAAGAATGGTAAAGTATGAACCTGTCAGAAAAAATTGTGATAATTAACAGTGCGATCTAAGCGATTATTCCGATGAAATTTAATTATGATGTAATAGTTGTTGGTGCAGGTCATGCCGGATGTGAAGCTGCAACTGCTGCTGCAAATCTTGGTTCCAAAACATTGTTGATTACAATGGATATGAATAAGATTGCGCAAATGAGTTGCAATCCTGCTGTAGGCGGAATTGCTAAAGGGCAGATTGTCCGTGAGATTGATGCGTTGGGTGGCCAAATGGGAATTGTGACCGATAAAACTGCCATTCAGTTTCGTATGCTTAACCGTTCGAAAGGACCGGCGATGTGGAGCCCACGGGTGCAAAGCGACAGGACCCGATTTATTGAAACCTGGCGGCAGACAATTGATGATACTCCTAACCTTTTTATTTGGCAAGATACAGTTTTAAATATAATTGTTAAAAATAAGGAAGTTTGTGGCGTAAAAACATCTTTAGGCGTTGAGTTCAATTCTAAAGCAGTCGTACTTACTGTTGGCACTTTTCTGAATGGATTATTACATATTGGCAAAACTCAATTGCAGGGTGGCCGTATTTCTGAACCAGCTTCTTATGGACTTACAGAACAATTGGTTGAATTGGGTTTTTTTTCCAATAGAATGAAAACCGGAACTCCTGTCAGAATTGATGGTCGGAGTGTTGATTTTTCTTTGACCGAAGAACAGAAAGGAGAAAATGATTTTCATAAATTTTCTTATCTTGATTTTCAACCTCGTCAATTGAAGCAATTAAGTTGTTGGACACTTTATACAAATGAAGTTTGTCATGAAGTATTGCGCAATGGCTTGTCAGATTCTCCTCTTTATAATGGACAAATCCAGAGTATTGGCCCGCGCTATTGTCCAAGTATTGAAACTAAAATTGTAACATTTGCAGATAAGGCACAGCATCAATTATTTTTGGAACCAGAAGGAGAAAATACCCAGGAATATTATCTGAATGGATTTTCTTCTTCTCTCCCACTCCATATACAATTGGAAGCTTTGCAAAAAATACCTGCTTTTCGTAATGTTCAAATTTATCGTCCGGGTTATGCAATTGAATATGATTTTTTCGATCCTACTCAATTGAGCCATACGTTAGAAACGAAATTAATTAAAAATCTTTTCTTTGCCGGACAAATTAATGGCACAACCGGTTATGAAGAGGCCGGAGCTCAAGGTTTGGTGGCTGGAATAAATGCACATATCAATACAGTTGGTGGAAAATATTTTACTCTCGGAAGAGATGAAGCATATATTGGAGTCTTGATAGATGATTTGGTTACTAAGGGCGTTGATGAACCTTATCGCATGTTTACTTCCCGCGCAGAGTATCGTATTTTACTTCGCCAGGATGATGCCGATATGCGTTTGACTGAAAAATCTTATCATTTAGGTTTGGCTACAAAAAGACGTTATGATTTACTTGTTGAGAAAAAAGACCAGATTGAGTGCATAATTACGTTTGCTAAAAATTATTCTGTCAAGGCCGAATACATCAATGATAAGTTAGAAAGTTATGGAACTTCTCAACTTCGCCGTGGAGTAAAATTAATTGACTTGATTTTAAGACCACAATTAACTTTACAAAATATTTCGGAAATGATTCCTGCTTTGAAAGAAGAGTTGAATAAAATTTCCGATAGAAAGGATGAAATAATTGAAGCTGCTGAAATTTCGATGAAGTATGAAGGCTATATTTCACGTGAAAAAATGATTGCAGAGAAAATTCACCGGTTAGAAAATGTTCGAATAAAAGGTAAATTTGATTATAATACAATTCAGTCATTGTCTACTGAAGCTAAACAAAAACTAACAAAGATAGAGCCGGAAACTATTGCTCAAGCAAGTAGGATACCAGGAATATCTCCTAATGACATTAATGTTTTATTGGTTATGCTGGGGCGATAATGTTTAAAAATGTTACTTCGATAACGCTTTTAAAACTGAACCTTGATTCTGGGCTCTCAAATGAGGGCGTTGCGTTCCACGTGGAACAATTTGCTAAAAATTAAAATATGAATTCTGAAATTTTTAAGAGACATATTCGGAATGTTCCGGATTTCCCAAAAGAAGGTATCCAATTTAAAGATGTGACAACTTTGTTTAAAGATGCTGAAGTTTTTTCTTTATTGTCGGATGATATTTATAATAAGTATAAAGATAGAGGGATAACAAAGGTAGTTGGAATTGAGTCGCGTGGGTTTATTATGGGACCTGTTTTGGCAAATCGTTTGAATGTGGGTTTCGTTCCAATTCGTAAGCCGGGCAAACTTCCGTGCGCTGTATATGAAGAAACTTATGAAAAGGAATATGGAGTTGATGCTGTTCAAATACATAAAGATGCTTTGAGTGAAAATGATGTTGTTGTAATTCATGATGATTTGTTGGCAACTGGAGGAACTATGCTTGCAGCTTGCCGATTAATGAAGCATTTTAATCTCAAGAAAATTTATGTCAATTTTTTGATAGAACTTGAAGATTTGAATGCTCGTGAGTTGTTTGATAAAGATATTGAAATAACATCATTGATAAGATATTCAATTTGATTTTGAAATACATGGGCACATAGAACATAGGTATTCACATAGCTTTTTGTAATTATTTTCTATGTGGATATTTGTGTTCTATGTGTCTCTGTGTTTCAAAAATAAAAATAGTATGGAAGAAGATTTTGGAAGAATAAAAAAATATCCACATTTGGAAGGAATTATAAAAAATATTCCATCCTCTCCCGGCTGTTATCAGTTTTTCGATGAAAACGGTGTAATTATTTATATTGGAAAAGCAAAAGACTTGAAACGCCGTGTTAGCTCTTATTTCAATAAAATCCAGGATTCACCCAAAACTAAAATTCTTGTAAAAAAAATTCGTAATATACAATATATTGTCGTTGAAAGTGAACAAGATGCCCTTTTGCTCGAAAATAATATGATTAAAGAGCATCGTCCACGATACAACATAATGCTCAAGGATGATAAAACTTATCCTTGGATTGTTGTTAAAAATGAGCCTTTTCCCCGGATATTTTCTACGCGGACAGTTATTAAAGACAAATCTTTGTACTTTGGACCTTATTCTTCACCTTACATGATAAAAGTGTTGTTGAAGTTGATTCGGGGAATTTATCCTATCCGAACATGTAATTTGATATTAACTCCTGACCGAATTGATCAGGGAAAATATAGAGTTTGCCTGCAATATCATATAAAAAATTGTCTGGGTCCATGTGAAAAATTGCAATCAAAAGAAGATTATGATAAAAATATTGCCGAAATAATCCAGATTTTAAAAGGTGATGTCTCCCAATTGTCGGATAAATTATACGATGAAATGCAGAATTTATCTCAACAATTAAAGTTTGAAGAAGCTCATCGAGTTAAAGAAAAGTATTTCTTACTTGAAAATTATAAAGCTAAATCTGTTGTTTCAAGCATGAACCTTAGTGATGTTGATGTATTTTCTCTCGATGAAAACGGGCAATCTGTTTATATTAATTATCTGCATATCCGGAATGGTTTGATTGTTCGGGGTTATACATTTGAATATAAACGGTTTTTTGATGAGCCTAAAGAAGAAATTTTAGCTTTTGGTATAATAGAAATGAGAGGACGCTTTCAAAGTAATGCAAAAGAAATCATTGTCCCTTTTGAGCCGGATATTCAACTTGAAGGTGTAACTATAACAGTACCTCAACGTGGTGAAAAGAATAAATTACTGATTTTATCGAAAAAAAATGTATATCAGTATAAAGTTGATAAGCTTAAACAATCACAACAACTGAATAGCGAACAGAGAAAGACCCGGGTTATTTCAGTGTTGAAAAATGATTTGCACCTTTTATCTTTACCTGTCCATATAGAATGTTTTGATAACTCAAATATTCAGGGAACTAATCCGGTTTCAGCCTGTGTCGTTTTTAAAAATGGAAAGCCAAGCAAGAAAGATTATCGCCATTTCAACGTAAAAACTGTAGAAGGGCCTAATGATTTTGAATCGATGTATGAGTGTGTTTATCGGCGTTATCATCGTTTAAAAGAGGAAAATAAGTCATTCCCACAATTGATTGTTATTGATGGTGGAAAAGGGCAGCTGAGTTTTGCCGTTCAGGCTTTAAAAGACCTCGATTTATACGGAAAAATTGCTATTATTGGAATTGCTAAACGTTTGGAAGAAATCTATTTTCCTAATGATTCTATCCCACTTTATCTCGATAAAAATTCGGAAAGTTTGAAACTTATTCAACAACTCCGGGATGAAGCACATCGTTTTGGTATCACTTTTCATCGTAAAAAAAGAAGTAAACAGCAGACTGCTTCAGAACTGGATCGGATTAGAGGAATTGGCGATAAAACAAAAAATATTTTATTGAATGAGTTTAAAAGTGTAAAGCGTATCAGGGAAGCTTCTTATGAAAAAATATCCGAATTAATCGGAGAAAATAGGGCAAACCTATTGATGGATGCATTAAATTCGGCATATAAAGAAAGTAAAATATGAAAGTTCTTATACAGCGGGTTTCAGAAGCATCTGTTACTATAGATAAAATATTGAGATCTCAGATTTTGCAAGGTTTACTTATTTTAGTAGGCATTGAAGATGCTGATACTTCTGAAGATATTGATTTTCTTTGTAAGAAAATAGTAAATTTGCGCATATTTAATGATGAATCGGGAGTTATGAATCTTTCTGTTAAAGAAATTAATGGTGAGATACTGTGTGTAAGCCAATTTACTTTGCATGCTTCAACAAAAAAAGGAAACAGGCCATCTTACATAAAAGTTTCTAAACCGGATTTTGCTGTTCCAATGTATGATTTATTCTGTAAAACTTTGGAAAATTTGCTTGAGAAAGATATTAAAACAGGTGTTTTTGGAGCTGATATGCAAGTTTCGTTAATCAATGATGGTCCTGTGACTATTATTATTGATTCGAAAAATAAAGAATAACTGAATTTGAGAATATGACTATAAAAAATGCACAACAGTCTGTAGATGAATGGATTAAATCTTTTGGTGTCCGCTATTTCAGTGAATTAACAAATATGGCTATTTTGACTGAAGAAGTTGGAGAATTAGCAAGGATTATGGCACGGACTTATGGTGATCAATCTTTTAAAAATAGTGATTTGGAAAAAAATTTACCCGATGAAATGGCTGATGTTTTATGGGTATTGATTTGTTTGGCCAATCAGACAGGTGTAGATTTAACAGATGCTTTCCTGAAAAATATGGAGAAAAAAACTAAACGCGATTGTGACCGGCATAAAAATAATGATAAACTTCAATCATAAAATATATAATAATGGATAAATATTCTGAAGTATTAAGTAAGTTCAATTTGAACCTGAATGATACTCAAATTGTTTCAAAAGTATCCGATTTACTCGGAAAAAAATCAAAAGATAATAATACAAGAAAGGTTTTAAATTTCCTACACTCTTGCATTGATTTAACCAGTTTAAATACAGAAGATTCGGTTGAATCGATATGGAAATTGGTTGGAAAAGTAAATGACTTTGAAGATTCAAAACTTGATGTAGATAACGTTGCTGCTATTTGTGTATTTCCTAATTTTGTTAGTACTGTTAAAGAGGCGTTGACTACTAATGTGAAAATTGCGGCTGTTGCCGGAGGTTTCCCTACTTCCCAGACTTTTCCGGAAATAAAAGTGGCAGAGGTTTCTTTGGCAGTTGCTGACGGAGCAGATGAAATTGATATTGTTATTAATGCTGGAGCATTTTTTGATCATGATTTGGAAACTTTTTGTGGTGAAATCATGGAATTAAAAGATGCCAGCAAAGAGTCTACTTTGAAAGTCATTCTTGAAACAGGGTTGTTGAAAACTGTTTCAAATATAAAAAAAGCGGCGATTTTATCGATATATTCGGGTGCTGATTTTATTAAAACTTCAACTGGGAAAGTGTATCATGGGGCAACTCCTGAAGCTGTTTATGTAATGTGTGAGACAATTAAAGAATATTATGAATTGCATAACAAGAAAATAGGTATTAAAGTTTCCGGAGGTATCCGTACTGCAGAAGATGCTGTAAAATATTACACTATTGTGCAAGAGGTTTTGGGGGAAGAATGGCTTACTCCGGAATATTTCAGAATAGGAGCAAGTTCTTTAGCTGATAATTTATTCAATTGATAATGAGTGAATTATTGTATTTTTTTAGAAAACATTGGATAAGTATTCCTCTTTGCCTGATGATACTTTATCTCTGTTTTATGGATACACAATCGTTACCTAAAGTTGAAGTCTCAGATTTTGATAAATTCGTCCATTTCATCATGTTTTTGACTGTTTCAGGAGTGATTTTTTTTGAAAATACATCATATTTCAGAAAAAAAATTTCCATGTGGAAAATAATTAATTTTTCATTCCTTTTTCCAACGATTTATAGTGGTTTAATTGAAATTGGTCAGGAATACCTATCTCCTACTCGTACAGGTGATTGGATCGATTTTTTATTCGATGGAATCGGCGCTTTACTTGGTATGGTAATTTGTTTGCTGATAAATAAGCGATTATCCTGTTATTCAGCTAATGCTGATGTTAAGTCAGAATAAAAGAATATTATTTTTTCGATGGATAGGAATAATGTCCGGTTATAGTCCATGAAAAGAGGCAATCTTCAATTTCCTGTCCCCGGCCGATGTTGTGAACCATCAGGTTCCGTTTTCCGTCGGCTGATTTTTTATGTATAACAATACCGATATGAGTTAATCCGTTTGGTAAAACCCAGGAAACAATATCTCCTGCTGTATAATCCTGAGGATTTTGAGTAATTTGTTTTACTGTCCCTTTTCTTGAGAAAAAAATCATTAAATTAGGAACCCTGCGGTGGTCTATATTTGTGTCTGTTTTTTTCAGTCCCCAGGTTTTCGGATAACTGGAAAAGTTTTTTTGCATATCTTCATGAACTTCTTTTTGAAGATCAATGCCGACTTTGCGATAAGATCTGATTATAACATCTGTGCAAACGCCTCGATCTTTAGGAACATCTCCGCCAGGATATGGAATCGAGAAATATCTGCCATCATATATGACTCTGTTGTAGGTAATTTGGATAGCAGCAGGTGATAATTTTGTAGCGAAATCTTCTGCTTCTTGTGCTGTGATATTTAAAATACAGAATAGCAGGGAAAAAGTAATTAGAAAATTTTTCATGGTGTAATGTGTTTACCCTTCAATCTCCTAAAGGGGACATAAAGGGGACTTGGTGAGTGATGACCAGAAAGCTAAAACATTTAGTTATGCCAAAAGTCCCCTTTAGGGGATTGAGGGATTTTATTTATTCCGTTCAATTATATAATCAATCAATTCGAGCAACGATTGTTTGGTTTCTGTATCAGGTAAATCTTTGATTAAATCGATGGCTTTTTGCTTATATTCTGCCATTTTTTCTTGTGCATAATCAGTTCCGCTATTATTTTTGGCAAAATTTGTCAATAAAAAGATATTTTTTTCGGTAAAATCAGCTTTTTTTATGATTTGGAGCATTGAACTGCTTTCTTCTTTATCAATAGCGTGTTTTAAAGCGTAAATTAAAGGAAGCGTAACTTTTCCTTCACGTAAATCATTGCCTGTTGGTTTACCGATTTCTCCTTGTTCGAAATAATCAAAAAGGTCATCTTTTATTTGAAAACAGATACCCAAATATTCCCCAAATAACCGGAAATTTTCGACAACTTCTTTATTTGCTTGAACCGACAATGCCCCCATTTCTGTACAAGATGAAAGAAGGATAGCTGTTTTCTTCCTGATTACATCAAAATAGTGCATTTCATCGATAATTACTCCATTACTTATGGATAATTGTCTCAATTCTCCTTCTACCAGATTCAATGCTAAATTTGATATAATGTTGAGTATCTGCATGTTCTGAGTTGTTACTGCTCTTACAATTGCAATTGAAAGAATGTAATCACCTACAAGAACCGCAGTTTTATTATCATATTTAGCATTAACTGAAGCCCTTCCTCTCCTTTCTTTGGTATCATCAACAATATCATCGTGAATTAAAGTAGCATTATGCAATAATTCCAGAACCAAAGCATAGTTTAAAGTGTTTTGATTAATATCTCCGCATAATTTTGCTGTAAGTAAAAGTAAGAGAGGACGGATTTTTTTTCCGTTAACTTCGGATATATAATCTATAATTGATTGAAAATCAGATGAATGACCTTGAAGAGACTCTTTGTAAAGTTCCATAAAGGCTTTCATTTCCTTTTCTACAGGCTTGATAATGTGCGAAAGATTGTTCATAACTTTTTTCAAAGTTGCAAAGTTAAAAAATAAAATCTATACCTTTGCAGGTGTGTGTGTGAATTTATGCTGAATGTGGAATTCCTAAAAAGATAAAGGATGAAATTGTTTCTTTTAGATGCTTATGCCCTTATTTACAGGTCATATTATGCTTTTATCAAAACCCCCCGTATTAATTCCAAAGGGCAAAATACTTCTGCTATTTTTGGTTTTGTCAATACGTTGGAAGATGTGTTGAAAAAAGAAAATCCAACACATATCGGTGTGGCGTTTGACCCGCCGGGACCTACTTTCCGCCATGAAGCTTATGAACAATATAAGGCACAACGGGAAGAAACTCCCGAAGTTATCAGGGAATCCGTGCCAATTATTAAAGAAATAATCAAGGCATATAATATTCCTTTGCTTGAGGTGATGGGATATGAAGCTGATGATGTGATTGGTACTTTGGCAAAAGAGGCTTCGAAAAATGGTTTTGAAGTTTATATGATGACTCCGGATAAAGATTATGGCCAATTAGTCGAAGAAAATGTCTTTATTTATAAACCCAAATATGGAAGTTCGGATTTCGAAATCCTGGGAGAAAAGGAAGTAAAAGAAAAATATACACTGAAAGATCCGTTGCAAATGATTGATTTGCTCGGGCTGATGGGTGATAAATCTGATAATATTCCCGGATGTCCCGGAGTCGGCGAAGTTATCGCAAAAAATTTATTATCTGAATTTGGAAGTATTGATAATTTATTGGAACATACGGGAGATTTGAAAGGTGCCATTAAATCAAGAATAGAATCGAATAAAGATATGATTTTATTTTCTAAATTTTTGGCAACTATAAAAACAGATGTTCCGATTCATTTTAATCCGGAAGAATTGAAAAGGGAAAAAATCGATGAAGAGAAGTTAAAAGAAATTTTTTCGCAACTTGAATTCCGGAATTTGGCCGCCCGGGTTTTTGCTGAAGAAAAAAAGTCGACTCCCCCACCCTCTTCAAAAAATGATGGTTTTCATGGCTCGCTCTTTCCCGAATTTGAAGTCAATGATAAGATTGAAAAAATATATTCAAATCTCAGCGACATAAAATCGGTTCCTCATACTTACAAATCTCTTATGTATGAGTCAGAAATATTCGAATTAATCGAGAAAATTTATGCCCGGAAATTTATATCATTTGACACTGAAACTACTGGAATCGATCCATTATCTTCAGAATTAGTCGGAATGTCATTCTCCCTTGATGAAGGCCAGGCATTTTATCTTCCGGTTCCGGAAAATTTCGATGAAGCTAA
This sequence comes from Bacteroidales bacterium, assembly GCA_031553415.1. Lineage (GTDB taxonomy): Bacteria > Bacteroidota > Bacteroidia > Bacteroidales > Azobacteroidaceae > JAIRVZ01. Next base: position 32,288 of record JAVBLO010000045.1, on the reverse strand, counting down.
AAAATTGGTTGAGCAATTTAAACCGGTGCTCGAAAGTGACCGGATTTTAAAAATCGGCCAAAATATAAAATATGATATCATTGTCCTTAAAAAATACGGAATCGATGTTAAGGGAAAAATGTTTGATACGATGATCGCCCATTATTTACTTAATCCCGAACTCCGGCACAATATGGATTATCTGGCGGAAACTTATCTCGATTATCAGACTGTCCATATTGAAGAATTAATCGGTGCAAAGGGCAAAAATCAGTTGAACATGCGTCAGGTTGCTCTTAATCTTATCTCAGATTATGCTTGTGAAGATGCCGATGTTACTCTGAAACTTAAAAATGTTTTTGAGAAAAAGATTGAAGAAAATAATCTTTCCCAGTTATTTTATGATGTGGAAATGCCTTTGGTTAAGGTATTGGCCGATATGGAAGCCGAAGGAGTTAAATTAGATGTTGAAGCATTGAAGCAATCTTCTCAAGAACTCACCACTTTGTTGATTGATTTGGAAAATGAAATTTATCAAATGGCCGGGGTTCAATTTAATATCAATTCGGCAAAACAGGTTGGTGAAATCCTTTTCGACCGGATGAAAATTGTTGAAAAAGCGCCGAAAACAAAAACCGGACAATATACTACCAGTGAAGATGTTCTGGAAAGTTTGCGTTCCAAACATCCGATTATTGGTAAATTGCTTGAATACAGAGGATTAAAGAAATTGCTCAGTACTTATATTGATGCCCTACCTTCTTTGGTTAATCCGCAGACAGGCAAAATTCATACTACGTTCAACCAGACGGTTACTTCTACCGGCCGCTTGAGTTCGACTAACCCGAATTTACAGAATATCCCCATCCGTGATGAAGAAGGAAAAGAAATCCGCAGGGCGTTTATTCCGGATGAAGGCTGTGTTTTTTTATCTGCCGATTATTCTCAAATCGAATTGCGGATTATGGCCCATTTGAGCGCCGATAAAAACATGTCTGAGGCATTTATTGCAGGGCAGGACATTCATGTTGCTACAGCCTCTAAAATATATAAGATACCCCTTGAGGAAGTAACTAAGGATATGCGCCGGAAAGCTAAAACGGCTAATTTCGGAATTATCTACGGAATTTCTGTTTTCGGGCTTGCCGAGCGACTAAATATTCCGCGTGGAGAGGCTAAAGAATTAATCGACGGATATTTCGAGACTTATCCTGATGTGAAAAAGTACATGGATAACAGCATTGAGAAGGCTCGCCATAATGGCTATGTGGAAACAATTTTCCATCGCAAACGCTTTTTACCGGATATTAATTCCCGGAATGCTGTTGTGCGAGGATATGCCGAACGAAATGCAATCAATGCGCCTATACAAGGTTCTGCGGCAGATATTATCAAGGTGGCCATGGTGAGTATTCATAATCGTTTCTTACATGAAAATCTCCACTCAAAAATGATTCTCCAGGTGCATGATGAATTAAATTTCAACGTTTTCACCGGAGAAATTGAAAAAGTGAAGAAGATTGTCATTGAAGAGATGGAGAATGCGATTAAGCTCCATGTGCCATTGATTGCCGATTGTGGAGTGGGTGCGAACTGGTTAGAAGCTCATTGAGGTTCAGTCCGAATTTCTTATTAACCTGTCATTATCCCTTAAAGCGGTATTAACTATATCCGCAAAACGATCTTGTGCCATGTAAACCATGTCTGTTAACGACGGAAATGGCGACGGCCTTTCGTTTTTTGTCAGTTTGGCATAGACTTGCCTGTCAACAGCGGCTCTATCACCCCTGAATACAACATATTCGTAGCAAAAAGGTTGTTCCAAACCGATTGGAATCGACCTGATAATCCTGTTTGTCCCGGAATGTATGTAATTAAGCTTGGCATCAATGGTTATTGATTTGGTTTGTGTGTATTCCAGTACTTCACACCGGATTGTTTTGGTTTTCTTGTGTTTGATATCATTTCCTTGCGCATCTTTTTTTACATTCCCTCTCCTATCGTATTCATATTCCCAACCATCATCGATGGTTTTTGTGTAAACCGAGGATTTTGTGTTGATTCTTTCGGGAATTTGTCGGATATAATCTAAATTTAGTTCTATTACATAATCATATTTGAAATTTTGTGATGGAACCGTATAATATCTCACCCATGATGAATTCAGGTATGGGTCATTAGCAGCTTGCTCCATTCTTGATGCAAAACTAAAAGACAAATTATAATAAGAGTAATTATTGACAAGGAATAAAACATGATTTATTGCCTTGAAATTGGCTTCATTAATCAATTGGTCAATTTCGGGATATGCCGGATCATAACTTTTCACTTTTTTAAAATAATCGATTGATGCCCTTGCATTTGACTTGTTGTTTGAATCCAATAAATATATTCCTCTCGAATAATTATAATCGGCTGCATTTCTTCGTGCATTTTTTAAATACAAAGAATAATCATACGTTTTTATCGAAGATTGTACAGATGTTGATAAAAATGGTAACATTTGCCGCATTTTATCCTGGCGGTCTTGAAGTGACTTGTATAAACGAACAATTTCATCCCAACGGTCAGGTGAATTTTTTGCGTTTAATTGGTCTATTTGATCCAGATTCTGGTTATTGGCATTTTCAAAAGACAACTTCATAATTCCCAATGATTCGGTATTTGAAGGCTGTTTTTTCAAATCGCCTAAAGCTTTATTGAAGGCCTTATCATATTTGCCTTCCATGGCAAGTTCTTTGGCAGATTTGCAGGAAATTAAAATTATTCCTGAAAGTAAAATAATGGCGAAGTTTTTTATTCTTGTTTGCATATAAGTTTTCATCTTGAGAGTGAAAGTATACAAAGATATATGTTTTTGAAGGAGTTTTGATTTTTATATATATTTTTAACCGTCTGATTTGACAACAAAAATTTAGTTGTAAATTTGTAGCAATCAAAACATAAAAAAACTATATGGCAAAAATTATTGTAAAAGATACAGAAATAATATTTTACAAAAAAGAACTGGAAGATTACATTTCGCTGACCGACATTGCCAAAATCCGAGACAGAGAAAATCCTTCACAGATAATCAGTTTATGGTTAAGAACTTATACTACAATTGAGTATATTGGTTTGTGGGAAATGTTGAACAATCCAAATTTTAACCCCCACATTTATGAGGGGTTTAAAAATGAGTCGGCAAAACCTCACTTTTGGATGTCGCCTCAAAAATGGATTACTGAAACAAATGCTATTGGTATGACTTCAAAATCGGGTCGTTATGGTGGAGGAACATACGCCCATTCTGATATTGCGTTCAAATTTGCGGCGTGGATTTCAGCAGAATTCGAACTGTATCTTGTCACTGAATTTAAGCGGCTGAAAATAGAAGAGCAAAAAGCTGTTGGTTGGTCTGCCAAACGAGAACTTGCCAAAATCAATTATTACATTCATACTGATGCAGTTAAACAAAATCTTATTCCTTCCGAACTGACACCTCAACAAATCAATATCATCTATGCCAATGAAGCGGATGTTCTAAATGTTGCAATGTTTGGAATGACTGCAAAACAATGGCGTGAAGCAAATTCTGATTTGAAAGGCAATATTCGTGATTATGCCACAATCAATGAGCTGATTTGTTTGTCAAACATGGAAAATCTCAATGCTGTATTTATCAATGAGGGGCTTTCTCAAAAAGAACGATTGGTAAAGTTGAATGAAATCGCCATTCAACAAATGAAAGTATTACATGAAGTAGAAAATCGTAAATTGCTAAAATAATTATTTAGGTAATTTGTTATTAGAAAAATACGCATCCACACAAGCATCGTTTCCTTCTTCAAAAAGGAACATCATTGTCCCCTCTTTCGTTTCAATTTCTAAAATATATTGTGTTCCGGGAAGAATTTCCCCGATAATTTTGTTTTGGACATCAAAAAGTTTGTAATTGTATTTAAGGGATTCTAAGATTAAAGTGTTTAATTTTATGCCCAAATACTCTGTCATCTGTTTTTCATATTTCCAGGAAGCAGAATGGATAAGTTTGTAAAGAAGGTCTTTCGATAAATTGACGTCATTTATTAATTCCCTCGTTTTTTCCCAGGGAAAGTTAAAACTTAGCTTTTTCATAAGTTACTAATTCATAGGTTTTAGGAAAGGAAGGTAAAAAAGTACTGTTGTATTTTATACCTTCCTCTGGTTTAACAATTTTAATTCGTTAGCCAATCTCTATGCAAAAGTAATCCTTTTTTTAATATCTGCAAAGTTAAATTAATTCGATTATTGATAATAGAATGAATTTAACTTTAAATAACGTTGTTTTCTTCTTTATAATCTGCTTTTCCCAAAGCATGCAACTTTCTAATTTTTATTAATCTGTTTTCGTAGATATTATCTTTGAATTTTATGCTGTGAATATAAGAGGGCGAAAATTTTAGCTTATTTTTTCCGTGAAAAGTAACTATTGCAATCAGGCTTGTAAAATATTCCTGTTCACCCGTTTCCTTGAACGTCAATTCATAAATTGTAGTCATCCGTTTACTATTGTTTAGATAAATTATTCCCTTATTTCCTGATAGAAAGGGCGTTTTTATCTAAACACATCCGGTAGAAAACAATTATCAATCTTGTTTTACCATCCCGTAAATAGACATAGCTAAATCTAACATCAATTTATTTTGTTTTTGAGATTGGCCAACAAAACAAATTTGTCAAAAATTCCCTTTCCAACGAAATAATATAATCATTCCGGGCTATGAATAATTCGTATATTCATAATACCGGCAATAATTACATACCTTAAAAGAAATAAGTTTCTGTAATCAGCTGAGAATAAAAGGTTGACTTATTTAATTGAAAGGAAACAGCTATAACAAATATAGTTGTATTTTTTGGAATGAGATTGAACTAACAAATTAAAATTGTCAAACCATTATTTTAGCTTAATATAAAAGCAAAATTAAAATAATAGTTTGAGACAAACAAATCTATGTGCCTATGTGGTTAAAAAAAGAAACTGTATCTTTGCGCATTCTTCCGGGATTAAAAAATCATTTTTAATTGCCTAAGGGCGAACGTTGTTTCTTAATTTTTAATTTTTAATTTTTAATTTCAAAAATGGCTTTACAATGTGGAATCGTTGGACTTCCCAACGTAGGTAAATCAACTCTTTTCAATTGTCTTTCAAATGCGAAAGCACAAGCGGCAAACTTTCCTTTTTGTACTATAGAACCTAATGTAGGCGTGATAACCGTGCCTGATGAACGGTTGAATAAATTGGCTGAATTGGTTAATCCTCAACGGATTGTTCCGACTACTGTCGAAATTGTTGATATTGCCGGATTGGTGAAAGGCGCCAGCAAAGGGGAGGGGTTGGGCAATAAATTCCTTGCCAATATTCGTGAAACGGATGCTATTTTGCATGTCTTGAGGTGTTTTGATGACGAAAATGTGACACATGTGGATGGTTCTGTTAATCCTGTGCGTGACAAGGAAATCGTTGATTTTGAACTCCAATTGAAAGACTTGGAAACGGTTGAATCGCGTATCTCGAAAGTACAGAAACAGGCTCAAACCGGAGGCGATAAGAATGCCAAAATCATGTATGATGTATTAGTCAGGTATAAAGATGCATTGGATCAGGGAAAATCGGCCCGTACTGTTAAGTTCGACAATAAAGAAGATGAAAAAATTGCCCGCGAGCTTTTCCTCTTAACTGCTAAGCCTGTTTTGTATGTTTGTAATGTGGATGAAGCATCTGCTGTTAAAGGCAACAAATATGTTGATATGGTGCGCGAGGCTATAAAAGATGAAGATGCTGATATTCTGATTGTTGCAGCAAAAATAGAATCTGAAATCGCTGAATTCGAAACTTATGAAGAACGGGAAATGTTCCTTTCCGAGATCGGACTGTCAGAATCGGGCGTGAGTCGTTTGATAAGGGCTGCTTATCAATTACTTAATCTTGAAACATACTTCACAGCAGGTGTGCAGGAAGTGCGTGCCTGGACTTATTTGAGAGGAAGTAAGGCTCCACAATGTGCAGGCGTTATACACACTGATTTTGAAAAAGGGTTTATTCGTGCCGAAGTTATTAAATATGATGATTATGTTAAATATGGTTCGGAAAGTGTTTGTAAAGAAGCCGGAAAAATGAATGTTGAGGGAAAAGATTATGTTGCACAAGATGGGGATATTATGCATTTCCGGTTTAATGTATAATTTATTAATTCACACATACTTATGAAAAAGAGAGTTATTGTTTTAGTTTGTTTTTTATCGGGATTATTGTTTTGCGTCCAAGCACAACAAGAGTTAAGAACTACAGCACAGAATGCTGCAACAAAATTGAAAGATGTGACTCCTAAAGACACAACTTCGGGTTGGAAACTTTCTGGTATTGCTGGAGTTAATTTCGGGCAGGTTGCTTTGGAAAACTGGTCGGCAGGGGGAGAAAATTCTATTTCGGGAAATTTTTATCTCAATGGTACTCTGGATTATAAAAAAGACAAATGGTTGTGGAATAACATGCTGGGACTTGAATATGGTTTGATTTATTCTGATGAATACGACTGGCGCAAAAATGCGGATAAGATTTCTTTTGCTTCGAAAATCGGGTATCAAATCAATCCTAAATGGTCGTATGCTTTTATGGTTGATTTTAATTCCCAGTTTGCCAAGGGGTATAATTATCCGAATACAGATGAATATATTTCTACATTTATGGCTCCGGCTTATTCTAATCTGGCGCTTGGTTTCAATTATACTCCCAACGATAAATATGCAGTATTTTTATCTCCCATAACTGCCCGTATGACTTTCGTCCTGGATGATTCTTTATCGCATGCCAAAGCTTTTGGAATGGATGAAGACCAGAAGTTTAAAATTGAACCGGGTGCATATATTGTAGCGACTACCAAGCAGAAAGTAATGCAAAATGTGGAATTAATCTCCAAATTGGATATGTTTACCCCATATAATGACAGATTTGGATATGTTGATCTAAATTGGGAAGTGTTAATTAATCTTAAAATAAATAAGCTTCTGACTGCTAATCTGAGCACGACAGTGCGTTATTACGAGGAAGAGATAAAAAAAGTACAATTCAAGGAAATCTTTGGTCTCGGTTTTGCGTATAACTTCTAATGAAATTAATAATATAGATACGCTCAAATTCAGGAGCTACAAGATTTATCCCCTTGTGCTCCTGTTTTTGTTTTTAAACCATGGTTTAAAAATTTACCTTTGTATCCGATATGCTAAACAGCTTCTTTACAACTCAAATCAAGAAAAATTTTCCTCATGAAACTACTCATGAGCAGGATTTAGTATTGGAAAAACTGAACGATTTTCTTTTTTCCCGCAGCAACGATTCTTTATTTGTGTTGAAAGGTTATGCCGGAACCGGGAAATCTTCCCTTATCGGCGCATTGGTGAAAACAATGGCCGAACTGAAGCAAAAGACTGTTTTAATGGCTCCTACCGGTCGTGCTGCTAAAGTTTTTTCTTCTTATGCAGGACAAAATGCATATACTATCCATAAAAAAATTTACCGACAGAAAGTTTTTTCTAATGAACCGACCGGGTTTATTCCTTCCGATAACTTGCATAAACATACGCTTTTTATTGTTGATGAAGCTTCGATGATTTCTAACGATGGATTGGACTCTTTTAGCTTTGGCTCCGGCCGTTTATTAGACGACTTGATTCATTATGTTTATTCGGGAGAAGGTTGCCGTTTGCTGTTGATGGGCGATTCGGCACAGCTTCCACCGGTTTCACAATCTGATAGTCCTGCATTGGATGTTGAAATATTAAGAGGTTATAATCTGGATGTGCATCACATTACACTGACACAAGTAGTCAGGCAGAATGAAATGTCGGGAATTTTACTTAATGCGACCTGTTTGAGAGACGCTATGGCAGAAGGAAAAGTAGATATTTTTCCCCAATTAATCACAAAAAATCTGTCTGATATTGTTATCGTTAAAGGAGATGAATTGATTGAAACTATTGATGATGCTTATGGTCGGGTAGGAGTGGAGGAGAATATTATTATAACCCGTTCGAATAAACGGGCTAATGTTTTCAATAATGGTATCCGAAACAGGATTCTTTACAGGGAAGAACCGCTTTCTTCAGGCGATTTGCTGATGGTTTCGAAGAATAATTACTTTTGGGGAAAAGACCAGAAAGAACAAAAGGAAATTGATTTTATTGCGAATGGCGATTTAATCGAAATTTTGAGAGTCCGGCGGATTGAAGAACTTTATGGATTCAGGTTTGCTGATCTATTGGTCCGTTTTCCGGATTATGACATTGAAATGGATTTAAAAATTGTGATGGAATCGCTTTTTTCTGATACACCAAGTTTGTCAAAAGAACAGAATGATAAATTGTTTTATACTATTCTTGAAGATTATGCTGATATCCCTGCTAAGGTTGACAGGATGAGGAAAATGAAAGAAAATCCTCATTATAATGCTGTGCAGGTAAAATATGCTTATTCTGTTACTTGCCACAAAGCACAAGGCGGGCAATGGAAAAATGTTTTCCTGGATATTTCTTATGTCCCGGAAGAATATTTGGGACTGGATTTTTATCGTTGGCTTTATACCGCTTTTACTCGTGCTACGGAACGTATTTATCTGATTAATCCTGCGAAGGAATTGATTGGTTGAAATATTTCTTGAATTTTGTTTGTATATTTGCACTCCTGAAAATGAAACATCTATCAATATGAATAAAGAATATAAAAGAACGTTGATTACTTCTGCATTGCCTTATGCCAATGGTCCTGTCCATATCGGACACCTTGCAGGAGTGTATGTGCCTGCAGATATTTATGCCCGTTATCTTCGATTAAAAGGTGAGGAAGTCTTGTTTGTCGGGGGTTCTGATGAGCATGGCGTGCCCATTGCTTTGAAAGCAAAAGCTGAGGGAGTAACACCGCAGGATGTTGTTGATAAATATCATTATATCATTAAAAAATCGTTTGAAGATTTCGGGATAACTTTTGATATTTATTCTCGTACATCTTCAAAAATACATTGCAAAACGGCATCTGATTTTTTCAAAAAATTATATGATAAAGGCGAATTCATCGAAAAAACTTCTGAACAGTATTATGATGAAGAAGCCAAACAATTTCTTGCAGATAGGTATATTTCAGGTAAATGTCCGCATTGTGGAAATGAGCGTGCTTATGGCGACCAATGCGAATCATGCGGAACTTCTTTGAGTCCCTTGGATTTGATTGACCCGAAATCTGCAATCAGTGGAAGTGTCCCTGTTTTGAAGGAAACCAAACATTGGTATTTGCCTCTTGATAAACATGAAGCCTGGCTGAAAAAATGGATATTGGAAGATCATAAAGAATGGAAAACAAATGTTTACGGACAATGTAAATCATGGTTGGATATGGGATTACAACCCCGTGCCGTGAGCCGCGATTTAGATTGGGGTGTTCCTGTTCCGGTTGAAGGTGCTGAAGGAAAAGTCTTGTATGTTTGGTTCGATGCCCCAATCGGATATATTTCTAATACAATTGAACATTCCCCGGATGATTGGGAAAAATGGTGGAAAGACGAAAACTCGAAACTGGTTCATTTCATCGGAAAAGATAATATTGTTTTTCATTGTATTGTGTTCCCTGCTATGTTGAAAGCAGATGGTTCATATATATTGCCGGATAATGTTCCTGCTAATGAATTCCTGAATCTCGAAGGCGATAAGATTTCTACTTCCCGTAACTGGGCGGTTTGGTTGCATGAATATTTGGAAGATTTTCCCGGTAAACAGGATGTTTTACGTTATGTTTTAACTGCTAATGCTCCTGAAACAAAAGACAATGATTTTACCTGGAAAGATTTTCAGACGAGAAATAATAATGAGCTGGTAGCTGTGTTTGGTAATTTTGTAAACCGTGCCATGGTTTTGACGTATAAATATTATGATGGAAGAATTCCTGCTCTTGGAGAATTAACAGATTATGACAAACAAACTTTGAAAGAATTTTCCGATGTAAAGGTTGAAATGGAACAATTTCTCAATAATTACCGTTTCCGTGAAGCCCTTAAAGAAGCTATGAATTTAGCCCGTATCGGAAATAAGTATCTGGCAGATACCGAACCTTGGAAATTAATTAAGACTGATCCTGAAAGAACTGCAACTGTGATGAATCTCAGTATGCAAATAACAGCTAACCTGGCCATTGCTTTTGAACCGTTTTTGCCATTTTCATCGGCAAAAATCAAACAATTTATTGCGAAAGATGATTTGAAATGGTCTCAATTAGGAAATATTGATTTGCTTTCGGTCGGACATGTTGTTAATCAATCTGAATTACTTTTCGAAAAAATAGAAGATGATGTAATTGAAAAACAAGTTCAAAAATTATTGGATACTAAGAAGGCCAACGAATTGGCATCTCACAAAGCTGCTCCTCAAAAACCGAATATTCAATTCGATGATTTCACAAAGTTGGATATCCGTGTTGGTAAAGTATTGGAATGTCAAAAAGTGCCTAAAGCCGACAAATTATTGCAATTTAAAATTGATGATGGTTTCGGAGGCCGCACAATTATCTCCGGCATAGCAGAGCATTATAATCCTGACGATTTAATCGGTAAAAATATTTGCTTTATCGCTAATCTTGAACCCCGAAAATTGCGTGGTATCGAATCGCAGGGAATGATTCTTTCCGCAGAAAATGCGGATGGAAGTCTGGCGATTATTCAGCCAATGAAGGAAGTGGTGCCAGGTAGTGAAGTGAAATAAATTGAAAATTGAGAACGGAGAATTGAGAATGGGCTTACGCCTAATTTTATTATACATAAGCCCATTCTCAATTCTCAATTAAGCAAGAGTGATGCTTGTATCCAAATAAACATCCTGAATTGCATTGAGCAGTTCAACTCCTTCTTTCATTGGTCGTTGGAAAGCTTTACGGCCACTGATTAATCCCATTCCTCCAGCACGTTTGTTAATAATAGCTGTGACTACTGCTTCCTGTAAATCGGATGCTCCATGCGATTCTCCGCCGGAATTAATTAATCCTACACGTCCCATATATCCGTTGGCAACCTGATAACGGCATAAATCGATAGGATGGTCTGTTGCTAATTCGTTATACATTTTCGGACTTGTTTTGGCAAATCCAATGGCTGTAAATCCTCCGTTATTTGTCGGGAGCTTTTGTTTTACAATATCTGCCTGGATGGTTACCCCTAAGTGATTGGCCTGTCCGGTCATATCTGCTGAAGAATGATAGTCAACTCCGTCTTTTTTGAAAGCATCATTTCTTAAGTAGCACCACAAAATAGTCGCCATCCCGAGTTCATGAGCATATTCGAATGCTTCGGAAACTTCAATGATTTGCCGGCGGCTTTCTTCCGAACCAAAATAGATAGTAGCTCCAACTGCTGCCGCACCCATGTTCCATGCTTCTTTTATAGTTCCGAACATAATCTGGTTGTATGAATTCGGATAGGTAAGCAATTCATTGTGATTGATTTTGACAATGAAAGGAATTCTGTGCGTATATTTTCTTGCCACAGCACCCAATACTCCATAAGTCGATGCTACGGCATTACATCCTCCTTCAATAGCTAATTTTACAATATTTTCCGGATCAAAATACAATGGGTTCGGAGCAAACGATGCTCCTGCTGCGTGTTCAATGCCTTGGTCGACAGGCAGAATGGACAGATAACCTGTATTTGCTAACCGTCCATGGCTTAGCAGACGTTGTAAGCTGTTCAACGTTGGCAAGTTTCTGTCTGATAGTCCCCATATGTTGTCAATCGAATTACTCGAAGGAGTGTGTATCAAAGATTTGTCAATTGTTTTGCAAATATGTTCGAGATAAAAACCGGTTTTATCTCCTAATAGATCGGAAATTTTTTTTGTATTCATTCTAATAATTTTTTATTTATTTATGATAACTATTGTGACAAAAATCTGTTATAATTTAAAAATGATATAACCTATTCTTTCCTAATGTGTTTATATATTAACATTTCCTGATTGAATAATGTTTTTGCATTTTTTATTTTTAGTAAAAACTAAGGTTTTAAACCTTTTCCTTCAAATTTTGTTATTTTTCCAGAGAAATTGTTATTATTTATTAAAATTAATGTTTATCTTTACACCCTAAATAAATTGACCATCATGAGAAAAATTTTTATATATTATCTTTTTATCGTTTTTCTTTTTGTTGCCTGTAAACAAGAATCAAAAGATACGTTTTTAATCGAAGGAAAAATAACGAATCTGACGAGTCCTGAATTATATGTTGTTACAGGACATGATAATTTGACTGTAGATACTATAATATGTAATAAAGATGGTCGTTTTTCTTTCAAAGGACATGCTGATAGCTTGTCTGCCGTTGTTATTTATATGGAAAAAGGAAAGGTTTGGACTACTGTTTGGGCGCAAAATAAACAGAAAATCACTCTTTCAGGTAACGCGGTTTATCCGGAATTAATTCTCATAAAAGGAAATAATGTCAACAATCTTTTGTCTGAATTCAAGGAAAAAAATTATGATGTACTGAAAGAAAGGCAAGACCTGATTGACAGGAAAGATGCATTGGATGCGATCGATTCTTTAAATAGTGATGCCGTAAACGAATCCCAATATGTTTCTAAGATTCTGAATTTGAATTATACATTGAAAGATAAAGTTGAAGTATTTGTAAAAGAAAATCCGGAGGCTTTAGCAAGTTTGATATTGATACAGGATTATATTGTAGCCCATGGTGAATTGGACGAAGCCGCCCGGTTTCTGGGATATATAAAAGGTGAAGTGGTTCAAACTACTTTTTATAAGGAATTGCGGAAAGAAATCAATGACATGCTTGTTAGGATAAAACATGCTAATGTTGGTTCGATTGCTCCTGGTTTTTCAATAGTAACTGAGGATAGGAAAGATACGCTTACACTGGAAACTTTTAAAAATAAATATTTATTACTCTCATTTTCAGCATCCTGGTGTGAATTCTGTCATGGAAGTAATAAGGATTTAGTGAAGGTGAGAAAATCTGTTGATAAGAATAAATTAGCGATAATGACCATTGCTTTGGATCAGGATAAAGCAGCATGGGAAAAATTGGCTAAAGAAGAGAATATTGACTGGCAACAGTATATTGATACACTAGGATGGAGATCTAAAATGGCTTATTTGTATAATGTCAATGAAATCCCTTCCAATATTTTAATTGATAGAGATAGAATTATTATCGGCAGGGATTTGCCGGCTGATAGTTTGATTCATATGTTACAATAGACGATAAACAGTAAACAAGTTATTTTAACCTGGCGTAAGCCACTCGTTTACTTGACTACTTGTCTGTTTGTTTCTTGTCCACTATTATTTATAGCCAAAATTAATAAACCGGAACTTAAAATGTTAGTAAAAGTGTATGCAGCTGCATTGCAGGGTGTCAATGCAACAATCATCACCATTGAGGTGAACTGTTCTAAGGGTGTTCGTTTTTTTCTTGTCGGACTTCCCGATGTCAGTATCAAGGAATCTCATGAGCGGATAACATCTGCTTTGAGTGAAACCGGATACAAGTTTCCCCGTAATCAGATTCTAGTCAATATGGCTCCTGCGGATATTCGTAAAGAGGGTGCTGCGTATGATTTGCCTTTGGCTGTCGGAATATTGGCTGGAGCGGAAAAAATTAAACCGGATAGGGTAGGGGATTACATGATGATGGGGGAATTGTCGCTAGACGGTACTTTAAAACCTGTAAAAGGTGTTTTGCCGATTGCCATCAAAGCGAGGGAAGAAAAATTCAAGGGCTTAATTTTGCCGAAAGAAAATGCCAAGGAAGCAGCAGTTGTTAATAATCTTGATGTTTTTGGAGTCGATAATATTAAAGAGGTCATACAATTTTTCAACGAAGAGATAGAACTTCAACCGACAATTATCAATACGCGGGAAGAATTTTACGCCAATCAATCGAGTTTTTCCTGGGATTTTTCGGAAGTGAAAGGACAGGAAAATGTGAAAAGAGCGATGGAGGTTGCTTGTGCTGGTGGACACAATTTGATTCTCGTTGGTCCCCCGGGTGCCGGGAAAAGTATGTTGGCCAAACGGATTCCTTCTATTTTACCGCCACTCACTTTGAGTGAAAGTCTGGAAACGACAAAAATCCATTCTGTAGCAGGAAAAATTAACAACAATAGTTCATTAATTGCAGTTCGTCCTTTCCGGAGTCCGCATCATTCTATTTCTACGGCGGCCATGGTTGGAGGGGGTTCTTATCCACAACCCGGGGAAATTAGCCTGGCGCATAACGGCGTTCTTTTTTTAGATGAACTTCCCGAGTTTCCGCGTTTGGTTCTGGAAGTGATGAGGCAACCGTTGGAAGACCGGAAAATCACCATTTCACGGGCAAAATATGCTGTTGACTATCCTGCCGGATTTATGTTGATTGCTTCCATGAACCCTTGTCCTTGTGGTTATTATAATCATCCGGAAAGAGTTTGTGTTTGTGTTCCTGTACAAGTACAGAAATATTTGAACCGGGTTTCAGGTCCTTTATTGGATAGGATAGATATCCAGGTAGAAATCGTTCCTGTCCCTTTTGAGAAGATTTCAGACACTCGCCCGTCAGAATCAAGCGAAGCGGTAAGAAGTCGCGTTATACAAGCCCGGAAGATTCAGGAGGAACGTTTTTCCGATGAAGAGGGAGTTTATTGTAATGCGCAAATGCATACCCGCCTGTTACATAAGCATGCTCAACCTGATGCAGAAGGATTAAATCGTTTGAAAAATGCGATGGAAAGGCTTAATCTTTCTGCGCGAGCTTATGACCGTATTCTTCGTGTTGCCAGAACCATTGCCGATTTGGATGCATCACCTGATATTAAATCTAACCATCTGGCAGAAGCAATTGGTTACCGGAATTTAGACCGGGAAAATTGGGCCGGATGATCACTCGGTATTCACAACTTTGTCAAACCGGATATCCATACATGAGCTAATGCCTGTTGTCACAAACTTTCCGTTGTAGAACAAACTGAAAATTGTCGCAGGTGTTGGTGCCGATTGAACTTGTTCCATTGTTCCCAGTTTTATGATTTTCAGTGCTAGTTTCCTCTTTTTTGCTGTTTTGGTCAATTCTGTGTTTACATGATATTCAGTAAAGATGATGGATTTTTTCGCTTTCGGATTCAGTTTTTTAACTAACAAACTGAATCCATACGAAAGTTTTTCGACTGTTTCAAAACCTTGTCGTAAGAGCCACTTTGTATCTTTTCCTGTCTCATTTTTTATGTTTTAGTAACCATTTATATATTTGTGGTTTAGTTTCATATAGATACTCAATTCCATGACCCTCGTTTTGCAATCTTGTAAATTTAATTTTTCCTTTACATTTTTTTAGCCCGCTTACAATTCGTTTTGTTTCACTGATTGGAATTTTATCGTCTGCTGTGCCGTGAAATGTCCATATCGGAATGTTTTGAAGGTTACATGCTCTTGAAGTATCACTGTCATTAATTCCGCCACATAACGGTACAATCGCCGCAAATTTATCGGGAAAGTCCATTGCTACTATGTATGTCCCATAACCACCCATGCTTATACCTGTACAATAAATCCTATCTGCATCAATTCTGTATTGCATCATTAATTCCGAATAAAGTGCGTCAAACCAATTTTCCGTAGACCAGTACTTGTTTTCAGGACATTGTGGCGATACAATTATGAAATCAAAATTTTGTCCCTTGTCGATGAGATAGGGTAACCCGTATGTCTTTAGTTTATTCAGGTTATTTCCTTTTTGGGAACCTCCATGAAGATAAATCAAAAGCGGATATTTTTTTGTTCCGTTTGAATAATCCTTTGGCAAATACAAAAGGTAGTCATACTTGGCTTTATCCTTTTCACTTTTAGTTTGAGCATAAATGGAAAAAATGCTGATAAACAATATGTAAATAAAATAATTTGTTTCATATAGCCTAAAAAAATAAAAAACTGTGTCAGTAAAAGTAATATTTTTTATTCAACTTTTACAAACACAGTTTAATTTATAATACTCAGAACAGGGTTAAGAATTACTCAACATCGTTTGTAGTTCCGACAATGATTTTTTTCCATCTCCAACTAACATCGTTACCTTATCCCTCATTTCATAAAGAGGATTGGGTACTCCGGCATACCCCGGATTCATGTCGTAATTACAGATGATTATATGTTTTGCCTGATCTACATTCAATACTGGCATGCCATAAATAGGTGTGCCCACCCCATCTCGGGCTGCAGGATTTAATACATCGTTAGCTCCAATAACGATTACAACATCCGTATCCTTAAAATCATCATTGATATTATCCATTTCATACAATTGGTCGTATGCAACATCAGCTTCTGCCAGTAATACATTCATGTGTCCGGGCATACGGCCTGCAACCGGATGAATAGCATACTTCACATCCGTTCCCTGGGCTTTCAGCATATCGGCCAGCTGACGAACCTGATGTTGTGCCTGAGCCAAAGCCATACCGTATCCGGGAACAATAATTGCCCGTTTAGATGAAACTAATATAGTTCCTAAAGATGCTTCTTTTGGTTTAGACTCAGGAGGGGCGACCTTATCCTCTTTCTTTTCTATTGGTTCATTTACTAGCGCTGGTTCTACTGATGTTTTTCCCATCAAAATAACCATCAGGCTTCGGTTCATCGCGCGACACATGATCTGCGTCAGCAACAGTCCGGAAGATCCGACGATTCCTCCGATTGAAACCACCAATAAATCACCGATAGCCATACCGGCAATAGCAGCAGCAATTCCGGCAAGAGACGTAAGTAAGGATATGGTGATCGGCATGTCTGCTCCACCTACACGAATGGCAAATGCCAACCCAAAAAGTGAACCGGATAATATAGCTAACGTTAATATGAAATAAGTATTTGATAGTATACCGAGATCTTTTCCTATAAAGAAAGCAAAGACCACAGAAGCCACGGAACCAATCATCAATATAATTGTAATTAATTGATGATTTTTCCAGATAACAGGTTTCTGGGAAAGCAAGCGATGCAGTTTGGCTGCAGCAACCATACTTCCTACAAAAGTAACCATCCCGACAACAACTGCTAATGTGGCCGTAACATTGACAAACAAGGGATATGCGGATACTTTTACTCCTATATTGATGAGGGTCAAAGCTCCGACAATAGCTCCGGCTAATCCTCCTAATCCGTTTAGCATTGCTACTGTCTGAGGCATCTGCATCATCTGTACTTTATAAGCCAAAACAGCCCCGATAAGACTTCCGACTAAGATAAGCGCATAAATAATCGACACTTCAAAAATCTGATAATACACTAATGTTACAACACATCCTGCTAAAAGACAAAATGAGAGTAACAGGTTACCGCGAATGGATGTCGAAACTTTGCTCATCATCGATATCCCCAACAAAGAGAGAAGCGAGAGAACTGCGCAAACGATGTAATATACTGTTTCCGTCATCATTTTCCAGAATCTTTTTTCTTAGGGTTAAACATCTTAAGCATACGGTGTGTAACACCAAATCCTGCTACAACATTTACTGTAGCGAGGACTATCGCTATGCCTCCAAAAATTTGTCCGATAATAAGTCCTGTGCCTCCCACCTGATAAGAGTATCCAACAGAGATCACAGCACCCAAAAGGCAAATTCCTGCCAAAGCGTTCATCCCTGTCATAAGAGGGGTATGCAGCAAACTCGGCACATTCTTTATGATAAAATAACCTACAATGGATGATATTAAAAATATCAGTACCAGAAAAATCGGATTCATTTTATTCTAATGTTTATTCATGGCCTCTAATGCCCCCGTATGTACTACTTCTCCGTCAATGGATACCAAGGTTGATTTTACAATCTCATCAGATCTATCCAAGTGTATCTTTCCATCTTTTGTTAAATAAGTAACCAGATTATACACATTGTTGGAAAACATCCAGGTAGAACTGGTTGGCAACATACCCGGTATATTTTTAATGCCTATCAAAGTTACTCCATGCTTCACTTCTGTTTTTCCCGGAGGTGTTATTTCGCAATTTCCTCCCTGGTCAATGGATATGTCCACAATCACAGAGCCGTTCGGCATCTCTTTTACCATATCTTCAGTAATCAACATGGGAGCGATCTTGCCTGGTACTAAGGCGCTACAAAACACAATATCCATATCTTTTATTATTTCACGCAGTTTTTCGCGTTCCCTGGCAAGCCATTCTTCCGGTAATTCGTTGGCATAACCTCCGTCTGCGATTGCCATTCCGGCCGGGACACCCATATCCACTACTTTGGCACCTAAACTTTGAGCCTGCTCCATCGCAGCAGGACGAATATCTGTGGCATAAGTAATCGCTCCTAACCGTTTAGCTGTGGCCAACGCTTGTAAACCACCGACACCAACACCTATAACCAATACCTTAGCTGGTTGGATAGAGCCGACTGCTGTAAACATAGGAGGTACAAATTTTGACATTGCATTGGCCGCCAGAAGTATTCCTTTATAGCCTGCACAGGTACTCATTGAAGTCAATGCATCCATATTTTGGGCACGTGATATACGTGGAACCCCGTCGAGTGTCATACTTATAACTCCCTTTTCTGCTAATTTTCTAACCATTTCATGATTTACCGGAGAAGCAGGATGTATGAATGTTATCAAATATTGTCCCTCATGCATCAGGTCGACCTCATGCTTGTTAAAAACAGCATTGAAAAGCGGTTCTTTTACTTTAAGAATTAAATCAGCTTTGTCGAAAAGCTCTTGTACTGAAGTCATAATTTGTGCACCTGCAGCTTTGTAGTCTTCATCAAAATAGAAGGAACCTTCTCCTGCTTTATTTTCAACTAAAACTGTAGAGCCGTTTGCAACAAATTTTTTAACGGTCTCAGGACTGGCTGCCACGCGTGCCTCGCTTGGCATAATCTCCCTTGGAATTCCAATAATCATAATGTCAGTGTTTTTCAGGTATTTTACATTTAACTTAACTTATTTAATCTTAATTTTATGTGCTTTTACATAATATTAGTTTCAAAATGCTCCAAATGTAGTAATAATACATTTATTTTTTTTCAATTTTGAATTATATTTTTTTATATTTAATTATTGATGCTTGTCTACATGGCACAGGTATTCGAGATAAATATAAAGAAGGATATGTTGAACCAATATCATTAGATGTCAGTTCTAACTTTAGAATGAAACTTGCCGAATGGTTGGAAAAATATAAGATGCAGTTTTTCAAGTATAAAAACCTCGAACTATTCATTCTCCATATCATCAAGAAAAATTT
Source organism: Bacteroidales bacterium (assembly GCA_031553415.1). Classification (GTDB taxonomy): domain Bacteria; phylum Bacteroidota; class Bacteroidia; order Bacteroidales; family Azobacteroidaceae; genus JAIRVZ01. Next base: position 13,009 of record JAVBLO010000045.1, on the reverse strand, counting down.
TCCATTATCATTTTTAAAGTCCGCTATTCAAGGTAGTGGACTTTGATTTTTTACGTCACTGTCCTAAGTGAACCAAAAAACAAAAAAATCTTTGTTGCCCTTCATTGCAGGCAACTAGATTATTATAGCTGCCATTGTTTATTGTTTTTATGACAGCAATTATCTAAATTTGGAATGATTGCTGTACCTTTTCTGTCTTTTTATGTTTTGTATTTATTTGAGCAATTTGCGATTTTCAACTTCATGCAACACTTTCATCTGTTGAATGGCAATTTGATTCAGTTTTACCAACCATTCTTTTTGAGAAAGTCCTTCATTGATAAATACAGCGTTTAGGTTTTCCATATTCGATAAACATATTAATTTGTTGATTGTGACGTCAGTCCGACTGGAATAAGATTTCCCACAATCCAAGATATTCAATCTGCTGTAAGTTCTTAACCGTAAACTGATTATTTGTGAAGGATTTTCCCTGTCACGAACTTTGGCAATATCGGTCAGCGAGATGTAATCTTCCTGTTCTTTTTTGTAGAATACTATTTCTGTATTTTTTATTAACATAGTTTGGAGTGAAATGCTTAGAGAGGCCTCTTTGGCGGGAGGCTGATATCATTGCTTAAAAATAAAAATTTTGCATTCCGTTTTTTAGATCCGATGAAATATTTGTTTTATAATCATATAAATCCCAAATAAATTTCATATTTTCGAGCCGGATATAAAAACACTACAAGTATGAAATTAGATGGAAGACGTACCAGCAGTAATGTAGATGACCGCCGCAAAGGCGCTAAGGCAACTTTAGGAATCGGTGGACTTATCATCGTGGGAATTATCACCTGGCTTTTGGGTGGAAATCCCATGGATTTGCTGAATAGCCAGTTAGCTGATTATTCTCAAAATCCCACTGAATATACACCTACTCCAGAGGAGGAAGCAATGGCTACTTTTGCTTCGAAAATTCTGGCGGGTACGGAAGATGTATGGACAAAAGAATTTCAGAAAATGGGACATAAATATATTCCACCTAAGATGGTATTATTTAATGGTGGTGTTAGTTCTGGTTGCGGAAGCGCTTCTTCACAAACAGGTCCGTTCTATTGTTCTGCTGACCAGACTGTATACATTGATCTTTCGTTTTTTGAACAAATGAAAAATCAGTTGGGTGCCGGAGGTGATTTTGCATATGCATATGTTATTGCTCATGAAGTTGGTCACCATGTGCAATATTTGTTGGGAACTTTAAGTAAAGTGCAGCAAATGCAAAGCCGGTCAAATGAAAAAGAAAGCAATCGGTTAAATGTCAGGTTGGAGTTGCAAGCCGATTTTTATGCCGGAGTGTGGGCTTACCATGATAATCAAATGTTCCAATCTCTTGAAGATGGTGATATTGAAAAAGGACTTAATGCTGCAACCGCTATTGGTGATGACCGTTTACAAATGCAGTCTCAAGGTTATACCGTTCCCGATGCTTTCAATCATGGGACTTCGGCTCAACGTGTACGCTGGCTTAAGAAAGGAGCCACTACCGGAAGAGTTGCCGATGGTGATACTTTTTCACCCGATTATTCAGCTTTGTAAAACATCAGCGGTTGGGTGGCGTACAAAAAAACAGCACCATGAAAAATAAATTAATATCAATAACTATTATTATTTTTATATCTACGTCTTGTACGACTAAAAAGAACGCAGTAAATTTTGAGAATGACGGACACTTTTACATACATGCCTTCATAAATGATTCTATTAAAGGACGTTTTGTTTTTGATACAGGGGCCAGCGGATTGTACCTTGACAGCACATTTGTAAAAAAGCATAGTTCAATCATAAAATCAAATTTAGATACTGCAAAAATGCGTGGTGCTGGAGCAACAGAGTATAAACAGGTCTTGCTTGTCAAGGATACAGTAAAAATAAATGTTGGTAATTATGTTCATGATTTTACCAATTCTCCTATTTTGAAATTAACAGATATAAATGGAGATGACATTGCAGGAATTATTGGCAACGAATTCATTAAAAATCAGATATTAATTATTGATAATGAAAAATTGACATTGAAGATTGATACTGTTATTAATTCGAAAAAATACGAAACAATAATTCCATTTCATTATAATAAAGGTAGAATTTATTTGTTTGTTGATTTAATGACAAAAACAAATCAAACAATTACAACAAAATTATTAGTTGACTTAGGTTGTTCAGATGCTGTTATTTTAAATTCTCCTTATTTTCAATCATTAAAAATGAAAAATATGTTGCCTCAAAAAATCGTTGATTACACAATATTGTTTGGAGGCGCATTAGGTGGAAATTCTGATGGTGGAGATTTCCGAATTAATTCAATCAAATTGGGAAATAACATAATTGACAACCCCATAATAAGTTTTTCTAAAGATACATTAGGCGCTTTTTCGAAGACAGATTACGATGGATTACTTGGAAATGAGATATTAAATCGATTCAATTATGCTATAGACTATCGTATTTCAAAATTATATCTGACTAAAAACTCCAAATCAAAAAAGGCTTTCAAATCAAGTTTAACAGGTTTTTATGCGATGAAAACAAATGATGTTGCTATGGTAATGTCCATTTATTATCAGTCGGACGCTTATAAAAATGGAATTAGGTTAGGCGATACTATTGTTTCAATCAATAACAAAAAAGTGAGGGATTTAACCGAACAGGAATTTTATAATGAGATGAAAAAAGAGGGAAAACAAATAAAAGTAACTGTATTAAGAAGTGGAAAATATATAGATATTTTATTTGTTTTAATGTATCTCTTTAGTCCATGGCCTTAATTTTCGTTTTTTTATATAAAAACTTTATAAGATTGTCAAATAGGTTTTATAATTTTGCCTTGTTTTATAAAACCGCTTTATTTCAATCTTTTTCCTTATGATATTATTGAATGCAGTTGATTTTACATTACCAATAACCAATCCGGTATTAAAATTTTTGCTGATACTTATAATTATCCTCTTTGCTCCGATTTTACTGAATAAAATCAGGGTTCCTCATTTATTGGGTTTAATTATTGCCGGGGCTATAATCGGCCCTTTTGGATGTAACCTGATGGAACGTGACAGTAGTATAATTTTGTCGGGTACTGCAGGTTTACTTTATATCATGTTCCTTGCCGGCTTGGATATCGATTTGGCCGATTTCAAAAAAAATAGGAATAAGAGTATTATTTTCGGGATGTTTACTTTCCTGATTCCTATGACTTTGGGATTTTTTGCGGGATTTTTCATATTGAAATTTTCTGTTTTAAGTTCTATCCTATTAGCCAGTATGTTTGCTTCACATACATTGTTGGCTTACCCTATTATCAGTAAATTTGGAGTGGCTCAAAACCGGGCTGTGAACATTACTGTTGGCGGTACAATGATTACGGATACTTTAGCCCTTTTAGTATTGGCCATTATTGTAGGAATGGCAACTGGAGAGGTCAATAAAGGGTTCTGGCTTAAGATGGGTATACTCTTTATTGTTTTTGCAGCACTCGTTTTATTTGTATTTCCACCCATAACCAGATGGTTTTTCAAACGTTATCAGGAAAGTGTTTATCAATATATATTTGTATTGGTTATTGTATTTTCGGGCGCTTTCCTTGCCGAATTGGCAGGTGTGGATGGAATAATCGGAGCATTTTTATCCGGAATAGCACTCAACAGGCTAATTCCTAAGACATCACCTTTAATGAACCGCATTGTTTTTGTTGGTAATGCTATTTTTATACCTTTTTTCCTGATTGGAGTGGGTATGTTGGTAGATTACCGTGCTTTTTTCAAGGGATTTGAGACTCTTGAAGTTGCCGCGGTTATAACTATATTAGGTGTTACAGCGAAATATTTAGCGGCTCTTGTTTCTCAAAAATTATTCAAGTTTTCAGTCGATGAGAGGCGGTTAATGTTTGGATTGAGTAACTCGCACGTTGCTGCAACATTGGCTATTGTTACGGTTGGACATAGTGTTATATTGGGGACTGCTACTGACGGAACTCCTATCAGATTATTGGGAGATAGTGTGCTGAATGGGGCAATTATACTGATTCTGATAAGTTGTACGATTTCGTCATTTGTTGCCCAAAAAGGAGCTACTAATATGGCTCTTGCTCAAAATGGCAAGACAGAGGTTGCAGAAGAAGATAATGATGAAAAAATACTTATTCCTGTTAGCAATGCGGAAACAGTTGAAGAGCTGATAAATTTGAGTGTAATGGTTAAGACCAAAGGCTCAAAAAATAATTTATTTGCTCTGAAAGTTGTTGATAACAACGAATTTAGTGGAGCAACTGATGAAGAGGCGCATAAAATATTGAATAAAGCTGCCAGAATTGCAGCAGCAACTGACAACCGGTTACATGAATTATTGCGGTATGACCTTAGTATTGTCAATGGAATCGTTAATGCAGTAAAAGAGAACCAGATAACAGATTTGGTTTTAGGTCTCCATGAAAAGAGCGCTATTTCCAAATCGTTCTTTGGTAATTTGACAGAAGGTATTTTGACAAAAAGCAATACGACTACATTGATTTACAAGCCAACTCAGCCGTTAGCTACAATTAAAAGGCATTTTGTTGTGATTCCTCCCAGAGCTGAAAAAGAAATTGGGTTTCCATATTGGTTGATAAAAGTTTGGAATATTTCCCACAACACAGGCACTAAATTAATTTTTTATGCTCATCCGGATACATTGTCGTATATAAGGAAAGTAAATGAAGAACATCCTATTTCTTGCGAATTCAGAGAATTTGAAGGTTGGAATGGTGCTGTAGATTTATATAAGGAACTAAATTCTAATGATAACCTGATAATTGTTTTCAGCCGGAAAGACCGTCCATCTTATCAAAGTAACATGGATAAAATTCCTAATTATTTGGATAAATACTTCCAGAAAAATAGCTTTATTCTTATTTTCCCGATGCAAATTGGGGTTTCTGACATGGAAGCAGGTGATAGCGTAGACTTATCCAATCCGTCTATTCTGGACGCTGTTGTTAAATTTGATGAGATAGGGAAAACGCTCTCTAATTTGTTTCAGAAAAAGTATTGATAAATAGAAAACACTATAGAAGTTGGGAGAAGAGCAACACATTGGAGATGGTTGTTTCATTTGCTTACCTGAAAAAAGAAAGGTTGTAAACATTAACATGCTACAACCTTAACAAAATTCAGATATTTTTCGCTAACTCTTTCAAATGCTTGCGATAAAATAGATTTTCAGCATTTTCAACGATTTGGCCCATGTTGAAATCTATAGCATATTTTTCGATAAATTCGCGGGTTTTTGCTTTATTTAAAGAACGGTTATCACTTAAATAATCAGCCACCCTTATTAACAATGATTTTTGTTTTTCAAGCGTTCTTTCAGCCAATTCTTCAGCTTTTGCCAACAATTCCTTTGCCTCAATATTAACAGTTTTACTGTTGTTATCGAAGATTACTGCCGGAGTGAATTCTTTGTTCTCATTACCGAATGCAGCCAAAGTTTCACCCATTCCGCAGGAATATACAACATAGGTGGCTAATTTTGTAGCTTTGCTTAAATCAGACGAAGAACCCATTGAATTGTGACATTTTCTTCTTCAAAAATGGTTCTTTCAGCCACTAACCCTCCTAACAATACAGCCAAACGGTTGATTATCTCTTTTTTCGAAATATAATTCCATTCCGGACGTGCAAGTACGAATCCGTCACTTTGACTATCTGCCGTAACAGAAAGAACAGTTTGCGGAATGGTCTTCATTAATATGGACGATAAAATTGCGTGCCCGCTTTCATGTACGGCAACAATTGCTTGTTCGTCATTGTGCTTTTCCTTTCGTAATTTACCCAATACAAGAGTTTGCTGATTTGTTATGTAATGAATAATCTGACCTTCTTTCGTGAAATTTATCTGCAATGTTTTCGTATCCTTTTCAGGTTTTGTTTCATCAATTGTAAAATGAATTGAATCAATAACCAAATCCTGCAGAAATATTTCATTCAGTATTTTACCTAAACGGGTGTTGATAACCTGATGAATTGTTGTGAAAACGGGACGGGTTCCTTGCGTCGGATAAACTCCCTCTGCATAAATCAATTCTTTTATTTTATCATCAAAAATGATATTTAATCCGTATGCATCGGAAATTTTTCGTCTGATTTTTTCTAATTCAAGTTCAATGATGCGGCAAAAAGCACTTTCATTCAAAGCCGGATAAAGAATGTGATTATTTCCTAAGCGGGCGATTTGTTCACTACGGAAACGGGTCAGCAAAGCATCCTTTACTTGTGTAATTGTAATTTTTGTTGATTGCAGGTGAAATTCGTTAGCACTTATGTCGGGATTGAAATTTCCTGACATGGAATATACTTCATCCAGATTTCCCATAATAAACACCAACGATTTGGTACAATCAACTGTCTTGGGTTTTAATGCTTTGTTATGCAGCCTAATCAGGTAGTCTACCATGTCATTTCCGTCCAATTCATCTAACTTTTTACGCAATTCGTTTTTAGAAAAGAACATATGGTCGACAATATTGAAAATTGTTGATAAATCATCATCTGAAATAAACAACATATTCCCGTTGGAATCTTTATTTTCTTCGTCTTCATCGTCTTTTTTTGATAGAACGGTTTCCCTGTAAATATCCTGATTGGCGATAATAACTCCGTTTTTGACTTCCACTCCTCTATCTATTGCTAAATCTAATTTTTTGATGAATTTACCGAACCATCCTATATTATAATCGAAGCTAACAATATCGAATTTACCGCAATCAAGTAGGTCCCAAATCGCACGGGTTGAAGCCCTGTCGATTTCTTCCTGTTCTTCATTGATGGTACGAGCTAATTGAAACTCGTCCAATCCGATAATGAAAGGCTCTCCATCGCAATTTTCGTAAATATCTTTGAAAGAGTCCTGAATATCGAAATATCTTCCGGAACATTCTCCTAAATCGAAGCGGAAATAACGGTCAGAAAATCCGATTAATTCGGCCATTCTTTTAACCAAAGACGTTTTTCCGATACCGGTTAATCCCCACAAATTAATGATTACCGGTCTATCTTGTATATCAGGAAAAAATATCCATGAACCGATAGTTTCTGCAATTTGCTCTATGACACTATCAATTCCTATAAATTCTTTTTTAAGTTGAATAATAGCATTATCCAAAATTTCTTTTTGTTCGAATAATTGCTTTTTATGTTGTTCTGTAATTTGTTGTTCCATTTGTTTAATTGTTTATTTTATAGGAAAATATTCAAAATATTTATCCCATATTACTTTTTCATATTTCAAAGCATAACTTTCTGCATACTTTTCTCCGCGACCACATCTTTTTCTTGATTTTGTATTAATTCTATCATGATGATGACCTATCTCGTGTAAAAAAATATGCAATAACTGATATGCTTTTATCTGATTTTCGGTGAAATCACACTCTACATAATCGTTATTAATAGTATATTTAATTTCAAGTCTTTCGAAAATTTCCTTGTGTTCATCGAAATATTTCTGGCTAAAAGAGCTTGACAGTTCCTTTTCCCATGCACAAATCCCAATAACACCATTCCGATACCATCCATCTTTATAAAAGCTTCCATGTCTATCTGTATTTTTTCCTGGCGAGTATTCCAATAATTTGGTGTTTTTATAAATCTATTCTTTTTCTGAACACAACCCATTTTAACTTTAGGCGTAGTTTTCTTTGTAAGCATAATATAATTTATTTTGTGAATGCCTGATATAAAGCATTCTTGTCTATGGTAAATTGACAAAAGCACATAAGCATAATATCAATGCACCATAGCATTGATGAATAATTTAAACTAAAATAATTGTGATTGTAGGACTAATAACTATTACCTGAATGCAGCCGTTTTTTAGCAGGTAGTAAGATACGAAATTAATTGCTCTTCATCCCGAAGAGTTGGATTAGTCCTGATGTTGGATTCTATTTTTTATCTAATTTCATAATGATACCCTTTCTATATTTTTAAGGGTTAATATTCAAATTCGGCGACAAATATAGTATTTAATTTTTATTTACAAATAAATTGCGAAGAAATTTGTTAATCCATATATTTGCAGTCGGTTAAATCTTAGATTCATTAAGTTGAATCGTCAAAAGTATTTTATATAATGAAATCATTATTAAAAATTATCATTGCAATATTACTTTGTGGAATATCACAACATGCAATTTCGCAAAGTTTTTTACGGGCAGACGGTAAGAAAATTGTAAATGATAACGGAGAAATCCTGTTGCGAGGAATGGGACTTGGTGGTTGGGTATTACAGGAACCTTATATGCTGAGGCTGTCCGGGATTGTCAAAACACAACAGGAACTAAAAGACAGTATTGCCGTTTTAATCGGGAAAAACCGGATGGAAGAATTTTATGAAGCCTGGTGGGAAAATGGAATTCAAAAAAGGGATGTTGATTCTTTGGCTGCCTGGGGATTTAATTCTTTGCGCATGCCTTTGCATTATAACCAATTTACTTTGCCAATAGAAAAAGAACCTGTAAAAGGACAAAATACATGGTTGGAAAAAGGATTTGCAATCACTGACAGCTTACTTTCGTGGTGTAAGGCAAACCGGATTTATCTGATGCTCGATTTACATGCGGTTCCCGGAGGCCAGGGCAATGATGTTTCTATTTCGGATGCTTCTGAAGTTCGTTTGTGGCAAAGTGAAGAAAATAAGCAGAAAACGATTGCTTTGTGGCGAAAATTGGTGGAACGTTATGTTAATGAGCCTTGGGTTGGTTGCTATGATATTATCAATGAGCCTAATTATGGATTCCAGAATCCGAAAGAAGATAAAAACGGACTCAAAGAAAAAGAGAATGCACCACTCAGGGAATTAATGATTGAAATTACCAAAGCCATCCGGGAAGTCGACAAAAATCACCTGATTGTTATTGAAGGGAATGGCTGGGGAAATAATTACAATGGTATTTTTCCCTTGTGGGATAATAATATGGCCATCAGTTTCCATAAGTACTGGAATTTCAATAATCAACAATCAATTGCCGGCGCTCTTAAAAACAGGGAGGAACAAAATGCTCCATTATGGATGAGTGAGTCGGGTGAAAATTCGAATGTCTGGTTTACAGATGCTATCCGTTTATTCGAAAAAAATAACATTGGTTGGAGTTGGTGGACTTACAAAAAAATAGGCATTGCCTGTCCCATGGAAATTATTTCACCTGAAGGCTATGAGAAGTTACTGGATTATTGGAGTGGTAAGGGCGAAAAGCCTGATTCGGAGGAAACTTACCGGATTCTAATGCAGTTGGCCGAAAACTACAAAATTGAAAATACCCGTTTTCATCGGGATTATATTGACGCTTTATTCCGTCAGGTGGCAACCAATAAAACAATTCCATTCAATCAAAATATATTAAAGAAAGATAAACCGCTCACTATTTTTGCTGTTGATTATGATTTGGGGAGAAATAGTTATGCTTATCACGACAATGATTCTGCCAATTACCGGACTTCCAATCCTAAATTGACAGGAGGGAACAAAGGGCGTTTGTATCGCAATGATGCTGTAGATATCATTGCCTGCACAGATGAAAAGACGAATGGTTATTGTGTAACCGGTATTGAATCCGGAGAATGGCTTCAATATACTATCAATGTTGAAGAAACGGGGTATTATAAATGTTATATCAGATTCCGTTTATTAAATAACAAGAGACAAAGAAATACCAGTAAATTATATTTTTCAGTTAATGGTCTTAAAGCAGGAAAAGAGCTTGCTATTTCTGCTCCGGATGATAGTTGGGGTACTTTTCTCAGCGAAATTTATCTGAAAGAAGGAGAGAATGTTGTACGTGTAAATTTTAAAAAGGGTGGTATTGATTTTAACTGGATTGAATTAATCAGAATTTAGTCGGAAGACATATTTGTATAATAGCTATGGTATTAAATTATATTTGGATTGCTTTTTTTGTTATTGCCTTTGTCATTGGCATGTTTAAGGTATTTTTTACAGGAGATATCGGCATATTTACAGAAATGATGAATGCCACGTTTTCATCGGCAAAAACCGGTTTTGAAATATCTATCGGATTGACCGGAGTTTTATCTCTTTGGCTCGGTTTTATGAAAATCGGGGAAAGGGGTGGAATGGTTAATTTCCTGGCCAGAATCGCCAGTCCCGTTTTTGTACGGCTTTTCCCGGATATTCCAAAAGGGCATCCGGCATCTGGTTCCATTTTTATGAATATTGCAGCTAATATGCTTAATCTTGATAATGCGGCAACTCCTTTAGGATTGAAAGCCATGAAAGAATTGCAGGAAATCAATCCGGATAAAACCAAAGCAAGTAATCCGATGATTATGTTTATTGTGCTGAATGCATCGGGATTGACTCTTATTCCGATAACCATTATGGTTTACCGCGCACAAATGGGAGCGGGCAATCCTTCGGATATATTTGTTCCTTTGATGATTGCCACTTTTGCCGCTACGTTGGTTGGAGCATTATATGTATGTTTCAAACAACGCATCAAAATGGACAAGGTTTTAACATGTTTTTTCGGTGGAATGGCTCTTTTTATTGCAGCAATCACCGGAATTTTCCATTCTATGCCTCAGGAACAAATATCACTCTATTCGGGTCTTGTGGCAAACCTGATTCTTTTTTGTATTATCATGGGATTTATTGTATCCGGAATAAGAAAAAAAATCAATGTTTATGATGCTTTTATTGAAGGAGCTAAAGAAGGATTCCAAACTGCCATTACGATTATTCCTTATCTGATTGCCATGTTGGTGGGAATTGCTCTTTTCCGAACTTCCGGAGCCATGGGATTTATTACCGATGGAATCGCATCTTTTTTTGCTTTATTTGGTTTTGATACTCAATTTGTTGATGCCCTTCCAACTGCTTTTATGAAACCTTTAAGCGGTAGTGGTGCGCGTGGATTAATGATTGAAACAATGCAAACTTTTGGAGCAGATTCTTTTGCTGGGCGTTTGGCAAGTATTTTCCAGGGTTCAACCGATACTACATTCTATTTGCTGGCAGTTTATTATGGGGCCATCAATATCAAAAATACAAGATATACAGTGCAAGGAGCTTTACTGGCAGATTTGGCAGGAGTGATTACCGCAATCTTTGTTTGCTATTTGTTCTTTGGATAATATTTTGCAAAGAGGCTATTGACACAGCCTCTTTGCTTGAAATTTTGCTCTACATCTTTTCCCTCATTCGTTGAATGGCATTGTCATAAACCGAATTTTCTTTTTCTGATTTAGCCAGTTTATATTGTTCTAAAGCTTTGGCATATTCGCCTTGTTCTTCATAAATACGCCCGATATTATAATAAGCGCCGGCACGGGTGGTTGCAGCAGTTGAGCCGTTGGCTAAAGCAATAGCTTTCCGGTTTGCCCATAAGGCTTCTGCAAGCATGCCTGCTTTTTTGTAAGTTAATCCCAAATTGCCGTATGCTTGTCCGAATGCAGGGTCTTTATCAATTGCTTCACGGTAATAACGGATGGCTTGCTCATAATTTTTATTGTCATAAGCTTGTGTGCCAAGTTTGTTTAACCGGATCGCTTCCTGTTTATCAGTATATACTATTGAGCCAGTTCCTGCCGAAGTATTGTAGCGTAAATTAGCTGTATCTTCAACTTTTAACGACACAAAGCTGTTGATATCTTCAATTTCTCCCCCACCGGTTATTTTGAATACTGTCCATAAATTCCCTTGTTTGCCACGGGGAACATAGTAGGTTTTTACCAATGATTGTCCGATATACACAAAAACTTTCGCACTGCTATTGGCAAGTCCTGTGGAAGAAGTTGACATCCGGTTTGTATAATCATGAACTGCATAAACATATTCATCTCCAAATACTTTTTCCCTGATAGTAACTGTTTCAGGACCATAGCCATCCGTATCATCGACATCTAATTGTGCATTCGGACTTTCCTTGCTGTTATAATAAACATGTTGGTTTTTGTACCATAGATGTGAATCCAAATCTTGCGGCTCGCTGCCCCACGAAAGCACAATCCTGACACCGTCCAGGTTTTTCATTACCGGACTGATGGCATAAGTTAATCCCTGGCAGGGACATTTTGCCACTAACGTGGAATAACCTTCTTTTTTAATGATGACCATTGCATTCTCATCATCTGTAAATGTCGGTTGAAGCAACACTTCGCCATTGGCGTTTGTCTTGCCTACAACTGTTTGTTGCCCGTTTTTTTGTAGAAAGACTTCAGCGCCTTCAATTTTTTTGTCTTTGACAACGGCGCTTAAAACCTGAATTTTCCTTTGTGCCTTTGATTCAGTAAATGTGCCAATCACGAAAAGTGAGAGAATTAGAAAGCTAACAACTGTTTTCATTTATATTTTATTTAGTGTATTATTTTATGGAGGCAAAATTATACAATAAAATGAATTTTTATGTGATTTGTGGAACTAAAAAATCCTGCCATTTCTGACAGGATTTTATATTAATGGGTTACTGCTTACATAGGAAGTGCCAGTTGGGTACGCAAAGCTATTTGATTATTATTTTTTTTCTCATGCTGTCAAAATCTAAAATGTAGATACCTTTTTCAAGCATATTGATAGTGTTGATTCCCGGGTTTATATCATATCTGCCAACTTTTTTCCCAAGCATTTCATAAATCTGCAGATTAATATAAATATCCGATTCGATAATTATAGTCTGGCCGGCTATATGGATTTTTAATTGATCTGTTTGGAGTTCTTCTATAGACGATCCGGCATCGGCGTCAATTCCTGTCGGACTCCAGTTAGTACCCGTATTGCTTATATATACTGTCAATTTTATTTTAGTTGGCGCTATGCTTTCCAGTCCCGGTATTGATTTAAAGGGTACTGTATAACTGTACCCTCCGAAACCTGGCATACGGTTTTCCCCGTTATTGTATCCAATCCAATACATCATGTTATCATTTAACGGTTGCTTCAAATCTAAGGATATCGTAAATTTTGTAGGATCATTGTCATCCTG
>JAVBLO010000033.1:0-3016 GCA_031553415.1 Bacteroidales bacterium | reverse complement strand
TATGGGATTATGTAAAAATCTATGTTGACATACACTCAAATGGGGTCATTTTTATTTTGGTCAGAAGGGGCAACCTTATTTTGGAGCAAGGGGTCAAATTCGTTTGGTTTAAGGGGTCAATCTGAACTGGATTTTCCAAGAGCCTGTTTTCAGGTTAATTTCTTTAATCCTGATTATATCATCTTCATTTATTCTTATAATATTCTGGATATTTCCAGCATGTAACCATTCAATTACCTTGTTAGTTGTTGAATCGTTATTTTCACTTATTATTAAAACCATGTTATTATTTTTCTATATTATTCCCTTGTTTCAATTTTTTTTCACGAATCCGTTTGTTAATAGTAGAGAATAACTCACTTTTACTATAATAAGTATTTCTTACTTGGTTGGCTGTTTCAATAGATAATAAGAAATAATCTTTTTCTATATTGTCTTCTTCTTGACTTTTACTGTCGGGTTCTTTCAAAATGGTCAAATATTGCAACATTGTTTCACATGTATCACAATTCAAAATAGCTTCAGTAATTTTTTCAAATGGATAATTCTTATATCTCGGATCATTGATAAAATCTTCACTTATTTGGTCTATTAATGGTAATCCAATTTTGTTTCTATTAAAATTTATTGCTTTTATCTGTTCTTGTGCTACATTTTTATAAAATGGAGTTATTTTTTTGTTGTCGAAATCAATTCTTACTGCCAATTCTCCATATATGTTCTTTTCTTCCCAGTAGGTAGTGATACCTATATATTTAAGAGGGGATATCCAACCATCATGCAAGGCTTGATTCATAATTTTATGTATCCGGGAAATATATTCGGCAGAGTCATTGTCGGCAAATTTTTTTTCCCGGTTTTCTAATCCACAATAGTGTCTTAACATTACATATAGTTTATTATTCATTGTGTCTTTATTGAGAAATATCGAAGGAAATCCTTTTTCTTCAATCAAGTTAGAAATCTTTTCTGATAATTGTAAGAAAACGCTATCTTGTATTGAGAAATCAGATGCAGCCAATTGGTCCTGCTGATACCATTCAAAAATTTTCCCCCTTGTATCTTGATCAAAACCTTGCAAATACTTTTCTCTATAATGAGAATATTCCAATAATAAAGGCTCTTTAAATACCATTGAATAAGCATCATCACTAAAAGGTTTTTTATTAAAATCATCCATGTCATAACCATGTAATATTAATTCTTTAGCATAAAACAATGCTTGTTGGTATTGCTCCGATTTTAGCGCACAGATACAAGCATTATTCAAATCTTGGTATGAAATATTTGAATAATCCCGAAATAACTCATTATAAATATCCAAGGATACTTGGTAATCTTGTTTGATTATAAACGACTCTGCTTCATTTATTTTTTTAAAATATTCAACATAAGATAATTGATTAACTGAAAATAGATTTAAATTGCAGAATATTGTTAATAAGAATAAAACAAAAATATATCTTCTAATAATGTGAATCCCAAAAAAGTTGAGCATAATAAATTGCAGTTAATTTTTAATAACATTATAGAAACTGTTTCAAAAGAATCTTTGAAACAGTTTCATCAATAAGATGCTATTAAATTGGATATATAGCATTAACACTAATACCACAGTTGTTATTTCTGGATGAAGATACTCCACCCATATTTTGAGGGACTAAAGGTGCTGGGGATGATATATTGCCAATATTAATACTGCCTTGCAAACTTTGACTAGGCTTCTGATATTCACATGGCACAAAATCATGACTCCAAGTACCATCATCATACATATATAAAAATTCTTGAACACAACAATACTCCTCATTAGGGTAACAACCTTTTGAAGTAGCATCAGCTCCACTTCCCGAATATTCCCCATCAATAACTTTTTTTCCACCAACAACTTTATCTAATTGAGATTTTTCGATTTCAAAAATGGCGAAATCATTTAAACTCTTTTTCATGATTTATCAATATTAAAAATATCCTACTCTTTCGGAGCTTTTCAGAACCGCTCTTTTTTTCACGCAACCGGTTTAACTGCTGTTAAGCCAGACACGCCAAACTTACCTGTTCTATAGAACAAGGATTTTGGTTGAATAATTTGTACCTTTACAGCGCCTCTTTGTGTTTTAGTTTAATATTCAAAATTGAGTGAGATCTGTTTTGTTTGCGAACCTCACAGGGAGGCATTTTTACATGTAAGGTGGCGAGCCTCACAATGCTTATATTTTTAACCGTTAATTTTAAAGTTATAACGGCAAATTTATACTATCTCCTCGAAAATATCTTCCTTACATGACACAAAAAATTCTTACATGGCCATTTTTAATATACTCATATACAAGTATTTAAAAAATTATTTTCTTACAAGGGGAGAAAGTGGTCTTACAGTCTATTTTCGGGGTTGAATTTTTTCATAAAAACGGCGAATTCTTTTGAAGAGCTGAATCCCATTTTTTGAGACAATCTTGTTTTTCTGGTGTATAAAGTAGAAGTTTCACAGGATAACATCATACTGATTTCTTCCATTTGAAATCCTGCGCATAACAGGCAACAAAATTGTTTTTCCTGCTCTGATAGGTTAGAATATGTTTGGTCGAGCATACCTGCAAATCCGTTATATTTTTCGTTGACCGCTTCATATATTTGCGGCCAAAACATAGAAGAGCTGAGATGTTCCTTTAATACTTTACTTATTTCTCCTATAGTTTGTTGTGGCTTTTTGTCTATAATATCAATGTCAGTTATGATTGATTGAATGCGTTCCAATTCATTTTTCAATATCGATTTTACCTTGTTTGAATTGTCAACATCTTTTTCGTTTAGTATTCTTTTAAGAGTTTCAATAGCCTGAGTCCTTTCGGCCAAGGTTCGGTTTTTATTTTTTTGCAAATTCCGGCGATACCCCCCCAGTGATTCCGGTGATATCCCCCCAGTGAACTTTCAAATATTATCGAAATAGTCTGCCAAAATTACCGTTTTTTTCTTAAACTTTCTCCTTTTAATTCAAAACGATGTGCGGTATGCA
>JAVBLO010000121.1:0-4683 GCA_031553415.1 Bacteroidales bacterium | reverse complement strand
TAAACGTACTTCCATTGGCATCAGTTTGGCTTACCAGTTCGCCAAATGCATTGTAATCATAAGAAATAGTTCCGGCATCTATATCGGTCATTGTTTTTTGACGGCCGTATTCATCATAACTGATAGAAAAAAGATAGCTAGAGCTGCTTGAAACATTGTTAAGTTGCCCTGAACCATGGTAATTGTAGAATAAAAATTGTCCGTTATCGTCTTGAACCGATATGACATTTCCTAATTGGTTTAGGGTTTCCGAATGATCCTTTCCTGCCCGTGTTACAGTGGTTGTTGAGCCGTTATAATCATATAATGTGCACAAGGATTGGTTTTGTATTTTCAAAACCCTTCCAAATTTATCATATTCATAATCAGTATAAATAGATGGACTTGTTTTGAAAGGATCGCTCTCCTTTTTTAGTTGTCCTTTGGCATTATATAATTTTTCTACGGAAACTTTAGACTCAAAACCTTGGGTTTCCTGCCTGATTGCACGACCTAAAACATCATAATACACTTTTGAATAAGGGCTGCCTGATGTATTTGTGAGTATGTAATATTTTGCATTTTGAGGAGCATTTGCATCCGGCTTTTTTATATATACTTGTGTTGTAATATTATCAGGAGAAATAACTTCTTTCAAACGCCCGATTTTATCATATTTCATTTTAGTTACTAATCCGGTTGTAGCATTGCTTTCTTCCAGCACATTTCCATTCCGGCCATCGTGTCTCAAATTAATAGTTTGCCCCAATTCATTTTTCTTTTCTTCCAGGAACCTGAATCTGGAATCGTACTTGAATGAATTGCTTCTTGAAGTTTGACCCGGCGCAGAAATTGTTACACTTGATGGTAAACCATAATCATTGGGAACATAAGTTGTTGTCAGTGATTTTGTTTTTCCCGGGAAATCAGTAGCGGTTAATACATTTCCAAAATTGTCATAAGTATATTCTGTTGTTTTAGTGAATGTGCTACTATAGTTATAAATTTGTGTTTGCGTTGTTGACTTTAACTTTGAAGAACACCAGGCACCTTTGGTTTCATAAATATTACTGGTTTGTTGTGAAATACCATTATGGCTGTAGGTTGTTTTTGCTGAAGTTGTATTTCCATAAATATCATATACGAAAGTTGTATAATAATATTTGTTTGTCAAATGATTACGTGTAGTATCTGCTTCAATATAATCGAATCCGAAAGTCCGGCCTGAAGCTGGTGATTTATACGCATATTTTTTACCTGATGAAGAAATTTTGGAACCATCGGTAGTAGTTGAAATAGTATAATATGGCAACCATGATTTTAAGGTTGAACTTGTTTCCTTATAATATGTCGTATTTTGGATACCTTGGGTATTGTTTTTAGCAGTAACACTTTTGAAACCTAATAGTCCTCTTCCTTCCTTGTGTAGGGTTAATCCGGAATAAGAATATTCCGTTTTGTTTTTGCCACCGATTCCATCGGGAATTTCTACAGAAGAAACAATTGGCATTGGCCCGGCAAAATCGTCGTATGGGAATGTTGATCCAGTTCCGTGCGTATGGACGGATTTATTGGATGCATAAGTATAGTTTATATCTGTGTTTGCCTTCAATGCATTGTCAGTTATAGATTTGACCAAAAAATAGGAAGAATCTGCTGCATTACAGAAGGTATAAATTGCATTCCTGGTTTTACATAAGAAATCAAGTTGTCCATCTCCATTAAAATCTCCCATTGTTTCAAATGCAGCAATATTGTCATTGTTGGAAAAGTTTTCCCAGGTTATTGTATTCCCATCAGTGAGGTGGAGATAGAAGTGGGTTCTTTTGTATTCGGCACTCAAAGTCTGATATGTTTTGTAACAAGAAGTTATTAATTGTGAGATTGAGGCGGGACTTTTAGGGTTAAAGTTTGGGCCCCAAACAACTGAATTGCAAGAAGGATAAAATCTTTCCTGCTCCCAATTAAAATTAAAAAACTTTTTAAAGTCGTTAAAAATAGCTCCATCAGATTTATAAATATTGAAGATTTCAAGTATATCTGCTTTTCCATCTCCATTGAAATCTTTTACAATATATTGTTTGGAGCAACAATTACCTGCTTTCACAGAAACATCTCCAAATACTCCGAAATTCCCATCCGGAAGTTTTATCGTTTGATATTCATAACCGGATGCATCATACAAACTTTTAGATTTAAGCCCATTATGAGAAATTTTATTGTAAGTGGCATCCCCTTGTCCATAATAAATGTCATAATCCGTATCTGATGTGATATTAATGATATCCGAGAGGCCATCTCTGTTCATATCTTCTATGAAAATATCATTAGTCGGAAATTCTAAAGTGCTTAGCTTATTGAATTTATTTCCTTCAATAGTGAATATATGTAATTTTTTTCCAACTAAAATTCCAAGATCTGTAAATGCATCACCGTTTATATTCATAGGGAATAATTTATCTGACGCAATACTATTAATATTATTTTGACTATATTTTCCATCGCTACCTAAAGAAAGCAAGCTGTGATAGTTGAAAGTGACACTATTGAAAATGGCTTTGCTTTCAACTAAAATTTGTTCTTTATTAACATTTGTGAAATTTCCAATTAAGGCCCGACTAATAATACTCAAGCCTATGCTTTGAATGAAATTAAAAGCTCCATTGTCAAAATGGTATATAGAACAAGAATTACTACCCAACAATATCAAATCTTTTTTTCCATCTCCATTAAAGTCTCCGATTTTAGTCTCGCTCGCTTTAAAACCGGCAGGTTGATTGGATAAAGTAATGTCGACCGGAGTATCTGTACCATTTTTAAAAAATTTCCATTGTTTGTTATAATAAGTTAAAATATCATCAACCCCATCGCCATCAAAGTCACCGGAAAATATTTGTTCTGTAGGTATATCTTTTATATAAGATTGAGTGTTTTTGATATGTTGCTTTTCACCAAAACCTCCCCAGTTAATCGACAGAGATGATGAGGTATTATCATCAAATTTTTTAGTTATACCAGATAGCTTTGAAAAAATACCGGATTCAAGATAATCAAAAATATACTCTTTAACTGCTACACCTTCACATTCTATTTTAATGGAAGTCAGAATGTTATTTTGCATTAGTATTCCTCCTGCAATATACTGGGGCACGGTGTCTTGTCTTTGTTTATAACTAAATGTTATAGTATTATAAGGAGTAAGTGATGTTTTTGAATTTCCTGTATAGGTAATTCTTTCCAGTACAGATTCACCATTGATTTTTGTATAAAAATATTGCATATAATTGAAATTGTTATCAATTACTTTATTCAAACGCCAGGCTATAGGATTCGTTTTTCCGGAAGCATATAGCCTTGAATCAGCAGTATTTCCGTATTCCAGTGTTTGTCCGTTTTTGTGTTCCACCTTGAACCATGAAGTTGTCCCGGAACCATACAAAGTTATTTTAGCAAATGTTTCTGTTCTGGTCATAAAAGGGCCATCTGATAATTTAACCAAGTGATTTCCGTCTAACACCAATGCATCATCTTCCGGATTTGTACTGTATGTAATAGAAGAAACTACACCATCATAAAACGTATTTTTGTTTACACGTGAAATGGTAGACATTCCATTCAGTCCCCATCTTAACCCTAAGATGCTGTTTCCTCCCTGGCTATTGTATACAATAGACAGATTGGGTTGCATGCCAGCAGTTCCTGGCGGGACTTCAATAGGAATCGTATAAGTGGCCCCACCCAATGCATTTACATCTAAACTTCCGGCAATTGAACCATAAAAATCAGGTTCCTGGTCAATGTTGGTAGTTGCAACATTATAGTTCGGTAAACTATTATTTCCTTCACTAACATTTGCAATCCGTCCTATAAAGGTTTCCCCTTGTGCTGATTTATAAGAAAAACCGGGAGATAATGTGATTGAATTTTCTGCTTCTTTAATAATGTTTCCGGATTCGGCCTGATTCAATACGAGATTGGATTGCCCGAAAAGAGAATGTATAATAAACAATAGAAAAAAGATTGAATATATGTTTTTCATGGCTTTCACTTTTTAATAATTTTCCATTCTGTCTGGTATTCCCCTGCCACAATCTTCATAAGATAAGTACCAGCCTGTTGGTTGCTTATGTCAATCTCAGCAGATTTTTCTATGCCTTTTTTAGTAAGTATTAATTGTCCGGAAAGATTGTAAAGCATAATGCCGGCAGTTTGTCCTTCAGGTAAATTATGGATTTCCACTTTCAGCAATCCATCAGTCGGATTGGGGTAGATGTCCAGTTTAATTCCAGATAACATTTCTGAATATACAGTTGTATGCTCCTCTTGCTCTGGTGCAGGTGCTGATTTCAGTTGTGTTATAACTATGGTACGTGAAACACGATTACCGGCGGCGTCATAACCATAAGATACCTTTGTCTGAGAATATATGTCTTGGAAGCCTGCAATCATAAAAAATACAAGCAAAATAGTGATGTGTTTTGTTTTCATGATATTCAATTCTTTAAGTCTCTATTTCTTTATTTCTCTAACTTCTTTTCCAATTCCAAAATCCGTTTATTCTGTTCAATAACATACAAGGTTAATTCTTCAATTTTCTGAAGCAATTTGGCATTCAATTCTCCTAAATTGATACCGGTCTCTTCCACTTCTTTGGCAGACGGAATTCCCGGCAAATGTTTATTTTCTTTGATATGATTGGAAACG
>JAVBLO010000072.1:0-18273 GCA_031553415.1 Bacteroidales bacterium | reverse complement strand
AGCATATATTATACAAAATGACTTTTTAAGAAAATCTCCTCGTGATTCATCGATTATACAGTCTGCTTAATTTTTGATTCAGCTATTTTGTTTTGATTACAAGCATAAGACAAATTAATACCATCACAGTAGGAGCTCCATAATATAATCTGAGTAAATAATTCAGATAGTTCATAAAATAATCTGTAATTTCAAAAAAATCGGAATAATTCATGGGATATTTTTCAGATATTATAGAAGGTGAAACTCCTGTCTTGGTCGACTTTTTTGCCGAATGGTGTCAACCATGCAAAATAATGAAACCAATACTTGTGCAACTGAAAGCTATTGTCGGGGATAAAGTAACTATCCTGAAAATAGATATTGATAAGAACCGGGAAGTCGCACAAAAGTATCATATTCAAAGTGTGCCGACATTGATAATTTTCAAAAAAGGCGAGATTGTTTGGCGACAATCAGGTGTGATGCAAGCAAGAGAATTAGAGCAAATTCTTAATCCTTTCTTGTTGCCGGATGAAAATAAGTAAAACTTAAGTCAACCACGGATTTTTATATGGGTCATAATCCGATTGAAACGTCGCCAATTGCCAATCTGTAACAGGCTTCTTATCTTCTGCCAGTTTACGAGGAATTTGCGGATTCAGTTTCAATTTGGACGCATCGGACAACCATTTCATCGAATCTTCATAATCCCGCATTCGAACAACACTTACATTATTTGGTGCAATCAGCTTGGTAAGTTCATATACGGCCAATCGAACCATGTGTTTCTTTAGGTTATAATTCCTGGGGTCGTGAAGTGACAAGTTTTGTCCGACTTCGGGAATATCAGCATTTACGTCCATTCCCGGATAAAATATTTTTCCGTTATGAACTACATATTCATGCTCCGATAATTCGTATTCATTGTAAGTGGAATCATAAAGGGCAATAGCACCCCAGCATTCCGAATCGAAGGGATTGATATTGTTGTCAAAATCATCCAATGAAAGTAAAGTGTAAAACACATCTTCATAAACAACAATATCCCAAAGATTGTATTCAATCGGTTGCCATTCTGTATATTCAGATTCAAGCCAGCCATTGACCATAGGAATTCGAATATTGCCGAATTTGTAACCGTTTTCGGCCAAACAAATGTACAGGACACCATTGTAAACAACAACTTCGTCTTTGCGATAAGTACCGAATTGGGAATATCGTTGAACAGACTCTGGTTCAAGATTTATATCAATGTGCTCTTCCCAATATTCGATATCAGAAGGTGCTTTATATCCGCTGATGGAACGGATTACTTCAAAAATCCTGTCTTCATGGTAAACATAAGCACCGACAGGATATGTGATGTTTCGGTCATATTGGGCAATGTATCTCCCTTTATTCAGTTCTTTTTCTATTTCATAATTCTCGCTTAAATATTCGATGATGCTCATTTCTGCCGATTCTTCGGCTTGTATAAACCGCTCTTCATTTCCGCGTATCATTTGATTAAGTGATTCTTTGGAAATCACACCCAAGTAGTCATCATTATTTAGGAAGCGTCTGTACATATTTAGTAGTTAAATCCTTCGTTAATAATTGCAGTGGTAAGAACATTGCTGTCACAGTTTCCGCCACTTTTGAATTTGTGCCAGGTATCCCGCAGATAATAGCAAAGCAGGTAATCAAGACAGTCCGACAAGTGTCCGTATTTTTCATATTTTACGCCTGTCTTTGGGTCGGTAACTTTCTGTTTACACTTGGTACCGTCGTTGTTCTTTAATTGATAAATCAGGTCTTCGGTTAATTTTCGGCAGCGAATGTCTATTTGTATTTCCCAACCCTCATAACCTGAAAAAACTTCATTCACGAAATCACATCGGGTCGTTTGAGGTGGTTGTTTCTTCAGTAATTTGAGTTTTGGTCTTAAAACACCACTTCCCAAAATATCCAGAATAACAGTATAATTATTTATTCCGTCTTCATTTGTTGTTGAGCGTTGAAGTCCTGAAGGGTCCCCCGTCACATCCACTCCGCCAATTTGTTTATCCCGATAAAGTTTATTTTTCATTTTACGGCTTAATGCAGGAGTGTTGTTTTCCTTGTTTTCGGGTTTTCCGAGAATTTCTTCCAGTATGTAAACCTTTTTGTTGTCATAATCAATTTGAGTCGATAGAACCGACATTTGCGGAGCAACGTTGAAATCCCAAACTGTTACAAGTGGTTTTGAAGGATTATAAACCTGTTCCTTCAATCCCGTTACAAGATGTTTTGCTCCATCAAACTTGTTGTAAATTGCCATATCGTTAGCTTCGACAAAGTCCCAGTTTCCGTATAACAGCCGTTCTTTGGTTGCCTGGTCACGGATTTTATTAAGAGCTGCTTCATATGTTTGTCGGAATGCAATATTGGGATTGTCAAAAACAGAGAATGGTATATAAGCTTCGCCTTCGCGGGGAATGACTTTGTCTCCGTTTTCATCCTGAACGAATCGACTACGAACCCAGTTGGTTGTTGGGTTAGTCGTCAATAGCATCCGTGATGTTTTGAATGTTTCGTGCGTCCGCCAGCGGAGACGTGAAAAGAGGACTTCAATTGCTTTCTCTGAAATTTCAGACACCTCATCTACCAAGGCAATTGTATATTCCGAGGACCCGAATCGTTCAAAGTTGGGGTCACTGGGAATATCCGCCATTTCTTTCATGATAATGACGGAATCATTCCAAAAAGTAAGTGTTCCTTCCAGGTTGTTGATTTTGTAATTGACATCTTCCTTTAACCCCCAATCTTTCAGAACCGATTTAATGGTATTCCATGTTGATTCTTTGAGCGATTTAAGTGTTTTACGGGCAACAACAGCACGTATATTTTCATAGCGGATGCAACTGCTAATCAACCAAACACTGCCCAAGTAACTTTTTCCTCCTCCTGCCGCTCCACCGCCCAATATCAATTGAGAAAGGTTTTGCGACCGACATTGCATACATTGCGGTTTGTATTGAGGGTTATGATTGATGTCATATCCGATTAATACCTGCTCTAAAGTTCCTCCGCAATGAGGACAATAATTCGGTTGCAAAAGCTTCCACAATTCATATTGACGAGGTGATGGCTTGAAGTCGATATGAATATTCTTGGGCGGCTTCAGTCGGTTTACCGCCATTATACGATTTCGATGGTAATTTCTTTTTCTTTGGCAAGAATGGCATTCAGTTTATCCGAAGTCGCTTTGGAGTTGAGGACTTTCCCTTTGACGGAATTCTCCCCCACTATAAGACAACCTGCAGAACTTTTTTCGGTTGTTCCCGAATGGATAAGTATTCCGATAAAATGCGGAACGTTATGCAATCTTGGAAGAACTCGCCCGAATTTAGGGCTGATTTCCATGGTTACTTTATAGGTCCCTGTAGGAATAGCTGTTTCTGCATATACTTTTCCTTTACAGGAACAGGAAATGCCTTTGGGAGTATTGGGGCAAGTTTTAGGGAGCTCTCTTACCTTGTCTTCGATTGTATTACAGAAGAATTTTCCATCGATATACAAATCTCCGATTGTGTAAGTCTCGCCTTTGAATTTGCGTTTGAGAAGTAGTTTCATCTTTGATATATTTGGGGTTGATATATCAAAGAATAGAGATCTAAATTGAAAGAAGATTATAGATGCTTGTAGTAATATATTTTTATTGTCAAGTTTTAAAAAGTAAAGAAATCGCTAAAGAACATTACCACCTGCTCAGTAGGTGGATTTTTAAGTCACATTAAAGATACTTTACAGTATTTTTTGAGATAATCATAGTTTTGAATATCTTTAGCAAAATTTATATTATAAATAAATGAAATATCAATTTTTATATCTTGTACTTTTGCTAATAGCACAAAATACTAATGCACAATTTGCAAAAAAGGAGAAACAACTTACAAGATATGAAGGAGCTATAGAATTGACATCTTGTTTGCCAATAAATGAAAAATTTACAAATACTTTTGCGCTAGAAACAGTGCATGGCTTTAATGTTGAGGAAAAATGTTTTGCGGGAATAGGAGCTGGATTCAGATCTATTAATTATGAATTAATTATTGAAGAGTATAAAGGGCCTAGTTATTTTTACCCAGTAAACATTCATCAATTTGAATATGACATAACATTTTTTCTTCAGGTGGATGTTCGCCTTTCCTCTATTAGAAAGTTAAGGAAGCACTTCATTCCTTGTTTTTCTATTCGGTGGTTATATTTATATCACCCTTGGAGTGAGAAAAAATATTTAAATGATTTGAATCCGCTAATACCTCAGACAAATTATGAAATCTTTGCTCCTACGTATGTTTATGAATTTTCTTTGGGTGGTGAATTTGTTATGAAAAATTTTCCTCGTTTTTATAGTTTAATTACTTTTTATCCATCTTCTTTTTCCCAAGGTTTGTCTTATAAAAATGATGATAACCCAGAAGAATCTTTTAATGTAGGAATAAAAGCTCCTATTGGATTAAATCTAAAATTGGGTGTAAGATTTTAACAAAATAATATTCAATGAAAATACTTATCAAAAAATATCAATATATATGTGAAATTGTCTTTTTGACAATTTCTTCTTGTTTAGTTTTCTTTTTAAGCGGAGATTGGGTAATGAGAACAGATTTAATGCTAAGTGTTCAAAATAGTTTTTATAATTTCATTCACCCACAATATTCATCAGGACACAATGAAAATAGAAATAAATGCGAAGATTTGATTGTAGTAAAATTGGATGAATCAATATCAGTACTTGAAATATCGTCATTATTAAGCAAAATACAAAGTTTTCATCCAAAAGTTATAGGGGTGGATATTCGGTTTAATGAATACAATAAGGTAGAAGGTGATAGTGTCCTAATTAATCAAATTCTTTCAAGTAATAATATTATTTTGCCTTATGATATAAATAATGGAAAAGCAGATTTAAGTTATTTTATAAATGATGTGAGTGATGTGCCATCTGGTTTGGCAAACCCTATTGCGGTAAACAATATAGATCGTTTCTTTATACAAGAAAGAATTGATAATGGAGTTTTTCATAAGTATTTTGCAACAGTTATTGTTGAAAAATATTTGGGCGAAAACGTTCCTTTATTAAAGGACACATCAATTGACTATTCCTATGAATTAGATGAATATTCAGGAGGACACATTATTAATGACGACTCTATCAATTTTAGGAATAAAATAATTTTAATAGGCATTTCAAGTGAGCAGGAAAAGAGAAACGTCCCTTTTTATGAAACATGTTATGGTGTGGAGTTGCAGGGTTATATTGTTGCAACAATGCTAGATAGAACAAAAAATCCGATTTCTAATTTTCAAACTACATTGTTGCCATTTTTACTTATTTGCTTGTCATTAATTGTATTATACATTATTCATACATTTCTCAGAAGATGGAATTTAATGTTTTTAGAAGATTGGATTATTATTGCTTTAAACATAGGATTGATATATACATATATGAACAATATGAATCGAATAAGTTTGTATAGCGTTCAACTCAATACAATACCATTAATAGTAAGTACGATTGTAGTTGGTTGGTCAAAATTAATCTCATTGGTTTATTGGATTTATAAACGTTGTCGAAACAAAAAAATAAAGCAGACATTATTTTGGATTGAGCTTGTTGATTAATTATTATGAAGCACTTAATAGCAGTATTTATTATTCTTTTAATATTTGTGAGTGAAATATATGCTCAGTTGAGCCCTATTGTTTCTCTTTCAATGGATATGCATTCCTCCACAGTTAATGAAGTAGATATTGACATACTAAATAATCGTTTTATATCTGTTTCAAATGATAAAACCCTTCGCTTATGGAGTTATCCTGAAATAAAGTTATTGGGAGTAGCAAGAACTCCTTTAGATTATGGAGAAGATGGTCAATTAACACGTTGTGTATTAAGACCATCAAGTAATTATGCGGTTATTTCCGGAAAAACAGGAACTAAACGAACCAATAGCTGGATAAACTCTAACGGATTGTATTCTTTCTATTTAGTAGATCTGAATACTATGAAAATTATCGATAAAGTTGGAGCATTTGATAAAGAGATAATGTCTATGAGGTTTTCCCCAAATGGAAATTTGTTAGTTGTTACATCGCAATATGAACAACTTGCTCTTTATCAAAGTGACAATATGGCTTTTATGGGAGGAATAACTTTTGATGATGAACGCATGCGGGGAGCATATTTCTTAAATGATACAGTCATGCAGATTATTACAGATTGTAGAATATATTTGTATGGTTTAGAATATTTGACAGATGGATATGTTAATTTTTTTCAGATAGCAAAACTCAAAGTTAATGGAGATGATGAAATATCTTATAATCTAGAAAAAAATGAATTATACATCTCCGGAGAAAAATGGTATCTTTTTTATTGCAAAAAATATTATAAAAAAATTGGTCTGCATAATCTTAAAGTATTAGAACGTAAAAAAATAAAGCATCTCGAATATCGAGAACATAATGTATCAAACAAAGACACCATATACAGAGAAAATTGGAAAATACCTATAAATAAAATAATCTATAGAAATAACATAAATTCATATAACTCTGCATTTAAGATATCATCTCAAGGTGATTCAATTTTCATTGCTCTGAAAAAAGAGCCAACTTATTGTTTGTCAATAAAGAATCTACTATTAACATTACATACAGATTCTATTCAAAGACAACCTACTAGTTATTCATTTGGTGGTTATTATGAGCAACTTCGCATTTTTCAAGGCTACGGAATATATACACGTGATGGATACATATATACTCATGGTGGATATGTAAAAAGAACAAATTATGACCGGGATGCTTTCTATGATAATCCATTGCCAAGTTTGCCTGTTTCTGTAAAGTGTTGGGTTAATCAGAATTATTTTATGATTTTGTTAGAAGATGGTTCGTTGAGATGGTATAGGGCAAGAGATGGAAAAGAAGTTCTTTCGTTATATATTACTAAAAATGGCAAATGGGTCATGTGGACCCCTCAAGGTTACTATTATACTCCAGAAATTAGTGATAGTCACTTGATCGAATGGAGACAGCAAAATTATATGCAAGTACTAGTTCGTAAACCTATTGATTACAGAAGTATGTTTTATAATTTTGAAGAAATAAGTAAAGTAATAAATTCATTGTTTGTCAATGCGGAAAAAGAAAATACAGAAGTAGAAAATGAATCTTATTTAAAGAATGTGTTCAAAGATGAAATTCCAAAAATTTCAATTACAAATAAAGATTTTTCAAAGATCAACAAAGGTATTATTTCTGTTCAATATGACATAAAACAATATGATGTTGATATTTATGGTTTGAGTAAAATAAGACTACAAATAGATGGAAAAGAAATCAATAACTATATTTCTAAACAAGTTATAGGAGGCGGGGAATTAGAAATATTTCAAATTCCCTCAAATGCAAGAGTGGTTTCGGTAGCATTATATGCTGGTAACATGTGTTTATCAACAGATGACTTACAGTTAAACTTGCAATTCGAAGAAAAGCCAAATAAAATACATACATTATTGACAGGTGTTAATCAGTATAATTATCATGTAGCCAATTCATTAAAATCTTCAATAAATGACATTTCAGATTTTAAAGAAGCTTTAATTGAAACTTACAATTGCGATACATGCATGAACATTAACCTGTTAATCAACAAAGATTTTACGTCTAAAAAAATGGCTGACTATTTTGAAGAATGCAGATTGAAAGCGGCAAATGATGATATATCTTTATTTTTCTTTTCTGGTCATGGTATTTATAAAAACGAAAAATACTATTTATTGCCAACTAACATCTTCAATAATAACTATGAAAATCAAGCTATTAGTTTGAAATTTATATATGAAGAAATGAACAAAATACCCGGATTCAAAGTAATTTTTCTTGATGCTTGTTATTCGGGTAGCGCAATCAGCGAATTATTAAAGCTAGAAAATATTGATAAAAAAAAATTTGCAGTTTATGCATCTTCCATGGGCAGTGAAACATCTATTGATGGTAATGAATTGACATCAAGCTCTTTTACGACAGCTTTAGTGAATGGTATTCGTTTTGATTTGAAAAAAGTAGGAAACAGTAACTATATATCGTTCAAAGATTTGGAAAATTATTTACAGAAGGAGGTTGCAAAGAATTCCAATTATCAACAAAATCCATTTTGTTGGTATGACTCAGAGTTGTCTGATAAAGTGTTATTTAAATATAATAATTTTAATTATGAAGAATAATTTAGGTGTTATAATTTTTATCATCTCTGTTCTATTGTCTTCTTATACATTACACGACAATAGGTACAGGATCCGTGAAGCTAAAAAATGTTACATAATTAGGGATGGTAAACAAATACAGCCAGATGATATTCATTATTTATATTCTTCGGATACAATTGTTTTTCTTAGATATTCATATTTGACAATAGAAGGACCCTCCAAGAATATATATAAATGGAATAATAATCCTTATGGTAAATATGCAGTAGCATCATTACTGGATATGGAAGAAAAAAAATGGTCTGCAGGATATGGCGTTACAGACATTTATATCCTTCCTTCTAAATCGGAATCTAAACCAGCCATGGCTGAAAAGAGTGCAAATACAGATTCTCTTAGACAAACATATCAAAGTGTTGAAAATCGGATTTACAACTACATATCTAATCCTCAAAATGATAAAAGTGATTATCCCGTTGAATTTTCGTTGAATTTTGTGGATAGTATTTGTACCTTGATAAATCATTCCAATGATAATTTATTTGCTGATGTTTTATATCTTGGAAATGAGAAATGCTATTCCATTTTTTTGTCAAGTGAAGACTGGAAGTCTGATGTAGTTGTTCTAGCAAAAGAAGAAATACAATTATTTTTGCCTAATTTATATAAAAAGAAAGGTAAATATCTATTAGTTTGCTCTAAAGAGCCATTCCCACTTAATTCAATGCTAAGTTCTCCATTAGACTATTTAAATATTAAAGATTCCTTGTCTTTACCTTATGTTGACTTGGGTTTATATATTTTAGAAAAATAATTTTATTTAAAAATCTCAACCACCTCCGAATACTTAATCTCCACATACGGATTATCATTCGAAATCGTCTGATGAACAGCTTTTACTCCCCATTTCCACCATAAAAACCTGTGCTTGGGCTCAATCCAAATGGCCTGATGCAGGTTGACGGGAAGATAGATATTGCCGCTCAATTGGTTGTTTTCGATGATACCATTCACTTTCAAGTACAGTGTATTCATTTCAATTTTCTTGACTTGAACAACAACCGTATCCCGAATAATCGACGAATCCTGTAGTTCTGCTTGTATCGCTGCATTTACTTCCAGGTTATGCTTGGCTGCAGTTTGTAAATCCCGCAGTTTTACTCCAAGCTTTTCAATCTGTTTGGCATCTTCCGCCCGATAGTGCTTATATCCATCTAACGATAGTTTGAGAACTTTTACATCAACAGCAGTTGTTGTCGAGTCAATCCGCATCCGTTTGATGTCGGAAAGTAAAGCAGATGTATTCTCTTTATACTTGTCTCGTTCTATCGTCAGTTGTTTGTTTTGGCGGTATAAGACAAAAACCGAAAGGCACAGCAAAAGAATTGCCATGCCTAAGAAACCATATATCTTACTCGTCATATTGTGCCGATTCTAAAGGGATAAACCAATCTTTTTCGCCTAAGAAGGATTTCGGGAAATGAACCAGATATCCTTTATTCCTGCGTTTGGGAGAAGTAAGGTCTTCAGTAATCCGACCGCGCTTCCCTTTCATGCTCGCAAGCCGCATATCCGACAATGGTCGGGACGGAACCACCATTATTTTACTGTTTAATGCTATCATCGTTTGTTTTTTAAAAGTTCTTTAATGTCGTTTCTCATTTCCCGTAAATCGGTTTGGATGGAAGAAAATTGAGCCATATTGGCTTCAAAAACCGCTTTATCGAGCTTGATGGCATCTATTTTCTTGTACTGGTCTTCAATTCTCTCTTCAAGGCTGGTGCATTTGTATTGCAGTTCCTCAATGTGTGAAGTGTTAGAGACATGTTGAACATACATAGTTACAACGAACGATACCACCAGAGCCAGTGTTTTGAAATTAGTCAGGACAAATTCTTTGAATTGGGTCATTTGTTTTATGTTTAGAATAAAATTGAGAATGCTTCCTTCACTGCCAATATCAGCTTTGATGCTGCTTCGCTGTCCCAAAGACCGTATATCACAAGAAAGATGATGATAAGGATATAGGTTCCCCGTTCGATGTTTTTCTTATTCAGTTTCTCTTTCATCCTCTTTCTTTTTGATTTCGGGAACGATTACATTGAAAATTACATTGCCGTCGCTACCTTCAATCCGCAGTTTGGACTCATGAATGTGCTTAATCGGGTATAAATCCATGAGCGCTTTAGCCGCATTAACCGAAACTGCCCGAAGAGGTGCAGGTGAAACAGGAATACCGAAGCGGTCTGTATATTGTGCATTGGCTGTTTCTTCCATTACCGCTTTAAGGGTTTCCGTTATTTGAAGTTTGGTGGCAACGGTTTCCGTTTCGTTTTGAAATTGGGCAAACAGTTCCTTGACATGAGCATGGATATACGGTTTGGAAAGCAATCGACGACTTGCAAGAGAAATATTTTTCTCATCTTCCCCGAATACTTCTTGAAAGCATTTTGCCGCTTGACCCGCAAAATCACTTCCGCCATAGACATACAGGTAACAGAATTCTTTTTCCGTTTCAGTCAGTTGTATATCATTACCCGTTAGTATTTGCTTTTCTTTCATGTCTTTTTGCTTAAGAATAGCTTATTTTTCATCGGGTGGTTTTACAATGTCAGGTCGTTTGATAATTAATTTTTCCATCAGCGCCTGATAGAAGACATTGGCCAGAGCATCGGCACAACTTTCGGCATCAGCCAGTGAATTAATCAAACGCATATTGAAGTTTACTTCCAAATCGTAGCCTGTTACGGCAGCCATCAGTTCATTTCCGTCGTAATTTAGAACTCCATAAAGCATCCGTTCACTTTTTTTGAAGGAGACAATTTCTTCCGAATTGTTTTCCTGTTGTAGGTCTTCCATAATGAGTCAGATTTTAAAATAATTCCTTGTTTTTTCCCTTTTGGAAATGAACACATCATCCTTGTTTTTTCCGTTTCGCATTCTTGCAGAACAAACCCTTACTATATCAAGCGTTGCCGAAACGTCTGCAGCCGCATCGTGGGCATCGTCGAGTTCAATACCCAGATGTTCGGCAATCAATTCGAGTTTGTAAGATGTAACTTGGGAGTTATCGGCTAATGTCATACGAGCCAAATCTATCGTATCGATGTAATGCGGTTGGAAGTTGCCGTAGAAATCGAATTTGCCTGCAAAAACCTTTTCAAACTCCTTGATTAATCCCGCATAATTCATCAATTGTTGCAAGAAAGCAATATCAAAAGTGATGTTCTGTCCAATCAAAACGGGTTTGGTTTGATGGCCTTTGGTTAATGTATTCCGCTTGGCAAATTCTATTATGTCCGTTGCGATTTCTTTCATGTCAATGCCCGAATGAATCAGCATATCCATTGTGATTCCCGAATAATCAAGGGCAACCGATTCGTATTCCATGAGTATTCCTCGTCGTTCCTGCTCCATTTCGTGTCGGCTTTTCAATACTTTTCGTTTAGGAGCGCAGCCAACTTCTTGTTTATGGTAAGGTGCAATATATTTGACATAGCGGTCTATTAATTCCCAAGTGTCCAAGCGCACAGCTTGTAAAGCAATTTGGGTACAGGCGTGTTTTGTAGCATCTAATCCGCCTGTTTCGAAGTCCAGTCCGATGGCGGTAAATATTTTTGATTCTGTTGTCATTATAGTTTGAATAATAAGGATGTTTTATAACTGTTCAGGGTATTGCTTCCCGAATAGTCACTGTATTTGATAATGGCTGTTATGATGATGATTTTGTCTTTCAGGACGGTAATTTCACTTTTACGTTCCGAATAGAAATCACTCCAAAGGACAAGTTCCATCAGGTCATTATTCTGTTGCAGTTTGATTTTGCAGAATTGTTTTTTTTCTCCTGTTGTCTTGTCTTTGTACGAGACTTCATCCAATTCAATAACGGTAGCACAGACAGCAATCCGTTTTCCTTCATTTTCCAGTACAGCGGCTTCCCGAAGTGTCATATAAGATGCTTTACCTCGGATTTGTGTTTTGCCTTCAGATGAGTCGTAAATTCGGCGGTAATCAATTTGTCCGATTCCCGAAACTCCGATTTGTTGAATGGACCAGAAATAATGAAGTTCAATCTGGTCGGAAGGGAAATCTTTCTCCGACAAAGTGAATCCGAGTTCATGAGCTGCTTTTTCCAGAATGCCGTAACGTTCGGTAACTGCTTTTACATTTTCGATTTTATCGAAACAGCCTGCCAAAATGAGGTGCTTAACATGTCGGGCATTAACGGGAACTCGGGTAGCTTCTTCTTCATTATCGGGGTCATCCCAATATTCGTATTTTTTGAGTTTGTATCGAAAAATACGATGAATGAAGTTTTCTACGGAAGTAAAATATCCGTTCCGTTTTCGTTCTTCTACGATAAACTCAACCGTTTTTTCTCCGAGCATTTTAATTCGAGTGAGCGACCAGAATATTTTATCCGTATCGTAATCGGTAAAGAATACCGTATCTGATACATTAATATCAGGCGGAACGATTTTCGCCCTGCTGCATTGTTCCATTTCCGACATAAGCATCGGAATTTCCTTGTCATCGGCCCACTGAAGCGCCACGGTATAAAAAGCAGACGGATAATTGGTTTTCAGCCAGGCTCCGCAAAAAGCAGTCAAAGCATAAGCTGCGGCGTGGGACCGATTGAAGGAATATTTACCTGCTACTTCTATTTTATGCCAGATTTCTTCAGCCTCATATTCAGGACAACCATTGGAAACGGCACCTTTGATAAAATCAGTTTTAAGGGTTGCCATCAGTTCCGCATTTTTCTTCCCGATAGCTTTCCGCAAATAGTCGGTTTTACCTAAGTCAAACCCTCCGAGCGTATTGGCTATCGACATAAACTGTTCCTGGTAGGTCATAATGCCGAATGTATTTTTGGTTGCCTCGTAGGTTCCGAAGTTATAAACGGGAGCAACTTCTCCGCGTTTATATCGGACATAATCATCGGTTGCACCGATTTCAAGAGTTGCGGGACGGAATAAAGCATTAATGGCAATCAAATCTTCAATACAGTCAGGCATCACATCCATGATAAAACGGGTAATACCCCGTCCCGAGAACTGGAAAATATTTTGTGTGAATCCATCTGAAAGCAGTCTGTATGTATTTACATCATCGAATTCATTTTGAGTAATGGATTCAATGCTGTAATTTTTGTTGTATGTTCTGTTTACAATATTGATTACAGCACTTAGTTTGGAAAGTTCCTTGGTTGCCAGAACGTCTTCTTTCAAAAGTCCTATTTCATCTACGGCATAACCATCAAACTCGGAAACCAGTAAATCATCCATTTTTCGGATAGGCAGGAAATCAAAACATTCGGCATCTTCCCCGTCTTTGGTGTCAGGTGTAACGATAATGGCTGAAGCATGGATGGATGCAGAGCGCGGCTGTCCCATGATGGAACGCATGTCTTCAATCACTTCGGGATAATCCTGAATGAATTTGCGAACCTTTTTATTTACGGCAGCCAGTTTGAACAGCTCTGTCCAACCCATATTTTCTTCTTCGAAAATGGCGGTTATGTAATTGACCAAACCGACAGGAATCCGATATACACGGGCAACATCTTTCATTACAGCACGAAGTTTCATGGCAGAGAATGTTCCTGCCGAGAATACCCGTTGTTTTCCGTTTATATTATATCGTTGTTCGAGATATTCTTTTATTTCCTGCCTGCGGTCAGAGGCATAGTCAACATCGATATCGGGCAAAGAAGCGTGACTTCCTTTCTCCAAACCTTTATCAATAAAGCAATCAGCGACAAACATTCTGTCTGTTGCCTGCTTCTTAGTTGATGAAAGTATTTTCATAAAAGAATATCATTTAAGGTCCAAAGAATATCACGGTTATCCAATAGGATTTCATCATCAATTCGTAAATCACGGGCATAAACAGTATAAACTCTATCTTCCCGTTTAATGTGAAGTTTTGCATGAGGATTGAGCCTGATTTTTCCCAGTTCCAGTTTTATTTCGATAAAACTTTCCCCGACACCGATTTCGATGTCTTCTCCGATAACGGTTATTTCATCCGCCCAATTAAGTCCGCAACGTTCGGGAACCAGGAATCGGGAGAACAACAAATCATATTTTATCGGGTCAATGGAGATAATACCCAAAAGATAAGATACAAGGGAACCTCCCGCAGAACCACGCCCTATGCCTGTTACGATTCCACGTCTTCGGGCAACGCTTACCATATCCCACTGCATCAGAAAATAATCGACATTGTTGGTGGATTCGATAATGTAGATTTCTTCTTCCAGCCTTTCCCTGTATCTGTTTCTCTCAATTTCCGATACTTTGGTTTTTAATCCTTCTTCCAACAGACTGCGGAACATCTGTCGGCGGTTACTGTATTTCTCCCTTTCCTCATCCAACATGATATATTGTGGCATATACATTTTACCAAGTTCGAATTTAGCAGTCGCATTTTCCGCTATTTCCAGCGTATGAGAACACATCCGTTTGAAAAGTGCTTCAACATTCCATGTTTTAGCGTCAAAGAGTGATTTGAATACCGCATAATGTTCATCCATATCTTTGAAATATTGGTCATCACTTTGTTTGTGAGCCGCTCCGCTTGCTATTTTGTTCAGGATGATTTTGTTTCGTGCATCATCCTTGTCCAAGTAGTAATTATCCGAAATAAGAATCGGTTCGACAACAAAAGAGTCGGTTTTGGAAATGTAGAAATTATCGAAAAAGTATTTGATTGCATTCAAGACTTCCGCATCAATGCGGTCTGCCTTGTATTCTGATAAATCCACCTGATAATAAACTTTGTTGAAAGCTGTTCCCAATTTTCCCAACAGATGAATATTCTTTGAAATCCAATAGGAAGAATGTTTGCCCAATACCAATACATTTCCTTCTGCATATTTGAGAAGCGCAGAAATACTTAATACATTAATCGGACTATCTACCATAATTTCCTTTTGGATACGAAGCAGATTCCGAAGTCCTTTTTGTGTTTGGCAGTAGATTTTCATATCCACCTTTTCATCGTTTACTTCCAATGTAAAAGAGTAGCCGAATACATGTTTGATTTTCGCTTTGGCACATTCCTTTTGTAAATTGAGTGTTGCTGCCATTGTATTTTGGTCGCAAATCCCGATCGCAGTATGTCCCATCATTTGTGCTTTCTTAACCCAGAGACTTATATCTCCAGAACCGTTCAAAAGTTCATAGGGGGTATGAACACCCAGGTTTACAAACGGCACTTTACATTCGCACTTCCAGCGTTTTCCAATATACTTTAAGAGATTAAATCGGAACTCTTCCCTTAAATCAAAGTAATACCAGTTCCGCCCGAAAGGGAAAGCCACGTAATTGATTCCTTCCTCCATCAGGATTTTCGGATTTTCCATCAGGTTAAATTCCAATTGTTCTTTGGTCCCACGAAAAATAGATTGAACACCTGTCAGGTCTGCCAGGAATATTTTTCCGAATTCTTCGATTTCGACAACTTCGCTGTCGATTACTTTGTAACTGATTTTGTTGGCATCGAGCCACTTTACTAATTCTTCCATACTTGTTTTATTCTTGTATTTTAGTGATTTTATATTCTATCGGGGTTCTGAGTCGTTTGGAGAAAGTTTCGTATATTTCTTCATACGTCAGGTCTTCCCAGTCTTTTTCGGGGGCTTTAATATCGGCAATCAATACATCGAAATACGGCGAAAGGTCGGATGCTGTTTTCTTGATAGCGGAAACAGCATCGCCATCGTAGCCGATGATAACCGTTTCCACACCTTTTATTTGAAGTTTATAGATTTGTGTTTGGGATATCTTCTTTCCGAAAGTGGCGACAACCGCAACACGGGTGTTGTCATAAAGGTCAAGTTTGCGGGTTAAGGCAATGACATCGAATATTCCTTCAACCAGAATTACCGTATCGGTTTCATCTTCGATTACGGCATCGTAATTGTAAAGCAGCTTGACAAAATCGTTTTCCGTAGAGTTTCGAAAACGGAGTATTTTGTATTCGCCTTTAGCTCCCGCTTTTCGGTTATGTTTGTCGATTTCATCTTTATTCCAACAATGCCTGGCAACATAACCGACCACATCTCCCGAGTCGATTACGGGAAATATCACGTAATTGTCAAAGCGGAAATTCAATCTTCCAGTTGTACCACAGGGAAAGTATTCGTAGTCATCATAGATGAAGCCACGAGATTTGAGATATTCATTTGAAAAACATCGTTTGTAAAAATCGGGAAGGCAGACGATTCCCAATTCGTCATCAATTTCTTCTTCATCGGATAAAGGAAAAAGCAGGTTAGGTTCCAGTTTAGTTTCAAGGTTGGTTGTTTCGCTTACCATCAAATCGGGTCTGCCGATTACTTCCAATAACCTGTCAAGCGAATAAGTGGAATTGCCGCAACTGAAGCAATGCGACATAAACTGTTTCTTCCTTTCGGTTTCCTTTCCGATATATATCCCGAACTTTCCTTTTTTGGAACAAAACGGACAATCGGCAATCAGGTTCTTGCCGCTTCCGTCACGTTTAGCACCGAGTTCTCGGGCTATTTCGTTTACAAGAAAATCCGTTTCTTTCTTTGATAAACTCATATTTTTATCGTCTTAAAGTCATTGTGCGCCTGTCATCGTAGAAAATCTCGTTGTCATAGTCGGTTGCAATTTTGAATGTGTCCCCTTTTTTGAAGAAGCGGGATTTGGCAACGTGAATCCGCATCATATTTTCCGAGCGTTCGGCAGAAGACTGGTTGAGGCTTATGAGGTGTGTACACGGACGAGCCAATCCTTTGGCTTCGGAGCAGTTGTATTCGGTAAGAACATTTTTTTCATCATTCAGCCAATCGCGATTTTCAATCGTGGCTTGATAAGTTACGACCATCCAAACCTTTTCATCAGCCGCGAGGTCTTTCAAATCATTGGCAACGGCAATGCGTTTACTGCGTTCATGTTCGGCATTCCATAACCGACGACTGGCATCGGTCAGCAGGTCCATACTGTCGATAATTACGATATCGGGATTGCATCCGTTGATTTTGCGGTATTCGGCAATACCGTTTTTAATGTCGAGAGAAGATACCCTGGCATTGAAGCGTGGAAAAGTGCGGACCGTAATACTTCCCGTGTATTTTGCCACAAGCTTTTCAAGGTGCATTATTTCGGTATCGGAGATTTTTCCGCGTTCGAAAAAGAAAGCGTTTTTGGAAATCAGTCCTCCCGAGTAAGCATTGAGGGCTTCTTCCTCGGAACCTTCCAATTGAAAATGAAGTATATGCAGTCCGTCATCAACGTTGGCTCGTATTCCGATGTGTTTGGCGATATGTGATTTTCCGACTCCCGTAGAAGCCAGGAAACAGGATAGTTGTCCGCGCAAATTGCGTCCTGCATTAATTGTGTCCAAATCGGGAATATAGAATCGGGTAACTTGTTTTAATCCCAGGCTTTCGTTTTCTTGCTCTTTTTGTCTGTTATGTTGGAATCTTTCCGAAAATGTCTTGGCAACATCAATAAAGGCTGATGTTTTAAGGGTAAATCCCGAAAGCCATTCGGCATAATGTTTTAATTTTTCTTCCGCTTTCTTTTGCTCATTTTGGTTGTAAAGTTTTCCGACTTCCGAGTAAACCGATTGCAATTCGACTCCCTTGATATAGGATTCAAGCATATCGGTTACTACTTCGGCATTGGTGTCGCCATCAAACTCACGGAACGTATTGATGAGTTCAATGGCATCGTAATCATTGGTAAAAGTTTGGGAAAGGATAGCGTAAGAAGGAGCAATCTTGTAGGTATTGTAATGGTTGACGAAAACCTCCTGTATTTTCTGAAAGGCCCTGTCGGGAAGATATTCCTTTTTCATGTACCGAACCATGACATTACAAACCGTATCGACATGTATGGCCGTCGAATACAGTTCGTACAGGAATTCCGCACTGAGAGGATTTCGTTCTTCCTTTTTCATTTGCCTTGCTCTTTGTTATAAGCTTCCACCCGTATTCTGAATAGTTCCGAAAATTTGATTTCGGTTATTCTCATACATTCTTTTTTTCGAAGGCAATCATTGCAGGTCGGAG
>JAVBLO010000067.1:0-9340 GCA_031553415.1 Bacteroidales bacterium | reverse complement strand
ATGATTCAATTGAAACAAAACCCCGCCGAACGTATGCTGTACAAAGGTGGGTAACAAATACGATGGTAAAAATATTACTTATAAAAGATATATTGGATGAAAAGCCATTATCCGAAGATATTAAAGTATTTGAAAGTACCGGCTTCCAAATACATGCGGGTGTAATGAAAGCCGGAGGATGGCCTGCCATTGATTTTAACCTTTATCCATACCAAATCATCAAAGACTTCATGGGCTTTGGGTTTCAGGTTTGCGTAGTAAAAGGACAACGAATCAAAAAGAGAGGAACGATTGAAGAGTGTGTTGAATGGATAAAAGAGAATTCTGGGACAAAAACCGCTACAAAACCCCAATATGACATTTTTAGGTACCGCTCAACCGAAGAAGTTTTTATCACCCCAAAAGGTAAAAAGGAAATAATACTGGTTCGTGGATTACAATCTGTAGCGGAAGCCAAAACATATATTGCTGAAAAAAGTGATGAACTGGAAGAAAAATATAAAATCATCCGTACAATCCCCGAAGAACGCCGGGACTGGAACCGACCGAGAGTTGGTGAAAATCATCGCAATGGTAAGGATGTATCACCGGAATTATTCAAAACTGATTTTCCTTTCCGGGGAGTGGAATTTGGGAATTGGGTGAATCAGGTGGAACGGGCGGCTTGTTTGAATGAGGCTTACGATGCATTATCAGATTTGTCAGCTGTGCTGGGTATTAATAACGATATCATTACTTTGAATGGAAAACTTGCCCTTGCCTTTGGTGCTCGTGGAAGTGGTACAGCTTTAGCCCACTATGAACCGATTAAAGTCGTTATCAACCTCACAAAGAAAAAAGGAGCAGGTTCATTGGCACATGAGTGGTTCCATGCACTTGATAATTATATCTCCATCACTCATGGTAGTCCTTTGTCATTTGCTTCCGATAATCCCCGGAATATTTCTGATGAAAGACTCTCCGATACATTTAGGAATCTTGTTAGGGCAATTAATGCTAGCGATTTTTATACACGTTCTGCAAGAATTGACAAATTGAAAACAAAAAAATACTGGGCTACTACAATTGAACTTGCTGCAAGGGGATTTGAAAAATACGTTATCAGTAAATTGGCTATTTTGGAATTTGAAAACGATTACCTGGCAAATATCAGGACTATGGAAGAATTTGGCAGGCCGGATGTCTATCCTTACCCGACCAATGAAGAAATTAAGCTGTTGATACCGCTTTATGATGAAGTGATTTCCAGTGTATATAATACAATGAAACTCCGTCAATCCGCATAACGAGCTACTGCCATGACTGTTCTATTCGACCATGTCAATCCTCTGGAAATAACAAAACGAGTTGCCAGAATCATCAACCATCCGGGAGATTGTACCCATGAAATAATTTCCATGATGCAGCTCCCGGAAATTAAACGGCAACTGAATAAGGTTGCTCCAAAGAACTTGATAGACGAACTCCGGGAATACGGAGCCTGGTCTGAGGAAGAGCTTCAAAACCATGAAGACAACCTGCAACGAATCCTCTGGATTGCCTGCTGTAATATCAACGAAAAAAATATTTGAAAGATGGAAAATCTATTGAATCCAAACATAACATGTACCGACCCTGATAACCTTCAGTTTTGCCTGCCGATTTCAGAATACGAGTTCTGGTACTGTGAACCGAATGGTTATAATGACTTGCTTCTGTCTGACAGTAATAGTAATGAAAGTCAAATTCTCGAAAAATACTTAGGCAACCCAAAGCAATTATTAGAAGATGCCAAAATCGATGAGGCTGTAAAATCTTTCATTGCCAATCGTCTACTGTGGATGTCCGGAGAAGTGGATGTGCGTTATTTTACCCAAAAAGAGAAAGAAGAGTTATTGTCAGACTACGGATATAGTTGGGAGGATTTTGATAATGATATTGAAAGAAACCAAATTATCTGCGAGAATTATTTTGAGAGTAATCCGATGGATTTTAGAAATGATATATAAAACCCAAAGTTATGACAGAAAATGAATCATTAGAACTTGCCGAAAGTGGCGAGTGGCGTGATAGAGCGATTGAAATTCTTGAAGAACAAACTGATGCACACATTGGTGATATAATCGGCTTTGTTGATGAAGAGTGGCAAAATCTACTTTCAGATGAGGAAAATATTGAACTGTTTAGAGGGTACCTAATGAATGCCATAGAGGGACCTGATTGGAGAAAAATTTGATTAAAATATACAATGGAAGAAAAAAGTAAAATAAAATCAATCGCAAACATCAAACAGGAGGAACAAGAAAAAATTAGTAACCTGTTTGAAACATTGGGAATTTTCTTTGCATTCAGTAAAGAACAGTTTGAGTCCAAGAAAAAAGAAGGTGTTGAGTATGTAGCTGCTGATGCCGGCATGTTGATACCAAAAGATAATGTTGAAAAATTTGTGCAGGGCTTTGAAGCTATTATCGCCGAAACCAAAGAACAATTCAAAAAGCATATAAGCCTCGATGAATTAATTGCCGATGCGTTAAACAACCACGAAGCATGTTATACAGGTGAGTTGGACGATAGCTTGGAAGAAGTTCAATCTACTTTCCCCGAATGTACAATGGAAGATGTATTCCGGGTTTATAGGATAAAAATGAAAGAAGAGGATGAAGAAGAATCAGAACCACGCCTTTTGCCCGGTAATTTACGAAAATTTGTACCTCGTGTCCAGCAGATGTTTCTTGTTGACGCTAAAGAGCATGATGATGTAATTGAACGCTTGGATTCGGAGATACAACAAATACCGTCTGATTATCAGTGTCCATCGGAATTGGAAATCAAACAGAAAGGTTCCCGATTCGATACATTGACTGTTTATGCCCATTTTTTTACATCTTCGATTGATTGGTATATCCTTAGCTGGGACCGTGAAAATGACATCCTGAACAACTATATGGTTGGATATGGTGAAAATTACATGAATAGTCTCGGTGATGCTTTCCTAACAGATTTGACAACTCACCCCCAAGTACAGATGGATTTCTATTGGAAAAGAAAATCACTGGCACAGGCTCTTTATGAAAAATATCCGGATGATTTTCCCAAACCTTCGAAATAAAAACTTTAAATAATTAGGGAAATGGAAGAAGACGGAAGAACTGCAACATTAATCGAACCATATAAAGGTTATCGAAATATCGTATTGATTGAAAAATCCGGGTATAAATGGAGAGTATGGATTTGTGGTAGTGGAAACGAGATTGAAGTTTACGAAGATGAATTTATACT
Source organism: Bacteroidales bacterium (assembly GCA_031553415.1). Lineage (GTDB taxonomy): Bacteria > Bacteroidota > Bacteroidia > Bacteroidales > Azobacteroidaceae > JAIRVZ01. Next base: position 6,082 of record JAVBLO010000067.1, on the reverse strand, counting down.
GGATGTGGCATGAAAACACTCCAGCAAATCTACGATTTCTGCAAACTGGACAGGACATATCGGGCATATTACGATTTACCTGATATGTTCCAAATGAACGCTAAACAGTATAAATATTATAACAAAAGTCTAAGCAGCCGTGGAACAAGCCGTGCAGGTACATACATATTCAGTCAAGCAAAAAGGCAACTTCACCGATTTCTTGGCATCAAAGATTGGCAGGAAGAATGTATCAGGTTCCATGTTGATTATAAAACATTCCGGGTAGTTGATTACCAGAAATGCGAATATGCATGGGAGACAGTATATATTACGACAAGTATCGGACGTAATGGCGTGCGAATTACTTTCACCCATCCTTTTAATAGAATGAGTGAAATTACTTACTATGCCCATTCTCATTATCCATATACACAAGAAGGTGTCCGATTGGATGTAATTAAGTACATCAACAGACACTTGCTTTTCTCTCCGGGCCGTTATCGTGAATTGCAAATTCAATATGAAGTAACCAAAGAAAGATTTCCTGAATGGTATAAGAAATACAAAGAATCACTTCAAAATCAATATAACCGGGAATATTATGATATGCTTGAAAAGTATGAGGAAAAACCTCATACTATGGATTTTGAAGAAAGTTACTCTCTCTTACTTGCCGGCGGAATGTTCTACGATTTTAATTGCGATGAATATGAACGTGATGAACTGGCTTGCCAATTTATGGAAATGTCTAACCGATAATTAAAATAGAAATGGACGATACATATAAAACGATAGAATACAGAGGATTTACTATCAATATCCAATACGATGAAGATGCCCGTTCTCCACGGGAAGAGTTTGATAATTTAGGTACTCTCTACACCGGCCATAGGAATTATAGACCGGAAGAAGACTTTAACAAAAACTTTGATAAAGAAGAAGTATTCGATGGTAAATTCGGAGTATTCAAAAAATCATTCCTCAAAGATTACATTGCTTTGCCTGTCTATCTGTATGACCATAGCGGACAATCTGTCAATACGACCGGATTTTCCTGTAAATGGGATTCTGGCTGCTTTGGTATTATTGCAGTTTCCATTGATGATGTTAAGAAAGAATATGGTTGGAAAATTATCACATCCTCCAGACGTAAAAAAATCGAATCGTACCTGAATGGAGAAATAGAAACTTATGACGATTACCTCCAAGGTAATGTATATGGATTTACTATAGAAGATGAAGTTGGTAACGAAATCGACAGTTGCTGGGGGTATTATGGGTATGACAACATTGATTATATTGAGAAGGAATGTAAAGAAACGATTGATTGTGCCCTCAAACAAAGACGATTAGCTAATATTCAGGCGAAAATTGATGAAATCAGGCGATATGGTAAGCAATTACTTATCCCGTTCTTCGAATTTCCCGAATTTATATCTGAACCGATAATATAGGATTAAATTATCTGAGACTTATGAAGATATATAAACATGAAAATATTAATGGTAAAAACCTTTATTGTTTAATGCACTGGGATTACGACATGCGTTCTTTTCAAATTGAAGAAACAATGGTATTGTTAATTCAACATTATGAATCGGAACATTGGATTAATCCGGGTTGGAAAGAGTTGATTAAAGGATTTGAAATTCAATTTCTTGTGTTTCTTCGTGATGAATCATATTCTTGGGATGTTCAATCGGTAGAAGATATTATTCCTTATATCGAGAAAAAAATGAATAATGGAGAAATCCGACTTATAGAATCAGATTATTAATATAGATACATAGTGAATAAAATATGCACAGAGGATTATTATTAGAAATACACAAATATTTTACAGATATCACAAATCCTACTCAGGAAGAGAAGGATTTACTCCTGCAGCTTAATGGAGAATTACCATACTTCCATATTACAAGCGTTCACAGGGATGATTTGTTGCAGGTAGGTTTTAACGGATTGTGCGCAACAGATGAACAAATGGGGAAAATTGCAAGTAAAATGTCTGATGACTATTGTGAGCAATTATTCTATCTCAGTCTCCCTATTATTGCCGACTATGCAAAAGTGCCGATAAAAAAAGTCAAACAAAAATTTGAGTTTTGTCCTAAATGTGAAAACCATAATATCCAATACGATATAAACAACAATAATCATAAATGTAATTCCTGCGGTCAAACATGGAATGACATCTATGTGCTCATTGGTTATCAGGATGGAGATACAACCTATTTTGAAGATGATGATATCGGTTATCCCTGCTTTAACTCTGAAGATAACTGTGCCAGATATGTTCCGGAATATGAATATATCCTGCAATATGGCAAAAATCCAGAGCCTAATTCGTATTATGTTGCGGTTCAATGGCCGGAATCACAAAATTACTTGGAAAATGAAGAAGAAGGTAATGAAGATGACATTGAAGACTCGATTAATGAATTGTGCGAATTAATTGAAGATGAAAAGGGATTGGAAGATTTTGGAAGTAGTGCGGTTTGGGTGCCACTTTGTATGACAACTCATAATGAAGAATGATATGAAAGATATACTAACATACATCATCTTAAATATTGCCTCCAAGGAATGTTCTAGAATCACTGAAGCCGATTCCAATCCCGAAAAGTGGTATGAACTGTTTATAACCCGTGAAGATGGTTCGACTGAATCGGTTGAAAGCGCCGATACATTCAAAGAGGTAATTATCAATTTGGGAAAATATATTCCGGAATATCGTTTTGACAGGGTAAACATAGATATTTGGGAGAATAAAAATGAAAAACCTGAAAATATCTATGCATTCTTTTCGGCTCCGATTATTTATCCTCTTATTTATGATTATTTACGTAGAACAGGTCAATCGGACAAGATGCGTTTTGTAGGAACGGTGTTTTTCCCTGAAGATGGTTCAGTTCCTAAATATACAAGTGATTATGATATTCAAGGTGCAATATTTATCGATGAAATTGCTTTTGATTATTTCCATGACTTATGTTGTTACATCCCCGAATGTGATGATGTGGAGGAGTTGAATGAAAACATGTGTACATACAACGATTTTATGGAAATTGCAAAAGGAGATATTGTAATTGCAAGAAATCTTTTCAAAGAAGTAAGTTGGGAACACCCCTCAACTATTTACGAAGGGTGGGAAGCAGATGGAGTGTTGGATGAAGATGACGAAAATAAGTGTTCATTACAATTGGAGAAATTAGTGCTGACACGCTTCAAAACTTTGGAAGAAATAAAAGAAAAAATTACTTCTCTGATTGGCATGGATGTTACATCCATTGAAGAAGACGACATGTCTTGTCATGATGATAAAAGTACCGGATTTATTCAAGCGGATTTTTCAATGACTTTGGATATCGATACAAATACCGAAAAACTTCCCAATGCAATATTAACCCTGTTTTACTATAAAGACAGGCAAGATAATTATGTAATTGTGGAAACATCATTTGCCTTTGAATAATTATGGTATTCAATGCATTTCATGGTACAACGAATCCCAATCTAATCTTCAGTTTTGAATACAATCGTGTTGCATATTTCACAGATGATTACCTAATAGCATCAACATTTGCCTACGCAGAAGACTGCGGAGGGTTACTTCCCGGAGAAAAAGCGAGAATCATTCAAGTGGAAATCACAATAAACAACCCACTAATAATAAATGAAGACGATTGGGAAGAAACTGCAGATGTAACCAATATTAACAAGCAACAAATTACAAACGAAGGATATGATGGAATTATCTGCAAAAACTCATGTAGAATAACGTATTACGTTGTTTTTGAAAACAAACAAGTAAATATTATCAATCGAATAAGCCTATAACTTATGTTGGAAGACGAAATAATAGAAATAATTCAAGTGGAAAGAAACTGTTCCGATTTTGATTTGGAGCAGTACGTAACCGACAATTGTGGTTCTTTCCCTGATTTTGAAACTGAAGACGATGTCCTTGACGATTTCGATAAGTGGAAAGAACAATCGGATTTGGAATGGGAAAAATTTCAAAACATGCAATACTATTCATCATTATGAAGAAGTCGATTTTAAAACAAAAACACTAAATATTTAATCCTTGATAATTATGGAAGAAAGAGTTTGTTCAAAATGTGGACATTTGGTTGTTAAAGAGGAAAAATTGGACTACCCATACTATTGCTCGAATTGTGATGAGAATTTATTTGAAATTGAAACTAAAGTAAAGCCCAAAACTCAAAAAGCAGATACGGAAAAAGAAAACATTGTCAGTTCCTATTTTTTCTACATGTGGAATGCGTGGTGGGAAAAAGAATGTGAGATTGTTTTTGGATATGAGAATAAACATTTTTGGGAGAAATGGTGTGGTATATGCAAAACACGCACAATTCATTCTGCTGCCGAAAGTTTCTATGCGGAATTATCTACAAACAATAGGGTTAAACTTGTCAACCGTGCTTGTGAAGTTTATAACGGAAATGAACAACGTAAATCTGAATAATATGAACAAAAATATTCCACCATTAAAAATAACAGAACAGGAAGGAGATACGATTGAAGTCTATTTATCTCCCGAAAAAACACATGAAGCATACCAACGAAAAATATATGAATTGGTACAATTCTCAGGAATGTTCCGGGAAGAAGCCGAAGATTACCTGCAACAGACACCAATAGTTTTGGAACTCTTCTACGACATTGACCGTGGATTGTTTGCTGTAGAATCGGGAGCCGCCGAATGTTGTGAGGTGTATAATCCATTTACGGGAAAGGAAATCCCTAACGACAACTTCCCTCCCAAAGAAACTCCCGACCCTCGTAAACGATTGGATGAAATTCTCGGAGAACTTGAAAATATCAATTCGGAGCTTCGAAGTATCTGGGAAGTAGGAGATTTTCCACAAGTTGATGATAACCGTATTGAAGATGCCCGCGAAAACATTGATGATGCACTTGCATTTCTTCATAGTATCGGAGATGCCGAAAATGATGTATGATTTCATCTGATTTTAGCATTTCGGAAAAGGTTTTTCAAGTCTTGTAAAAGGTTATAAACATTATCGACTTTTTCTTTTTCTAAAGAATATTCCCTGTAGGCATCAAGCATATCATCTAAAGTAATGCTTAATTCTTCGTATCCATATCTGTCCAAGATTGAATAAATCTGCTTGGTTAAATCACTACTTGTCATGATGGTTTAGTTATAAAAATATTCGTCAAAGATATTGGATATAAATAACTTATCACTACAACTATTGGTTCAAAATATAAACCTATGGTTTAAATTAAAAAAATATATGGCAAGAATAAAAGGACTATTAACCACCGCCGACTACTTACCGATTGAAGATTTCAATCGATTGGTCGACGGTTTACATTCCGATAGAAAATACGTCTGGGAATTATTCTGCAGACTGTCATTTTGCACGGCACTCAGGGCATCTGACGTTTTATCACTGAAATGGAAAGACATTTTAAGCAAAGATGAACTTGCAAAATCGGAAAAGAAAACAAGTAAAACCCGAAAAATAAAATTCCACGCCAGTGTAAAAAGCAAAATTTGGGAGTTGTATTGCTTAATCGGTAAACCGGATATATTACTTCCCGTAATTTGTAATCCGAAAACAGAAGAAGCCTATTCTTTGGAATATGTCAATCGATTACTGAAGGTGTTCCGAGTCAGATACAGAATGCCAATCAAAGCATTCTCTACTCATACTTTCCGTAAAACATTCGGGCGATACGTTTACGAAACTTCGGGAAAGACTGCCGAATCCCTGATTTTGCTTAATTCCATTTTCAGACACTCCAGCTTGGAGATTACCAAAATATATATCGGAATACGGCAAAACGAAATTGACAATGTTTTTTTGTCAATTGATTTTAATTAAAAAAAGAAGAAAAAACTTACCTCCAAGTCCTTCCGAGACACTATTCTTTTACATGATTCGGCATTAAAAGCCGACAATAATTACATTCAAAAAACAAATTTATTATGAGCATTTTAATAGGTCTGAAAACATCAGGCAATATTCGCTATATCTCTGTTTCTCCGGTTTACAATGCAAGCTTTAATAAAGTTATTGCAACACTTCGGACGTTTTACAAA
>JAVBLO010000014.1:0-7846 GCA_031553415.1 Bacteroidales bacterium | reverse complement strand
ACGTTTAGAGATATGTTTACCAAAATACCCACCGTTAGGCGCCCCAGGATTCGCAACCATGTTCAAATCTTTAATAACCAAACGCCTACGTTGGCAATCCCACATACCCGAATGATTTGTCGTTTGAAGAGTTTTAGCATTAGTTATCTTGACAAACCAATTTTCCCACTCTTTACCGCGTTTAGACTCAACCGTTTTCGTACCCTTATACGGGGCGGCAATCATCTTAATCATGCCACGGCTACGGGAATAGTTCCACCCAACAAGAACCTGCTCGCCTGTCTCACGCACAACAGTAATGCGGCAACCTGAATGTTTTTTACGCTGACGTTGATAACTGCCCCGTGGAGCATTCCGATAATTCGGATTATAAGGGGCTCTTGAATAACCACCGCCATTATTTGGCGCATAACTAAAATCACTGTAATTTCTTGACATGATTAAAATCTCCTATTTTTTTTACGGCCTCTGCCTTGATTACGAAAAAATAAAAAATACGCTGCAACAGCCCCACCAACACCCAATACAATCATTTTATACTTGACAAAAAATGATTTAATTTTGTCCATAAACGGTATATCGGTCAATGACTGATTATCATTTATAGTAGCACTGGGAACCAAAGTAGAAGCAACTTTAGTCACAACTTTTGTACCCTCTACCAATTCAGGAGCGGTTAAAGTTGGGTTAACTTTTGCAATAGTCTCCTCAATCTTATCCACCTTAACCTCACCATCCCGAGCAACTGCATTTACAATAGAAGTCACAGCACTTTCCGGCAACAACTTTTTTGCTCCACTGATAGCAGACCCAAGAACCGCCCCAGCAGCAGTACCAATACCAGGAGCAACAATAGTACCTACAGTAGTTAATAATGGAGTTGACAATTTACCAATTGTATTACTATTAATGATTTTACCAGCTACACCGCCTGTTACTTTATCAAAACCGCGTGTTACCTTATCAAAAAACCCACCCTTTGAAAATAATCCCATGATACTAAAAATTAAGAATTAGCAACAACAGTCGGAAGCGTAGGCACTGTGTCAATCATCAAAAACATGATTGAAGTCGCACCATCTTCCCTCCGGAAGTCAAAACGATTGTATGATGTAACATCCATAACACCCCATTCAGAATAACCAAATCTAATCGGGATATACACATAACCGGGGCGATTCTCAATCACAGTACCAATGCACTGATTATTTTCCCCAAGTTCAACAGATACGAGGTCATTGCGGCCATCTTCATCAAGAATTAATTCTTCTTTTCGGTACACCGGAGATGTACCATTTTTAGCATACATCTGCAATTCTTTAACATGGCTAATGGGATAAACAAAAACCTCATTTCCTTCAACATGGAAAGTTTTTTCCAATTCACCCGCAGAAAGATAAAATTTCTTATAAGTGCGGACATAAGGGCTTATCACATGATTTTCCATTCCCCACACTTCATAAGTCATAAGAGGGTCTAAGTTTCTCAAATCAATGTCGAGATACTTATCATTTGATAGGTCAATAGCCGCACAATTTTCACCAACACCATGCCCAACAATAGCACCCAACAAAATCGTAGAAAGATTAAAACCAACCGGTTTGCCCGTACCAGGATTATAACCCTCACGACGTTGAAAACCCTCATATTTAGAAGCGATTTCAGAAAGGACAGATAAAGGCATTTCCGGTACAAGTTCGTCAGAACTACCATTGCGACCATCAACCAAACGAACACGAATAAGAGGGTCAAATGTGCCAAGAGACTTCAAACCCTCATAATAAGATTTAATAAAAATTTTGCCTACAGGCTTAAAACATTTAATGTTATCCAATTGGGCAACACCTTTGATACTTGTAATTTTCATTCTAATTTAATTTTATGTATAAAAAAAATTCACATGCAAAGATTTGCACATGAATTTTTGACACTTATACATTTTTGAACGAATCTATACCTTTTTGAACGAAACTATACAAAACTATACAGCCTGGATAGTTTTAAACACCTCTAAGCAACTCACACACTCATAGTTAGCCAAGTCATATACACGAACCTTAAAACGCTTTGTAGCGGCCTGTAATTCCTTTTTACGAGCAACCGCCGTAACATGGCTACAATCGTAAAACTTTTCCAAATCCTTAATGGATATAGAACGGAAAGGAGACATATTTTCAAAACTTTGTATCATAATATCAAATTGTTATTTTTTTTTTTTAATGAACAGGTATGTAAAAATATTTTTTATTAAAGGTGAAAAACGTAAAATTAAGTTATTTGCGAGGATAAACACGACGCAAGTATTGTCCAGTAGCTTTATCATATACATTTGCATACTTCCAAGTCTGACCACCTTGTAAGTTCTCCTCAACCCACGACAAGAGATTAGACACATTAGCGACATGGCGGTATTTTATCGGTTCGCCGCCGTCACTAAAAAAAATTATAACTCTATAAAACTGTCTCATTTTTAATTAATTATATGATTTAATAACTCTTTTGTAAATGGTTTTTTCCATTTTGGTATATAATTACCCTTTTCTTCATAACCTATAAGGTCATATTGCTTCTTATTGTGAATATCATATACCTGTTCATTCCAAAAATGCATAAACCAATACCAATCATCCGGGGGATTAAAATACTTTCCATTGGGTTGTTTTGTATTCAAAAATTCAATACTCGCATATTCATTGTCAATAACGAATGTTGTTACATGCTGTAATTGCTTCAATATATATCTAAAATCAGAATCCCGGAAGCTTCGAAAGCTTTCAGCAGTAAACAACTCCGATATATCCCGGCTCGAATGATAAGGGAGACGGAAAAATACAATATCATTTTTTGAGATATATTTTGTAAGATATTGATTCAAACGTTTACGGTTATTATTTACAGGCTTAACGTCGACACCATTATAACCAGCTACAGTAAATTGCTCACTTATCCTTTTTTCGCCTTTATTATTAATATATTCAATACCCGCAGTTTCAATATTATGTTTATTTATTTGAGTTTCTATAGCTTTAGCCATGAACCTATTAACCCGTCTTACATTAAGAAAATTATTAGTTAATAGATGAAAATGCAAGGTACCGTTACATTGACGTTCGGCAACCCACAAGTAAGAACTTAAACCAAGTTTACGAGAACGGGTAAGCCAAGTATTAAAGACTTGCATACACAAATCATCAGAAAAACCCACAGGGAAAGATATAGTGTAAAATGCCATAAATTTACGAGATTTTTTAAGCCCGAAGAAAGCCGCACATTTTTCACGTACTTTTTGTTTATTGAGGGAGTATTCAGTCTTCTTTGCCCTCTTTTCAGGCGTACACGCCCATTCAGCCATTTCGGCAGCCTCATTTATTGTTAAGTTTGAATTAACGCTTAATAGAGCCTCGATAGTATCTAATTCATACTGTATTTGGTCTATAGGCTTTTTCTTTTCCACTGGGCGCTTCAAACGGATAGGGTAGTCCTTTGTCCTGTCAAATATATATTTAGACGAACCAAGCAATTTTGCATGTTGTTGCTTTGTATGAATCAATCTACTTTCGCGCAATATTATTCCCATATTCAAATATTTCTCTTTTTTATTAAAGGTGAAAAACGTAAAATGATGATAGTCGGTAGGTTCTGAAAAAAGTTTGAAATATTATTCATTTAATAAATCCATAAAAAAAATCCCTTTTGAGGATTTTTTTTTAGAAGAAAAATAAATTAAAAAAAGAAATTATTTTTAATTTCACGTTTAACTTTTGTTTTTGAAGATAGCCCTACAAAACTACCATCACAATACATAACAGTAACAACAGAACCATGACAAGAACCAACGCGAACAACCCGTTTCAAGCAAATGAGATAAACAAAATCCCCGACCTGACTACTACCTAAATTATAGGTTAAATTTGTAAATTTCATATTATCAATTATTTAACAATTCGACACAAACGACATTTTAACTTCAACTTAGAACTATTATCATTACACCTAACTAAAACATAACCACCCTCATGCGAAATGATAGTTACTATTTCACCACTGCCAAAAATCTCAACTTTAGAACCAAGCGGCATATCAACAATAGGAATAAAATTCATAGCAACCCAATAATAAAAATCTGTTAAGTCTTCCATGATTTAACCCTTTTCAAAATCAACCCCAAACGCCCAACACAAGAAAACCAAACCAACCGCAAAGCCGTCAGTATCCCAAGACACAAAAGGAGAGGGAATAAAGCAAATAACAGGCACACGACCAAGACCCCAAGAAAAGACCCCGCCGTCAAAATAAGACTTAATTTTAGATAGCACATTTTTCATATTTTATTAATATTTATATTGTTTCCAAGTTTTACACATTGGATAACGAACATCATAAGAAGCAATACCCATAACATCAGCAAGACCCGAACGCCTAAGGGCACTAGCATACTTTTTAGCCAAAATCAAAGTAGGAAATTCAGTTCCACGTTTACCACCAAAAAAACCAACATAATAAGTTCTCATATCACATTAATTAATAAATGTTCCATAATAAGAATTAAACTTTGCAACCAAATCAGGACGCAAATAACAATCTAATGCTATAACATAGTGAGCAGACCACCCTAAAGGCCTATCAAGTTCAACAGCTAAATCAAACTTCGTAAGACGTTTACCATTTTCAATTTGCTTGCGAGTCCATTCCGGTAACCTATTATATACAATAGGATTATTACTATATTTCAAAGATGATGCTTTCATATTACATTTATATTTAATTGATTAGTATTCAGCTTTTTAACTTCGATAAAATCAGAAGAACGAAAAACTGGATATTCTATAAAAAGAATACTACATTTTTTCTTGATTGTATTGTATAATACATTCATATTTAACAATTTACAAATACTTAAATAATAACTATATAAGCATTTTAATTTGGACATCATATAGCAATCTTTTTTTGTTGAAGTCATATATTTAAGAACCTCAAGAGATTGAGTTAAATAAGTATTTATTTGCTGACTTATAACAGAATAGCAACGAAATTCTATCAATCTTAGAACATAATATGATGATAGCTTAGAGAATAACTCTGTAGCGTATTCAAATATATTTTGCATCTGTTTAGACTTTACCATAACATAATTTCTCGCTTCCTGTAATGTCCAAAAGTTTACAGTTCCGCAACCATCAAACACACGATAGTTCTTAAAAAACAACTCATGCGCATTAGTGTCTTTTCGAATAGTTTGTTTAGATATTTCAAAGCAATTTTTATACATAATCACTTCAACAAATCAATTTTACAAAAATTCTAAAAATGTTAATAAATGGACTAATTTGTTAATAACTTTTTGCTTAAATATCTCAAATCAAATTCGTACATTTGTGCAAGTGATAATAAAAATGATTGTTTAACAAAAAATTAAATTTACAGACTTACATACTTAAAAATTCAATTAGGAGAAATAGACTTAAAACAAAACAGCCAGTAAAATTAACTACTGGCTGCAAATGTATATAATTACTATTATGTTTAATTGAAAATTTAGATTCTTCATATAAGTAATTATTATTTCTATTGGGTTGTTTTTTAACTATGTATGTCTTTTATATCTGTATGGCTAAAACTAAAACTGTATTTGTTTGTTCCCAATGTGGAAATGATTCTCCCAAATGGTTAGGAAAATGTCCTGTTTGTGGAGAATGGAATACTTATGTCGAAGAAGTTGTCACAAAAGATAATAATTCGCAACGTTCTTTGGTGCTTTCAAATTTTGAAACACCAAAATCCAAACCTCAATTATTGATCAATGTTGATGCTGGAGATGAGATAAGAATCGATCTGAACGATGGAGAATTTAATCGTGTCCTTGGAGGTGGTTTAGTTCCCGGTTCTTTGGTTTTAATTGGTGGAGAACCTGGCATTGGTAAATCAACTTTAGTTCTTCAAACTGTCCTCAAATTAACAAATCTGACCATATTATATGTTTCAGGAGAAGAAAGTGTCAAACAATTGAAAATCAGGGCTGAACGTCTGAATTATGACAATCCCAAATGTTATATTGTTTGTGAGACTTCTCTTGAACAGATTTTTACTCATATTGATAATGTTCGTCCTGATTTAGTAATAATAGATTCCATACAAACTGTTTTTACAGAACGGGTTGAGTCCTCTCCGGGAAGTGTATCCCAAGTTCGGGAATGTTCTGCTCTGATTCTGAAGTTTGCAAAAGAAACAGGAACTCCTGTCCTGCTTATTGGTCATATTAATAAGGAAGGAAGTATTGCAGGTCCTAAAGTTCTGGAACACATTGTTGATACTGTTTTACAATTTGAAGGCGACCAACATTATATGTACCGCATTCTCCGTAATATCAAAAATAGATTTGGAAGTACTTCTGAATTGGGTATTTATGAAATGAATCAGGCAGGATTGCGTGAAGTAAGTAATCCTTCTGAATTATTACTCTCCCAAAATCATGAAGGATTAAGTGGCGTTGCTATTGCTGCAGCAATTGAAGGTGTTCGCCCATTTTTAATTGAAACACAAGCACTTGTAAGTACGGCAGCTTATGGAACTCCTCAAAGAAGTTCCACCGGTTTTGATATCCGGCGAATGAATATGTTACTTGCCGTTTTAGAAAAACGTGCAGGATTTAAATTGATACAAAAAGATGTTTTCCTGAATATTGCAGGAGGATTGAAAGTAAATGACCCAGCTATCGATTTATCTGTTATAAGTGCAGTATTATCATCAAGTTTAGATATTGCGATTGAACGGGAAACCTGTATGTGTGGTGAAGTTGGTTTATCAGGAGAAATACGTCCTGTAAACCGGATTGAACAACGTATTTTAGAAGCAGAAAAGCTTGGTTTCAAGAAAATAATTATTCCTTATAATAACCTGAAAGGTTTTGATACAAAAAAGCTGAACATTAAAATTGTTACAGTCAAAAAGGTTGAAGAAGCTTTTAGGGAATTGTTTGGGTAAATATAAAATTCTTTCAATAAAAAGTAAAGAAAATATATAGAAATAAAGATTGTAAAAATGGGCCAAATTTTGTCAGTTATTGGATGATTTCTATAATCTCCAAGTATGAAAAGAAGAAATAAGCTATATAATCCTAAAACAAGACACACATGATGAAAATATTCAGGATTTTTACCCATTCGGTAATCAATTTTACTTTTGACAAAAATAATATTCCTATGAAGATTTCCTGTTTCTTTTCGAAGAAACTCCATATCCTCTTTTTTTATAGTATCCTCTTCAACATCTAATGTTGACTCTAATAGAACCATTTGCACTGCTATTTCTTTATCAGAAGCTTTAATTTTTTGCTTTAAATCATCAAATAAATTTTCAAAAGCAAAAGGTTGGAAACGTTTAAATGAAACACAAGCAAAGTTGAATGCTACAGCTAATTGAATAAAACCAATATAGTCTCTATAATCCATAAAGAACTTTATGCAGAGAGTGTTATTAATTGAGCCAAATTATTGTTATTGAACACTAAATAGAAATTTTCATTCAATATAAAACTTTTTTGTAAATCATAGCAGTTACATTCTGCAGTTCTATTATTTATGTCATTTTCTAAACGATACATATAACCATCTCCTACACAAAAATGAACGATAGTATTATCATTTTTAAATGTTTTCCCCTTCGTCCATTTAATGGTAACCTTATTTGTATATGTTTTTAATATTTTCACTACTGTCCGACAAAAAATAAATGAATAAAAAAGGGCTACTTCCACATTGTGGTTTCGCCCGAATGTCGTACATTTATTTTACCACAAAAAAAATGCGACATGGACAAAAGTAGTGAAATAAAATTAGTCGGACAG
>JAVBLO010000081.1:0-3107 GCA_031553415.1 Bacteroidales bacterium | reverse complement strand
ACGTTTAGAGATATGTTTACCAAAATACCCACCGTTAGGCGCCCCAGGATTCGCAACCATGTTCAAATCTTTAATAACCAAACGCCTACGTTGGCAATCCCACATACCCGAATGATTTGTCGTTTGAAGAGTTTTAGCATTGGTTATTTTAACAAACCAATTTTCCCACTCTTTACCGCGTTTAGAGAATAACTCTGTAGCGTATTCAAAGATATTTTGCATCTGTTTAGACTTTACCATAACATAATTTCTCGCTTCCTGTAATGTCCAAAAGTTTACAGTTCCGCAACCATCAAACACACGATAGTTCTTAAAAAACAACTCATGTGCATTAGTGTCTTTTCGAATAGTTTGTTTAGATATTTCAAAGCAATTTTTATACATAATCACTTTAACAAATCAATTTTACAAAAATTCTAAAAATGTTAATAAATGGACTAATTTGTTAATAACTTTTTGCTTAAATATCTCAAATCAAATTCGTACATTTGTGCAAGTGATAATAAAAATGATTGTTTAACAAAAAATTAAACTTACAGACTTACATACTTAAAAATTCAATTAGGAGAAATAAATTTAAAAACAAAACAGCCAGTAAAATTAACTACTGGCTGCAAATGTGTATAATTACTATTAAACTACCAAATGTTAATATAAAAACAATTAATAACTCATTGATTATAAATGAAATATAATTAAATCTTCAGCCGAATAAAGTGTTAAATCTATATAAATCTATATATTAAATGATTAATAATAAATTAATTAACTCTATTGCAGAATATTTTTATACCACAAATACACATCAAATAACCGAAAATTGCAGGTATGAAATCTGAAAATTAAGAGTAGCAAGAGAATAATTTCCTTGAACTGTATCAAAAAACAAACCCACCGGAAATGATTGAGGTGTAAGGTTCTGCGTTTCTTTAGAAGCGTCATAACCATTATACAAAAATGAAAAATTATCTTTCAAAAATTTCAAATGCCCCTGACCCAAAATACCAACCAAAAAATACACAGAGTTAGGCACATCCGGCAATAACGCTTTACCATTATTACTCCCAGTCGTAACAGATGTCAAAATACGAAATTCCACATGTATACGTTCTGGCGGCACACCCAACAAAAAAGAAGCGCCATGAACAAGGGAAGAAATATCTGACACACCAACATTCAATAATTCATTATATTTTTTCATTTTCTTTACTTTTATTTAATTTTTCAATCTTTTTTTCTACTTTTGCGGCCAACCATCTAATAACTAATATCAATACAGATAAGATTAGATAGTTAACTGACTCTTTCAAAACCTCATAACTCACTATTGAGCAGAGAGAGAACGAACACATAAACTCACTTATAAAGATTAATATTTTATTCATTTTTTAATTTTTACAATTATGCAAGAAACAATTTTTCACGAAATTTCACAAAACATTGAAACAATAGCTCAAAACATAGGAACCTTATGTTACATGTCACTATATATTGCAACATTATTAACTATTTGGTTTATTCTAAAAATCATTTCTTTTTTTATCAAGAAGAAAAAATAAATCAAACAATTCCCGCAGCATTCATAACTTTTTTCCATTTTTCCCATTGTTTACCCGTTAATTCGTAATCAAGCCACTCAAATAACGTACTATCGGTACCACTTTTAGGAATCCAAGGTGTACCTGTTTTTCCGTACTCCTTAAGCCCAAATTTTTTATTAACTTGTTGTGTTGCTATGGGATTATCTTTCAAATTACTATATACCTCATCCATTACCACTAAATCAGTACCAAATTCATAATTCATGGCACGGAATAACATATCAGATAAATTTTGTGCGTGCTCATTGGTAATCTTAAAGCCCCCCAATGAGGTAAATATCGGCAAATCACCATTACCCAAATTTACATCTTTTGCTTTCCCAAAAATCAAATCACTCAAAGAGCCTAATAAACCCTTTTGAGACAATTGATAAACAAGATAAATAACCACTCCTATAATTAACATAGGTAAGTAATTCATTATCTTTAATAATGTATCGTTAAAATCAAAATTATTTTTCTTCATATTTTACAAATTAAAAAAGTGCGGGAAGTAAACCCGCCCGCACTTGTCGATTAATACTAAAGGTGAAAAACGTAAAATGATGATTATTAAATAGTTTGGCCTTCTGGCACAAAACCCAATATTTTTTGCTTCACCTCTGCTTTTGTAATTTTACCGTCTTTGTTTATGTCGTAGCCGGAATTCTGACTTGCTATTTTACTGGCTGATAAAGAACTCGTTTGGAGTATATAATCATCTGATTTTCCTATTGCGACAGGAAAAAATACAGCAAAATACACATCTACAAATTGCTTCATTTTACCCTTATAAGGCTTAAGATATTTTTCCACCCAATCAAGTTGCTCAACATTTGACATTGCTTTTAACGCATCAACAGTAGTCCCCAGACTTTTTGCAGTAGATGGCATAAACTGAATTAAACCAGTTGCATTACTTGTTTTATTCTGTATTTTAGGACTCATTGTTTTTGCAGTTTCAATGTACATAGTCAGCATCAACCAAGAGGGTTCAATACCCAAATTAGCACATATCTTTTTCAACTTCGAAATAAACAAAGAACGATTTTCAATAATTAAATCTTCAAAGAGAATCGAATCACTTACTTTTTTTTTATCACAAGGAAATAAAGGGCAGCAGCCGCAGCAACTAAGTACCATTTTTCTTTAATAAAATTGATAATTGTATTCATTTTTTTTTTACTTTAATTGTTAATTACTCTACTTTTTTATAACTCCCAAAATTTTCAATAGGTCATAACCCGCGGTATAGATATCATTGACTTTTGTACCAGCATTAGCAACGGTCAATGTCTTTTCATAATTGACATTCTGTTGTGTTTTATACAAATAACCAACCAACGCAGCTATACCCGCAGTTATAACATAAGGAAACCATTTTTCATTCTTTGCTTTCATAAGGAGTTCCTTTTAATTCACTCATAAATGCCTCGTAACCCTTTACAACGGCCTTGAAAATGTGCAGGTATTCCTGCACATTCTCAGCAAATTTCACTATCTGCTTTACCATAACTTTTAACGTTT
>JAVBLO010000128.1:0-6637 GCA_031553415.1 Bacteroidales bacterium | reverse complement strand
TCGGAGCTAAGGAAGGCAGCCGTTCCAATAAGTACAAAATTGAAGATAACTTTTTGAATTTCTGGTTCCGGTTTATCTATAAATACCGTAGTGCAGTTGAAATCGGCAACCTCGATTATGTTCGTGATATCGTAGAACGAGATTACGAAACATACAGTGGAATTATTCTGGAAAAATATTTCCGTACAATGATGATTGAATCCAAAGAATTCTCTGACATTCAGGGATATTGGAATTCCAAAGGTGAAAATGAAATCGACATAGTAGCCGTGAATGAGTTTGAAAAACGTCTGGTTTTTTGCGAAGTAAAACGTAATCCCCGCCGTATAAGTTTGGGAGAATTAGAAAATAAAGCTAAAGATATCATAACGAAATATCCAAAATTCACTATTGAGTACAAAGGACTTTCATTGGAGGATATGTAAAAGGTAGGAGTTTCAAATTCATATCGAACCAATTCTTACAACAAAGTGCTTGACTTAATCTATCAGCAAACCAACGAGTTGCGAAGAGAGAAAACAAAAAGCGGAGAGAGTTTTAACACTTTCTCCGCCAAAGTACCCAGAGCCGAACTACAAAAATAAAATCGAACCACATTTGAATAATTCAAGAATAATCTATTTATCAGTAATTTATAAATATATTAAATCAATATTGATAAAATAGAATGTATTGAAATGTAAGATTTTTGCCAGTAAATTTGCCAGTAAAATAAATAAAATCTACATTTGCATAAACAGTAGAAAGAATGCAAATATATGATTGATAGAGATAAGGCTAATATTAATTTTATCAAGTTAATTCAAAACAAAGATAATAGATACAAACTGGCAACTACAATTCCCGATTTGGTTATTGATGTCAAATTTGGAATAATAGACAATGGCAATTATGAGCTATTATTTGAATTGAACCCAGAAGATAAGGAAAAAGGAATCAACCCTGATTATTTTTTCACGAGACCTTTTATATTAGCTACCCAATGGCAAAGAATATTAGTACAAAACTACGATATAGTAGATTTAACATGTACTTTGCTTGAAAAGCCTCATCAAAAATATACCATCCAAATCAAAGCTTTCAACGGAGGTATAGAAGATTCATTTTGGACTCAAACAAGGCAAACAGCATATATTAAATTCAATTGCAAGTTATTTCCTCCACATAAATTTGGGATAATATTTGATTTGTCAATTGAAAATAATGGTTTCAAAAATGCAGTTGCTCTTAATGTTCTTAATATTGATATATTATTGTACTACGAAACCATCGATAATGACAATGGGTATCTTATTATTTGGCCAAAAAGTAAAATTGAACATTCATTTTTTAAGTCGATAATTGACTCTATATTAACATCATTAGGCTTGTTGAGCGGATTTTGTTTGGCCGATTCAATATATTATTTTGCTCAAAGGGGAGAAGGCATAAATAATATTGCCTACCGCTATGAAAATATTTCACAGGTTGTTAATACTAATAGTCCCATTATTCCTTCAAGTAATTATGATAGTATTCCAGAAGAAAAATTGCAACTCATCAGCAATAATTTCAATGAATTAGTCAAATTACTTTATTCCAGTGAAGATTACAAAAGGTCTGCTAAACTTTTAATAAATGCCGGTAAAGAAACAGGATGTGCAAAGGCTGCACTTGGAGCCGTAGCATTAGAAACCATAACAGGTGTTGTTTGTAAAAATCTTCCAACTAAAACAATTATAAACGACACACAAACGATTAGTGAAATAAAATACAAGTTAACAAAAACATTAAAAGAGGTCAAAGATAAAATATCAAAACCTCAATTTTCTTTACTTAAAGGCAGTATAGATAGAATTAATAATGCTCCTAATTCAAACAAATATGTTGAGGCTTTTAATTTATTAGGCATTGAGTTGGAAGAAGAAGAACTTTACTGTATTAAATGTAGAAATCTTTTTCTACATGGAGCATTGCCTAAAAGGGACAAAGATATAATGCTTTCAGATGATGAATTATTAGATATTGTTTCTAATAGGCTGGTAATGTTAAGTGCCATATTACTTTTGAAAAAGGCAGGATACACGGGTTATGTTTTAGACAGAGGAATGACACAAGTAATAAAATGGAGAATGATTAGAAAAGGGGAAAAGGTTAAACATGGTAATTGTTTGAGAGAAATTGTGAAATCCAACAATATTGAGAAGTAAATAATTATGGCATCTTTTAGATTTGAGCTCAACAATAAACCGACAAAGAACAAGACTTATGTTCTTTTGCTGTGCATTACCACAGATGGGAAAAGAAAACGGATAAAAACCTCCATTGAGCTAAAAAAGAAATCAGACTTCAATACAAAGGCTAAACAAGATAATTGGATTCGTCCATCGGAACCAAATTGTAAAGCGTGGAATCATACCTTATCTTTAGAATTAGAGAAAGCTAAACAAACATATCGTAATTTGAAAGAATTTGGACTTGCTACCTCTGAAAAAATTGCTTTAGAAATTGTTGCCGGAGAAAAAACGAACTCATTTCTACAGTATGCAAAACAACGAGCACAAGAAATATATGATACTGGAGGCTTTAGAAATTGGAAAAAATACAATGGTTTCATAAACAAGTTAGAGGGCTTTTTGACAAATAAGGATGGCCGTGTTAGAGATTTAACTTTTGCAGAAATAACACCCTCTCTCCTAAGTAAGTTTGAAATGTATCTACATTCTCTACATAACGAAAGAGAACCAGAAAAAAAATTACATCGTAATACAATACAAGTAATTTTTAATATTTTCAAAACAATTGTAAAAAGAGCGATTGAGGTCGAAGGATTAATGAAGCCTGAAATGAATCCTTTTTTCTCATATAATTATAAAGGAGTTAAAACCATAAAAGAAAAATTGAATGAATCTGAAATTAAAGCCATTGAGGATTTAGAATTGGAAAATAATAGCCTGTTATGGAATTGTCGGAATTACTTTCTGTTTTCTTTTTATTGTGCCGGAATTCGGGCAGGGGATTTAATCCAATTAAGATGGAGCAATATTACATCAGAAGGTCGTTTGCACTATCAAATGAGGAAAAACCATAAAGAAAGAGATTTAATCATAGTCCCACAAGCTAAGGAGATTCTATCCTATTATTATAAAGATGAGGCTAAGCCAACAGATTATATTTTTCCGTTATTGGATGCTTCGGAAGTTTATGCAAAAGCGGTAACACAAGAGGAGAAAGATACTATGCCAACGGAATTAAGAGTGAAATTATTCAATCAAATCTCCGCTAAAAATGCACTAATAAACAAATATTTGAAGAAGTTAGCTACATCAGCCGGAATAGAGAAAAAATTATCACTACACGTAGCAAGACATAGTATTTTGTCTTTTCAGCTGAAAAACAGAGAGTTGCAGAAACGAAATTCGTGATAGGTAACGATTTAGAAACAAGCCTATGCCTTTGAATTATTTCATTATGAATCAATTATTTAGCTTGATTGCGATTCAGAATAGGTAACAGATAAGTAACGAGTTAACTTCACCAATTCGCTCCGCTTTGAGCAGGTTGATTAGCTTGAGACAAAGATAAAACAATTTTTCAAATTAAGCATAATCTATCCGGCATATCGTTATTTCCTAAGTTTATTGTAGTACCTGTTCCGCTGTTTGAACATCTTATCGAAATAATCGATTTTGGAATCCCTGTAATCAAAAATAACCGGAGGTTTACCGGAACGCTGTACCCTTCCGATATACTGTACCAATTTGCCTTCAAATGTAAAGGGGTAAACAATAAATAAGCACCCCAAGGCACTTATATCTATTCCTTCTCCGAAATATTGTCCCGTGGAGATAATAATTCTAAAATGACCTTGTTCTATCTGTTCCAGTTTACTTTTCCGGCTCCTTTCCGAGTCGTCTCCGGAAATGGCAATCGTTTCATATTTCTCCTTCAGGTAAAGATTCAGAATATCTACATGAGATTTTCTTTCGGTTAAAATCAAAATAGACTTGAACCGATTTATGTTCTCGTCTATATCTTGCAAAATAAGGCTATTCCTATTGGTGTCGTATATCAGAACACGGGAAACTGTTTCGTAGTTATCGGTTTTATAATCGAATGGGACGAACAGTTCGGTTTCCCTTATATTAATTTCGGCTTTACTGTTCTGCTGTTCCAGCAGTTCTTTCTGGGTCATTTCATAAATGATGTTGCCGATATATACATAAATCAACTTCTCATCATTGTTTTTCCGTTTCGGAGTCGCCGTCAAACCGTACAAGTAATAGCAATTCAATTGAGTGATGACCTCCCTGAATGACTTGGCAGGTATGTGATGACATTCATCCACAATCACCATTCCAAATCGGTTTTTCAACTCTGTCAGGTCTCCTCTTGTCAATGATTGTATCATGGCAACCGTTATCTCTTTGCCTGTTTTATCTTTCTGATTACCGATCTGTCCAATTTGTTTTTTCGGAATGGAAAGAAAATTTTGTATCCGGTCGATCCATTGGTCGAATAGTTGTTTCCTGTGAACAAGAATAAGGGTCGGCTGCTTTTTCTGGGCAATCAATTCCAGTCCGATAATTGTTTTCCCGGAGCCGGGAGGAGAAACAATCACGCCGAAGTCTTTTGTTTCCGCCCGTTCCAAAACTTCTTGCTGGTGTGGAAGCAGGTCGATTTTTGAATTTACTTTAATTTCATCCTGCTTACACCGCTCGTCAATAATCTTTATGGGAATATTCTCCGAATTGCAGAATTTCACAAGTGACGAAGCAAATCCGCGAGGAATAATGATGCCTTCCGGGGTTTCCTCAATCAGTTTGAAGTATTTTTCTATGTTATATGCGGTTTTACCTAATCGTTTCTTCACAATGTAATCGGAGTTTAGGAAGTTCAGGTTATCCCTTAAAAACTCAATTAGTTTCTGATTCAGTTGTATCCTTTTCAGGTATATCTCGCTGTTTATAAGAATTTCCAACTCGAATGAAGATTTTGAACCGGTATATTTTGAAGTGAAAACTTCCTTCGTACTTCCCGAGAGTTGTAAGTATAGAGAATCTATCTTCTGCTTGGATATTTTCATAATAGTCTTCAAAACAGCCCATTGATCTTCAATAGGTTCGAATGTCTCCGGCACCAAAAAACACGAATTGCCACACGTTAATGAATATCCTTGTAACGGAAGGGCAATCAGGTTGCCGATACCTTTACCGGAATGAATGTCCTGATTGGGGAAAAGGCGGTCAAAGCTTGGCTCTTTTTCAAATTTAGATATTATTCCGGCCTGCAACAGGAGTTCGAACATTATCTTCCTACTCTGAAAAGCCGGAATGTTTTCCTCGAAAAACAGCCATAAATGTCCGCCGTTGGCGGAACGGGAACGTTCAATTACAGCAGGTAATTCAACTTCCTGACAGATTTTATATAATTTGAGTATGGATTCCTGCCAGTTATCCTCATCAAAATCGGCGGCAATAAAAAATGAGGTGTTATCCGACAGCAGGGGATAGATTCCGACTGTAGTTTTTCCAAGAAAATGTTCCTTCAGTGCGACATCATTAAAAGGCAGGTATTCTTTTTTCGTATAGTTGGCAAAAGTTCCTCCCGATGACTTATGGCGATTGTAATCGTCCCAATCCACTTTGTAAGCGGGCATATATCCGCTTCGCCCATCCTTTTCCCAACGAACAGCATATACATCTTCCCTCCCTCGAAAAAGAGATTTATAAGCATCTATATGAGGTTGGGTTATTTGCATTAAAAAACCCCTTATAGCTTATCACCCATACTGACTGAGTTACAAATTAACAATTACTCCGTTTTTTTATCCTCATCTGCCTGAGATTTCAATTCCTTAATTGCCCTATCGAAATCGCTTTCGTATTGTAGCATTTCTTTGCGGCGATATTCCTCAAACTCCCGTGTCGCCTTTTCAACAGCTTGTTTATGTGAAACTGTTCCTGCATTGAGAAGTAAGGGACGATTGCCGACCGACAGTATATCGTCCAACTTTCCTATCCACTGCTGCATGGTCATTGAATGCTGCTCAATAGCTTGCAACTCGGCAAAATCAAGATACTGGGACACCAATAAATTTAAGACCTGCAATTCTTTTTCCGACAGATAGTTCTTTGCAATTTTGACATCATCACGGGTTCTGTAGTCCCCTTTGAAGTTGGTCATGCCAACCATTGGTTTATCGGCATCCACTCTTTGATAGATTACTTCTGCTGCCGTATGTTGATGGGCGGCATAGTGCATTTTATTTTGCACGGTAGAAAAAAACAGACGGGTAACATCGGCTCGTGGGTCATAATCTACAGATGTGGCATAAATATCGGTTACTTGCTGGTACAAATTGCGTTCGCTCGAACGAATATCCCTGATTCGTTGCAGTAACTCGCGAAAATAGCGGTTTCCGTTTCCTTTAAGGCGCTCATCGTCCATCGTAAATCCTTTTTGGATATATTCGTGCAGCCGCTGTGTCGCCCATTGCCGGAATCGTGTTGCCACTTGTGATTTCACGCGGTAACCAATCGCGATAATCATATCCAAATTATAGTGTTCGATCTGTCGTTTTACCGACCGACTACCTTCCTGACGAACTAACAAGAAATCCTTGTGAGTTGCTTCTTTCGATAATTCTCCCTCTTCT
>JAVBLO010000009.1:0-10555 GCA_031553415.1 Bacteroidales bacterium | reverse complement strand
GTTGCTAAAAATAATGTGGCAAAAAGACCAATTACCAATACTATTTTCCTGTTTGTTTTTAACGTTTTCATAATCTTTCTATTTTGTTGTGTGTGTTTAATTTATTGTGATATTTTACTTCTGATAATTGACATTATAAAGTTGTCACAAAAAACTCACTGTTTCACATCAATAAAAGGAAGAAAATTTACTGAAATAAAGCATGTTAAGAAACAGAAAATGTTAATGCCAGATAATTATTGCAACTTCTGAGAAGTGTCAGTTAATTTTGCAATATAAACAATCTTTTGGTCTTCAATCTTGTAGTCTAAGGCATCGATCGCAAGCATATCACTTAAAATATTTTTTGCAATGTAGTAATTGAGATGAGCAATCTTGCAAAAATGACTGCTCGTTATATAAAGATGATTTTCCAAATAGTTCAATAGTAATTTTACCGGTTCACTGATTTTTAAGTGAATTCCATCTTTCTTTTCACGCTTTTTCCAGGCTAACAACAAAATATCATTGGCCAGTATATTCTCATCAGCAACACGTATATAAGCTTTTGGTTTGTTATCTTTATCAGGAGCCAAATGAGGTTTATGGTTACTTTGTTCAATTTTTACTTCCAAAACAGCTTTTCCAGACATATTCCATTCCTTAACAGAAAATGAAACTTTAGGATTACAATATATATTAGCAGCAGCCTCAATCATATAATATTCCTCATCAGAACGAACGCCGGTAATATTTCCATTATCTTTTACGCCAATCAGTAAAGTTCCTCCATCAGTATTAGCGAAAGCGCTCAATGTGCGGGCAATCTTCTTACTGTCACTCACCTCAAATTTAAAATCCAACTGCTGATGCTCCCCTTGTTCGATTAGTTCAAGTATATGATGTTTTTTCTTCATTTTGTATACAAAAATAATTCTTTTTTATAATTTTGGAACTTAAATATTTGACTCATGTCTCATCTTCCAACTTTAATTACGGATCTTGCCCTTATTTTAATCATTGCAGGAATTATATCCATTATATTCAAGCGGCTAAAGCAACCTGTCGTTTTAGGTTATATCATAGCAGGATTGCTGGCAAGCACACAAACATCATTTTTACCAAACGTAACAGATGATTCCAATATACAAATCTGGGCAGATATCGGTGTCATATTCCTTCTGTTCGCCCTGGGACTAGATTTCAGTTTCAAAAAACTTATGCGCGTAGGCGTAACCGCATTCATTAGTACTTCAACTATTGTTGTATCCATGATGACACTTGGATATATCACAGGAATATGTCTCGGGTGGACACACATGAACAGCCTTTTTTTAGGAGGAATGCTTTGCATGTCTTCTACCATGATTATTATTAAAGTATTTGATGATTTCGGGCTAAGAAACAAAAAATTTGCAGGAATTGTATTAGGTATACTGATTGTAGAAGACCTTTTTGCTGTTTTGTTAATGGTATTATTGTCTACTTTAGCTGTGAGTAAGGAATTCGAAGGAACTGAAATGTTGACAAGCATATTCAAATTAGTTGAATTCTTATTATTTTGGTTCCTGACAGGGATATTCCTGATTCCTTCTTTTTTAAAGAAAGCCAAAAACTACCTGAATGACGAAACCATGTTAGTTGTTTCACTCGGTTTATGTCTGGGCATGGTAATCCTGGCTACAAAAGCAGGATTTTCTTCTGCTTTAGGAGCTTTTGTGATGGGTTCTATTTTGGCAGAAACGATGGAAGCGGAAAGGATTGAACAATTGGTACAACCCGTTAAAAATCTGTTTGGAGCGATTTTCTTCGTTTCGGTAGGAATGATGATTAACATTTCCACTATACAGCAATATATCTGGCCCATTGTAATCATCTCATTAGTTGTAATTATCGGACAAGTAACCTTTGCCACCTTGGGTGTTCTGCTTTCCGGACAGCCCTTAAAAGTTGCCATGCAAGCAGGATTTTCATTATCACAAATCGGTGAATTTTCTTATATCATTGCGGCTTTGGGACTTTCTTTAGGAGTTATTTCCAAACACCTCTACCCTATTATTGTCGCTGCATCCATTATTACAATCTTTATATCTCCCTATATTATCAAACTTGCAATACCTGCTTACAAGTTTATCGAAAAAAAAGCTCCCCCATCATGGTATAAATTCATGAATAAAGATTCATCTGTAGCCCATCCTGTAAATCATGGGAATACATGGAAAAAACTTCTGAAAGAAATGGGGATGATGGTAGCTATCTACCTTGTTTTCACTCTTATGGTTGCTTTCTTCTCATTTCAATACTTTGTTCCTATCATTGAAGAACATATTGAAGGCTTGAATGGCAAAATTTTGTCGGCAATTATTATTGTTGCCTTTATTTCTCCATTTTTGCGGGCTATAATGGCTAAAAAAAACCGGTCAAAAGAGTTTGAAGAATTATGGAGTAAAAATAAAGTAAACAGAGGACCTCTGATTTTTTTAATTGTCATCAGGATTATTATTTGTATGGTTATTTTAGCGGGAATCCTGTTAAAATTATTCCATATTACATGGCTTGTTGTACTGCCTATAGTTACATTACTCGTAATTTTGTTTTTCTATTCCAAACAGTTAAAAAAACGTTCTATTTTGTTAGAACGAAGATTTAAACGGAATTTCAATGCCCGCCAGGTATACCAGGAACAACAAGCTCCGGTTAAAACCAGATTTGTCAATCATCTATTGGATAGAGATTTACACTTAGCTGATTTTGAAATTAAGCAAGATTATTCTATTGTTGGGAAAACGTTGAAAGAATTAAATTTCCGGCAAATGTGTGGGGTAAATGTAGTAAAAATCGTACGGGGGAAAAAACGTATCAATATTCCCGGCGGAGAGGAAAGAATCTATCCGTTTGACCACCTGATTGTCTTAGGAAATGACACTCAAATGCTTATTTTTCAACGATATATAGAAGAAAAAGGCAAAAAATACAGTCAAAAGAAAACAGAAGAAGACAATGTTACAACACCGGAAGTTAATATTGAACAATTCCAGATAGAACCTCATTCAAAACTTATTGGTAAAACGATAAAAAATTCTGATATCAGGGATAATTTTGATTGCTTGGTAGTAGGTATAGAACGTGGCGAATCATCTACAATGAATCCTGATATTGAACTGGAATTTAGGGCATACGATATCGTCTGGGTTGTAGGAGAACATAATAAAATTGTCAAATTAAACGAATTATGGAACGGGGAAATATAGTCTATCCCCTCCCTGTCGCCTCTATTATGCTCTTCAGTTTGTGGTTCAGATCTTCGTTTATAATAAGGTCTTCGATATTGAGATGCATCCTGTACCGCCAATAATGTCGTGGGTTTGCCGGAAAATTAATCCTTTCAGAATCAACATCCGGATTCCTCAATTTCCCATCAATGGATAGCCAATCCTGCAAAGGAATAATTACCAACATGGAAGGAGCCCACAAATGATTTCTTATTATCTGTTCACACAATTCAGGAGAACACTCTTCGGGTGCATCACCAAAACGGTGCAACACATAGTTATAATAACGTTGTATCTTTTCCCTGCCTTCCCGCCACCAACCTCGGATAGCAGACATATCATGAGTTGAAGTAGTACAAACTGAATAGTAAGGCAGATTCTTCAAGTTAGCGAATTCAATGTTGGCTTCTTTAGGCATACGCTCAATTTCCAAACTGAAAATCTGCAACTTATGCATCACCTCCGGAACTGACTGGGGAATCATACCAAGGTCTTCTCCACAAACCATCATGTCAGTACACGAAACCAATGGAGTCAAGTGTTTATATCCCTGCTCTTTCCAAAAACTATTGTGCCTTTGATAAAAGAAATCCCAATATAAATGATCAAATGCATATTTATCTGTATTGTTTAATTCCCGGTACATATATGAACTCATACCTGAAATACGCGGATGGTACTTTCCCGGTTCTTTATGGTCCTGGATAAATAATACTTCATTCAATATTTCATATAAGCCATCCCTGATTTTAAGGCTTTTTTCATCTGTTTTCCCTTCAAAATAAGCCTTTACTTTAACTTGTGTATCAAACTTTTCTTTTAGAGCAAAGTGCATTGAAGATGAACGCTGTAAGAACACATCACAAACTTCGGCAACGTTCGTTCCGAATAATTCCGGAAGAAACGCCTCATTGATATGAGGATTTGTATAACGTTCCTTTACAAACTGAAATCCCCAGTTTTCTATATCCCTTACACTCAAAGGCATTGCCGGATTAAATGTTCCACACAACCCTTGCACGTATTTTTCCGGAATCTCCCAGATACGGAAAAATCCAAGTATATGATCAATCCGATATGCATCAAAATAATCTGACATTTTACGGAACCGCTTCTTCCACCAGGAATAGTCATCTTTTTCCATTTCTTCCCAGTTGTAAGTCGGAAATCCCCAGTTTTGTCCGGTCACAGAAAAATCATCCGGCGGAGCTCCGGCATGCGAATTCATATTAAAATATTGAGGCTCTGTCCACGCTTCAATACTCATTTTGCTGATTCCAATCGGAATATCCCCTTTCAACACGATTCCGTTAGAATAAGCATAATCTCTCACCTCACGAAGTTGCTTATCCAAATGATATTGCAGGAAATAATAAATGGCTATTTCATTATAATGAACGGTGTTTTCTGCCGATAGTTTTTCAATTTCCCTTTTATTATACCTGGCATATTGATCCCATTTCGAAAAATCAGATGTCTTATATTTATCCCGCAAATAAGAGTAAGCAGCATAAGGAATTAACCAATCCTTATTTTTTTCAAAGAAACCGGTAAATTCTTCGGATGCCAATGTTTCTTTGCCATCCTGTTCAAAAATATCATGAAAGAAAGCCCACTTGACATGGTCTACCTGTTCGTAATCAACAGAATCAAGCGCATTTAATTCCTGCTGCTTTTGGTTGTAAAATTCTCTTTTTCCTTCATCTTTCAATTCTCCTATCCGCTGCAAGCTCAAATACAATGGATGCAGAGCAAAAATTGAAATCGCATTATAGGGATAAGAGTCTATCCAGGTATGTGTCATTGTAGTATCATTGATCGGCAAAACCTGAATGATTTTTTGGGAAGTCAACTTAGCCCAATTAAGTATTTCTTTAAGGTCAGCAAAATCTCCGATGCCAAAACTACGCATAGACCTTAACGAAAAAACAGGTACTACCAATCCGGCACATTTATAATCCGGAGAACTTTCCTTAAATCTCAATCCAGAAACAATGCAAGTTTGATTATTTTGCAAAAGAGGAAGTTTCAAAGTTCTGTTTTCACCTGGCTCCCAACGCACAACGGTTTTATCTGTATTATTGATAACCAGAAATTTATATTCAATAATTCCGGTTAATTTCCTTGCATCAAGTTCGACACTCCATTGAGGAAATTTGTCACAACTCAAAATCAATGCTTTCGAAACATCCCAATTTCCCAATTCTTCCTGATTTCCTAAAATTGCCAAGCTATGGGAGTTTTCAACATGGGGAGCTAAAATTTTCAATACAACTTTCTGATTTGATCGAATTACCCGTTCAAACTTATCACAAGGATGGGCGAATAAACTTTTAATGAATGCCGAAGAATAATATGCTAAGTTTTGTGGGCGATTTTGCCAATAATCCAGTAAAATATATGTTTTTGAAGAATCATTAATCTTTAATGAATGGTTGGTGTTCCATTCCTCAAACATTACTTTATTATTTGTTTTAAGGAAGTAGCGGTATTCAAATTCAACAGCATCATCCGGTAATTCAAGTATAAGCCTCCAATTCCCCTCCCCGCAATATTCCATAGTCCTCGCTTCATATATCTTCCAACTGCCTAATTCTGGAATAGAACCGGTAACATACAAGGACTGACCCCAAATGGTATAAAAGTTTATATTGAAAGTAATCTTCATGTTTTTTAAATAAGAAGTGAGAATTAAGGAGTAAGAAGTTCTCACTTCTCACTCCTTAATTTTTAACGTTGTATCATACAATGCTTTATCCGAAAGTACTTCAATAGCTTTCTCCAAATCAGCATCATTCTTCAATGTCTGAAGAATTTCCCCTTTTTGATAATAATAACGTTTAACTATCTCTTCTGCCAAATACTTGGAAATAATATCTTTATACAAATCTAAATCACGATCTAAATCTGGTTTTAGTTTTTCTTCCAAAGCACTGAATTCAGCAGAAGCCACATTCATATAACCTTCAAATTCCATAGTTTCTTTCAAAGCGTTCATCGCTTTAGCGCTCTGCCTGTCGTAATCGAATTTTTTATTTTTTACAAATTCCCTGAATTGTTGATAATCTTCATCTGTTATGGAAAATTCCGAAACCGGAGCGAGTTTTTTGTGAGCGAGTTTGTATTCCGTTGCAAAATCAAACAAAATATAATCAGACATCAAATAATAAATGATGCTGGGAGTCTTTTTTTCTTCGATAACAAAATCAGGTGTAATACCACCTCCGTCTTTCACTTCCCTGCCTTTAGAAGTGTGGAATACAGATGTTAAACTATCAGGAACAGTAGCCACACTTCCATCAGGATTACGATGAGAGTAATCAATAGCCTGGATACAACGGCCGCTTGGAATATAATATTTGGAAACTGTTACTTTCAGGCTTCCATTGAAAGGCAATTCACGGCTCGATTGCACCAATCCTTTTCCAAATGTACGGGAACCCACAATAACCGCACGATCCAAGTCTTGTAACGCGCCTGCCACGATTTCAGAAGAAGATGCAGAACCCCGATTAACAAGAACGGCCAATGGCATTCCATTGTCAACGGGTTCCTGTGTTGTCCGGTATGTACGATCCCATTGCTTGATTTTTCCTTTGGTAGAAAGAACAACTTCCCCTTTGGGAACAAACATATTAACCAATTGAATGGCATCATTCATTAAACCTCCAGGGTTATCCCTCAAATCAAGGATAAGAGATGTGATATGATTATTCTTTTTCAAATCTTCAAAAGCAGCTTTTACTCCGGCCGCCGATTGATCTGTAAAACCTGACAAATAAATATATCCTATACCATCTTTTATTACACCATAATATTTTACAGGATCCATTTGAATCCTTTTACGTGTAATATCTATAGTTTGAGATTTCTTTTCTCCCGGACGTTGATATTTGACTTTTACGATTGTATTAGGCTGCCCTTTTAATTTTTCACTTACCTGCGCCGTTGTTTTACCTGTAACATTCTCACTATCTATTTCCAGGATTTCATCTCCTGCCTGTAATCCGGCTAAAGCCGCAGGCATCCCTTCATAAGGATCTGAAATGATTATTTTACCATTCCGCTGAGAGATTACGGCACCAACTCCTGCATACTCTCCTGTGGTCAGGAATTTAAAATCCGACATTTCGTCTTCAGAAAAATAAACTGTATAGGGGTCAAGTTTGCTCAGCATGTAATCGATGCCGTTCCTTACTGTTGACCGGGCATCAATGGTATCAACATAGAACATGTCCAGTTCTTTGAATAAAGAATTAAAAACGTCCAATTGTTTACTGGTTTCAAAATGTTCTTCTTCAGTTTGTTGGGCACACACTAAAGGACAAAGAAACAGTCCGAAAAAAAAGACAAAGAAAATTATCAGGTATTTGCTCATGCTTAAAATATTTGTTTAGACAGGATTCACCGGATTTACAAGATAGAAACAATAATCTTGTAAATCCGGTGAATCCTGTCATATAAAGTGTACCTTTTTCAGGCTGTAAAAGTAGAAAAAATTGTATCTAATTCAAAATCTCAACGGTTTTGTTTTTAATTTTTAACCAACAGTCTTCAGTTAATTTAGTTCCTACTGTTTCAACAATATTGGAAGCCAGCAAAGATCCGATTTTACCACATTGTTCCATGCTTCCATTCCGGGAAAGTCCATAAAAAAAGCCTGCGGCATAATAATCTCCGGCAGCCGTAGCATCAATAAAATTTACTTTATATGCAGGAACATGAATAACTGCTTTTCTATCGGAAATCAGCGAACCTTTTTCTCCAATCTTAACTACCGCTATTTCAACATGCCCTGCTATTTCGACAACAGCTTCTTCTGCGGACTTACCAGTTAAAGCACGTGCTTCTTCTTCATTGGCGAACACAATGTCTACGTATTCTACAATTAATTTTTTCAAAAACTCCCGGTTAGCCTCTACCACATTATAACTTGCCAAATCGATTGCAATTTTAAGTCCATGCGATTTAGCCAATTGAATCGCATATTCAATCAGCGCATAATTTTGAACCAAATAACCTTCGATATAAAAGCAATCATAAGATTTAAAAATATCAGCCTCTAATTCTTCGCGGGTAAGATTCGCCGCTGCTCCCAAAAAGGTACCAAAAGTACGTTCTCCATCAGGGGAAATTAGAGCCATCGCCGTCCCCGAAGGTGAATTTTCCCTGCTAAAATGAGGTATAACCCCGGTCTTTATTATTTCGTCAATATAGAAAGTCCCATATTCATCCGAACCGACTTTCCCTATAAAACCGGTTCGAATCCCCATTTTAGCCAAAGCTAAAGAAGTATTGGAAGCAGAACCTCCCGTAGTCATTTCTTTAGTCAGGCTTTCTATTTTTTCAAAAATATATGCTCGTTTCGCATTATCAATCAGAGTCATACTTCCTTTTGGCAAATTTAATTCAACCAGCAAGTTGTCATTATGCATTAAAGCCAAAATATCGACAAGGGCATTGCCCATTCCTAATACTTTCATATTATCTTAAAAAATTTGTACAAAGATATTGTATATTTGGAAAATTACACTACTTTTGCAGCGCATTTGAGAAAATGCTAACAAAATTCTTCCTTAGCTCAGTCGGTTAGAGCATCTGACTGTTAATCAGAGGGTCCTTGGTTCAAGTCCAAGAGGGAGAGCAGGCAAAACCAATTGAATATCAGGCGATTACTACAAAAAGTAATCGCCTTTTTTGCGTTTTTACACCTCGATAAAACTCCTCCAGCCTGCAGGCTAATTATTTTCGATTCGGGGATTTCTAACATATCATTATCATTATAAATAAAATTTATGAATAGATGAGTAATGCTTTTTGTTGTTCCGGCAGCAACTCCACTGATTCTTTCAATGGTTTCTTTGAAATCATTGCTTTATTTTGACTCAAAAAATCGAAGGTTTCTTCCGGACACTTTTTACAGATTTCCCTCAATGCCCATCCTACAGCTTTTGAAACGACTTGTTCTTTATCAGACAATAGACTTTTGCAAATAGAAAATGTTTCCTCAGTATATTGGCGTCCACGATGGTTCATATTAGCTATGGTTGCTGCTGCAAACCGCCTTTTCCATTTATTTTCCGAGGCTGCTAAATGGTGTAACTCTTGTAATAATAACGGATTCTTTATGATGATTAAAGTAACTATAATGGCAAGTTGGTCGCAAGTTTCCCAATTGTCGAGATGATTCAACCAACTATCTATCTTGTTCCATGGAATAGTGTAGATTTCTTTTTTGTAAAGCGATAACAAGAAAATAGCAAATAGAATTTCTTCGCGGCATTCATCCGCAAAAAACGAATCGGCAATATCGCAAGCCTGCTCAAAACCAAACTTATTGTCGGCTTTATATGGCTTAGCTATTTGGCGTATGTTGGGAACCGTAACGCCAATACATTTACTCCCGGATGTTAATCGTAGTGCTTTTTCTTTTGTTGCTTCATCAGAAGATTCCCGCAAAAGCTGCCTGATTTCATTGATATACTTATCCGTGTTATACAGGTGTTTAGTACATAACAATTAGCGACAGCAGTCCATGCTTGGACTACTGTTACTGTTAGTTCCGAAATGCTCGATTGCCGCCATAGACATACTACAACTTTGGCAAATTTTTACCACGGTCGCCTTTTCCATACTACTGATTTTGCCAACGTTTCAATGTAGGAAAAAAAGTTTTCATTTCAGCCCGGGCCTCTTCTATGGAATAGTGTTTTTCCGAGTCTTTATTAAACTCGCCGAGATATTGAAGGTTGTGTTCAATCATTTCATCCATAGAAATATCCAACATGAATTTACCGTCTTTCATACAGTAAACACAATATTCCTGATTTTGACTTCCATCGGCA
This sequence comes from Bacteroidales bacterium, assembly GCA_031553415.1. Classification (GTDB taxonomy): domain Bacteria; phylum Bacteroidota; class Bacteroidia; order Bacteroidales; family Azobacteroidaceae; genus JAIRVZ01. Next base: position 459 of record JAVBLO010000009.1, on the reverse strand, counting down.
TTGCTTCCGAATTCTTTGGCGGTGTTCATTGGCATACCGCAACTTTGACAAATTTCCTGTTCCATTTTCTTTCTAATTTAATGATACATTTAACTATACAAATACAAAATTAAGGAATGTTTGTCAAATAGTCATTGTCCAAGTTTGCTAATTTATTTTTATTTATTCAACATAAGCAACATTTCCTTCTGCATCAGCTTTGAAATCAAGCCTGTAATAATCAGTTTGAGTTGCCAGCTTACCATTTTTTGTAGTTGTGCTTGTCCCAATTTTACTGTCAAGAGCAAATTGGTGAACAACCTTCATTGGGTCTTTATTTAATAAATGATTATCCGCATAATGTCCGTTAAAACAGTTGACTTCATGCTGACATTTGTTGTTAGAATATTTTTATATCTCGCTGAATTTCAGTATATTTATAGTGTAAAACAATTCACTATGAACATCCTGAATTTCACA
>JAVBLO010000124.1:0-11545 GCA_031553415.1 Bacteroidales bacterium | reverse complement strand
AAGTCTCATCGGGAAGCAATCAATGTCTCTCCCCGATGCAATCAAAGCCTCATTTAGAAGCGCCCAGGATTGTTTCCGAAGACACGATGCTGGCTCTTTGAACAGCGTCTTTCAACTCTTTTCCGGGAGAAAACCGGATGTTCAGGTTCTTGATGTTGTTCGCACTGACTTCCTCTTTCGTGTCGCTTCCCTCACTCTTACATGTCAGGTAAAAAGAACCCCAGTCACCCAACTGAACACTGTGTCCTTCAAGCAACAAGCGTAAAAGGATTTTACAGAGCTGGGGTCTTCCACATACCAACCTTCCCATTTGAAAATATGCGGAACTAATTTAGCTATATCAGCCATAAGGTTATTGAATTAGGTTTTGTAATGATAGATATGTTTCTGCATTCCTGCGGTTTCTACCAAATAAAATCTAACTTATTTTACTGTAAATTAATCTTTTATTTGTGTTTTAAACGAACTATTGTAAAAAGATTAGGTCAAAAAAATTAAAACTATTAACTGAATTTATTAAAAGTTACAACCGGTCTTCATCTGCATAACTGAAATAATCATTATCAGCAATGACTACATGGTCGAAAACCGTTATCTCAAAAAAATTGCAACAATCAACTATCTTTTTTGTCAGGGCGTCATCGTCCCTGCTGGGTCTTACATTTCCTGAAGGATGATTGTGGCACAAAACAAGCCCGGATGCCAACCGATTTAAAATTTCCTTTAACACCAATTTATAATCGACAACAGTCTTGGAAACTCCTCCCTGACTGATTTTTATTTTATCAATTATTTTGTTGGATTGATTCAAGGCAAGAATCCAGACTTCTTCATGTTGCAAATCGCACATTATAGGATGAAAATATTCGAAAATATCGCGGCTGCACCTGATTTGTTCCCTATTAATGATTTCAGCATATTTTCGCCTTTTCCCCAACTCCATTGCTGCAACAATACTAATAGCTTTAGCTTCCCCGATTCCTTTGAAACCGGATATCAGCTGTTTTATCGAAAATTTCCCTAATACATTCAGGTTATTCTCTGCTGAAAAAAGGATACGTTGTGATAATTCGACAGCAGATTCTTCGGTGTTCCCCGAACCAATGAGAATGGCTAACAATTCTGCATCAGAAAGTGCGGATATACCTTTCAACAGAATTTTTTCCCTCGGACGGTCTTCTTCCGCCCAGTCTTTGATACTGAGCTTGTTGGTAGTGGTCATAAAATGGTTTGATTAAAAAAATATTACATAGAGTAAAGAATTAAAAGTTAAGAGTCAAGAGTTGATTCATGCACGAAAAATAACTCTTAACTCTTAACTTTTAATTCTTTACTATTTCGCTCTTTCCACGTAAGAACCATCTCTAGTATCCACGCGGATTTTTTCACCTTCTTCGATAAAAAGAGGCACACGGATAACTGCACCTGTTTCAAGTGTTGCCGGTTTGGTAGCGTTAGTAGCAGTATCACCTTTCAATCCAGGTTCAGTGTAAGTTACTTCAAGTACAACATGAGCAGGAAGTTCTGCAAAAAGGATTGTTTCGGAATCAGCATGAACAACCACTTCAGCAATATCGCCCTCTTTCAGGAAATCAACACCTGTAATACTTTCTTTAGGAATAGAAACCTGCTCATAAGTTTCGTTATTCATAAAATTATAACCCATTTCATCCTTATAAAGGAATTGATAAGGACGTCTTTCGATACGTACTTCATCTACCTTCACTCCCGAGTTCCAGGTTTTCTCAAGTGTACGTCCGGTTGTAACGTTTTTCAGTTTTGTGCGGACAAAAGCCGGGCCTTTACCCGGTTTCACATGTAAAAATTCCACGATATAATAGTATTGTCCGTCAAGGTCGATACACATACCGTTTTTAAAATCAGCTGTAGTTGCCATATTATTATTTTAATTATAATTATTCACAAATTCGTAAGGAGCGCAAAAATAGGTATTTTGAAAAGAAAAACCAAAAAATGTTCTTACTTTTGCATCCGGAATGCAGGCTCATTTCTCTTTTAGACAGGATTTACATGATTAGCAGGATTTTTCTGTTTTTCAAAATCATCCTGTTAATCATGTAAATCCTGTCTAAAAACAAAAAAGATGAAAACAGTTACAATATATGGGGCTTCAAGCTCTCAAATTGATTCAAAATATACTAAAATTGCTGGTGAATTAGGGAAATTATTGGCATTAAATGACATTAACTGCATCACAGGAGGCGGAAGTGAAGGAATGATGGGAGCAGTTGCCCAAGGCGCTTTAGAAGCCGGAGGAAAAGTAACCGGAATCATACCTCAGTTCATGATAAATGAAGGATGGGGTAACCAATCTTTATCCGAAATTATTGTGACAAAAAACATGCATGAACGGAAACAATTGATGGCTGAAAAATCGGATGCCTGTATCGCGCTCCCCGGAGGAATCGGGACAATGGAAGAGTTGATGGAAATAATAACCTGGCGGCAATTAAGTTTATACAACAAACCTGTTGTCGTTTTCAATATCAATGGATATTACGACTCTTTGCTTTCCATGCTGGACAAAGCTGTAGAAGAAAAATTCATGCATCCTAAAAACCGGGAAATTTTCAGTGTTGCATATTCCCCTGAAGAAGTTATCAGTGCTATAGCCCTGGAAAGTCAATCCAATTTCAATATGCGTTCGGTTGCAGCTATGTAAGATATATGCGAGAAGATTCCCTGACATATCGCCAATCAAACGATACCGTTAAAATAGAAGAATTATATTTTGATAAATATTTTTCAAAAAAATTTTCTTCAACTGTACCTTTATTTTCAAATGATTCAACTGTCACTACACTTTCCAGACCGGAATTAAAACATGAAAGAATTTCCCGGCAACCAGAAACTTTTGATTGGATTTTCGGCATATTCCTGATCAGTTTTATCTTTTTCAGCAGCATTATTGGGAAACGGACGCAAATAATTTCGTCGACAATCAGTGAATTATTTGTTGTAAAAGGAAGAAAAAGCATCTTTTCAGAACCTACCCAAAACGAATGGTATAGTAAATTGTTTTTGTGTTTCCAAACATGTTTACTTTTAGCCATATTTCTATGCAGGTATTTCGCTTACAACTCAAATACGGTCTTTGATTCTCCGGTAAAATCAATAATTTTTATATTGTCACTAACCGTTATCCTTTGCATTTTCTTCATCCTCAAGTGGGCAGCATATTACATGGTAGGATTGGTATTTTTCGACAAATCTTCGTTACAAACCTGGATTGGAAATTTCTTCTCTTTACTTGCATTCTCCGGTGTATTCCTCTTTATCCCTACCCTATTCTATTTTTATGTAGATTCATTGCATAATTTCTTTTTCTATTTCATAGTTATATACCTGATTTTGTTTGAAATTTTAATAATCTATAAGTCAATTGTGTTATTTTTTTATAAACAAAACCGGTTGCTTCATTTATTTTTGTACCTTTGCGGCCAAGAAATAGTACCCTTGTTTTTCTTATGGAAAATAGTGGTTTATATGTTTAATTTTGTGGAAAAAAATATTTTATGGCTTTAAGCATAAAAAAAGTTTTGATCTCTCAACCTAAACCAGAAACGGAAAAATCTCCTTATTTTGATATTGCAGAAAAATTCGGGATAAAGATTGATTTCCGTCCATTCATTAAGGTAGAAGGAGTCGCAGCCAAAGATTTCAGGGTGCAGAGAATCAATATTTTAGATTATACTGCTGTAATTTTTACATCGCGTACTGCTATCGACCACTTCTTCCGTTTATGCGAAGAATTAAGAGTACAAATCCCCGAAACAATGAAGTATTTTTGTGTGACAGAGGCAATTGCCGTATACTTGCAAAAATACACAGTTTACAGGAAAAGAAAGATATTCTTCACAGCAGGAAAAGTGCAGGATTTAATGGTTCCCATTGCCAAACACAATAAAGAAACATATTTACTCCCTGTATCAGATGTTCATAATGATGAACTTACAAAGCTTTTGGACGAAAAAAGAATCAACTACAAACTGGCCATTATGTACAGGACTGTCAGCAACGACTTTACTTCTGAAGAACAATTCGATTATGACATGCTGGTCTTTTTCTCGCCTTCAGGAATCGCTTCTCTATTGAAGAACTTCCCGGAATTTGAACAAAATGACATCAAAATCGGATGTTTTGGTTCCACAACAGCACAAGCTGTTAAAGATGCCGGGTTGCGATTAGACATACAAGCTCCTACTCAGGAAGCACCTTCCATGACAGCTGCCTTGGAAAATTATCTGAAAGAGCTTTCTGCAAACAACGGAAAGAAGAAATAAATACAACTACACCCCTAAATCCCCTAAAGGGGACTTTGAGGCAGTGATTATTTGTAGTTAATTAAGGTTTATCACTCTTCAAGTCCCTTTTAGGGGATTTAGGGGTGATTTCCTTTTTTATTATGGAAACAAAAAAGAACGGTTTGACAAAAAAAGAACGGATTTCGGGTAAAAAAGAAATAGATTTTTTATTCGGGAAAGGTAATTCTTTTATTGCATATCCGTTGCGGGTTGTTTATATTGAACGCGATTGCGACAAAATATCCGGTGAACCGGTTGCTTCCATAATGATAAGCGTTTCCAAAAAAAAGTTCAGAAGAGCAGTCAAACGCAACCGGTTGAAAAGGTTGATCAAAGAAAGTTATCGTTTAAATAAAAGCCGTTTAATCGAAAATTTGAAGAACCAGGGTAAATTCATTTCCATTGCATTTCTCTATTTGTCAAATGAAGAAAAAACCTATGCCGAAATTGAAACTGCAGTTCAAAAAGCATTGGAAATATTGCCTACTAAAATTTAAGCGAAATGTTCAGAAAGATATTTACCCAATTGTTTTTACTCCCGGTATATTTCTATCGCTACTGCATTTCTCCTATGAAACCCCCAACTTGCAGGTTTACCCCTACTTGTTCGGAATATGCTTTGGAAGCCATAAAAAAACATGGCCCTTTGAAAGGATTTTATTTAGCGGTTAAACGGATTTTGCGTTGTCATCCATGGGGAGGGCAAGGTTATGATCCAGTGCCATGAAATATGTATTACAACTTACATACTCATAAATTTTCTGAAGGAAACGCGGATATTTGCGCGATAGTAAATATTCGTGTGTCAGCTTATCCTCCTTTGGAGGCGGCAAAGGGAGGAAATTTATACTCAATCGGCATTCACCCCTGGCACATCAAAAAAGAAAATATCGAAAAAGAATTAGATTTAATCGAAAAATACGCCTCTCTCCCCAATATAAAAGCAATCGGCGAATGTGGGTTGGATAAGTTATGCGAAACAGATTTCGAATTGCAAAAAGAAGTTTTTTTATCCCAGATTTCAATAAGCGAAAAATACGGCAAGCCTTTGATTCTCCATTGCGTTAAATCTTTCGACGAAATGATTCTTTTTAAAAAGAATATAAAACCTCAACAAACATGGATTATCCATGGTTTCAGGGGTAAGCCTCAACAAGCAAAACAGCTTATAGAACAAGGATTTTTTCTTTCTTTCGGATTCAGGTATAATGAAGAAACACTCCAAAATATTCCGATAGATAGGTTATTCTTAGAAACTGATGATTCCGATCAGGACATACAAACAGTTTATAAAAATGCAGTAAAAGTTTTGGGAATCCCAGAGGAAAGGCTAGTCAAACAAATTGAGAAAAATATAACTTTCGTTTAAAATTTTTCTATACGCCCATCCTTCAATATATAATGCCTCCGGCATTAGCGGAATTTATTTCAAATCTTCAGTTAATTTCCGGGAAACAGCACCTAAATACCCTCCATGATGTCTTTTGGAATACTCAGCTGATGTAAAATTAATTGCTTTCATTGTGCTTACAACCAGCATGTCACCAATAACAGTCATGACTGTAGTTGAAGTAGTGGGCGTTAATCCAAGGGGACAAACTTCAGCAGGATTTCCGGTTAAAAGGCAAATATCTGCAGCTTTAGCCAAAGGACTTTCCGGATTACTTGTTATAACAATAAATTTGATATGGGGAATTAATATACGTGCTAAATCGACTAATTCAATGATTTCCCTGGTTCTTCCCGAATTGGAAATCAATAACATTATATCGTTTTCATCAAGAATTCCCAAATCGCCATGCTGTGCTTCACTGGGATGTAAAAAGCAGGAAATCGTACCGGTAGAGCTAAATGTCGTAGCAATATTTGAAGCAATCTGCCCGGCTTTTCCCATTCCGCTTGTAACTAATTTACCTTTTTTACCATGCACTTGTTCAACTATCAAAGCCACAGCTTTTTCATAAGCATCACTTATTGGAATATTCAATATTGCATTTGATTCTCGTCCAAGTATTTCTTTTAATTCTTCTATCATATAAATGTAGTATTTATGATGAATTCTTTCATTCCTGCCTGTTTTGAAAATGTTTTCGGCTGCAAAGATATTTATTTATACATTTGTAAACAAAAAAATAACGAAATATGCAAAACTACGAAACATATACTTTTCCTTCAGGACTCAGGTTGATACATTGTCCGGTCAATACTCCCATATCTTACTGCGGTTTTGCGGTAAATGCCGGAACCCGTGATGAAAAGCCGGAACAATTCGGAATCGCCCATTTCACCGAACACATGTTGTTTAAAGGGACTTCAAAACGCAAATCAGGTCATATCATCAACCGTATGGAAAATGTCGGCGGAGAACTGAATGCTTATACTACAAAGGAAGAAACGGTTATTTATTCGATTTTCCTGGAAGAACACTTTGATAGGGCTTTCGAGTTATTAACCGATTTGACATTCCATTCACAATTTCCGGAAAATGAAATAGAAAAAGAACGGGATGTTATCCTGGATGAAATAAATTCTTACAAAGACAATCCTTCCGAACTTATTTTCGATGAATTTGAGAATTTATTGTTTGAAAACCACGAAATAGGCCATAATATACTGGGAGAACCAGAAACTTTGGAAAATATCAATACAAAAACATTCCGGGACTTCCACACTTCGTTTTATCAACCTTTCAATATGGTTTTCTTTTCTATGGGAAAAACATCTTTCAGAAAAATACTTAAAATAACAACTAAACATTTGGATGACATTGTTTGTTTGAATAATACCAGCTTGAAAAGAAATCCGCCATTGGAAAATCCAAGCCAATGCAGGAAAGACGACAAAGATTTACATCAAAAACATGTAATGATAGGGACAAAAGCATACGATTTATTCGATGAAAACAGGACTTCCCTATTTTTACTCAATAATATTTTAGGTGGTCCCGGAATGAATAGCCGGTTGAATCTTTCGTTAAGGGAAAAATTGGGTTTAGTTTATAGTGTTGAGTCCAACCTTACATCATACACCGACACAGGTATTTTTTCCATTTATTTTGGATGCGACCCAAAATCCATTGACAAATGCATCACATTAACACATAAAGAACTTAAAAAACTCAGGGATTGTAAATTGACTGATATCCAACTAACAACCGCAAAAAAACAACTGAAAGGTCAATTAGGTATTTCAAATGAAAACAGGGAAAATATTTCTTTGAGTATGGGGAAAAGTTTTTTACACCGGAACCAGTATGACAGCCTGGAAAAAATTTACAGGAAAATAGATAACCTGACTATCAACCAGCTATTAGATGTTGCAAACGAAATTTTCGATGAAAAAAAGCTTTCAATGCTGATATACTAACTCATATTTTTATAATGACTATTTCAAGGCTGATATTATTGAGCATTATTATGTTTGTATTAGGCACACAGACAATGGCTCAAAAAATATATACAGACTCACTTAAACAATATTATTTAAAGAATATAGAAGCTTCTGACACCATTTCACCGCAAATACTTCCCGAATACTACAAAAAAATCCAGGAAGCGGCAGACAGTAAATTTGAAAAGGAATTATACGACTTTATTGTGCAAGAACCTGCCATCCCACAGGAAACTTTGCCTGAACCGGATTATAAACCATACCAGGATATGACCATACGCCATATCAAAATTATTGTGTTAAAACCTTTCAGTACAGACATTAATATTCCGGATTCAATCAACACAAAAAGTTCCGTTAATAACTGGTTAAATAAAATACACATTTCAACCAGAGAAACCATAGTACGCAACAATTTACAATTCAAAGAAGGACAAGCACTTAATCCCTTAATTATCAGGGAAACGGAGGCTTTTCTAAGAAACCTGGATTACATTAATGATGTGAGAATCTTTATCTACCAAATTCCTTTGACAGAAGATGTCGAAATAACAATAGTTGTTAAGGATGTGTGGTCGATAGGAGTTGATATTTCAAATTTTTCGACAACATCACAAGATATAAAAATATACGACAAAAATTTCCTGGGAATTGGGAACCGTATAGATCTAAATCTTATACACAAAAAAAGTTATTCTCCCCAATGGGGTTATGGAGCAAGTTATGAGTATAAAAATTTGTGGGGAACCTTCACCAATTTCTATGGTTCTTATTTGGATAATATATCAAATCAAGAAGTTTATTTTTCGGTCGAACGTCCATTGGAAACGACATTAAAATATTTCGGTCAAATCGGCTATTTCTATAATCATTATCAAACAGATATCGTTGGTTGGGATTCGATTTCTCCCGATTACAACCAGAATTTTTCAGTTTCTTTCGGGCGCTCGTTTGCAATCCCAGACAAACACGCTATAAGGCGTTTGGTTATTGCCGGAAGATATATTCAAAAAGCGCCTGAATACAGGGATGTCATTCTTCAGGAAAAATTACGGCCCTATCAATACATAAAAAGCAAAATGTTTTTGTTGCAAACAAGTTTATACCGCCAGGCATATTATCGCGAGCATTTGATTAATTGTTTTGGAGTAACAGAAGACATTGCACATGGATATAACTTCTCGGCTCAAATCGGCTACAGCCAATTTTCTGAAAGTGAAAAGGGCATGTACGGTTCGCTCAGCGCATCATGGGGTAGAGAATATAAATCAGGCAATTACTATCTGGAAGCAGCCATATCTTCCTTTTTTAATAAGCAAAAAGCGTATGAAGGTATATTAGATTTCGGTTTTCATTATTTTTCTCCATTAATAAAATCTGGGAAAACCCGGTTCCGGCAATTCATTGATGTTGATTACAGCCGGTTAATGAATCCTTTACCTCAATTCGACAACCCAATATACATCAGTTCACTGACCAACCTGAACACATGGCGATTTGCTGACGAAGCCAAAGGAACTGAACGGCTGATGTTTAGCTGGGAAAATGACATATTTACGAATATCAACATTATCGGGTTCCGTTTTCTTTTCTTCAATTTTGTAGATGCAGGTTGGATTAATTCAAACGGGAATTTATTTTCCGGCGACAATTTCAATTATGGATTTGGCGTCGGGGTAAGAGTTCGTAACGATTTGCTCGTATTCAATACAATCAACATAAAATTAGGAATCTACCCAAAATTCGACCAAAATATCGGAAACTATTTCAATATTTCTACATCAAGCCCCACAGCATCACCCAACTTTGTCCCTGGATATCCCCAGGAAATTTCTTTGGAATAATCCTGTCATTTTATTTTTCAGAAAAATATTTAATTATATTTGCGAATAATTAAGCCACCACTTAGCTATTCCATTAAATCTATATATAACATGGGGAAAGGGGATAAAATAAACATCGAAAAAGCGATCCATAAAAATCTGGAAGTTATCAAATTACTTTTCAGTTATGACACAAGGCTTATGGTTCGGGTGAGACAACTACCCGGCATACGCTGGAGCCAGACTATGCACTGTTGGTATGTACCAAATATTCCTTTATGCGTAAAAGCGCTATCTGATTTTGGCATACAAATTCCGGATGAATTATCTCTTGAAAAAGAAATCAAACCGACTGGAAATAAAAGAAAAGAAGAATCAAAGTCGTTGCTTTTACGGTTTGCGAGTTATATGAAAGAACAGCGTTACAGTGAGCGGACGATAGAAGCATATACAGAATGCCTGCAAATATTTTTCAATTATTGTAATTCAAAAAGTTATCTTGAAATCAACAATAAAGATATTGATGATTTTAACAAAAACTACATTCTCAAGCGTCGTCTATCGGCGACTTATCAAAGTCAATTTGTGAATGCGATTAAACTGTTTTACAAAAAAATTCCTCAAACACAGATTTTTTTAGACAGAATTGAACGTCCGAGGCGCGGCAGACCTTTACCCAAAGTGATATCAAAAGAAGATGTAGCAAGAATTATTAATTCGACAAACAATTTAAAACATCGCACAATGCTATCGTTTCTCTATTCATGTGGATTACGTCGCAGCGAATTGTTAGAGATGCGCATAACAGACATTGATTCGAAACGGAATATAGTAAACATACGGCATGCCAAAGGGGACAAAGACAGGCAAGTGCCTCTTTCTCCCAAGATATTAGAACTTTTGCGGGAATATTTCAAGCAATATCGTCCTATCACCTGGCTTTTTGAGGGTGATGAACCCAATACTCCTTATGCAGCAGAAAGTCTCCAAAAAGTATTTGTAATGGCAAAGAAAAAAGCCGGAATAATAGTTCCTTTCAAGTTACATGGGTTGCGTCATTGTTATGCCACCCATTTAATGGAAGCTGGTATAGGATTGCGATATATTCAAGAACTTTTGGGGCACAGGCATATCAAAACGACCGAAATATACCTTCATGTAAGTTCTGAATCAATTAGTAAGATACAATCGCCTTTTGATACACTTGAGTTATGAAAACGGGGCGACATAAAGGGAAGAGGTACAGCAAACATTCTAAACTTGGCATGATTGGGGTAATAGAGGTACAGCTATAATCTAGTTGGCTATCAGCCAAGAAGCGCGTAAAAGAAATTAGAAGTGAAATCAATAATTAGAAATGCTATGAATAAGAAAAAAATAGATACATCTGAAATGGCAGACAAGTTTGTCCGAGATTTTTATTTGGAAAGGAAACATTTTTTGGACAATGCGTTCGAAAATATTGAGAAACTAAACATAGGCGAAGAAGACAAAGAAAGGGTTAAGCATCTTGCTTCAAATCTTCTTACTGATACATTTTATACAATTCTAACAGGACTTGACGGTTGCACAAGCATTGGAGAAAGCCAACAAGAAACCTATAAAATATACGACAGAGAGGAAAACTTGATTTCCGATTGTGGAGAACTTGAAGCAGAAGCATACGAATATTTTCATGGACACAAGTATGAAATTGAAAATTCTAAAGCAGACTTTATTGCCACTCTGACCTATAGAACGACCGAACAAGGTGGACGAAAAACACCTGCACATTCAGGATATCGTCCACATATAAAATTCGACTTTGAAAAAATGCAGACTTCGGGGCAACAGACATTCATCGAGCGAAAAATAGTTTTCCCAGGTGATACAGTTAGTGCTGAAATAGATATTCTTTCCGTTGAATACTTTGAAAACAGACTCAGAGAAGGAATGAAGTTTGAGTTTAGAGAAGGTGAGACAATTATTGGGACAGGGCAGATAATACATATCATAAATCCGCGATTG
>JAVBLO010000116.1:0-3747 GCA_031553415.1 Bacteroidales bacterium | reverse complement strand
TTATTTGTTTTGTCTTTTTTTGTTGTTTTAATTTTCAATCGTCGTTTAAATTTTTTTGTTTGTCCGTAGAACCCTTGTTCTTCCCCCCCACTACAAAATTGCTTTACCCCGACTACATTCATGCCAAAACCGTGATGATTTCTTTCAATTGACCTGTTTGAATAAGGTTTCCTTTCCGGTTCATGGTTTTAACAATAATTTTATAGCTTCCTGGCAAAAGTAGAGGCGTTTTGAAATATATTTCAGAGGGCTTTATATCATAATAGACATCTGCTCTTATTTCTATCGCAGGTTTTTCTTCTGGGATAAAAAAGATTCCTGAAGAATGGTCGGAAGTGTCGAATTTCATCCTCTTCCCTTTTAAGATACCGATTCCTTCAGGCACAGCAAAGTTCATTTTTTTGCTATTTCCATCGATAAACAATAAGGGGACAGGAACCTGTGAAGAAACATTAATCTTTTCCAGTTTTATTTTTTCAGGTGATTTTTGCAATCGTGTACCTGCAATGGCACGAATATTAATCTGATGCCTTGCAGCATCAAAAGAATCTTCCAAATCAGTGAACCCTCCACTGATATGAGGATGAAATCTTACTAAGGGAGTAACTACCCGGTGTCCCTGCTCTACAAATTGCTCAATGATTTGGGTAAGTCTTTCAAAGTACGCCAATGCCTGCGGGCGGGTAAGACCACTGCCTTCTGAAATCATGGAATCAATCACATCGTTTAATGATTTCACTTCAGGACTTGAAACTACGGCAACACATTTGTTTGGTTTGGCTACCATTGAATTTTCGACTAAGATGTATTTTAGCATAGAACTTAATTAAGTTGGTTATTTTTCAAAAATCTATGGAAGAATAAAAATAAATGATTATCTTATGCTTCTTTTACAACCCAAAAACCATTACGTTTGCCGTTACTACGTTCAAGGAGGTTTTTTTGTTGTAGATTACTTGTTATACTTTTTGCTGTTCTTTCCGATTTTCTAATGTGAAGAGCAATCTCTTTCTGAGTTGCTTTTGGATTGGCTCTTAAAAATTCCAATACAAAATGTTCTATTCTCTCCGACTAACAGATTGCTGAAAAAACGTTCCAAATACTCTTTTGTAGCGTGAATGTTGTTTTTGAAATTATTGTAATTGGCCAAGACAAGAGCATTGCGAAAATACCATGAATGTTCGGCAAACAGCGTATTGTTAATGTCGAAACCAAATGTTCGCAAATATTTGATTATAAATACGGCGGTGGTTCTTGTATTGCCTTCTCCAAATGCATGAATTTGCCATATTCCCGATACAAAGTCAGCAATATGTTGAACAGTCTGAAACAAACTGATTCCCCGATAACTAAATTGTTTTTCTTGTTCAAAATCGTAATCGAGCGTAGAACGGATGCTGCCTGCACTTGCATAATAAACTGTTTCTCCGTTTAGTACCCATTCTGCTTTAGTGATATTGTAATCACGAATTTTCCCTGCAAATTGATAGATTCCTTCAAATAGCCGCTTATGAATAGTTATATATTCCGCCGGAGAAAAAGTAAATGTCTTTTCCGATAAGATTTCTGCAATCCGGGCGGAAACTTTATCTGCTTCTTCCGTCCTGTTACTTTCATCTCTGATGGGTTTTGCTTTGTAGTAACTATCGATGCGGTATTTAACCTCTTCAATAGTAATATCACCCTCAATGTTTTGTTTGGCGGTTTCGATGAGATATGAAGACGGTTTCAGGCCATCAACATCTTGCAGGCCGATTGCGGTTTGCCAGGCATAACCTTTTTCTCTTTTTTCAGGTTCGCCTTGTCTGATATATTCTTCAAAATCACTCATTATTCTCTCGCAAATATACTTTTATCTATGGAAAAATAAAAATAATACAGAATTTTCTTATAGATAAAAGTGTGATTATTTCCATAGGGTTTCTGCTGTTTTGACATAGACTTGGCCTAACGGGGGACGCTACGCCGAATTGCCACATCGTCAGACTACGCTCAACCAAGGGGGGCCATTGCGGTCGTAACCCAGCCTTTCGTTGTAACCGCCATGCGAAACCGACCAATCATCCCCTTCAAAATAAGTTGAGTTCTCCAACTGGTGCAAGCCGTCGTAACGGAAGGAATAGCCCCGTCTAACCGTCGTTTGCTGTGCATTGCGCTCGGCAGAAGCTCTGCTTCTGTCGTTGCTAAAAGTAAATCTCCCGATTTACATATTTGTGAAGCGGAGCTTCACTTCTAACCCGACGAAGTTAGAAACTTCGCCGAGCGCGTACTCCATTAGCCTACATTGAGCCGGGGGTTGTGTCAAAATTATGACAACTTGATGGCAATCGTTCGGCTGCGTTTCCGAACGCAGTCGCATAAGGAAATCTATGATTAATCTAAATTTTTATTTAAGTCTAAAACTGCAATTTGCAGATAACATAATATTTGCCAAACTAAAAGGTACTGAAAAATCATATTGCTCTCCCTCTATATTTATAGAATTCGCATAGCCTCCTGTTATTGAAAATTTTAGTCCTGCTGCAAAATCATATGAAAACTTATATTGCAGACCAATATTGGTATGTATTCCACAATTAACAGAAGTGCCAATCAATTTTATATCATTTACTTGCATTTTGTCGTAAAGAAATATTGGACCAACTCCAGCAGACAATGTGCAAAGCCAATTTTCTGTTTCATTGTGAAAAATAAATGCCGGACCTACAAAAGTGATTCCTTGTGATTCTTTGTATAGATTTATCGGATAAAAGATATAAGGTATGGTAATGTTTTTTCCAGAAACTGATTGTCTTACATAATTCACAATTAATCCTAAACCGTATGTCTTATGAAAAAAATATTGTAGCTCACAATCTAAATTTAATCCGGATCTAATATCCTCTGACAATTGGTCTATGTCCGAATAACCGGACTCATAGACTTTTCCCAGACGGTAAGCATATCCTGCTGCTGTAGTAAGTCGAAGAGATTGCTCGTATTTTTTCTTTCTACGAAAAGAAAAATCTTGAGCAACAATACTCTGCGTGATAATGACAAAACTAAATATTAGAATGTATATTTTCATAAATTTATGCAAAAAATATTGATTTCATAAAATTGTTGCTATAAACTATTTCTGCATGATGTTCATGTGTCCAAACCCGATAATTCTTATTGTGACCATGTTTCAAGATCGCTTTCCTAAAAATATCCGACATTCAGCGTTCTCTGCTTTCACCACCCGATTCTATTATTTCAATTATCTTTTTACTCGTGAATTTCTTAAAATCCCGGATAGTTCCACTTAGATCTTCTGTTTTGCTTTCTGCCAACAAATGAATATGGTTTGACATGATTACAAAAGCATAGATAACCAATCCTTTTGATTGCATACAGTAATTCAGACTTTCAAGAATTAAATCACGATATACTTTTCTAGTAAAGATATCCACCCATTCTACAATCTGGAATGTCAAAAAATAAATCCCATCCTTTTCGTCAACCTCATATCCGGTACTCATAACATAAAAAATAACAGTTAAAGTGAAAGCAACAAATATAAACATAGAATTGATACAAAATTTAGCATTTGCCAAGATTTTGTCGTTACAAACGACTACCTCGGCTCAGCGAAGGCTCTGCCTTCGTTGTGCAAAAAGCAAGGCTCTGCCTTGCATAATTTCATTTTACACTTCTCATCAATGGCAATTTTTCTATTGACACATATATTCCTTGAACTTCCATCAAACTTTCCAAGCCCGCATA
>JAVBLO010000027.1:0-73023 GCA_031553415.1 Bacteroidales bacterium | reverse complement strand
AAAGCAAAGCTTTGCTTTTAGATACGACGTAGTTAAAAACTACGCCGAACGCTTACGCCTGATAACGGTTAAGACCAACGGCAATTTAATCCCGTACACCGTGTACCTCGTACCCAAAAATAGCTCAAATAGAGCCCGATTCGAATCTGTTAAAATAGAATTACTCTCATTAATTTTGTAAAAACATGATTTCAAACAAACATTATTTTCTCATATTATTGACAGTTTTTTCTGCAATCAATTTCAATTGTACACTGAAAGCTGCAAATATGAAAATACTCAGCTACAATATTTATAAAGGGATGTCGCTCGACAAATCGGAAAACAAATCGGATTTTGTTGAGTGGATTGATTCCCTGTCGCCGGATATTGTCGCATTGCAGGAAGTAAACGGTTTCACGCAGGCAACATTGGAAAGCATGGCTCAAAAATACGGACATCCGTATGCCATATTGTTGAAAGAAGAAGGTTTTCCTATCGCCTTAACGTCTAAGTATCCGATTGTAAATGTAAGGAAAGTCATAGATAATATGCACCACGGCTTTATTCAGGCGCAGGTCAACGGAATCAATATCCTTGTAACGCATCTTTCCCCGCACAAATACAAAAAACGCGGAGAGGAAATAGATTTGATAATGAGTACAATAACATGCAATAATGCTAACAGTAAATGGGTTGTAACGGGCGACTTTAATTCCTATTCGCCTTTGGATTCACTCAATTACCGGGACGGTTTGCTGAAAGAACGAATTAAAACATTGGAACTGCGTTACAAATCACACGAAAATCTGAAAAACGGGAATATTGATTATTCCGTCATTCAAAAAGTATTGGACGCAGGATTTTACGATGCGCTAAAACTCAAACATGCGGAATTTATATCAACAGTTCCTACCCAGGCGGTGGAACATGGCAATATATCGAATCAGGCGGAATTCAGGATAGATTATATTTTCGTTTCTAAAGACCTAAGAAAAAACGTATTGGATTGCTCTATTATCAAAGATAATTTTACAAAAAACAAATCCGACCATTATCCCATTTTTATGACGCTAAAATTTTAACAACTAATATATTATGAATAAAAAACTATTCTTCCAACTCCTGTGTCTGTTTATCCTGATGCGGGGTAATGCACAAACAATTAAGGATTCTGTTACGATTGCCAACGCTCGTTGGGAAGTAACTGACATTGAAAAAGGGATTGTCCATAAACGATGCCTTTTCTCCGAACTCTACGGCGGAGCGCAATATGTGAATTTTATTGAAGTGGATATGAATGAAGAATACGATACTAAAGTAATTGTAACGCAACCCAATAAAATTACAAGTGAAACAGCCAAAGCCAATAATGCTATCGTTGCCATCAACGGCTCCTATTATAATGAAAAAACAGGTGTGCCGGCATGTTATTACCGCGTGGACAAAAATACGGTTGACACAACCGCTAACTATGAGTTGTTCAGGGTAACGGGCGCATTGTTAATTCAGAAAGGAAAAGTGAGCCTGATGCCTTGGAGCAAAGAACTTGAATCTGCTTACGGCGGCAACAACGGCGTTGTGCTGGCTTCCGGTCCGCTTCTGATACACCATGACATTGTGTATAATATGTCCGCTTTGCCTGACCATAATTTTTTCACCCCCAAACATCCCCGAAGCGCCATTGGCATCACCCATAATAAAAAAATGTTGCTTGTTACGGTTGACGGACGTTTGCCCGGATACGCCGAAGGAGTAAGCATCAGCGAATTAACGCAACTGATGAAAACGCTGGGTTGCGAATCGGCTCTTAATTTAGACGGAGGTCGTTCCACCACACTTTGGTCTGCAAAATCAGCAGAAAACGGCGTATTGAATAGTCCTGCCGCCAACAAAACATTCGACCATTTTGGCGAACGCATGAATGCCAATACGATTATTGTAACACATAAGGAAACTTCCCTCGAAGCCATGGATACGGAAATGAACGCAGGCAAACAACAAGCTGCATCCGACAAGTTGTGGGTCGATGCAAAAACACTTTCCATTGAAGGCATGGGTTGGAAAGAAGATATTGCCGATTTTACCCGTCTCCCCAATCATTTCAAAGATATCGTTACGTCCAATGTCTGGAATTTGAGCCGTCATTCCGCCGGACTTGCCGTTCATTTTTTTGTCAGCGGAACTTCATTTATAGAGGCGAAATGGCAACTGAACAAAAACGTGTTCATGGCTCACATGACGCCTCAGGCAATTAATGGATTAGACTTGTATGTGAATTTAGACGGCAAATGGCAATGGGGAGGAATTGCAAAACCGGATAAAGACGGTTTGGAACAAAAATCACTAGTGCGCAAAGGATTTTTACCGGAAAAAACATACGAATGCATGCTTTATCTGCCGCTGTACACAGGTATTTCTGCGCTCGAATTGGGATTTTCACCCAACGCATCCGTTACACCGGCTTCGACAGCAAAGAAACCGTTGGTGTTTTATGGTACATCTATTTTGCACGGTTGCAGTGCTTCGCGTACCGGAATGTCTTTCAGCGCTATGCTGGGGCGGTATTTTGAAATGCCTGTCGTAAACCTGGGATTTTCGGGAAACGGCAAAATGGAATCTTATTTTGGCGATATACTAAGCGAAATCGATGCTTCGGTTTATATTCTTGATTGCCTTCCCAATCTGCACAATTTCAAAAAGGAAGACGTTGAAAACCGTGTATTAACTTGTGTAAGAAAACTGCGCAAAAGTCATCCGGATACACCTATTGTGTTGGTGGAAGACCGAAGCTACACCCATCCAAACCTGACAGGAAAGCCAACAGAATATCACAACCGGGAAGGACAGCGAGCGGCTTACAAAATATTGAAAAAAGAAATGAAGAACTTGTACTATGCCGAAGGCGATATACTGCTCGGAGATGACAACGAAGCTGCTGTTGACGGTTCCCATCCATCGGATTTGGGCATGTATCGCTATTTCACTGCGTTAAAACCTATTATTTCAAAAGCATTAAAAAACAATCCTGATAGAAAATAGAAACCTAAATCCATGTTGAGCAAAATATTATCCTTTTACAAGCAAAGCGCACCTTCGGCTCCATACGAAGGAGACGAAAAATCACAGCAAAAATACTACAACCGCCTCCGCTGGCAGGCTTTTCTGTCGGCAACAATCGGTTACAGTTTGTACTACGTTTGCCGTACAAGCCTTAATGTGGTGAAAAAGCCCATTATAGAAAGTGGCGCACTTGATGCGCAAGAGTTGGGCTATATTGGGTCAGCATTGTTATTTGCTTATGCCGCAGGTAAATTTGCCAACGGTTTTCTTGCCGACCGTTCCAATATCAAGCGTTTTATGGCAACCGGATTGATTGTGTCAGCCTTAGCCAATCTGGCAATCGGACTGCTCGGCTTCGGAAGCGAGTCGGGAATAACGTCCGGCATGTTTTTCATTTCCTTTGCTATATTGTGGGGCGTCAATGGTTGGAGCCAGTCGATGGGTGCGGCTCCGGCTATTATTTCGCTTTCACGCTGGTTTCCGCTGAAAGAACGCGGGACGTTCTACGGATTTTTCAGCGCAAGCCACAATTTGGGCGAATTCCTGTCCTTTGTCTTTGTTGGTCTGATTGTAGGTGTTGCGGGTTGGCAATGGGGCTTTGCCGGCGCGTCAATCGCAGGTTTTATTGGTGTTGCGGTTATCCTGTTTTTCTTGCACGATTCCCCCGAAAGTAAGGGACTGCCCTCCATCGAAAAAATGGCAAACGAAAAAGCGGCAGAAAAACAGAATGTTGCTTCCGCCCAGAAAAGCGTATTAAAAAATCCTTATGTGTGGATTTTGGCCCTTTCGAGTGCGTTTATGTACATCAGCCGTTACGCCATAAACGGTTGGGGAGTGCTGTTTTTGCAGGAAAAGAAAGGCTTTTCATTGGAAACGGCGACTCAGATTATTTCCATCAATGCTTTGCTCGGCATCATTGGTACGGTGCTTTCGGGATGGTTTTCGGACAAACTTTTTAAAGGCAAACGCAATATGCCCGCTTTGATTTTTGGTATATTGAATGCAGTTTCCCTTTGCCTGTTTCTCTATTCTGGCAACAGCCTTTGGGTGAATATTCTCAGTATGGTATTGTTTGGGGTAGCTATTGGCGTATTAATTTGTTTCATTGGCGGATTGATGGCGGTGGATATTGTCCCCCGTAACGCAACCGGCGCAGCTCTCGGCATTGTGGGAATTGCGAGCTACATCGGCGCAGGACTGCAGGACATTATCAGCGGAACGCTAATCGAAAACAGCAAAACCCTGACAAATGTTGTAAACGGAGTGGAACAATACCAATACGATTTCACACAGGCGGGTTTGTTTTGGATAGGAGCTTCAGTAATCTCTTTTCTGTTGGCAACCTTAGTTTGGAAGGCAAAAGCGAAAGAATAATCGCAATAAACCGGATTTGGCACTTTATTTGTACAAAATTTCGTATCTTTGCCGACTAATTTTGAGCATTGGTTCTTTTTTTATGAAAAGTAATAACAGGCTGAATCCCGATTATATCTTCGAAACAAGTTGGGAAGTATGCAATAAAGTAGGGGGAATCTACACCGTTTTATCTACACGCGCAAAGACGCTTCAGGATAAATTCAAAGACAAAATTATATTCATAGGTCCGGATTGTAACAATAATCCTGATTTTATGGAAAATGCCAATCTGTTTAAAGATTGGAAAAAATTTGCAGCTGAATCCGAAAAATTGAAAATCAGAATCGGCAGGTGGAATGTTCCGGGGAAACCGGTTGCTATTTTAATTGACTTTTCTGATTTTTTCTCTCAAAAAGACCGGATTTACTTCCGGATGTGGGAAAAATTCGGTGTTAAGTCGATGAATGCTTACGGAGATTACGACGAATCATGTATGTTTGCTCATGCAACAGGTGTTGTGATTGAAAGTTTCTATAAATTCTACAAACTGGAAAATTCAAATGTAATTGCCCATTTTAACGAATGGATGCTTGGTATGGGAGCTTTATATCTTCAGGATAATGTTCCTGCCATCGCAACTGTCTTCACTACTCATGCAACTTCCATCGGACGCTCCATTGCAGGGAATAACAAGGCTTTATATGCTTATTTCAACGGTTACAATGGCGACCAAATGGCAGAGGAACTGAATATGGAAGCCAAACATTCCGTTGAAAAACAAACAGCTTTGCATGTCGATGCATTCACCACCGTCAGCGACATCACTGCCTGCGAATGCGCACAATTATTGGATAAGATTCCTGATGTGGTTACTCCTAACGGGTTTGAAGATAACTTTGTTCCGAAAGGCCGCACATACACACAAAAAAGGAATGTTGCCCGGGAAAAACTGCTTGAAGTAACAGAAAAACTTACCGGAAGCAAAATCAAAGAAGATGCATTATTACTGGCTATCAGCGGCCGGTATGAATACAAAAATAAAGGTATCGATGTTTTTATTGAAGCCATGAACCGCATACGCAACCACTCACAGGAAAGCAAAAAACAGGTTATAGCATTCATCCTTGTTCCTGCCTGGGCGAAAAGTGCACGCAAAGATTTGCAAAATCGTTTACAAAACAACGACAACACCAATTCTCCTCTTCCTAATCCTTACCTGACGCATGAATTGTACGAACCTCAAAACGACAAGGTTTGCGGCTATTTACAATACCTCGATTTTATAAACAAACCGGAAGACCACGTCAAAATTATTTTCGTGCCATCTTATCTGAATGGAGATGACGGAATCTTTAATTTATCATATTATGATATTCTTCCGGGAATGGATTTAACAGTTTTTCCTTCTTATTATGAGCCTTGGGGCTATACTCCTTTGGAAAGTATCGCTTTCGGAGTGCCAACAATTACAACCGACCTCGCCGGATTCGGGCTTTGGGCTGAAAAAGAAGGCGCTTTTATGAACTTATTACAAGGTGTAAACGTTGTAACAAGGAATGATGAAAATTATTTTGAAGTCGCTGAAAATATAAAAAATTCAATTATAAAGTATACATATTTATCCTCCAGTGAAGTTGCAACAGCCAGAGACGCAGCATCTGTTTTATCGGAAAAAGCAGCTTGGTCGCATTTCATTGAATACTACTACGAAACTTATGATTTAGCACTCAGAAAAGCTCAATCAAGGAACAAAAGCGGGAATAAACCTGCTAAAAATATAAATTCTAAGAAGAACAAAATTATAACGGTATGAAAATCAAGGCTAATTATGCTAACGAGCCAATCTGGAAAGACATTAATATCCACTCCAAATTGCCTCAGGAACTTAAAGTTTTAGATGAAATCGCCCACAATCTGTGGTGGGTTTGGAATTACGAAGCGACTGAATTGTTTACTGCCATAGATAAAAAACTCTGGCATAAAACTGAAGGAAATCCGGTAGCATTCCTTCAACAACTTCCATACAAAAAACTGGAAGAACTGACAAAAGACAAAGAATTACTGGCGCAAATCAATGACATATATGCTAAATTCCGGGCTTATATGGATATTAAACCAGACACTACCAAGCCTTCAATTGCATATTTCAGTATGGAATATGGTTTAAGCAATGTATTAAAAATATACTCAGGAGGTTTGGGTGTTCTTGCCGGCGATTATATCAAAGAAGCCAGTGATATGAATATCGACCTTTGTGCTGTCGGATTCCTTTATCGTTATGGATATTTTACACAATCTTTGTCAATGGACGGGCAACAGATTGCTAACTACGAAGCTCAAAAATTCGACACTTTGCCTGTTGAACAAATGTTTGAAGCAGACGGACAACCGATGATTCTGGAAGTTCCATATGCCAACCATATTGTATATGCACACATTTGGAGAGTGAATGTAGGGCGTGTCAGCCTTTATCTGTTGGATACTGATTTTGAGATGAACAGCGAATGGGACCGTTCCATAACTCACCAATTGTATGGCGGCGATTGGGAAAACCGTATCAAACAGGAATATTTATTAGGTGTCGGCGGTATCCTGATGTTGAATAAATTAGGTATCAAAAAACAGGTTTACCACTGTAACGAAGGTCATGCTGCATTGATAAATGCTCAACGTTTAGTTGATTACATAACAAACGATAAATTAATCTTCAATCAGGCATTGGAAGTTGTCAGAGCTTCTGCACTTTATACTTGCCACACTCCGGTTCCTGCCGGCCACGACTATTTCGATGAAGGACTTTTCAGCAAATATATGAACAAATTCCCTGAAAAACTGGGTATTTCATGGCAGGAATTGATGGATATGGGACGTGAAAATCCCGGTTCACAGGAAAAATTCTCTATGAGTGTATTTGCATTGAATACCTGCCAGGAAGCAAATGGTGTTAGTTTGTTGCATGGACTCGTTTCGCAGAAAATGTTTGCTCCGGTCTGGAAAGGATACTTTCCCGAAGAATTGCATGTGGGTTATGTAACCAATGGTGTACACATGCCTACCTGGGCGGCATCCGAATGGCGTAAATTTTATGAAAAGAATTTTGAAAAGAACTTCTATAACGACCAGTCTAATCCGGAAGTTTGGGAAAAAATCTACAATGTAGCCGATGAAGAAATCTGGACTGTTCGTCAGACATTGAAAAAACGTTTGGTTAATTATATCCGCGACCAGTTCAAAGATAACTGGTTGAAAAACCAGGGAGATCCGTCAAAAGTAATGTCTGTTTTGGATAAAATTGATCCAAATGCTCTATTGATAGGATTCGGAAGGCGTTTTGCTACTTATAAAAGGGCGCATTTGCTGTTTACTGATTTAGACCGATTGGCTAAAATAGTAAACAACCCGAACCAGCCTGTTCAATTTATTTACACAGGAAAAGCTCACCCAGCAGATGGTGGCGGCCAGGGGTTGATTAAGAAAATTGTTGAAATTTCGCGCCGTCCAGAGTTTTTAGGGAAAATCATTTTCCTTGAAAATTATGACATGCGTCTGGCAAGACGCCTGATTTCAGGTGTTGATATCTGGTTGAATACTCCTACCCGCCCACTGGAAGCATCGGGAACTTCAGGTGAAAAAGCTGAAATGAATGGCGTGTTGAATTTCTCCGTACTCGACGGCTGGTGGTATGAAGGTTACCGTGAAGGCGCCGGCTGGGCATTGACCGACAAACGCACCTACGACAATCAGGATTACCAGGATCAATTGGATGCATCGACTATTTATTCCATGCTCGAAAACGAGATTATTCCTTTATATTATGCTAAAAACAGTAAAGGATATTCTCCCGAATGGATACAATATATCAAAAATTCCATTGCCCAGATTGCACCTCATTATACTACCAAGAGGATGTTCGAAGATTATATCGAACGTTTCTACACTAAATTATCCACCCGTTCGGCTTCACTTGTTACAAATAATTATGAAAAAGCGAAAGAGTTGGCGGCATGGAAAGAAGAAGTTGCTTCACACTGGGATGAACTGGAAGTAGTCTCCATCAATATTGATGATACTCAATTACCAAAAGGAATGGAAGTTGGACAGGTTAAACATCTCGAAGTTGTCATCAACCGTCACAATATGAAGGGTTCTGTTGGAATTGAACTGGTTGTTTTCACGCCTAATTTTGACAGGGAAGTTACTGTAATGCCTTTGAATTATATCAAACAGGAAGGTACTAAAGTTTATTTCAGTGCTGATATAACAGCTACAGAAACCGGAAGTGCTAAATATTCTTTCCGTATTTATCCTTATAACAAAGATATTCCTCACAGGATGGATTTTGCTTATGTAAAATGGGTGAATAAATAATATTAGTTAAGAGTTAAGAATTAATTGGCAACAAACATTATTAATTCTTAACTCTTAAATTTGTGAAATTCGTATTTTTTTGATATACCCTCAATAAATTTTCATCTTGATGGAAATTTATTTTCTTCCCCAGGTAATGCCCTGCCAATCGTCGGTACGGAAAGGTGAAGCAGGCAATCCGGCTCCATTATAGAGGCTGCAAAGCGGATTATCAGCCCAGGCATATCTCACAGCAACAGGAAATGAAACTTCCGGACAACTGACCCAAACTTCATTTCCTTTGATTTCCGCATTCGCCCAATGAAATTCATGATTCACTCCTGCAATGGTAAAACCTTTCAGTTCTTCGCTATTCAATGTTTTCAATCCTCCATCAGTGTGTTTGAAAGAGATTTTGATCGTATGACCATCGATTATATATGAATCGTAGACCGGACCGGAATAAGAAATCTTTTCGCCATACGTGTTCGCCCTTGCTGCCAAAGCCAAACGGATACCTACATCCTGTTTGTTTTTGGGATGAATATCATCGGCTTCTCCAATATCTATTGTTACAGCCAAACCGGTATTATTCAGATGAAGGGCCGTTTTAAGCTGTGCTTCCCGCAACTCTGCCCAGGTTGATTCGATTGGTTTGGTTTGCAATGAAGTAAAATTCGCCAACTGCACAATATAAAATGGAAACTCCTGTCCCCAATGATTTCTCCAGTCGGTAATCATCAATGGCAACAAATCATTATATTGATATGCTCTTCCGGTATTTGCTTCTCCCTGGTACCATATTGCTCCTTTAATTGTAAAAGGAATAAGCGGATTAAGCATCGCATTAAAAAGCAAGGATGGAAAATTCGGATTACCAGCTATTGATTGAGGAGGAGAAGGAATGTCTTTCAAATCCATGCCTACACGATAGCTCCATTCTCCGGCAAGTGATTGTTGAGTCGCACCAGCCACTTGAAAGTATAAGTTTCCAGCACCTCCGGCAAAACCGCCATCTCCTCCGGTGTCAATTACACGGACTGTGATGACAGCTTTTCCTTTTTTCACCATTCCAGCCGGAATCTTATAGATACGGGGAGTCATCCAACCCTCTGTGTGACCAATTTCCACTCCATTAAAATAAGTATAATCGTTGTCATCTATAGCGCCCAGGTTCAAGGTTAATTCTTTGCCTTCCCATGTCTCAGGGATAGTGATTGTCTTACGGAACCAAACTATTCCATTGAATCCTTCCAATCCCTGTTTTTGAAAAAATCCAGGGACTTGCATTTTTCCCCAGTCTTTTTCATTCAGGTTCGTATTGGCCCATGTTGCTTGATTTCCGGCATATCCGGCATCCTTAACATCTATTTTTTCTTTCCATTCAACCAACCGTTCCTGATACAATGCTTCTTGTTCTGATTTGGATGCAGGCATTTTTTTCAAATCTTTTATCAATTCAAGAAAATCGGGCATTGTTTGCAAAGCCTCCTCACTTGTCCAGGTTTCTGCAACAGTTCCACCCCAGGAAGTATTAATCAACCCGACAGGAATATGCTGATTCTGATAAATATTCCGTCCGAAGAAATAAGCCACAGCAGAAAAATCATCCAATGTTTTACCGGAACAAACCTGCCAGCCTCTGTTTTTAGCTTTGAAATCATCCAGAGGAACCAAACTCAAAGCTTTTTCTACCGAAAGCAACCTGATTTGAGGGTAACCAGCTTCGGCCAATTCCTGTTGGTAATTGGCTACTTTACCGGAACTGCCCACCGACATTTCCATATTGGATTGTCCGGAACAAATCCAGACATCTCCGATCAGCACATTATTCAATGTAACTTTATCTCCGTCAGATATAACAATTGAGTATGGCCCCCCGGCTTGCGGCGTTTGTATTTTTACTTTCCAGGTACTGTCAATTGACGCCCTGACTACATATTCTTTATTATTCCACGAAGTGATCAGTTTCACCGGTTTCCCGGGTGCTGTTTTTCCCCAGAATGGAACTTCGGATTCGCGCTGCAAAACCATATTGTCTGTAAATAACGGAGAAAGTTGAACTTTAGCCAACACCCCTATTGAATGTATCAAACATAAGAGTAAAATAAACGAGCCTTTAATTTTCATTACAATGATATTTTATGAATTAAAAAAGAACCTTTTGAACATGGTTTCCAACCCTGACAAAATATAAATGATTCCTGACAAACCGGCCTTCGATTTTCACAACAGGTGCATCTGCATAACCTGAATAAATATTGTTTCCTGACACGTCAAAAACATCGATCCTGGTATATTGATCAACATCAGGGCATTCTAACTCCAGATTGCCATACAAATAATCTGCTTTCAGGTTAAATGAAGTATACGGAACTTTTATCACGGAAGAACCTTGTTCCGGCTGTTTGAAAAATTCAACATCATCAACCCAAAGCCTGACATTTCCTGTCACATTTCCTGTGGCAAATTGGATTTCGGCAAAATGGTTATTGACTTCGATATCTTTTATTTCCAGTTTATAATAAGTCGTACTGTTTTTAATACTACTTCTTGACAAACTACTTTTATTCAGGCAATAATAAAATGCCAGAGTAGCCTTTGGGTCTCCTTGAGTCTTGATCATACAGCGAAAAGTGTATTTTCCCGGAGTTAATTCAGTCAGCGTTTGCCAGGCTTTACGATCAGGATACATCGACAAAGCATATTTTCCAGCATACACATTAGCTGCATTAGCTGTCAATCCGACCTCCCCTTCCGTTTTCCAGTCAGATAAGAGTGCGTTTGTACCTTCCGGAGTTCTGGCATAAGCGGCATCGAATGTTCCATTCACCACTTTATTCACCACTTCTGCCGACCATTGCGAATCGAGCCATTTCAAACGTTGATTCATCCATGTCCGCAAATATTCTAATTCGGTTTCCCATGATTGAGCATAATAATAGTTAGGCCAGGGAGTAACCGGATAACCCCATGTTGCATAATTACGCGCAGCAGGAATTTTTATTAAATTAACCAATGAATCCATAACTTCCGTTATCCGTTCTTCGCTGAAACGGTCTTTCCGGTATTCTGTCCAGCGTGCTTTCAGATTAGCATAAAACACTTCATCCTGAAGCATGCGTTTGAAAAATTGGGGATTGGTACCATCTCCATACTGGTTGTTATTAAACGACCAGCCTTCAGTGCCCCATCCTGAAATATAATCACCATTTCCCATCGAGGGATTAAAATCCCAGATTGAGAATTTAAATCTCTTGTCGGCCTTTGTCAAATCCCTGTAGATAGATGTACTGCGACGGTACCCATCCACATTACGAACCAATTCTTGCGCTATGATATAATTCATTGCCGAGATGGTATCGAAATAAGCGCGGTAGCCTTTAACCGGGTCATTCCAATCATCTCCGGCTATAGCTTTTTCCATTCCCCAGACATGTTCCTTAACGGCTTTCCATTGCACATCCGACAAATCTTCCAGGTCGGGATATTTCAACTGGTAGTAAACGGTCGACTGCTGATACCATTCCCTGTTGGTAATGTCATTATCATACAAGTCTTTCAAAGGTACACAACTTTCAATATAGGGAGCTTCCTTTCCGTCGATTTCCAAATGATACCCTCTTATTCCGGCCTCAGTTGTATCTGACGGTTTTTTGAGGTTGAGGCGGTTATCACCCTGACGTACACGGGCAGCCATGATATATACTCCCTGATAAATCCCGTCAATTATCAGTTCGCAATAACGTCCGGCAGGCACATAATCCAGAGTCCCTTGCATTAAAGTATAAACCATCATATCACGAATCATACTTTTGTCGTTATATGGTCCCAGCAATGCCCAATCATCATCTTTAGCCATACCCAAAATTTTTTCTTTGATTTTTGATCCGGCGGCGTCCTGCAGGCGAAGAGCGAATGGTTTCTTTTCAGAAAACATATATGAGGTATTTCCCCTGTATTTAATTCCTATATAACCATTATAATCATAATTATCAGTATCCGAGACATTGTTTTCTCCTCCGGTTTTATCCCAGATAATCTTCATGGTTCCGGAAACTCTTGTGTCTGCTTCCTTATCTGCCATTTTTTCATTGAGTTCAATAATTACAATAGGTAAAGACGAAGAAGAAAAGGATGTGTTCACATTCGGGTGAAACGGATAATATCCTTTGGGATCAGGCAAATTTGAGAAGGCTGCAACAGTACAAGCTGTCAGCAATATACTTATTATATAAAAATGTTTCATTTTGTTCACTATCACCTGAAAGGTTTCACTTCTAATTTATAATCTTTTCCTTGCAGCAATTCGGTATCGAATTCAATTTCAATCT
Source organism: Bacteroidales bacterium (assembly GCA_031553415.1). GTDB lineage: Bacteria > Bacteroidota > Bacteroidia > Bacteroidales > Azobacteroidaceae > JAIRVZ01. The sequence goes on along the minus strand of JAVBLO010000027.1, from coordinate 59,944 downwards.
GTTTACTTTCACCTTGTAGCAAAGTAAAATAATTATCATTCATGATGGCAGGTAATATTCGTTCACCATCGCTTGTACGTTTAGCTTGCACATGGACAGCAAAAGCAACTGTCGAACCTGTGTTTTTGATATTCGCGGTAATGATACTTTTTTTGCCTTGTTTTTTTATTGTAGAATTAGCACTTAATTTGGCTTTCGGCATGGAAGATAAAGCCTGATAATCGTCCAACACATTTGACCTCCAGTAAAAGTTTTCCGAAACGAGTTTCCCCTGGACATCGGTCAGTTTCAAACGGACAAAATGCACCGGGGTTAAATCCGATTTAATCCGTTCTTTCCCATACACTTCCATTTCATACAGGGAATATCCCCACTGAGTAGCCCTTTTAATACCCTTCATTTTCACATACCGGGCAGTGGCCGACAATTTGATTTCATCCAAACCCGACTTGCCATCGGCATTGTGACAGACAGTTTTCCAGGTTTCTGCATCATCAGATATTTGCAGTTCATATTCTTTGGCATAAGCGCCTTCCCATTTCAATATGACAGTACCAATTTCCTCCGGTCTGCCCAAATCAACGTAAATCCATTGGTCATCACTGTATTCACTTGCCCAACGACTGCCATCGTTACCATCCACTGCATCAGCGGCATCTCCTGCATCTTTTGAAGTAGAAGAAGCTACTGCTTTTCTCTTACAAGCCAGGTTATCAACAGTAAATTCCATTGAAAAGACATCAGTAATGTTGTTTTCCGGAACATCTATTTTCTTAGAATGACCATATTTTTTCTGTTCTTTTCCATCCAGGTTGTACACTTTAGCTTCTGCAGTCATGTTTGATAACTTATTCAGTGTTGTATTGACTGCTTTCACTGTGTTATCGGCATAACTCCATTGGATATGTACTGGTTCGCAAGCCTTTTTCACCCCCCAATAGGCGCCATTCAGGTCGTAATAATAATCGTAAGTCTGCCATACCAATGAAGGATAGGCCGACTGGCTCATCCAGGTCATAATTCCGGTAGCATCTTTCCACATGTGATGTTGCCAACCTTCATACATGGCTTTATTTGCTTCGATATTCAACAATTGGGATTTAATGCAGAACTCTTCAATGCCTGAGGATTCTCCATAATTCCGGGCTACAGTAGAAAAATATTTATCCGGACTTGCGTTGCTCGCCGACGGGCCGAAAAAGTGTTTATCCCACATGTCATTACGGGGCCACCAACTATCTTCGGGCATAAATTTTTTGAAACTTTCAAAGTTGGTAAATACTCCGGTTCCTATTTCCGTACGGAATCCCCAACCCGGCAATAAATTTTTACCAAAGCCTCCCGGATATTTGGTAAAATACCAATTCGGATGGAAATTTGCCCAAAGTCCGCTTCCGGAAAGTCCGTCACTATTCGAATTAGAATGATATAACCGGTCTCCAGCATCAAAAGTTTTTACATTTTCACGCAGCCAGCCATCCAAAGGAGGCAATGGATAACCTTCATTATCTCCGCACCATACGGCGATACAAGGGTGATTGCGTAAACGTTTGATTTTTTCAACAGCATTTTTATTAAATGCAAATACATCGTCCGGAAGATTGTTGTGCGAATTCAACCAGAAATCGTCCCAAACCATGATTCCATATTTATCACAGGCTTCATAAAATTCTTCATCGGTAGTAGAACCGATCCAGTTCCGGATCATATTGTAGTTCATTTCTTTATGAAGACGTATCTTTAAATCGTATTCTTCACCCCGGCAGCGGAGCATATATTCACTCATTCCCCAGTTTCCGCCTTTCACATAAACCGGTTGACCGTTGACTTTCAAACGGAAAGCGCCTCCGGGAACAGAATCATATTCATACTTTTTAATGCCAAAAGTAATAGTGTGGCGATCAGATACTTTACCTTCAATTTCGTAAGAAAGTTCACAGGTATATAAATTGGGTTCGCCATAACCATTGGGCCACCACAGTCTGGGGTTGGCGATTGCAAGGCTTTCATCTTTTCCAGGATTAAGATTGAACGTCCTTTGTTTTCCAGCGGCAATTTTCATTTCTTGTGAAAATCCAATATTCCCGGGCTGGATAATTCCTTTCAAAATGCCGGTTTGAGCAGAATCGGAAGTGTTTTTCAATTCCACCTGCAGACGTATATAAGCCGTATCATTGTTGGCAGGAAGTACGGTACGTATCCACGGGTCGATAAGGGTTACATCACCCGAAGCAGTCAGGTAAACATCGTCGACGATACCGGAAAGCAATCCGGGCACATAGGGCATCCAGTCCCAACCCGCACTTGAAATATATGTAGGGCTGGCATGGTTAGGTATCGGGTTGGTCGGCCAATACACCAGCACAGCCAACACATTGTTACCCGAAGGCCGTATCAGGTGGGTGATATCGAAACAGCCCCTGTCCATAAATCCGTCGAGCAATCCTAACCTGACACCATTGAAATAAACTTCGCCTTTGCGGTTAACACCTTCGAAGTTCAACCAGACATGTTCTCCTTCAGGAAAAGAAGAGGTATTGATTTCGGTACGGTACCAGAAATTGCGGTCGTATTTCGATTTATCCACCATGTAGATGTTTTCGCCAAAGTTTAGGTCTTTTTCCAGGCCGGCATCAACATAAGAACCGAACACAGTTCCGGGCACACCCGCTTTGACCCAACCGGAAGTATCATAACCGGGTTGCAACAGGGTAGTAATATTATCTCCTATATCCGACTGTGGCTTTATTTTCCAGCCGGCTATTGCGGAAGAACTATTAATCATCACTTTATCCTTTGAAGCCCAAACATTCAGGTTCAATACGAAAGAGATTACAAAAGAGAATAGAAGAGAGCTGTTTTTCATTGTAATTAATGGTTTATCTATTTATATTGTTGCTTTATTGTTTATATTAGAACGATTTTACAAGCCAATACCACCAAAACAAAAGGGGGAAATCGGGACTTGATATGAGTTAAGAATTAAGAATTAAAAGTTAAAAAAATAAAAAATTCACAAAGTTCTTGACAACAAATATTTTTGATATTATCTTTGGCCATGTTTTATCGAAACTACTATGTGAAATTTTATCAGATTACCTTAAGTTTTAATTTCACAAGCGTTTTCAACCAAAACAAAAAAGGCAATAATGCCTTAAAACCAAACATAATTTTTTATATGAAATTAAATTTAATTCGAAGGGAAAATCCCATCAACAGAGGTTCCGCTAAGTATTATCCGCATGTAGTGAATGAGGGAGTTGCTGAATTGAAAGATTTAGCCAAACAGATTACGAAATATTCTTCGTTGTCGAGTGGTGATGTGACCAGTACATTAGAAAATATGGTTGACGCAGCAACTATATTTCTACTGATGGGAAAAGGAGTTCGCCTCGGACGGTTAGGAATGCTTCGTGTTTCTGTTGAAAGCGATGGTTCAAATACTCCCGGGGAGTTTCACACGCAACAGATTCGTCGTGTTAAATTAATCTTTACTCCAAGTGTAGAATTTAAGAAAGAATTGGAAGATGTTTCTTTTGAAGTTATAAGAGAAAATTCACAATCTATCATTTGACAAATTGTCAAATAACAAAAGGGTCGGCAGCGCGAGGTGCCGGCTTTTTTTTTGCATATACTTAAATATACAAACAAAACACTTAAAATAAGTCAAAATAACTCTTTGAGTTGTGATCACAACTCACGTGAATCGTAAAAATAACTCAAAGAGTTATGAAAACAACTCAAAGAGTTATTGAATTTTTTCTTTCTCAAAAAATCATACTTTCTTTTTATTGTTTTTTGAATCATTTTTCCTCCTTTTTGTCAAAATAAAAAATTGATTTTTCCCTGTTTTTTGGAGATTTTTTCCTTTTTGATTGTTATTTTTTTATGTTAAAAAACATATTTTTAGAAAAGAAAAAAGCCAATGCAAACGGGAGTTGCAGCATGTCTGCAACTCCCGTTTTATAAGAGTTCAAAGATTTGTTTTTATTTAACGAATTTAGCAGTTGTTGCTGTTCCGTTTTCATTGATTACTTTGACAATGTAGCAACCTGCCGCCAAAGCAGAAACATTGATGGTTGATTCGCTGGTAGCCAATATTTTTTGTCCGGAAACAGAATAAATTGTTGTTGAAACAGATCCTTCAGCATTAATACTTAACTCGTTGTCGGCATAAGAAATGCCGGAGTTTTGGAGTGAGTTTTTGAAGCCGGTACCTGGGTCACTGGTAAGAGTTCCATAAGCGTAAATTTCATATATTGAATATTCATAAAAACTTCCGGAGAATCGTTCCAAACAAAGGATTTTTATATAACGGGTCGCCGTAGAAGAACAATTAATCCTTGTTTTGACTGGTCCCATAGATACACCTTCTTGTCCTGCAAGACGTAGCAAATTATCCAGGTCTCCTCCGTAATAAATATCATATTTTCCGGCACTTGCAGTTTCCCAATTAATTTGAAGCATATTCAAATTATACCAATTCCCCAGATCAATTGTTATCCATTCTTGTCCCTGACCAGTAGCTGCCCACCGACTATCACCACTATCGTCGCCATCTATAATTTTACCTTGAGTATGACCTTGAGTATCTTCCGATGAAGCTTTAATAACTGTCATTCCTAATTTGCTAATCGGATTATTATCAACTACTATCAGAGTTTTCACAACAGAAGAAACACTACCCAAGCTAACACTTACAGATTTGCTTCCTGTGCTTGAAGGCGTATATACTAATTTACCATTTTGAATAGCTAAATCATCTCCAAGAGTAAGGGCGTTTAAGAAAGTGGCACGTGTAATTTCTGTTCCGTTAACCTTTACAGGAACAGTAATTACTTCTGATTGAACATGAATATCATTGTAGAATTGGTTGAATACTAATTCTAAAGTATTTACGGCGACAGGAGTAATTGTTACAGCATTGTCTTTCTCAATACTTCCTTGAGTAGCAACACATTTAATTTCGACATTTCCGGCAATTGAAGGTGTGAATTTCGGAGTGGCAGATGTTGCATTATCAAAGCTACCTGCACCTGCAGGGCATGACCAAAGGTAAGTAACACCTGCGGCCGGTTGATTCTCATAATTTGATGCTGTAGCTGTAAACTGAACCGGTTCTCCAATAAAAGCATTTGAAGCTTTAGGGGTAATATTAACAGATGCAAGTTCTGCCGGATTACCTGCTAATGCAATCTTGTATTCTATGCTGTTTGTACTAAAGTCAAAAACAGTAAATGTTGGATCTGTTAATTTACAAGAGATTGTTTTGTTGAGGTATTCCGGCTTAAATGTAAATGTACCATCTGCATTATCAGTATAATCTGTTTCTGCTACAAGTTCTACATCATTATAATAGAATGTGTATGCAGTTTGTGCAGAATAAAACTCTGCATTAAGATCTACAGTAGGGAAAACAGCTGTTTTATTTATTGTTTGAGGAGTATAAATAACATTGATTCCCGATTGGACATTCAGAGTAAGCGCTTCAAATGCGGCAAAAGACAAATTATTGTTGCTGATATCAACTGTTACGATAGAAGGATTTACAAAATTTTTTACAGCAATTTTTTTCCACGTTGTCTTACCTTCTTCTCCAATGTTATTGGATAAGTCAAATAATAAAGATGATGCTACCCAAGGCTGATTATTTGCATCAAAAGTAAGATCGCATAAATTATTATCAGAAAAATTTATTGAATTCAAATATCTTAAATCATTTTTTTCTGCAACAGCTGCATCCGTTAAAACTGATTGCTTCATAACAATTGGAGTATTCTCTTTTTGTAAATATTTTTTACCAGCCCAGTTTATTTGATTAGCAGCTTTATAATCATCCGTTGCTCCTTCTCTATAAGCTGGTTTGAATTTTTCAGACCAAGTAATACCATACATTGCATCTTTCCAAGTATCCCCATCTTCTTCTTTTTCTTTGGTTGGCACAGGAAGTGCAACTCTATCTTTGCTTTCAACTGATTGAATCAATTCTGTCAACTGATTTCTACCAAGGTAGTAAACTCCTCCTGCATGCACAAACATTGCACCACAAAAAAGAAAAATTGATAAGAAAATTTTTTTCATGATAATTTTTTTTAAGTTAGTAAATCCGATTTATAAAGATTATTTTATTTTTCTGTAATATCTAATCAAACCAAAGACCGAACGGCTGGTCAGCATCAACATATAAGGCGCTACCATTTTTTCATATATAACCAAAACGCCTTTGTCGATTTTATAAATAACCACAGCTGCCACAGCCAATGTCAGAAGGTTGAATATATGATAATAATATGCCTGTTTGTATAATTTTTTATTGGCAAAAAGAACAATGGCAACCAAATGCAGGGGATGCAACCAAATCAGGTTATAACCAAACCACGTGTACCATTCGACAAAAACCGTATTCAGCAAAAAGATTATAAGACCGAATATGCCGGCAATTCCAAACAAAATGTAATCCACAACCCTGAAATACTTTTTCTTTTTCCATTCAATCAAAGATAATGATATAATGATGAGGAATAATATCCAACCGATCACTTGGGGAGTAAAAAACGGACGGACAGTTTCCTGGCTTGAGCCCTCAATCAATAGGTGAGATGATTGTATCAATGGCCGGCTTTCAGCACCGATTGTAATTGTGGCCGATTCAAAAGCTTTTTCCAAGTTGCCGGGAAGAAACAATGTTTCCTTGAATGTAAGGGGATCATAAATAGAGTCGCCGAAAAATAAAAAACTAAGGAAAAGAGGCCAGGGATGGTTATTCAGGTATGGTTCTCCCAGAACACTGTAACTGTCTGAAGGATTTACCACAGGATTCGCATATACGATACCGCCGGAAATAGCTCCCTCTATTGATTTAAGAGGAAGTGTAGCGCAATTCGTGCGGAAAATATCGTAATGGTACATTCCTTTTTGAGATTTCCCCATCTCAATCAGGTGCTGCCAAAGCGTTTCTTTTTCTGCAGGTGTCAGGTTCAGTATATGTTCCCTGAGCTGTACTCCTTTTTGCCTGCTGATTTCCAGATATTCCGGAGTGTCATACACCCAAAGTTCACAATATAAATTTCCTTTGATTAAATGCAGGATATTTTCCGTATTGGAGCTATCGAAAACTCCATAATTAAGAATGTAGTCAAGATTCAACTCCGGGTCATTAACCCTCAGGGAAGCATGACCGAATATGGAAAAGATTGAGGTATTGTTAGGTTCTCCTATCAACAAGCTGATTTGAGCCTCACTACTAAGAGGTTTCGCAGCATGGACTGCCGAAACATATAACAATATCAGTATAAACAAATTTTCAGCCCTGAATTTCGAGCTATTATTATTTTTTTCCAATTGCCACCAGATTTAAGAAATTAGGAATCATGATATCTCACAATTAAGAACGAATGTATCTACATCTTTATCTTTTAAAAATTAAACAGGCCCTTACATAAAAAAAGAAGCTGTCTTCAAAAGCCATTAGCCACGAATTTTGTTCCGTGCAATTCGTGGCTTTTTGAGACAGCCTCTTTTCAAATAACTCAATCAGAACCCGGTATGGTTCTGCTAAAACATAATTACTTTACAAATTTGAAAGTAGAAACAGTTCCGTTTTCGTTGATTATCTTAGCAATATAACATCCTTTATTCAAAGAAGAAACATTGACAGAAGAAGCATCACTGGTTAATACCTGCTGTCCGGCGATAGAATAAACAACAGTAGAAACTTTACCTTCGCTCAGGATATTCAATTGAGTTCCATCGTAAGATACTCCAGAGTTGTTGATAACTTTTTTCGTAGCATTAGGGAAACGCCCTGCATAAGTCGTAATCTCAAAAACAGAGAAATTCCACATTCCACCTAAATTATTATTTCTTTCCAAACAATCAAGCTTGATATATCTGGCTTTTGCTTCTCCGATCAAGCGGCTGATATAGTGGCCACCTCCCATATCCACTGGCTCATCAGCTCCGTAAACTTCCCAAAGATTGCCATCTGAAGACACAGACAATGTCCAATCCAATGCTCTTGATGTTTCCCAGTCAACTTCTACCATACATATATCTGTTGCTTCTCCCAAGTCAAGAACTAAATATTCAGGATAATCTCTTCTATTATTTTCATTCAAAGGACTTACCCCTTCAACTGCATGTTGGGATGCAGCCCAACGTGAAGCATGGTTTCCATCGACAACCAGACTGGCAGGCCCTGTCAGTCCGCTATCTTTGGGCTCTTCTTCCGAACTGAAATCTGAGACAACAGCATCTAACGGATCATTTTCAAGAATCAATAAATCCTGTGTTACAACAGCATCGTTTGCCTTAAAGGTAACTGTTACAAACCCAGGTTGATTGCAGTAATAAATTTTGTTTGCAATATCAAACTCACCCATATTTGCACTAATTTGAATGCCATCGGTTTTACCGGGATAAGTTCCGTATTGGTCTGTTACTTCAATTGTAAATTTAGCTTCTTCACCTGTCAGGTATACTAAAAGGTCGAAACTTGCCTTAATATCCGATACAACACGGGCAGGATTTACGTTGAATGAAAGAGATTTTTCCACTACAACATCATTTTTGTCGCTTCTTTTTTGAGTAACAACACATTTGATTTCAACATTACCGGAAGTCGACGGGGTAAACGCAGTTGTAAAAGCATTGGCATCGGAGAAAGTTCCGTTGCCTGTTACAACTTCCCATTTTGCAGTTACACTTTCTGCAGGCTCATTATTGAAATTCAAAGTTGTAGCTTTAAAGCTAAAAGCTTCATTTTGATAAGCAGTAGGAACTGTGGGAGATATTGCTACTGATTTAAGAGATAACGGATCACTTGTTAATGTAACTAAGTACACAAGACCATTTTGCTCAAATTCAGGGAAATAAGCATTTTTCATTATACATTTGATAGTTTTGCCTTCATATTCGCTTCCAAAACTAAACAAACCTTGTCCGTTATTTGTCGCCGGTGTAATGGCGGCTCCTTCCATTGTTGTAAATGAATACCGGGTATAACTTCTGGGAAACTCATATTCATCCGTAAAATCAACCGCTCCTCTTGGAAATGCGACTTCGATATCTCCCTGATTAGCTTTAAGCACATTTGCAACTCCACTAATATTTTCTGTTAAATCAAAAAGTTTACTGAAAGATAACTTATTATTTGTAAGATCTACCACTGCATTAGTACAATCTTTAATTTCCAGATGTTCCAAAGTAGGGATGTTAGATAAATTAATAGATGTCAGTTGTTCGAGCCGGTTCGAGCCCTTAATTGTAATAGAATGGAATTGATTTCCTGAAAAATTGATGAACTTCAACCAACGCAATTCATTGCGATCGGCAAAACTTGTATCAGTGAAATCTGCCGGTTGTTCTAATACAATATCGACACCTGGCAATTGTACATAACCTTTATTGCTCCAATCAATAGAACGAATAGGATAATAATTCAACTTTGTGGCGTCAATATATTCTAATGCGACCTTATCATCATCACCAGGTGCGCCATAAGTGCCGTCTACTTTCCAGCAAATACCCGGTAATTTTTCCCATCCCTTATCGGCATCGGTATTATACTCTCCATTTGCATTTTTGATGGCAGTACCGGCGGCATGTCCTTCTATCGCATCCAACAGGTTGCTCAACTGATTCACTCCACAGTGATATGGACCTGCATAAGAGCACAGGGCGCCAAACACAAATAAAATCGAAAAGAAAATTTTTTTCATGAGAATTAAATTTTAATTGTTAGTAATCATATAAACATCAGATTGTTTCCCTTAGAACGATTAAGGGAAACAATACCACCAAAAGTTTTTCAAATTATTTTTTCGACAATGAAAATGGCTTGTCGCCGGCTTTAAGTCCTCTTGTTTTTTCAGGCTTATCACCCATTTCCAATTTCAGTATTCCTCCGGAAACAATATCGCTATAGCGGATAAAATTTTTAGTATATCCGGCGCCATTCAAAGATACTGATTGTATATATACATTTTCCTTGCTGTTATTATTGGCCTGAATGATAAATTTCCTGCCGTCTTCCATGGTAATTGTGGCTTTCTTAAATATGGGACTTCCCAATACATACTCATCTGTTCCCGGGCAAACACTGTAAATACCCAATGCGCTCAGCACATACCAGGAAGACATTCCGCCCTGGTCTTCATCACCGGGATAACCTTTTTCTGTAGCATTATACAATCTGTCCATTACCTGACGGATCCAATATTGGGTTTTCCAGGGCTGTCCTGCATAGCTGTATAAATAAATCATGTGTTGTATCGGTTGGTTTCCCTGGGCATATTGTCCCATGTTGGCCAGCTCCATTTCGAGCATTTCGTGGATTTTTGTTCCGTAAGTTCCGTATTTCACAGTGTTAGGGACTGAAAACACAGAATCAATTTTTAAGGTAAATGTTTCATTCCCTCCCATCAGGTTGATTAATCCCTGTACATCATGGAAAACCGACCAAGTATAGTGCCAGGCATTTCCTTCGCAATAGGGTCCGCCCCATTCGTATACATCAAAATCAGCCCAGGAACCATCGATTTTCCTGCCGCGCATGAATCCGACAGAAGGATCGAATACATTCCTGTAATTATACATCTGCCTTGCAAAAACATCCTGGTAGAATTGATTTCCTGTCATTTTAGCTAATTGGTAACCGCACCAGTCATCATAAGCAGATTCGAGAGTCTGAGCGGTTGAACCACTTGATTCCGGATAAGGGATGTATCCCAACTGGTAATATTCTTTCCAGCAAGGACGGCCATTGGCGCCACCCCAGGGGCCTTTATTCATGGCTTCGTGTGCATAAGCTTTTAACGCTCTTTCCGGATCGAAGGTACGGATACCTTTAGCCCAGGCATCAGTAATAAGCGAAATAGCATGGTTACCAAGCATCCCGCCGGTTTCACCGGGAGCCGACCAGGAAGGAAACCATCCGCATTGTTCCTGCGCATCGAGCAAGGCATTCATATACTGTCCCTGCATGGTGGGATGAAGAATATTCGTCAGAGGAAACTGAGAACGGAAAGTATCCCAGAATCCGTTATCAGTAAACATATATCCTTGATGTACTTCACCGTCATAAGGACTATAATAATAAGGTTTATCATTCACATCCAGTTCATAGAATTTGCGGGAGAAAAGGTTTGCCCTGAAAAGGCAGGAATAAAACGTTTCTATTTGCTCTTTTGTTCCACCTTCAACCAACACTCGGCCAAGCAATTGATTCCAGACATCCGCCGCTTTTTTCTTCGTATCTTCGAACGATTTATGCGCTCCAAGTTCTTTTTTCAGTGCAAGTTGCGCTTGTTCCGGGCTGATGTAAGAAGAGGTTACCCTGGCGTTTATGACTGAGCCTTTTTTGAATCTGATGTAAGCCCCGGCCCCTTTTCCTTCTGCTTCTACAGTATTTTCCTGAATGGTATATTTTTCATTTTCCCAGGTTCCGAATGCTTCAAAAGGTTCATCGAACTGAATCACAAAATAGTTTTTGAAATTTTTTGGGACAAAGTTTCCATTGTTTACATATCCTGTGATTTGTTTCGCTTTCGGGTCGATTTTTACCGAACTCATTTTGGTATATCCGTCTAAAACGACATAAGCATCTTCGTTTTTAGGGAATGAAAAGCGGAAATGAGCGGCGCGCTCCGTAGGCGAAATTTCGGTAGTTACTCCATTGTCGAATTTAACTTTATAATAATGAGGTTTCGCAATTTCGTTGTTGTGACTGAATTGAGCAGCCCTTTCATGTTCGTTCACTACTAATTTCCCAGCCACAGGCATCAATGTAAACACGCCATAATCGCCCATCCAGGGACTGCATTGATGTACTTCTTCAAAACCACGGATAGTTGTGGCCGAATACTGATATTTCCAACCGTCACCGTTTTTTCCTGTTTGTGCCGACCAGAAATGCATTCCAAAAGGCAATGCAGTAGTCGGGTAAGTATTTCCGTAACTCAGGCCGAAATTCGAGTCTGTTCCTTGCAGGGTGTTTACATACTGCACCAAATCTTGCGTATTGGCAGATGAAATACCTGCCAATGCAAAGTTTGCAATTAGTAGTAGGGTGTATCTTATCTTTTTCATTTTGTCATAATTACTTGTTGTATATATCCCTTATCATCGAAAAACATTTCTTCGATGCAGGTTTCACGGTGATTTCCTTCAGAATCTCCTGCCGGATGGCGGTGATAAACAAAATAATATTTACCGGTTTGAGGATCGTGTATTACAGAATGATGTCCGGCTCCGGTAGCCATTTCCGGATTGGTTTTGATAACTGTTCCGATTTTGTTGAACGGTCCGAAAGGGTTGTCGGAAATAGCGTAAGCTACACGGTAATCATGTCCTGTCCATGCGCCTTCCGACCACATGAAATAGTATTTTCCATTGCGTACAAACATGAAAGGGCCTTCCGTGTAATCTTTCGGAGTGACTTCCCGGAATATGCCTCCTCCCGGTAAAGGTTCGAATCCGGTAAAATCAGCATTCAATTTAGCGACATTGCAATGTCTCCAACCCCCATAATATATATAGTAGCTACCATCTTTATCCTGAAATACAAACTGGTCGATTGGTTGTGCGCCATTATAGAACTTATCAATCAGCGGCTTGCCTAAATAGTCCTTGAAAGGGCCTTGCGGTTTATCGGCAACTGCGACCCCGATTCCTCCGTATTCATTATCACTCTGGATATCATTTCCTCCGAAAAACAAAAAATAGCGGTTGTCTTTCTTCACGATGGCTGGCGCCCACAAGGCTCGTTTCACCCATTTAACATTTTTTACATCCAATACTTTCGGGTGTTTCTTCCATTGAATCAAATCGGATGAAGAGAAAGCATCGAAGAAAAGTTGTTTTTCGTATGGAACTGAATAAGTGGGATAAATCCAATACTGATTATCGAAAAGGGTTCCTTCCGGGTCGGCATACCAACCTGCAAAAGCGGGATTAGAAGTCAGGACTTTTTCCAATGTAATGATTCTTTTTACCGGTTTATTGATTGTATAAATGGTGTTGATAAGCAAGTCCATTTCATCTTCCCATGCTTTTCTGATTTCGGGCGACATCCCTTTGATGTAAATATCACGGCGTCCACGCAACCAACCGTCGTCAGCGACATAAGCGTCAATAACATCAAGCGCTTCGCGGTTGTCGGCATTGAGCAGTCCTCTTTCTTTCAGGAAATTGAATTGTACCCATGCCAATTCGCGGAAACGGCGTTCGATTTCCCAGCGCTCTTCGTTCAAAAACATTACTTTCAATGCTTGCTGGTATTGAGGTGTTTTAGATTCGGCCGCCAGGTTTATTCCTTTAGCTAATTCGGAGGCAGTCCAGACTCCGATTTGCTGTCTGTCGATGAGCAAACGGTAACTACCGTTCAAACCTTCCACTTTCAACATTTCTTTATTCATCTCATCCATGAAAGGAACAACCCTGGTGGCTAATGCCTGACCTCTCCGGCTTCCCCACCCTCTTGCAATCGTATCAAGTGGATAAGGCAATGATTTGGCCAGATAGTTGAAGCTGACGGTCGTGGGAGAAACCTGCAAACCTGTAATCTCACAGTTACCGGATTTTTTTACTGCTTTTGCTCCGGCATCAATAGTCATGCCAGCGACTTCTTTCCCGGCAAAACCTTGCGCTTTCAGGAAAAGATAAGCCATCACCATGTGACCGTCGTTATCGGGATGGATACGGTCGCCTCCACAAATGGTAAACGCAGGATTCGTTTGTTGCCCTTTTTCATTGATTTCAGTCATCGGACGATTGAGGTCCAAAAACTCCCAATGGTTTTGTTTGGCCGAAGCTTCCTGGAAATCGACAATCCGTAGCATGGCGTCGTTTTTCTTCCTGAACAAATTACCTTCAAATTCAGCGGTTTGATCGTAAGGAGAACTGCCCATCATCACGATTTTTGTGCCGGACAGCACTTGCAGACGTTTTTCCAACAATAAATAGTTGTTGTGGCATTCCTTTACTTTCTGATCTGCGAATGCCTGAGGATTATCACCATTATATTCAAAATAACCGCTGTCGTTCATCCCGAATGTCACCACCAAAACAGTAGGTTTTTTAGCCGCGACATCTCCGTCGAACCTGTTATACATGTTGGAAACACAGTCACCGCCAATTCCCGCATTCAATATGCGCATTGGCATATCCGGGAAACGGGTCATGTAATACAACCAGATATAGGAGTGATAATGCCCTCCGTCTGTGATACTGTTTCCTAAAAAAACAGCCCTGTCTCCAGCTTTGAAAGGAGTGACCTCTTGTGCAGATAACGATACTGTAGCAACTAAAGCAAACAGTAACGAAAACATTTTTTTCTTCATAAATAATTGATTAAACACAGAGGCACAGAGTTTATAAATTAACCCCTGTGCACTGTGTTTCTGTGTTTGATTAGAACGACACCTGCATTCCCAGATTGATTACACGCTGGTTCATATAAGCATCACCTGCCGTATTGGTTTTAATTTCAGGGTCTTGCTGATACTTACTGTAATTGGTGTAAGTAAACAAGTTATAAGCATTTACATAAAAGCGCAAACTACTTATGTATTTTGAAGGCAATGCTTTTGTTGGTACCAGATATGAAAAATCGATCGTTTTCAGACGAATGTAATAAGCATTCACCAACCAATAATCCGAAGGATATCCGCCACTGCTGTTGATTGTGGATGGAAGTGTTGTCAAACGAGGAAATTCGACAGGTAATCCCTGATCCACCCTTTCTTGAGTCCAACGCTTCTCATGAACAGGTTGAAACTGGCTCTTAAAAGATTCTATACCTGTGCCTATAACATCAAAACTATAATTGAAAGCTCCCTGAAACAAGACACTGACAGAAAATCCTTTATACATGGCGCCGATTGTCAATCCGAGGTTGGTAGTCGGCAGGTTGGGTTTACCGATCGGAGCCTTATCATAGTCATCAATTACTCCATCCTTATTCAAATCCTTGTATTTCAAGTCTCCGGCCTGAACCGGTATCTCTGGTGCAGGAACCGTTTTAACAAGAGAATTTTTCTCTGCTTCTATTGTTGCTATATCCTGCTGGGTATAATAACCGTCAAAAAGGTATCCGAACGGTTGGCCAATAGGTCTCCCTGTTTTATATAACCAAGGATAGCGCAGATCAGGTTCCGCCATATAAAGTATCTTATTTTTTGCATAAGAGAATACTAAATTGGTATTGAACTCCACTTCTCCGAACTTGTCCTGATAACCGAATTGTCCATCAAATCCGCGGTTTTGGGTTTCTCCTGAGTTTGTAGGCGGAAGTTTTTGTCCCAGTATTAAAGATACATTTTCTTTTTCAACCAATTGATCATAGCGATAATCGAAGAATGTTTCGAATGTCAGAGAGAATTTGTTCAGGAAATTAGCGTCGACAGCCAGGTTTAACTTCCTGTTCTTTTCCCATGTCACATTATCATTTCCCAAAGCTTCTTCATGGTACGCATTATTAGCATCGCCATTCGAATCCTTTTCTTCTGCGAAATAATATTTGCCATCTTGTTTATATTGCTGCCTGTAAATATATCGTCCTCCCGGAGCGACATCAGATCCTACTATACCTAAAGACGCTCTGAATTTCAACATTTGAATCTGGCTGAATTTAGTACGGAAAAAATCTTCTTCTGCAATGTTATAGGCAATACCTCCGGCCGGGAAAAATCCGTAACGGTTGTTTTTCCCGAATCTGTCCGTACCATTATAAGCCATATTAAAGTCGACCAAATACTTGTTTTTATAATTATAACTTGTAGATAATGTAAAGCTCTCAAAATTTGCAGGCACCTCTTTTTTATCTGTTGCACTTTGCCTGTTGTACATAAACATTCCTTTGAAGACATGATCTCTATTGAATGTCTGGTCATAATGCAAACGGGCGGATATATCCGAATTGTATTTAGATACAAGATCGAGAAGAACATCCGATCCGGATAAATTGTAAGGTGAATAGGCGTACGTTTTATTATTTCTCGGATTGATACTATATGAATCTGTTTGAGAATCATAATGGTAGCTCGGATATTGATCGGCTCCCCTTGTCATTTTCCGGTGATTTTCATCGATACTGGAGTATGCGACCTGTACGGCAGCATACATTCCTTTTGTAATGAAATCCAGTTTTTGAGTTGCCGAATACAATATATTCGCGTCATATCTCCTTGTTCTTTTATAACCTTCATTCGCCAGACGGGCGTTAAGCGTAGGTAACTCCGTTTCCGAACTGGGCATATTATAATGGTATGCATAAGTTCCGTTCGGATTCATTACCGGAGCAGAATATGGCCTCATCTTCGAAAAATCATAGATTTCACCTACAGCATTAAAATTGCCGGGCTCATTGATATTCATAAAACGGGTATTCATATCCAAGCGCATCGACAGTGTTTTAGATATCTGGAAATCAAGGTTCGTACGTAAATTAAATCTCCTGTAGAAATAGTTTGTATTTAATTCTCCATGAGGGTCGTTGAAATTGCGGACCAAGCCATTTTGGGTGAAAAAACCCCCTGTTATAAAATATTTTACTTTTTCAGTACCGCCTCCGATATCCAGGTTTGCATTTTCCTGGAAAGAATATTTTTTGAAAATTTCATTATACCAATTTACATCAGGATGTCCGTAAGGGTCTTGTCCTGTACGGAAAAGTTCTAAATCTCCTTCCGAAAATGGAACCTGGTCCAATAAACCGTCATTGCGGTAAGCTTCATTGACCAAGCCGGCAGTAGTATATGCGTCCAGAAACTTTGGAGTGCGAACCGGCATGGCAACCCCCGACTCAAGTCTCAGATTAATCTGAGGAGCGCCCGTAGATCCTCTCCTTGTTTTCACCACCAATACCCCGTTAGCGCCTTTGATACCATAAATAGCTGTTGTTGAAGCATCTTTAAGAATAGATATACTTTCTATTTCATTGACATTGATCTGTTTCAACTGGTCGTAAGAATATTGCACGTCATCCACAATAATAAGAGGCCTGTTCCCATTGTTTTCATCATTATTGTTCAATGAACTTATACCCCTGATAAAGAAGTCGGAAGCATCCTTTCCCGGTTGCCCGGAACTTTGTTGGGAGAAAAATCCGGGCAATCTTCCGGACAGGGTATTCTGTATACTCGCTGTCGGGACGGTTCTGATTTCTTTTGCAGAAATACCACTCACAGATCCGGTCATCGTAAGACGTTTCACCTGGCCGTATCCCACAACGAGCACTTCTTCAAGGCTAGTCTGGTCGGGAACAAGTGTGACATTAACGACACTGCCTTTCACCGACACGATTTCTTTTTTGTAGCCTAAATAAGAAAACGATAATTTATCGCCCGGCTTCGCTGCTATATGATAAACTCCATCCATATCGGTTACCGTTCCGATAGATTTACCTTCGACAGTAACAGTTACACCTATCAGCGTTTCTCCATCACTGGAATATACTGTACCTCTTACCTGTGAAGGCCCTTGGGCAAATGCAAAGAAAAAGGATTGTATGCTTATAAATAATAAAATAAGTCTTTTCATATCATCAATTGTATGAGTAATTAAAAAATTGATAAACATCACCCGCTATTACCAGCCCGGATTTTGTTTCATATTCTTATTTTTTATCACTTCCGGATAAGGAATCGGATGCAAATTTCTCTTAGGATCGAATGTCACCGACAAAACAGGAGCGATATTAACTGTATATGTAGTTCCTTCCTTGTTGATAACAACACGGCGGAGAGGCTTTTTATATACTTCTTCGGCTATTCTCCACCTGCGTATATCGAAGAAACGGTGTTCTTCAAAAGCCAATTCGATCCTCCGTTCATTCTGGATAGCTTTCCTCATTTCTTCTTTAGTCATATTCGGATTCAATCCATAATAACCATTACGGCCCATGTCTATACCGGCTCTTTTCCGTAATGCTATCAAGGCGTCTATAATGGTTTCATCAGGTTGATTGGGTTTTTCACGGACTTCATTTTCCGCTTCGGCATAATTAAGAAGTATTTCCGCATAACGAAACATTATCCACCTGTGGTTGGCATTTCCGTAAGTTTCCGAATTTTCGGCTTTCTGCATAAATTTACGCATGTAATAGCCTGTTTTTGTTTTCTTGGTTTGCCCGGAAGGGTTGTTAATTCCACCTTCAAACAATTCCATTTTTGTTTTTAACCATGTGGAACCTTGATACAAGATCGTGTATCCCAAACGAGGGTCACGGTTTTTGTACATATTCAAACTGGTACTATCGTATGCTGTGGATTCTTTTATAGATTTCCCGTCTTTCATAGGGAATGCGTCTACCAGGTCTTGAGTGGGGCTGCACATTCCTTCACCCATAGCTGCAGGCAGACTAAAACCAATCGGCCCTATTGTTTTTTCCAGATAATTTCCATTGCCTCCATACCTTACAAAAATTACTTCTTTATTGGCAGGATAATCGGCAAGGAATATGTTCAGGAAATCGGAAGTCAAACCATGTATTTTTTGCCCGTTATCGCCATAAGTATCAATAAACTCCTTGGCTGCCTTGGATGCTTTTGCCCATCTTTCTTTTACAGCATCCGGCTGAACATTTGTATACCCTACCAATTCATTATCAGGTTCAATTGATTTTTCATTGAAAAGGGGACTGGCTGCATAAAGTAAAACCCTGCTTTTTAAAGCCAATGCCGCATTTTTAGTAGCAACAAAACCTACGGTTGTGGGGTCTGAAAGCGGGAGTACCCGCAAACTGTCTTTGATATCGTCTAATTCTGCTACGATATAATCAATACAATCGGCATACGAATTACGGGATAACTCCAGGTTATCGCTCAGTTCGGAAATCCGGTCACCCATCAGGGGAACTCCTCCAAATCGTTTAACCAATTCGAAATAATATAATGCCCGTAAAAACCGTGCTTCTGCCTTCCACGCTCTGTTCAATGGATATGTTTCTCTCAAATCGTTAGTGTATTTGGCCAGCAGAGGAACATCATCAATATGTTTGATGAAAACATTGGCCTGGCGTATTCCTGCGTAGTAAGCCGACCAAACAGACGACATCTCTTCCGCCACCATGTTGGAAGATGAATAGTTTCCAAGTCCCAGCCGCATAACATCATTATCCGTTCCCACTACAGAAGATATGGCATTGTCGGTAGCCGCCTCCAGATAGCTGGTTTGGTTAATACCATAAGTTGGTTTGAAACGTTCATGTCCATTGTACATTTTGCTATACATATCGGCCAGGTAACCTTGGGCCCTGAATCCTAAAGAATCGGTAGCATCAAAAACATAGTCAATTGTCGTAATTTCAACAGGAACATCTTCGTAATCGTTACAAGATGCCAGCGAAAACAATAGAATTAAACCTATAATAAAATATTTATTCAGAATCATATTTTTCATTTTCCAGGGTATTTAGAATTTAACATTAACACCGAAATTAAAACCTTTCAACATGGGATAGTTAGAAAAGTCCATCACTTCAGGATCAACCAAACTGCAAGCCGCCTTTGTCAAGAGATTTTGTCCGTCAACAAATAATTTCACCCTCACTCCGCCAAAATGGTTGCGGCAGAAGGAATCGGGAAGGGAATATCCGACACTGACATTTTTCAAGCGGATGTAATTTCCTGATCTTACCCAGAAAGAGTTGTATCCGTTAAGAGGGGAATTGTTATAGGTATTCCCATTGGGTTTAAGACGGGGGAAAGTAGCTGTTTCTGCAGTTTCAGGAGTCCATCGTCCTAACAGGTGAGTATAAGCTTGTCCATAAGCTTTGTCTACTTGCTGGAATCCGGAGATAAACCATGTTCCGGAATCTGATAAATAGATATCACGGTCATAAGCACCCTGCCATAACATGGAAAATTCTATTCCGCGATATTCAAATCCGAAGTTAAGTCCGAAATATTTTAATGGTTTGTCAAATCCGACAGGCACCAAATCGTATTGGTCAATTACACCATCACCGACCAGATTTCCGTTTGCATCCAATTTATTAGGCATATCCCTGTATTTCAGGTCTCCCGGTCGGATGGTTTGTCCCGGAATCAATGCAGAATTATTAATTTCTTCCTGGGACTGGAAAAAACCATCGCAAATCAATCCGAACATTGTACCGGCAGGTTTACCTGTTCTTTTCAAATTATCGGCCAGTTGTTCCTGCTCGTCTATGAACACCAATTCAGATTGTTCGCGTGTCCAGTTGGCAGTAATAAAATAGTTGAAATCAGCGATATGATCCTGATAAGTAATAGCTAACTCGGCACCCTTCCTCAGAACTTTACCTATATTTTCCAAAGGATAATACAAACCGGCCAAGGAAGTGCTCTTCCCTCTTGTCATCAATAAATCATAATAGTTGTCATGGTAAAAATCGGCATTGAACTTGATAGTATTGTTCAATACGGCGATATCGGTCCCGACATTCACTTTATGGGCTTTTTCGTAAGTCATGTGTTTGTTCACCAACATTCTCTGGAATTCATAAACTGATTCAATCACACCACCGCTTGTACCGAAACCATACGACCCGTATGCATGAGCATTGCCCCCTACATAACCTTCTCTCCATGTAAAATAGTTGTCTCCTTCCGAACCGCCCAGATTTCCTGTTTTCCCATATACTCCCCGGAATTTTAACTGGTTTAACCAATCCAGCCCGGCCATAAATTTCTCGCGGCTTACATCCCAACCCAATCCGAAAGCATAAAATGTTCCCCACTGTTCATCAGGAGCAAACCTGTTATAATAGGTTTCGGAAATTGCTGCTTGTACAAAATATCTCTTGTCGAAATCGTAATCCACTCTTCCGTTGATGTTCCCGAATTTTTTCGGAAGTAAATAATTAATCAATACTTCCTGGACATCTCCCAGTAACATGGCATTGATTCCGTGTTTTCTTATATTCGTTTTATAATTGAAAGCCAATTGTCCATACATTTGTTGTGCATTGGAAACCGGCACATAATCATTTGATTGCGGAACAGACGTTCCATAAGATTGATATAACAATTTTCCATTTTCATCAATTCCTTTGTATTGGAATACCTGCGATTGTTTGTATCGCATCAATGAAGAACGGCTTTGGGTTGTGATATTACCCTGGGCAGAAAAAGAAAGTCCTTTCAAAAGTGCGTGTAAATCATAATTTACAGTTACATTCGCCATTGCATCGCGTGCATTACTGCTCGCATAACCCGATCCAAGAGTATTAGCCAACAGGTTGACCGGAAAAGATTGGTTTCCTCCGTAAGAACCATTCGCATTATAGACCGGATATGCATTATTGGGAGTCGTGTTGTATAATGAGGTCAATATATTAAACATGCCTCCGCCAGAGCCGCCCGGTTGGTTATCATTCTGGATTCTTCCCAATATGGTTGCCCCGACTTTCAAATCGTCAGTAACTTTTACATTGATTTTTGATGTGATTAAATACCGGTCGTATGAATAATTCGTGTTGTATGAATTCTGCGAAGAAGTTTTGAACAATCCTTCTTCATTGAAATAACCCAAATTGATAAAATATTGTACGATATCGTTTCCTCCGGTAGCATTCAATGTGTATGACTGGATAGGAGAACTTTTATCCAACACCTGGTCATACCAGTTCACATTCGGATGCCCGTAAGGATCGCTTCCTGTTCTGTAAGCCTCAAAATCGTTATAAGTATAAACCGGTGGATTCCCCTCGTTGGTCAATGCCTCGTTCAGCAAATATGAATATTGGTCGGCAGATAAGGGATCCGGCATTTTTACAGGCTTCTGAACACCATATTTACCAGTAAAGGATAGCTGGAAGCCGCTTTTTACAGGTTCTTTTGTCGTTATCAACAAAACGCTGTTGGAGCTTCTTCCTCCTAACATGATACCCGACAAAGCATCTTTTTGTATGGATACTGATTCTATGCCTTCAGGGTCTACGGAAGTGAAATCACGTTGAACCCCGTCAACATACACAACAGGAGTTGTTCCCCTTGAAGATAAAGAAAACATGTAATTGTTGTCGGGAAGCATGCCGGCTGCAGCATTAGGATCTCCCCATCCGTTGATGTAAGGGAGATTGATTCCAAAATTCTGGGATGTATATAATCCCTGCATTCTACCAGGTAAAGCCGCAGTGATATTACTTGCCAATGTTGTAGTTAATTGGTCTGTATAAATAGTTGCCACTGCTCCCAGAAAGCTTTCCTTATCAACTTTCCTGTAAAGCGCATCCAAAGTTTTTGCTTCTTCATCTTTCAATCTTTTGTTATCCAAACGAATTTTCAAAACTTTTCCGGCATCTGCCTTTTTCACTTTTTCTTCCTTATATAAGTAACTGGTATGGGAAAATGTAAGTATATCGCCTTGTTTAAAATCAAGATCAAACGATCCATCTTCTTTAGTAACAACTTGAAATCTTTTATCTTTAACAGATACTTCAACACCCGGCACCGGAGTCCCATATTGATCAATAACCACACCTCCGGAAACTTTGGCTGTGTCGCTCTGAGCATGAACAGGTATAAATGCGAATAACATCCATATTGCTGCTAACAAGAAGATGCTCTTGCTGAATCCTTTATATATTGTATTGTACATAAATTCTGTTTTTAGTTTCGACATAATAAATTGATATTCTGCATGTGTCACCTGCATTCAAACAAATAGATAAATGGAGATTGGGAGCCATCATCATTTAATTTTTTTACATATATTGATTGATCTGCATTTGTAAAATAATATTCGATTCTGGTAATAGCTTCTGTTTCAGGTATTCCAAAATAATCAGCAGGCCAGAAAGTTATAGCATAGTTCGACGAAGCGCCTTCTTTAGCCATGAACGTTTTTGTGCCTGTCTGAGATACCGGATATGATTTTTCAGTAGCTCCGGAGAGTGTAAAAGCGGTAGCATTCAAATAAACCTCTGAAGCATTGTATAATGCAGTTTGGATCGTATCTCCTTTGTGGTTAACGACCCTGACCCCACTTTTGTATCTGAGGGTTACAATGTCATTTTTTTCCACGAACATAGGCAATGACATATTAGGGTGGTCTTCGCAAAAATCGATAACACTACCTGGCGCACCCACCACTTCAAAGCAGTTGGTTAACTTATGTAAAAATTGGCGTTCGTCATCATTACTGATGCCATCATTTGAGTTGTTGGCATATAATGCGAGTTTACACCTTATATTATCATTACTTGTTTTTAATTGAAAAGTGACAAAAACCTTTGTATTATACCGGTTTTGAACATCTTTTGGTTCCGACCAGAAAGTTATCCACTCCATATCACTTCCTTCAATATTCAGTACCACTCCATATTTTGTCATGAGC
Organism: Bacteroidales bacterium; assembly: GCA_031553415.1. Lineage (GTDB taxonomy): Bacteria > Bacteroidota > Bacteroidia > Bacteroidales > Azobacteroidaceae > JAIRVZ01. Next base: position 36,625 of record JAVBLO010000027.1, on the reverse strand, counting down.
GACTCACCCCATGTCATTCCTTTCCACTGATCTTGCTTAGGGGAAATTTCATCGGAAATTAATTCCATCGGCCTGACATCAGATTCTTCTCCTGCCAACGTGTATGTCACTTTCGCATTGTCTTTTTCCGACAATTTCCAGACTTTGGGAACAAGTATAGAAACAACCAGCCTGTCGCCTTTTGAATCCTCCTTCACTGAAATACCGACTGTCATTTTAATAGTCACAACATCCCCAGCCTGAACAGTATTAGAACTGAACTGGACAGGGTTGTTCGCATCATTCGTGTCGATAACACACTGTTCGGCCATACATGCAAATACCATGACGAAAGAAAGGCCCATATAAAGCCATTTCCTATTTATTAATGATTTCATCTGTTTCATTTTTAATTAGTTAGTCCCCTTTTCAAATGTATATGAATATGTATTGCTTTGGCAACCGGGTGAAAAAGACAAGACAATCCGCCGCCTGTCACCATAAATCTGATAACTCATATTCGCAACTGTTTCTTTTTCAATTTCTCCGGGTTGATAGAAATACAAAAGGAAAGGATAGTAAGGATCGTTTAATTTCCATTGTCCTGATGTTTCACTCACTACGAACGGCAAATAATTATCTATCGAGTAAGTTCCGTCGTGATTCAAAATAAGCCTGAAACGTGAAAAATCCATAGAGGATGTTATTTCGGATCCATTTCTTGTTGCCTTAATGATTCTCCATGAACCTGCAGGACTCAATGATACCTCTTCGGTATCAGGAGTATTGTCGCGGAATTCATCACATGAAAATGTAATGAAAAAGAGCAAAACTACCCATGCCGCCTTCTTTATTTTTGATATATATTTCATAATGAAGTGTTTTTAATGATTAATAATAAGGATTCTGAAGCATTTTATCCGGAGCTTTTGATACTTCCGAATTAGGAATCGGCCATAAATACATGGCTTTCCTGAAAACATGCTTTCTCACCTCCACCTTATCATATGCCGGATTTGTTTTATCGGTGTTCCTTGTGATTTTCATCCCATGCATCATTTGGTTATCTGTTTTATCTGCAATCATCCATCTCCTGACATCAAAGAAGCGGTGTCCTTCCAATGCCAATTCGATTCGTCGTTCAAGATGGATGGCTTCCCGCATTTCTTCTTGTGTCATACCAGTTTTTAACCCATACAGACCATCTGTTCCGGGAGCTATTCCGGCTGCTTCCCTGATTTTGGTCAGGCAATCATAAATATCTTTATTTGGAGAGGCATACCATTCATTAGCAGCTTCTGCATAATTCAGAAGTATTTCTTCATAACGCAGCAATGGCATTGATTGTGATTGATAAGTGAATCCGTTACCACCATCCACCAAACGATGCACCATTTTATTCGGATAATATCCGGTAGGTGTTCCTGTACCAAATCCATCTTTAGTCGCAGGCTTGTTATTATTGTCCCTGTCCAGGTAAATAGAAATCTGAACCCTTTGCACCTGTTGACTTATAAAGGCAGCAACAGAATCCAGGTCACAGAGAACCGAATTTTTGAAACGAGGATCGCGGTTGGCATACGGGTTGTTCGGATCATAACCTGAAGCCGGATCGGTAATGGCTTTTCCATTCCTCATTGGGAACATATCCACAAACTCCTGATAGGGATATCCCCCTCCTCCTGAATTACGGGAAGGCGGTTGAAACAGATTTTCCCGTTCATTGCTTTCCGCTTTCTTATGTTCGAGTATTGTTCCGGCATAGTAATCCACCCCATTACCTTTTTTGTCATAGGTAAAAGTTGAAGGAAACATTTTTTCATAAAATCCTTCTCCCGGAACCGGAGTATTATTTACATGCACATAATATAAACCTGTATTCCTCACTGAATCAGCCCAATCCATCGCTTCTTTCCAACGCTCTTTTTTATAATCCAGATAACGAATCAATTCAGGCTTAAACCCCGGAGCGTCCGAACCAAAATCGCTTCCGTTAAACAACGGACTGGCGGCATAAAGTTTTACCCTTGAAATGAAAGCATAACAAGCACCCTTACCTATTCTTCCGTTATAACGTCCTCTCGGTTTGACAGAAGTAAGGTCTCTGGCAGCCATTTGAGTTTCTTTCACAATGTAATCGATGCAATCTTCGTAAGTGTCCCTCTCTGTTTTCATTTCGTCATCTTTATCATACACGACATCTCCAATCAAGGGAACCCCTCCGTAATGTTTCACCAGAATGAAATAATACCATGCACGAAGGAACCGCGCTTCGGCCTTGTATTTTGTTCTTAAAGAAGCAGAAAGAGGTGAATTATCCACATTTTCAAAAAAGATATTAACCTTACGGATATTTTCATAGCACGTTTTAAATACATCATTCGACACACTCACAGGGTTAACAGATCCCGTAACAAACAACACATCTGTCGTTATATCGGAAATTACCCTGAATTCAAGTTCATCACACATTGTTTGAAGACCTCCTGCCTGGATAGTCTTCGGCCAGGGTGGCTTAAAACGATTCAAGGCAACATCAAACCCTATTGATCTATAAATGTCAGTCAAAAAACCTTCGGTGTAGGCACTGTCGGAAAAAATGGTTTCCCGATCTAAATCAGAAGTAACCGTTTCTTCAAGAAATGATTTATCAGTACAAGATACACCTGAAAAAATGATTAACATCAACAAAAGTGAATAGAAAATGTTTTTCATAAGCATATAAAAATTTGAATAGAAATTAATATCAGATTCAATGATAAATTTCATGGAATTATGATTTTTTACCGTATATTTCAGTTTGTTTTAATAGGAACGATTGAATCGCCAGAAACCACTAAAGGAAAAATAGGAATTTATTATTTTTTTTGCAGATGAAATCACACCGGGCAACAAAATTTACTGTACTATTACTTTTATTGCCTCAATATCTTTCCCTTCATCAATAGTAAGAACATAAAAGCCCTTGGATACAGGGATAAAAATCTGGTTGCCGCCGGCAATCATTGAATAAACAACTTGTCCAAAAACATTATAAAGCACTACTTTAGCAGATGGATTGACATTCTTCACCATAATACTATTTCCATTTTCCACCATAACATCATATTGTGTATTCTTTAATGATTTCATGTGAGAAAATTCCTTTACTTCAGATGTTTTTACAATAGACCATTCATCATAATCTGATAAAACAATCGCTGTTTTACCTCCTTTCACCACAACCGAAGACTTGGTCACTCCCATATAAGAGTTTTCTTTCCATAACCCCATCGTATAATATCCATCTCCTTTAGGTAACACTTGTACAGACAGCAGATTATCATTAACTCCCCAATTAAGCCCGATTTCCTGTAAGACAACATTTCCGGATTTAACAGGAATAGACAAATAATAAGGATTGTTATCCACATTTTTCAAGGTAGTCTTAATTCTGAACACATCATGGGTAAGATTTTCAAATGTGAACTGTTGTGCTGTGTTGCCCTTTACGAAATCAGTTGTTGAAACACGGTAAGTAGTCCCAAACGGAGTTACTTCCAACACCTTTCCATTGTACTTATTTATGATGCAATATGGAGTTTTAAGTTCCGGGACAAAGGAAGTAACATTTTTTTCTTCAAATGTTTTTCCTGTCATTCCTTTATAAACAGCTTTAGCAATAATATAAGACCCCTGGTGGTTGGGATGGCATCCGTCAGGAAAATTTTCTTCCATATTTAATGTGGGTGTATGTAAATCTATTACTTCAAAACCTTGCTCACGTGCAATTTCATCTATAACCGGATGCATTTTTTCCAGGATAACAGCATTCATGGAAGCGCCTTGTCCAAACATTCCTTTGGGGTATAAGTGCACAGGATAGCAAAGGTAGATTTTCGGATTGTTAGGCAAAGCTTTCACTTTTTCAATCAAAGACATGTAATCGGCCTTAAAGTGAGCTGACGCATAAGGCTTGTCAACTTTTTTAACACAATCAGTATACCAGAAATTTTTTTGACAAAGATAAAACTCTCCGCAGTCGTTAGTACCTAATTTGATAATTACAATATTGGGTTTGAATGCCAGTGCATCTTTACATTCCTGTGTGCGTTCATACACAGAGCTATAATTCCCATCTTGTTCATACCTGTCTTCTATGAAAACACCGCTTCCTCCTTTTCCAAAACTTCTTACATCGTAATCATCTCCCAACATAGCGCCCAAAGGTGTCGGATAATTGTAAAAACCAGCTGTGATACTGTTTCCCATACAGGCAACCTTTATTTTTTCAGCACTAAATACTGTCATTGAAAGAGCTAAAAACAAGATTGTAAAAGCATAAGTAATTGTTTTTTTCATGATTTTTGTTTATTAGTGTTATTGAAAAATGACAACGATTCCATTACCGGACAAACACCTTATAATTATTTGTGCTTTAGCCAGTTATCTTAACAATGCAATTTCTAACAGGATATACCTCACCCCTTATCATTGTTTTAATACGAACGATTGACTTTCCGGAAACCACTAAAGAGGGAATAGGAATTTATTACTTATTTTGAAGATGTTTAATTTTTCTAATCAAGGTTTTTATGAGGTAGTGAACCTTCATCATTGACATACCGGCGTGCTGCAACAAAAATGCTCCAGCATTGATCATTAAATGGAATACCGTAGACGGGAGCCTGTAAATATAATTCATGGCTCCACAATGAGGACAAGTCAACATAGACAACATCCCACCGTAGCTGAAATACACATTATCCCTCCGGTTCTCGTTTGAACAGTTACTGCAACAATATTGTATATTATATGACTGGTTTAAAGTATTGAACTTTGATTCTATACATTTACTGAACAGTTGGAACTTAAGTATGTGCGAAAGAAGGGTATTAAGCATTTGCCTGTGTTCCCGGCAAGTCATGTGTGGGGATAACTTTTGAGATAATAAAAAATAAACTCCCTGTTTCCGGGACATCTTTTTATAATACTCAAGTTTATCCTTTATCAGTCCATTCGTGGTACAATAATTCATCAATTGAGTTCCGGGTAAGACGCAAACCGGAGTCAGGGCGATAAATCCCCTCCCATATTTCCTCCAATACTCCAATGTCCGGAGATATGATTCTTTCGTCTCGGCCACATCTCCAAAGATGAAACATCCACTATATGACAGGTTAACGCTACGACAAATACGAACAACATGCTCAATATCACTGGGAGTAATACCCTTTCGCATACTTTTGAGCACATTATCGTCGTAACTTTCAAAACCAAAAAATACACAGTTACAACCCGACTCTTTCAACAACAGCGCTTTCTCTGCAGTAAAACCTTTCATGATCATAGGTATGACAAAACGGATATCTTTTCCATATTTGATGCTCAATGCCTTGATATCATTACAAAGTTGCTCTATATTAGACCAATTAACAGAAAAAATATCGGTTGCAAAATTAAAACTGTCAACCTGGTAATTTTCTATAGCAAACTCCATCTCCTGAACAATATTTTCCACCGTTCTTCGCCGGAACATTGTACTGAAATTAGCACAAAATGTACACTTGTTCACACAGTTAAAACTTGAAACAATACTATAGCTCTTCGAAGCTCCTTCTATAAAATGAAAATAATGATTAATTGATGATTTGTCTTCGACAGTACTTGCATACCCACATTTCACAATGTTGGGGTAAGGCATGGTATCAATCAGCAGATGGTTGGATTGTCTTGGGGTTTCTAAAATACGGGAGCCATTTCTGTAAATAATATTATCAATTTGTATATCTGACTGCTGAGTGATTTTATCCAAAAGAGCAGGTAGTGTAATATCCGCATCGCCAATAACTCCATAATCGGCATTTAATTCAGCAAATATAAGTTTGGAATCATACAATAATATTCGGCCTCCCAACAAAGTAATAATATTCGGATCAAATGATTTGACCACATCGAATATCGCTTGAATGGAATGAAAATCAAAGACAGAACCTCCCGTACCGACCAAATCGTAGCGTTTTTTTTTCAAATATTCTGCAATTTCTTTCTTACCTGTTCCCTCTACAAAGTTGAGATTCAAAACATCTACTTCATATCCGGCTTTCTCAATGATAGCAACCACATAAGGTATTCCCAACGGGAAATAAGAATCATAATTTTTTGTTCCTTGTTGGTAATTAGGAATAACCATTAATACAAACAAATTCTTCATAAAGTAATTCCTCCATCAATCAAAATATTGGAACCAGTAGTCCAAAGAGAAGCATCCGACAACAAATAAATAGCTGCATAAGCTATCTCTTCCGGTTTGCCATACCTACCCAACGGATATCTCTTCTTGTCTTTTTCGAGCTGCTCTGGCGTAACAATCTCTTCGTGCATAATATTTGTTTCAATCATCCCTGCTATAATAGAATTAACGCGAATACCTTGAGGAGCCAGATCTAAAGCCATTCCTTTGAGCATGCCATTAATAGCTCCTTTGGTGGCAGAATAAAGGGATCCTCCGGGATAAGTACCCAAAACTCCTGAAACAGAAGACATAAAAACAAAAGAACCGTCCTTTTTTATCTTTTTTTTTCTAACTAAAATGCTGCTTAATATAGTAGGAATCCTAAAATTAATGTCAAAAATCTTATCTAACTTTTCGTTCGTCGTAAACTTGAACGGTAAATGCATGATAATTCCGGCCGAATGAAACACGCCATCCAGCTCGGGTAAATTATTAACCAAAGAATCAAGGAAAAGAGAATCGCACAAATCTCCGCAAAACGAGAAATGCCCCTCTCCTTCCAAAAGATTGAATACTTCATTCAAACGCTCTTGATTACGTCCTGTGATGATTAGCCGGGCACTCATCCTAGCACATTCCACGGCTGTCGCTTTTCCTATACCAGAAGAAGCTCCGGTCACCAAAATCGTTTTACCTTTTAGTGAAAATGGATTATACATTATTGTTTTATTCTTATACAAATGATTATCAACCTTGCATCTCAACCAAATCAGACACAACAATCCGATCTGTCTCAAACAGTACCGTACCCCAGGACAATCCTACACCGAAACCACAACCCATGATACTCAGTTTTTCTTTTTCCAATAAGTATTTCATCTCCGTTACCATCGTCAATGGAATAGTAGCTGAACTGGTATTTCCGAAATTCTTCAATGAATAAGGGACTTTTTCTACCGGAAGTTGGAGTTTTTTCCGTATTTTTTCGTTCAAAAAAAGATTCGCCTGATGAAATACAAAATAATCTATTTTTTCTTTGTCCATGGAAAAATGTTCCAAAGTTCGATTAACTGTTTCGGGCACCTTGGAGATTCCAAAAGCAAACACGTCCATCCCTTCCAAAAACGTATTGAAGCGGCAACGCTCTATGCCAGGCTCTATTTCCTTCATCTCAAAAGAACTAAGGCTGGGAGGATTACGAAGTCCTCCATCCGGAATAATAATTGCCTCATAACCAGAACCATCTGTTCCAAAATGGAACTGAAATCCTTCGGAAGAGGCATCAAACTCAATAGCTGTCGCAGATCCTGCATCTCCAAAAAGCGGATAAGTACTCTTATCTTTAGGTGAATTCTGCCATGACACATCTCCGGCAAGCAAAAGTCCTTTTTTCATTGTTCCTCCTGACAGCAAAGAACTTATCGTACTCAATCCATATACCCAACCGGAACACCCCAAAGATATATCCAGGGTATAACAATCCGAACTGAGCCCCAGGCGGTCCTGAAGAATACAAGAAGTTGCAGGAAGGTAATAATCGGGACCCTGAGAGACAAACACCAGACAATCAATATCTTTCTTGTCCCACCTTAAGTCTTGAATCAACCGGACAGCAGCCTCATAGCACAAATCGGAAGGACAAGTGCTCTGATCTGACTTTCGCTTTCTTTCTATTCCGGTAGAATCTATTACTTTACGCGCTTCTTCCTCTGATAAAATAGACAACCGATTGTTCTCTTCTATCTTCTTGGGAACACAAGCAGACAATCCTACAAGTTTAACGTTCTTTACGTCCAAAAAGGCCATTTTACATTCTTGATTTTACTATATTATACAAATCTTCAATAGTGGTGGAAGAACGAATATCTGCTCCTTTCAAGCGGATTCCATATTCCTCATCAACCATAGCTATGATACTCAATGCCAAGATAGAGGACCATTCTTCCAATTCATGAAATCGAGTTTCTGATGTAAACAAAGTTGTATCTGTTTCTTCAAACTGTAACGCAAAATTTTGAATAAAGTCTGTTATCCCCATTTTTATTCCAATAAATTAATTAAATACTTTCGTTGTTTATAATAATTTTCCTGCATTAATGCATAGAGTTGATTTTCCTCATTTTCTTGTCCGGGTAATAGCATGTACCCCAACATTTTATTGTATTCAATAGCACGCTTATTTGATCGAAGAATCCGTGCAGTTCCTGAAGTCAAGTCAAGTACTTTATCCCCAAAATCCAATGCACACAAAGAAGCTCGTATCGCAATATCACTATTTAAATATAATTTTTCGTAGATAAAAATACCTCCTTCGGCAGTCTTTTCCTCATAGCGAATATTCTTTATGTCACAGAGTCCGACATCCTTACCTTCATAATGGATAATGAAGTAGTAATTATCCTGATTACATCTTTCCTCGAACCATTTTTCCTGCATTTCCGGCGTAATATATTCCCGGAATATCATATACCTGGATATGTCAGGATCGTTGCGCCATTGCCGTAGCATTTCTATTTTTTCAGCTGTTAACGGAATCAGCCGGACACCATAATCTTCTAATACAATGTTTATAGTTTTTTGTATAACATAGATTGTTTTTGAAAAGTTTATTTTTCCTGGAAATAACAAAGTAAATGCTAAAGAAAAAAGTTTAGACAGGGTATATCCCGATTTTCCTCTTTCGGAAATTCTTTGCTGAACATCAACAGTAGCAAAAGAATAATTTTGTTTCAGATTTAAAACCGAAAAGGCTCTATTGTTGTGTTGTGCATAATACTCCTCAATCACTTTACGATCATAAATCGCATAATTAGCAATAGCTGGATCTATTTTTTTTCCGGTTTTCAATGACAAAATCTGATGAAAACTCCATGAAATAAATCTTCTGCAAATGCTTTCCTTCCGTTGAATGCGCCTTGCCATCACAATATCGAAACCCTCTTGTGATTTTTCCCATAACTCGGGCAAATCTTCGGGAGAATCTTGAAAATCGCAATCCATGATTATGATTTTTTCGCCAAAAGCATATTTTAGTCCGGCGCTAATCGCTGGATGCTGCCCAAAATTCCGGCTTAGATTAATTCCTTTTATCCGTTTATTATTTTGGCAAAGAGATTTTATTTTCTGCCATGAATGGTCAGGAGAAGCATCATTGACCAAAATGATTTCGTAATCAGATTCTATGACAGGCAATATTTGTACGAGTTTATCACAAAGCAATTCAATAGAAGAATCTCCTAAATAAACAGGGATAACAACAGAAAGTTTAAGAGAGGATGACTCCATTTATAATTCAAGAAGATTTGTTTGCCTAAAATTTAATCAACGTCTTTATCTTGTTGACAAAATTAGTATTTTTTTGACATCTTCAAGTAATACTTTCAAAATTACAAAATCCGTGTGCTGTTAAATTTTCATTAAACACTTGGTAATCATCCGCTTGTTCACTTTTACACTCACAAAATAAACTCCGTCAGGGAACTCACCGATATCGTTTTTTTTATCTTTCCCCTCATAAATTTTAATTCCTGAAGAGTTGAAAACAGTTACACTTTCTATCTCGCCCGGATAATCAATAAAGAAAACTCCTGTTGTAGGATTCGGATATATTTTAACCGCAGGCAAGGCGTCTTTTTCGATCAGACGGACACCTGATGCAGTATAAGATTGTTCGGGTTGCAGGAATTGTTTTACCAACAATTTTGGCTGCGCCCCTTCCAGCAATTCTTCATCAAATGAAATTTGCATCGTTTTGGTCTCTCCCGGTAAAATCAGCAGGTAATTATCTTGTAAAAAAATCGGGAGGATGCGTTTTCCGGTAACAGAATTGACTACCCTCAAACGAACTCCATAAGCCAGAGCTGTGGTATTTCCGGTATTGGTTACGGAAGCATCCATTATGTATTTTCCATCTTGGGTTTTACCTTTAACAGCGACAGAAAGGTCTGCTTTGGGAATATCTTTCAATTTCGTATAATCATATTCTTTCTTGCCTTTCAGGTACCAGTTTTCAGAAATAACTTCACCGGAACTGTTTGTTAAAATTAATTTCAGAAAATGTACATCAGGAAAATTTAATGTTGACTTGGTTAATGTGAAACAATTGGTCTGCATGCTCGCAGGAGCATCAATCTGCTTGATTTGTGTAGCCGATGTTATCTCTGTTCCATCCGGTCTGTATATATAAATTTTTGCAGTCAATCCATTGTAATCGTCAGGGGTTGAATTAATTACTTTAATTGAAAAATCGCTGCTATTCCATTGGATATGCACTGGTTCACAAGCTTTTTTCACACCCCAATAAGATCCGGTGGCATCATTATAATAATCGTAAGTCTGCCACACGAATGACGGATATGCAGGGTTGCTCATCCAGACTAAAATGCCGGAAGCATCCTTCCACATTTTATCATTCCATGCTTCATACATCCCTTTCATCACCTCTATATTCAAAAGTTGGGCTTTTTCGCAAAACTCTTCAAGTCCGGAAGACGCCCCAAACTGTCTTTCAACAGTATTCTTATAATTATCGGGACTGGCATTCAAAGCTTCTTTACCGAAAAAATGATGGTTCCATACCGTATTGTCTTGATTTTTAAGGACATCATCGGTTGGTAACGGCCACCAACCGGATTCGGGAATAAATTCTTTCACACTTTCAAATGCCGGGAATGTAGCTGTTCCAATCTCCGTACGCAAACCATATCCATAAGTCGACCCGTATGGATAACCATTGCCCAGATTACTGGCTGATGATTCAAAATGGCTTTTCGGTGTCCGGTTCGACCACCATCCGCTTCCTGACAATCCGCCTTCATTGGAACAAGGCTGGTACCATCTGTCATTTTTGTCTTCGGTAGCTATCAGGTTTTTCAGGTAATTGTTCAGGTCTTCTGCGGGTGTAGTTTCGTTGGCTCCACACCAAACGGCAATACAAGGGTGATTTCTCAAACGTTTGACTTTATCAAGCGCATTAACTTTGAAATCTGCCGGTTTATCAGGTCCACCAACCATAGAGTTAAGATGCCAGAAGTCATCCCAAACCATAATTCCATACTGATCGCAATAATCATAAAATTCATCGTCGGTAACACAACCAGTCCACAAACGGATCATATTGTAATTCATATCTTTATGCATCCGTATTTTGGTTTCGTATTCCTTGCCATGACAACGAAGCAAATATTCGCTGATTCCCCAGTTTCCTCCTTTCAAAAACAATTTCTGCCCGTTGATGAATAAAGTCAGGACAGGCATATTCTTTGTATTATTGATTAGTTGATATTCGTATTTTTTGATACCGAATGTAATATTCTTGATATCCGATATATTTCCATCAACAAAACAGGCCAGTTCGCAGGTATAAAGGTTTGGTTCCCCATAACCATTCGGCCACCAAAGTTTTGGATTATCAATAAGCAATCCGGGAAAATCATTTTTATCAACCGTTAAGACAGATGTTTGTTTAGCCGGAACCGTTATTGTTTTAGAGAATTGAATGCCTCTGGGATTAATTGTTCCTGAAAGAGTGATAATTTTAGATTCTGAAGCTACATTTTTAATACCGGTTGCAAGTGACACTTCCGCTTGTTCGTAAGATGAAGATAATTCCGTTCGTATCCAGGGATTTTCCATCACGGCATTGCCGGTAATCACCAGGCAGGCATTTCCGGTAATCCCGGCCAACCGTCCGGGCACGTATGGCATCCAATCCCAGCCGGCGGCAGAAAGGTAAGTCGGACTCGCCCAATTGGCGAAAATATTATCGCCCCACCAGGCTTGTTCCGCTCTTTTCTTTTTAAAGTCAGCATCTGTAATCAATACTGCGACCGCATTTTTTCCCGTTTTATTTACAAAGTCAGTAACATCATATTTTGTGCGGATCATGTGTCCGCTTACATCCTTTGTTGAAGTTTTGGTTCCCGACAATTTATTTCCGTTAAAATAAAAATCGGCATACCGGTTGGTACCGTCAAAATACAGCCACACTCTTTTCCCTTCTGAATAAGAAACCGGCAATTCAAACTCTGTCCTGTACCAGAAAGGACGGTTAAAAAACGATTCATCCACATTGTAAATATTACTTCCATATTCAGGATTATCAACAAGACCGGCATTTACGTATGCAGTAAAAACGACTCCCGGAACAACTCCCGGAACATATCCGGTGTTATCAAATCCCGGTGTTGAAATATTGATACCGGTTTTATTTCCCAAATCTGCTTTCGGTTTTATTTCCCAAACAATATCCGGATTATCACTGTTCAATGAATATCTTTCCTGGGCGATTATGGAAAGATTCAATCCCAAGAAAAAGAAACCTGATAAAAGACAAATATATTTTTTCATATTCGAATATTTTTATTCATTACCCCAATTTTCATTAGGCTTATTTCCCATATATAGTTCCAATTGTCCACCGGCCATGATATCTGCGTATTCAATATATGACTTGTTATATGGAACACCATTTAGTTTTGCGTCCTGGATATAGACATTCTCAGGCAAATTGTTATGAGCAATAATTGCGAATGTTTTATCAATACCATTTTTTGATCCTAAATTATAGGTTATACGTTCAAATACAGGACTGGTAATTTCATAACGGGTTTCTCCCGGACATGCTGGGTGTATTCCACTGGCAGCCAATACATACCATGCCGACATCTGGCCAACATCTTCATTTCCTACTATGCCTTCTACTGAATTAAAGTAAGCATTCCGGCAAATATGACGGGTCCATTTTTGTGTCAACCATGGGGTTCCCAAACGGTTAAATAGAAAAGGCACTAAATGTACAGGTTCGTTAGCATGATTATAGTAGCTGTTCCAAAGCAGATTATCCGGTGTTTTATCAAAAAAGCCGGTTAAATCTGCTATCACTTTTTCTTTCCCGCCCATCAGTTCGACCATACCCGGAATATCGTGAGGGATAAACCAGCCTTGCTGGTAAAGATTGCTTTCAATGCAACCATAGTCATCTTTTATACGGGCATCTTTTTCCGGCCAAGGCTCCCAGCTTCCATCGTCTTTCCGGGGACGGAACCATCCTTTTTCCGGATCAAACACATTCCGGTAGGCTTGTCCTTTCTGTAGATACTTTTGTTCATCTTCTTTCTCACCTAACTTCTGAGCCATTTGTGCAATGCACCAGTCGAAATAAGCATATTCAAGGGTATTGGAAACACTGGCAGATGAGGTAAACCCCTTCTCTCCATTTCCAAACAATTCGGAAGTCCGCTGAGCATATTGATATGCTTTATTCATATCATAGTCATTGATTCCTTTGTTATAAGCGTCTGCAATAACAGATAAAGCCGGATTCCCGATCATACACCCACTATAGGCATTCATGAATTCCCAACGTTCAAAATATCCACGGCCACTCTCATCTGCCAATGTTATCAATGAATTAATCTCATCATTCACTAAATCAGGATCAATGATTGTTTGTAAGGGGAATTGGCTTCTGAACACATCCCATCCACTGAAAATGGTACGTTTGGTGAATTTATCCGCTTTATGGATTTTCTTGTCGCCCCCAGTGTATTGCCCATCCACATCTGTGTAAATGCGAGGATCTATCATTGTATGGTAGAGGGATGTATAGAATATTGTTTTTTCATCGGAAGACCCTCCGCAGACATTAATTTTTTTCAAGGCTTCATCCCATAAGCGGCGGGCTTGCTGATATATCTGCTCAAAGTTTTTATCTTGTATTTCAGCTTTAAAATTCTTTTCTGCACCTTCCATGCTGACAAATGAAATTCCTACTTTAAGTAAAACCTCTTCGTCTTTTTCTGTTTCAAACTCAGTAAAAAAACCCAAATGTTTTCCTTCCAGTTCTTTTTTACCTCTGATGATGGAAGCTTCTGCTACACGTTTCAAATACATTTCACTGACTACTTCATCTCTTTTCCGTACCCAATCATCCGGAATATCCACACTCCAGAAACCATAATCTTTCAATGGTTTACTGAACCGGGCATAAAAATATACCGTGTAATCAGCGTGTCCATCACCATTTCCCCATCCGCCTCCGTCAGGAGTGCATTTCATCCATCCACGAATCGTTTTATCATCTTCTACTTTGATATATTGGGAAGTAGAAGTACCACCGACTCTCCTTGCCAAATCTATCTGAATACGGGATTGTTTATTTTCGGGATAAGTAAAACGGAGCATTCCACTGTGAGGAGCAGCCGTTGCTTCCACTTTAATTTGATAATCCGTCAACTCAACAGCATAGTATCCAGCCCTTGCTGTTTCGGTTTGTTTGGAATATGCCGAACGATAACCTTTGATGCTTCCATCCTCTTTTCCTGCAATGAGTTTCAACTCTCCGGTAGTGGGCATCACCAGAAAATTACCCAAATCACCATACCATCCGACACCGCTCATTTGTGTAAAAGGGAATCCTTCAATTGTTTTGTGTTCATAACTATAGCCGGGGCTATTGTCTCCTCCCGTGATTGTATTGGGACTTACCTGAACCATCCCGAATGGTGTGGTTGCACCTGGAAATGTTTTGCCCAAACCATGGAAGATTCCGGCAGCTCCAACATTGGTGCTTGCCCCGATAAATGGGTTCACATAATCCACCAAACAAGGGTCTGGGGTTGATTTTGTTTTTGTGCAACCTGAAGAGGTAAACAGTAAAACGCTACTAACGGCAATCAAAAAAAAGTTTTTCATTAGAGTCTATATCAATTATATTATAATCTGTTAGTTCATTATTCGTATGAATCCGGAATATTATAAAGTTATCTTTATCGTTTTCAAACCCATCCGGGGAACATTCACATCCACTACTGATTGTCCATCTTTTGTATCTATAGTTAATACAGAAACAACCGTTCCGTTTAATTGAACTTCTTCCAGTTTTTTCACCGGGAAATCAAAAGAAACTTTTACATTATCTGCTTTTGCTTCAGCATTGAATATACGGCAATACAATTCACCATCATCCCCTTTATATAGAGCTGTGATTTCATATCCCGGCTGGTTTATATTTATCAAGGTTTTCGACTTTACCGGTACGATTTTGTTTGTCAAACAAGGAGTTAATATTTCATTCCAACAATCACTCGCAGTCGTAATCTGTGCGTCATTCCATTTGCCCTTATGAGGCAACAGTGCATATTTGATATGGGTAGGCCCCGTTATTTCATAGTTTCTTCCCCACAAACCTTTTCCCGAATACTGGACAGTCAAGCCCAAAGGATAATCATCTCCATGCAAATATGATGTGGTGTGATCTGCAAATAAAGCCATACCATACTTTTCATCTTGTTGAACAATATCAACCCAATTAAGGATGACATTGTGTTTGATGCTATCCCAAGTTCCAAAAAACGTATTTTTTAATTTACTTTTGCATACATCAAAAGGAGCATTCTTATATAATTGCTGATTTTTCAAAGCTGCAGGAAAAAGCAACGACAATTTATAACGGTCGTTCGTAAAAGCCCTGCGATTTTCCCGTGTATTATCTTGTTGTTTATATTCTCCAATTCCCGGATTTCCTTTCCAGTCTATATTTAATATGAAATCAATTCGTTGTTGGCCTTGCTGTAACTCAATTATCTGGGAACAAGGATGCGAAGCAATTTTTGTTTCTACCTGAACTTTGATTTTCAGTGTATTGTCTTCTAATATTGTAATTTTTGCAGGCTGGTCAATCGTTGAATAAAAGCGATTCTCTTTGTAGAAAAATCCTTGTAGTTCATTGAAACTGTGAGCATTCCTCCCATCGACAAATTCTTTATTATTTAATTTTTTAGCGATCAAACTTTTAATCCGTCCACCTTTAGAAAGGTCAAGAATCATACAATACATGTCATTTTCCAACTTGCAACTACCATCAGGCAAGAAGACCACTCCGCTTTTCTGTTTAGCAACTTCAGAAATTCCTTGTTTCAATTCGAACGTGTTGAAGCCAAAAGCCGGCACGATTGCGCTAAAAGCAAGTTTAATATTATTATTTTCTTTTTTCGCAATAAACGGAATTTGGGTTCCTTGAGAATCGACCAGAACTATCTCATTTTCGTTCAAGTTGGAAGCTATTTCCACTTTTACCAACTCATTCCGTTTGACACCCAAGGTATTAAATACAATGATTGATGTTTCTTCATTCTTACTCAGAGACGGAGAAAACAAAACAGAAGCTGCATTTAATATTATTTTTTCGGAAAGATTGTTTGTTGTATTTGTCCATTCTGTCACTTGTTGCGCCCAAGTGTTTATTTTTGTCAACTGATTGTAAGGAACAATCCAACAATCATGGTGTTGGGAAAGCATCAAAGTTCGCCAGGCCTCATCAAAGTCATTCTTTCCGGCACTTTTTCCAGTCAACAGGTAAGCCATCGCATTGATTTTTTCTGCCATAATAATCTGATTCTCTGAATGACGGACTTCCTGCGCCAGTTTTTGCAGCACCTGACTTCCCCACATCAGGTTCGGGAGTATATCTTCCTGCGAAAAATGCCAGTCATCAGATGTTTTTCCGTCTGTTATGTTTTCGAAATATTCACGCCAGGTTTGATAAATTGACCCATTCTTTGTCTTTCCGCCGAAACCTAACCAAGGTCCATTTTTCCATCCGGCATCCTGGAAGCACATACCAACCGGATGTTTGATTCCGGCAGCAAAACAAGCATCCAGATACTCTTCCGAGTTACTCCATGCTATTGTTTGCCAGGTTGAATTCCGCTCTAATTTTTCACAACCATATCGTGGAACAGTCAGGATAATTGTTCCATCCGTACCAATCCAATTTACCAACTCGCCACCATAAGCAGCCGTATATCCACCCCAACATGTGTTCGGATTCTTTGTGACAGCATACTTGTATCCAAAAGATTTCAGGATTTGCGGCAGACAACTTGTAAAACATGGCTCTTCAACCGAATAAGTTACAAATTCAACATAAGGAAAATGATTCCGGATTTTTTTCATTCCATAATCAAACTGACGGATCAGGCTCTCACCTGAAACATTGTAACAATAAGGTTGGGCATAAGTAGGATTAACAAATTCAATTCTTTTATCTGTTGCTATTATCTGAAAATTCAAATATGCGGGATAATTCCGTACTTTTACAGAATCCCATGTTTCCGGTTCAATTTCAAGATTAATCTTCCAACCGGGATGTAATGTCCATTGGTCCACTATAAATTGCGTTTTCCAATCCGGATAATGGCCATAAATACCACCATGATACCCGTCTGCAAAATACACTTGCTGCCCTGTCGCGTTACAACAGGAAAGCAATAGCAGACCAACAGATATTACAATTCGATTAATCATAATGTTTTATTTATTCTGACAAGGTGATGGATCGGATTGTGCAGGATTAGCAGGATCATAAATTGCAACAGCCACGCGGGAATCTGCACAGCCATAATATAAGTACCATTTATTTTGGAAATAAACCAGACCTTCAACGAATACAGTACCGGCAGGATATTGCCCGCTCTTTTCAAAATCATCCATCGGGCGCAAAAATGGTTTGTCTAAACGAGCGATGAATTTTTCCGGATTGCCAGCGTCAAATAATGCTTGTCCGGCACAATATGCATTGGCTGTATAACATGTATCCCTGTTTTCTCCACCAGCATTTTTTCCATTGTAAAGCAATATAATACCTTTGTCTGTAAGTACAGCAGGAGGTCCGCATTCCGTTAATTCGCTATCAAAGTAACCTTTACGTGGCTCAAATAAAGATTTAAGTTCTCCACTTTCGGTAACAAGAGGTTCCCAATTGATCAAGTCATCAGAAGTAGCTGCATACACTTTTTTCTCTCCCCAATACATCCAGTATTTACCATTGATTTTTACAGCAACCTGTTTATCTGCCACCACTTTGGTAATAACAGATGCTGATTTGGTCGGTTCATCGAAAAACTTCCCATCATACGCTTTTGCAAATGCGGGTCCGTGTTTTTCCCAATCAATCAAGTCTTTTGATGTTGCTACAGCTAAACGAGGCACTTTACGATTCCACTGAGTGTATAATAAAACATAAGTTCCATCTTCCGTAACCACAGCACGTGGGTCTTCGCAACCTCCCGGCCATTCCATTTCTTTCTGCGAATCATCAGCCGGATAAAGTACCGGAACAGACTTCCGTTCAAATGCAATTCCATCAGAAGAAGAAGCATATCCCAAACGGGAAGCACGTTCTCCGATGCCTTTGCCAGACTTATCTTCCGCCCGGTAAAGAACAATTATTTTCCCATTATATACAGCAGCGGCAGGATTGAACGTATCGTTGGACTCCCAACCAACAGAATCCCCTGTCACCGGACAATAAAATTTAGTCGTTGCATACGGAGCAATGACCGGATTTTTCCCTTCCGGACGGACAAATCCTCCCAGCGCCCAATCGGGTAATGGAGATTCTGTTTCTGACTTTTTCACTTGATTACAAGAAGTCAGGCAAGCAATACTGATAAGTAATGTAAATAATGATGTTAGCTTCATGATTAATTGAAAATTGAAAATTAAATTAATTCGTAATTATTTTACTCAAAAGAAGGAGGTTCTATTTTGGCGCCCCATTCCATATTTGGTTTACCGGATAACTGAAATTTCAGGGTAGCTCCATGGGAGAGATCATTCCAATCAATCCAGGTACTTTCATATTTTTTCCCATTCAATTCAAGAGATTGTATGTATACATCTTTCTCCGAACCTCCGGTAATGGTTAAATCTCCATCGGGTAACCGTATTTTTACGGAAGAGAATATCGGGCTGTTAATGGAAAAACCTCCTACGCCCGGAATTTCAGGATATAATCCGATACAGGCAAAGACATACCAGGCTCCCATTGTTCCCAAGTCATCATTACCAGGCAATCCGTTTATTTTACTCGAAAATTGTTCATTCAGCACTTTGTTTATAATCGCTTGCGCCTTGTATGGTTTTCCCACCCAGTTATATATCCACGGAATCTGGAAGCTTGGTTCGTTACCTGCAGCATACCAATCGTCATTGTAGCTGGCATCCAGGCGGCGGAACAGATAATCCAAGCGTTTTTCGGCTTCAGACTTTCCTCCGATTATATCCATTAATCCTTTGAAATTATAGGGAACCATCCAGAAATAGTTCTTATAAGTAGATTCGCGGAAATCATCACTAAGAGGTTTCCATGAACCATCTTCATTGCGCGATTGCAACCATCCAGTTTCCGGATTATACAGGTTCTTCCACGATTGTGCACGCCCCATGTAATACCAGTTGTCAGGTTCGTCATTGCATGCATGCAAAGCAAATTGAGCAATAGCAAAATCTGATGATGTGTATTCCAACTGCATGGATGCATTCATGTATCCTTTTTCCAAATATTGTTTCAAAAACGGACGTGTCAGTTCATTTTGTGAACGGGTTCCGGGAATATCGGCTCCCCTTCTCATGATCTTGAGTATAGAACGCGGATCGTAATTCCTGGCTCCAAAAGCGTATGCATTTGCAATTAGAATAGGAGTCGGATCACCTTGCATTACGCCTGTTTCTATATTTGCAAGTACCCAACGGGGAAATCCTCCACCAGCCTGGATTGCAAAATCCTGATGTGAAGCAACAACGTCTGACGCAACTTCCGGATCAAGCATGGACATTAATTGAACCTGGGTACGATAAGTATCCCAGTTACTGAATGAGGTATATTGTTTCCTTTGTGTTTTATGAATCTTAAAATCAGCTCCCATATATTCTCCATTCACATCGCTGCAAACATTGGGATGAATTAAAACCCGGTATAAATGAGTATAAAATTGTGTAATCCGGTCTTCATTTGTTCCCTCCACCTGAATTTTACCCAAATAAGAATTCCACTTGTCCACCGCCTGATTTTTTATATCAGTAAAATTCCAGCCTGGATTTTCTGTTGCTAAATTCTCTCTTGCATTTTCAACAGAAACATAAGATACACCGATCTTGTACTGAATATTTTTCTTTGAGCTTACATCAAATGTAAAATATACTCCTGAATTTTTTCCTTCTGAAAAAGTCGATTCCGGATAAAACCGGTTATCTTTCCATGTTCCGGATACATCAGCTTCTGTATCAAATTCGGCAACAAAATACACTTTGTATGGGGTAGATATGCCACAAAAAGATCCTCCTTCTGCATAACCTTCACACTTGTTCTTTCCAGTAATAACTATTGTAGCGACATTGACAGGAGTAGCAGCTACTCCTCCGGCAATAATGATTGTGGCTTTTTTTTCTTCCGGCAAATAGGTATATCGAGCCATTCCGGTGCGTTCGGTTACTGTGAATTCTGCCTGGATATTTCCCTGTACCGTGGCCTGATAATATCCGGCAATACCTTTCTCATTTGATACTTCCACCCGCAAATTCAATAAACTGTCAGGTGAAACTTCCAGCTTGCCATTCAAAGGAAAAGTCGGGAAATTTCCCATGTGATCGCAACCGCCCCCGCTTAACTGATTGATTGCAAATCCAGATTGAGTAGAAAAATAAGATCTTGTAAATTGCACCATTCCAAACGGATAGGTAGCGCCTGGATACAAATATCCGGAAGCCCAGCCCAACCCTTTGGTGCCAATCATTGTGTTTACTTTAGAAGCATAATCTGAAGATGTTTTCGCTGTTATCTCCATGCTTCCGATTAAAAATAAAGCAATACCTGCTAAAAGAAGTTTTTTGTAAACCTTCATAATTATATATTTTACTTTAGTCAAAAGAAAGTGTAACCGGAATCATCTCACTGAAATTGAAGGTATTGTTGGTCTTCGCCCCTACTCTCACATAAATCAGGTTCTGATTTCCTTTGATAATTATCCGGTTTGTATATGCACCGGGATAATTAATAATATCCGTCAACTTGAACTGCAAATCCGTACTTAAATCTATTGCCTCCGTAATTTCAACATTCAATAAATCCTCATCGGGAGTGGTACTCCTGTCTGATGTTAATTTACCTTTATAGTTTGAAACATTGTTATCAATATAAGGAGATACATTCCAATATAGTTCGGTAGCTTGAATCTTATAGTCATCCCTGTCTCTTGAAATTGTATATTTCACAACCACTTTATTCGTATCCGCCTCAACTACAGTTGCATGAACACGTGAGTAAGGCATAACCATGATGTCTTTCTTTACCTTTCCATTCAATTGGATGTTTTTAATTGTATCTACCGGGTAAAAATTTGCATTTCCGAACGTCATCAGATATTTAGCACTGAAAATCCAGCTATTCCTATAGCGTCCATCTTGTGAAGCATAAAATTCAATTGGTGTAGTTGAATAATCCAAGTCTGTGGAATAAAATCTGTCTTGTTCATACATCCTTATTTTAACTCCGGTACCGGCATCACCCGGAACTGCCATTTGAACAGGCTGCAATGTTGTTTCATCAACAAAGGTCCCGTATATTTCCGAATCTGGTTCTGAATAATTATCAGCATCATTGCATCCAATCAGACAAAATAGACACAAAGTCACAAAAACACAGAGAGTGTATAACACAAAGTTGCCATGCCTTTGTGTCTTTATATTGAATTGAGCTTTTGATGTATTGTTATACTTCATTTTATTTTTTAATAACCAGGATTCTGAATCAATTTAGGGTTTGAAGTCATATCACTATCGGGGATACGAATATAATAATGCCTCTTCAGGAATAATTTTCCACATTTGGGAGCACGGCCTGTTGTAAAAATATACTTTCCACCGGCAGTACCTTCATTCAAACGGGTATCAGAAGGCATTGCCAGCCAATCACTCCAGACCAACCAAGGATAAACAGCTATTGTCTCAAAATTATTGAGAATAGTATGAGCAATCCTCCACCGTCTCATGTCCCAGAAACGATGTCCTTCGTAGGCTAGTTCGATTCGTCTCTCATTCCTTATTCTATCTAATGTAAGTTCGTCTGAAGAAAGTTTCCGGATTCCTGCCCGGTTGCGGATTTCATTCAGGGCGGACAATGCATTTTGCTTATTTTGAGAGCTTCCCAATTCAAATTCAGCTTCTGCTAAGTTGAGATACATTTCAGCCAGACGAAAAACCGGCCACTGGGTATCCGAATGTGCATAATCCAGATTCACCATTGATTCGTCAGCAAATTTTTTGGTATAAAACCCCGTTTTCCCAACGTTCCCGCTATCCCACACACCATCCTTTCCTAAGAGTTTGATTTGGGTAGTATCATTTTTATTTCCGTATATGGCATCAGGACTTCCCTGGTAAACAAATTTTCCTCTATCCGTATCGTCATAGACACCTCTTCGTATTTCTACGATTCCATCCCGGCAATCATCCATTGGTAAATAAAACGTTGCTCTCAGGCGAGGGTCTTTATCCTTGAAAAGGTCCAAAGGCGAATCATATTTGATGTACCCATGTTCATCCTGTATTTTAAGGATACCAGGTGATCCGTCTTTATATTCATAAGCCTGAATCAAATCCAAAGTAGGATTTACGCCACAACCATACCCCTTGCCTCCCACAAAACTGAGTGGCACATTCAACATATCAAACCCATGGGATTTATCCGGTGCAAGGTATTCTTTCCAGAATATATATTCGTTATTAGATTTGTCCAAGAAAAGCTGTCGGTAATTCTTGATTTTGTCCTCATATTTATTATACAAATTATATTGAGCCGACTCAATTACTGAATTTGCGGCGTCAGATGCTATCTGCCAATATACAGCAGCATCAGACGGGTCCATTCCCACCAATCTTTCAGCCTCAGCCTCACCTCCAAGTTTCAAATCCAAAGCGCTTCCATACTGAGCCACGGAAGCTGCATAAAGAGCTACCCGTGACATTAAGGCCAAAGCTCCGTATTTAGTTATCCGTGCCCTGTTGGCAACATTTCTTTTCTCCGGCAAATCTATATTTGCGGTTGTCAATTCATCTATAATAAAATCCCAAACTGATTTTTCTGTATCTCTGACAACTTGTAACGTGGAAATATCATCAGAGTTATTCAAACTTTGAACCTCTGTAATAACCGGAACTCCACCATATCTTTTTGCAAGGGTAAAATAATGATAGGCTCTAATAAAGCGGGCTTCCGCAATGTACGAAGTCTTTACCCCTTTATCGAGAACAGTTACATCCTGAATTTTTTGCAGAAATACATTACATGCCCGGATATTTTCATAAGTTTCTTTCCAGCATCCGAACCATTCATTATCATAAGTCCGGATCGGCACATCCATGGTTCCCAATGGCCCATCCTGGTAAGCTCCAGTGCCTTCATCTGATACGGATGTAATATTGATGTTATAAACATCCCAGTCTATCCAATATTCAAAAATGGGTTCTAATTGCATTCCATCATATAAATTGACTAATACCGAGAGGATTAAATCCGGATTTTTCCATTCTTTTTCATCCGGAATCCTATCTGTAACTTCTGTATCAAAGTCAATGCATGCAAACAGAGAGCAAATAGCACATAAACTTATTACTATATGTAGTTTTTTTATTCTCACGATATTCTTTCCATTCCATTAAAAATTGACATTAACACCCAAACTGACCACCCTGAGTTGGGGATAATAAAAACTCATCCATCCTTCTACCGCTTCAGGATCTACATAATCGATATTAGTGGCCGTAAGTAAGTTATATCCATTGGCAAATATCCTGCAGTTATTCAGTCCTACTTTTTTAATCAGCTTTTTTGAGAAAGTGTAGCCTAATTCAACAGTTTTCAGCCGGACATAATAGGCATCTGTTGTCCAGAAAGTAGATATCCGGCTATTGCCTGCGTTATCCTCCAGCCGGATTGAAGGGAACTTTCCCGGCACCCATTCGCTGTAAGGGTCATTATAATTTGCTTTGTGCCAGCAATCTGTCCAGGCCACAAATCCGTTGCCATCATCCGGTCCGCGGAAAGGGTTTCTCAAAGCATTGGGGATATGGATGTAGCTGCTTGCTCCCTGGAACAAAATATTCAGGTCAAAATTCTTCCAATAAATATTGAAATCCAGTCCGAAATTAACATCCGGGATTTCGCTTCTACCTATCACTTTCCGGTCTAATTCGCTGATAACCCCATCACCATTCAAATCTTTATATTTAATATCTCCAGGTCTCAATGTTGAATTGCCTGCTCCATCCTGGATTGGAGAAGAAAAAATTTCATTATATGATTGAAACTGTCCTAAAGACACATATCCGAACAGATAATTCTTCCACCGGTTTTCCCGGCTATCCATATAATTGACATATTGATTGGGTGCTCTGTCTGTTTCCCAATGGAGATCTTTGGCCCGTGCATAAGACATATTTCCCTTCACGGAAAAGTCGACTTCCCCAAATCTTTTCCGGCTGCCTAACGAAAGTTCAATTCCTCTGTTGTCGTCACTATTTATATTTTCCTGAGGAACAGGTATTGCTACTGTAGTTGGAATATCCATCTTTCGATGACCGAATAAACCTGTTCTTTTGCGGTAAAACCAGTCAAATTCCACACTAAATAAACCACCCCATAAATTGGCCTCCAATCCTATATCAGTTGTTTCAACTGTATACCAGAAAATTTCAGGGTTTGCCAGGTTGGCTTCTTTACTTCCTTTAGATATAACCGGATTGCCGGAAGAATCTCCTCCGAAAATATAACTTCCAGATGGGTAAAGCCATCCACTGACAAAATTTGAAGATTGCAAACCACTGTCGTCACCAACCTGGCCCCAAGAGCCCCGGAGCTTTAGATTATCCACAAAAGTTATTTTATTCTTAAAAAAAGGTTCTTCCGAAATTATCCAACCACCGGTAAAAGCAGGAAAAAAGCCCCAGCGATGATTAGGCGCATTTTTGCTTGAACCGTCTTCACGAAAACTGAATTCAAATAAATATTTGCCTGAGTAATTATAATTGAACCGTCCGACAATTCCTTTATATATTGTTTCTTCCAGATTCCCGTCAACAAATCTTCCATCAATATCAGTATCCCGCAATTGATCTATCTCAGAATTTGACAAATAACCTTTTGCCTGCATCCAGTCATTCTGCCAATATTTTTGTTCATAAAGCAACATGGCTCCAACATTATGGTTTCTGTTGAAAATTTTTTCATAATTAATGGAATATTGTTGTGTTATTTTAGTATAGGGAATATATATCCTGTTTAATTCTGCCAAACTAACCTTGGGCTCTTTTACATATTTCTCTGATACTGAATTATAAGTATATGCAGAGAAGTCTTTTTTAAAATCTTTTGTATACTCTTCTGTCTTGTCATAAGCCACAAAGGCTTTTAATTTCAACCCTTTTATTACCTCATAAGTTAAACTTAACTGACCATTAAATTCTGTATATTTTTTTTGTTTATATCCGGAAAGGGATTTGTCGAGCATCGCAACCGGATTAAGCACATTTTTTGAGGTATTCTGATAATAGTGAGGATTATTATTCGCATATACAGGTTGAGTCGGCGGCGTTGCTCCAATAGCTTCAAATACCTTTATACCTTCATCATCCAGGTAATATGAACTTTTGGCTTCCTGAATTCGTCCTCCCAGCCCGACTTCTGCAAAAAAATTGCTCATGATATTGGCTGTGATATTTGACCTGAAGTTATATCTTTTATAATCCTGATCGGTTTTGAGTATCCCTTCCTGATCCAAGTATCCTAATGAAAAGAAATATTTTACATCTTTACTCCCCCCGGAA
The DNA here is from genome assembly GCA_031553415.1 of Bacteroidales bacterium. Classification (GTDB taxonomy): domain Bacteria; phylum Bacteroidota; class Bacteroidia; order Bacteroidales; family Azobacteroidaceae; genus JAIRVZ01. Next base: position 10,770 of record JAVBLO010000027.1, on the reverse strand, counting down.
ATGTTCAGGTTATGCGTCTGCTTCGGAGCATTACTTCTTACAGATTCATTCCACCAGTTTGTTTCGTTAAAATCTTCTTTATTATATTGTTGGTGCCTGATGTTATGTATATCATATCCATTTTTATAAATATCCAATTCTGTTTCCGACCACTTGGGAGCCTTGAAAGAATTGGCATTCAATTCCCCTTGATTACGATAGTATGCATATTGATATGCGTTCATCATTTCAAGATGCTTCAATGGGTTTTGTATACTGTAATTGAAATTGTAATTAATCTGAGGTTTTCCGCTTGCGCCCTTTTTAGTAGTTACGATGATAACACCATTGGCGCCTTTGAATCCGAAAACAGTAGCCGATGCATCTTTCAATACGCTGACGGTTTCTATTTCATTTGGATCTAATTGTGAAAAAGGTCTTTCAACTCCATCTACAATCATATATGGTTCACCAAATCCTCTGATATCGAACTTGCCCCCATCATTACCCGGTTCTCCGTTCGTCTGGAGATAACGGATGCCTGTAACCTTACCCAACATACTGGCTTTTATACTTGGCTGGTTTGTTTTAACAATGTCATCACCTGTAATAGAACCAATTGCTCCTGTCAAAGTAAACTTTTGTTGTGTACCATATCCGATGACTATAACTTCTGCTAATTTTGCGATATCTTCTTGTAGTTGAATACTAAAGAATCTATTCTCCCTTACCCTGATTTCTTTCTGGACATAACCAATTCGCCGTACAATAAACTTCGCATCAGAAGCCACAAATAATTGGAATTTGCCCTCTGCATCTGTAATTGTTCCATTTTCTGTGCCTGATTCAATGACAGAAGCGCCCACTACAGATTCTCCTTTTTCGTCAAAAACATTTCCGGTAATATAAATTTTGCTTGGAATTACAAGTTCATTTGTGCTTGGAATTACATGTATCATCATATTATTTTTTCGAATAGTAATGTATTTTTTCGAAATTTCGGCTGTTAGTCCCAATGGAAACAGTACCTCTTCCAAGACATTTTCCAGACGCTTGTTGCGAGCGTTTATTCTTACACTTTTTTGAGGGTCAAAATCTTCTTTTGAATAGACAAAGAAATAATCCGTTTGCTTTTCTATTTCACTGAAAAATTCTTTTAAAGACAATTCCGTCTTTGTTATACTTATATATACATCCAGTGTATTTACTTTTGTATTTTGAGAAAAAGCAAATGACCCAATTAATATATAAAACAAACAAATTTGCCAGCGTTTTATCATGAGTATTATTCAACAGGTATTATTTTAGGTATCTTCAAATAAGGCGTGCAATTAATTACATGATATATACTATCTTATTATCGGAACTAATTGCATATTTGAACTTATTTGTTTTTTGAATGGCGCCAAGAACATCTTCTATGGGATCCTGAATCCTGAATTTACCCGTATAAATTTTATCCAAAGCGCTCATGTTGGTTATAATAAAATTCATGTTGTAGTATAATTCCAGTTTCTTGATAATTTCTTTAAATGAACGGGACTCGAAAACTACTATTCCATTTTCTTTCATAGTGACATCATTAGAATCCATCACACTCTTTATCAACATATTATCTTTAAGAACAACTTGTTCATTCGGTACCAGAATAACCGAATTCGTTTCTTTGTCATCTTTTTTATATACTTCGATAGAACCCTCATATAATGAAGTTTCATATATAACACTACTCATATAGTCGAATACATTAAATTTCGTCCCTAATACTTTTACGTTATACCGGTTTGTTTGTACAATGAAAGGTTTATCCGGATTTTTCTTTACATCAAAAAATGCTTCTCCATCGAGAATAACACAGCGTTCCTCTCTTCCAAACGAGTCAGGATATCTAAATTTAGAACGGGGGCTTAGATTTACAGTAGTACCATCACTTAAAGTTAAATGCAATGATTCTCCAACAGGCACTTCAACTTCATTATATGCAATTGCTTCAGAAGAGAAAAAATATTCTTTCAGGAAGAAAGTTGAAATGACTAAAACGGCAATAGCAGCTGCATATTTGACGACATTGAACGAAAGCCGCTTAAAACTTCTTCTTTGAAGAACCTTGTTGAACTTTATCCAACCGTCCATTGCAGTTTGGTCGTCACCTTCAATATTATGTAAACATGATATTCCTTTAATATTTTGAATCCGGATAAATTCTTTTTTTAACTCTGGTTCCCCACTAATCTTCTTCAAAAAAATATCTTTTTCCGGTTGAGACATCTCTCCGGAAAAATATAAATCAAATTGTTTCTCTTCTAATTGCATTTCTATCTTTTTACCTTACGTTGACTTATGAACGTTTCGGAATACAAAATCCACCAAAACAAAATGTAATCTTTTAGAGAAAAATTCGTAAATTAAATACAAGAGAAAGGTAATCATGAAAATCAGGGAGAAAAAATCAGATGGTTAATGCGACTTTAACAGATTAGAAAATATGAAAAAGGGCATTAACAAATTAAGAAAAAATAGAGCGGCATATTGTTTTTGAGTTTTGCTTTCAATTTTTTCATCGCAATACCCATCTGGTTTTCTACTGTATTGATTGACAGACTTAATAGAGCTGCAATCTCAGTATATTTCATTCTCTCCATTTTACTCATAATAAATATTTGCCGGCACCTTTCCGGTAAACTATCAATCGCTTCTGATATTAATTTTTCAATATCATCTTCAGTATATCCTTGTTTATCAAAATCTTCTAAAGAATCTAACTTCAATCTTAATTCTATCTCAAAAGTTTCCTGGATTTTTTTATTGCGATTCTCTTCACGGATCTTTCCCCGTAAGAAATCAATGCACCGGTTCCTCACTAACCGGAATAAGTATGCATTCAGATTCATGGCATTGGCCATTAAAATCCGGTTCTCCCATAAATATACAAATAAGTCTTGCACCACATTTTCGGCATCCTCCTCCGATATAACATATTCTGTCGCAAATCTTAACAATTTGGGATAATATGCTAAGTATATTTCTGAGAAATCCTTATCCATTCTGAACAAATGCTATTTTGGGCGTAAAAATACAAAAAATCAGTAATTGTCAATTATTTTAAAAATTTTAATCAATTATAGATTATTTACAAATATTCAATTGGTGGTTTATCAAAAGTCAATCGTCTAAAATAAACATAGGAAATAAATACAAAGCAATCTGAATGCAAACTGCTTATAACTGTAATTTTTAAATAATAACATGAAAAATTTAACTTTATTATTAGTTTTTTCCTTTCTGTCTCTGCCGTTCTGGGGACAGAATTACATTAAAAACGGAAGTTTTGAATATGGTTTAAATACCGGATGGACACATGAAGTAACCGGTGATGCTTCAGCGACATTTAGTCTTATTAAAAATCCATATGTAATGGATGGCAATGTGGGCATGCTTGTTGATATAACTAAACCGCCAAAAACGAATCCTTACCGGGACATCAAATCCACGACTTACATGACGGCAAGCGAAGACTCTATTTATTTACTGCGTTTCTGGGCGCGGGGAGAAGAACGTTCAACCATCTATGTAGAAATTGAAGGCGAAACAAAACAAGGAGTGTTATTTGAAATGCATCCGGGAAGACATTTTTTTAATTATCCTTTCAAGTATAAATCCACTCAAAAAGATATTAAAATCAATTTCTATTTTATGAGTGTTACTGCAAAGGGAAAAGACTCTTATACCACCAGTACAAAGGGTAAAAAATACCAATTGGATGGAGTCGAAGTTTTAGATCAGAATAACAACGAAGGCATGGATGTTCTCAATACCTATACCTGGAACTGGATGCGTCCGGCTAATAAAAAAGGATGGGTAGCGGGCGACAATGATATTTCCTTAGCTTTGCCTGATGGCCGTACTATATGGTTTTTTAACGATTCCAATTATGGAACTAATAATCCCAATTATAACCCTTTGTATGATACGGGAACTTTCATTCGTAATGCTGTGTTAGTACAGGAAAAAGACGGAACATTAAATACTTTTCCTTTTGTTAATCAAGGAGGGCAAAATACGACTATCAAAGCGCCGGAACCAATTTATACCTCCGGCAATAACATTTCAAATCTTGTGTGGGTAAGAAATGCTTTTCTATACGAAGATACCGTAAGAGTATATTTGATAGAAGTGAATGGAAATGCCGGAACAAATCGTTCTTATGTCGGTAAATATTCTTATCCGGATTTGGTATACAGAGGAGCTGAAAAACAAGCAAGTTACTGTACTACTTATGAATCCTTTTTTGTAGACGATAACGATACAATTTATGCTTACAAAAAAAATAACGGTAGCCATGTAGCGCGAGCTCATATCAGTAATTTTAGTGGCAACAGAGAGGAATGGGAGTTCTGGACAGGCAAGGGCTGGGAAAAAGGAACTGCCGGAAGAAACAAATCGGTCAGGGTCAGCGAGGTCCCGGCAGAAAGTTTTATCAAACTGGGAGAGAAAAATTATGCCCAGGTAGCGCAATATGGCGTGTATGGCCCTATACAAGTTGCTTTTGCACAGGCTCCGCAAGGCCCCTGGACCAAAGGGCAAGTCGTTTACAACATACCTAAAGATTCTGCTTATAATTGGTATATGCCCAATATACATGCTCAATTAGCCAATGGAAAATATTCTGTATCATATTCAACAAACTCATACTACAAAGCATTTTTAGAAGGCTGGGAAGCTTATGTAGATAAATACTGGTATCGCCAACGTTACATTCAGATTGATTTACTGGGACTTTCTCCTTACACAACTGATATGAAAGATTGTGCGGGAGTGGTAAACGGAACTGCGTACAAAGATGAATGTAATGAATGCGTGGGTGGAACAACCGGTAAAAAACCATGTTTTAAATTCCCTGTGGCCAAACTATATGCAGGAGACAATCTTACCGGAAATTCAATCGGACTGAAAGTCGGAGATTATCTGCTGAAAGATTTAACCGCAATGGGTTTCTCTGATAATAGCCTAGCTTCCTTGAAACTGAAAGATGGTTATGTGGCCGAATTATTTGACATGGATAATTTCAGTGGGGATTCCAAAATTATAAACTCAACTTCTGCAAACCTGGATTCAGAATCATTTAAGAACAAAACTACCTCTCTAATTATCAGACGCGAAGGTGCCTGTAACTTGTCAGGAATCTATAAAATTCAAAACAAGCAGAGTGAACTATACCTGGACATGGAAAATGAAAGTACTGAGGAAAATGCCATTCTTGTACAATCTAATGGCACAGAAAGCAATTCACAGACTTTTGAATTGAAATACGTTGGTAACGGTTATTACGAAATCATTAACCGTGGAAGTAATCTGAAACTATCCATACCTGGATTTAGTACTGAAGACGGAGTTTCTATTGAACAGTCAGATATAAAAATGCTTAATATTACTAATTTCGGGGGGAAAATTACGGCACAATATAAAGATTCTGAAATGACTGAAAGAGTGGAAAACCTGATAGATAATTCTGGAGCAACAAAATTCCTGACTCCCCACAACAAGGCCTGGGTGCAATTCCAATCAAATATCCCATGGGTTATAAAACATTATAGTATCATTCCATCTGCCAACGGCAATACAAATAGTGACCCAAGGAACTGGACACTACAAGGTTCAAATAACGGTATCGATTGGACTACACTGGATACACGCTCCGGTAATTCATTTTCTCGCCCGAAAGAGAAATTTTTTGATATCCCCAATAATGAAACTGCATATTCATACTATCGTTTAGAAATGAGTTGCCTGATAGGCACTACATTACAATTAGCCGAATGGAGGTTATTTGCAGTTTCAGATTCAGAGAATGAATATGACAACCAAAAATTTATCGTACAAGATGCGGGAGGTGGTTATGTCAGAATTATTAACAAATTCAGTGATAAAGTTTTAGACACATACAATGGCCTTAATAACGGAGATATGAGAACATTCCAAATGTCTGATCTCAATCAAGCCAGCGCTTTATGGAAACTGATCAGTACATCCATGGGAATAAAATCAACTCATAAAAATTCAAAAATAAATCTTTATCCTAACCCAACAGAACAAGAGCTCAATCTGGATTTAACTGAAGAATGGACTGGAAGCAATTTCCATATTTATAATGTAAGCGGAATTCCTGTTCTTTCAGGAGTGATTACAAATGAAACTCCGATTGATGTAAGTCTCCTGTATTCAGGGTATTATTTATTGAAAATCAATAAAGATAATGATACTTTTGTTGGTAATTTCATAAAGAAATAACTAATCGGGTCAGGTTGTCTCAAAAGGCCATAAATTTCACAAATTAGCACGAATTAATTTTCCTGATAATCAACGGAATACAAAAAAAAATCTCCAAGTAGCATAAAATTGTGAAATTCGTGGCCTTTTGAGACAACTTCATTTTATTTTCCGTTTATTTTTGAAGTAATTAACAAAACCCTCTTTCCGTTGTATAAAGTAGTAGCGAATAAATAAATATCTCCTCCTTCTTTCAGCTTCAATTTTTTTCTTAGTTCATTTACTGAACCGGGAAAATTCCTTATAGTGATATTAGCTTGTTTAATTCCAACCAAATTTTCCTTTATTTCTTTTTTATTGAAAGAAAATACAGAAATAAATTTGAAAATACGTCCGGGAAAATTTTCCACTAAATGATTGGAAGTATACAAGTGGCTATCCGGATGGAGTTTTTCCAAATTAAACCTGGAAGCAACTATTTTATATGCTCCGGCTTTTAACACAGAAGCGTTGGGTTCGTAAATATAACTTTCAGGTTTAGAAGTATAGTTAATAGTACATTGCTCTTCTGATTTCAGGAAAGAAAAATCCTGTACAATATCATTCTTCAAAATATTTATACAATTGAGCACAGGTTCACTTGAGAAGGTGGCTTTCAGGATAAATATCAATTCTTTACATTCTCCGGCAACACTCACAACATGGATTTCTTTTGTTTCCGGCAAAGATTGCAAAGCCAATGAAATATCCAGCATTGGAGACAATTTTATCATCAGCATTCCAGCTTTACTCAACAATTGCTCTTTCAGTTCAAGGATGTTTGGTTCACAATCCTGAATAGCAATTGTTTTCTCACCTACTCCATCCCTGCGGGCAGGATCTAAATAAATACAATCAACTTTGGATATTTTATCTAAGTAATCATCTGATTCTCCATGAATTATCCGAACATGACTCAATTCAAGAGTATTAAAATTTTTCCCGGCTATTACACAGAGGTACTCCGAACGCTCTACATAAATAGCTGTTTTAAATTTCTGCGCAACGAAAGCACAATCAACGCCAAAACCTCCGGTTAAATCGATCAACGAATCTCCACTGACTAATGAGGCCTTGTATTTTGCAGTAGCTTCCGACGAACATTGTTCTAATGAAAGATGTTTCGGATAAATGATATTATCGCTTTCATACCAGGAAGGGATTTTTGTTTTCATCGCCTGTCTTCCGGCAATTTGAGATAAAGCAAAATGCAAATCGATATCTGCAGGATGAGAGGCGAATGCCAATTTCCTTACATCGTCAAATCGGTGTTCCTGAATAAATTTGAGAGTTTCTTCCAAGATTATTATTTATTTCATACAGGGCTCTAATTGAGCTATTTATTTGTTCCAATTAACTGACATACCAACTCTATTTTTTCCTCCATTGGCAATGAGGCATCAATCCAATGGATTTGGAATCCACGCCGCTTCATTCCCCGAAACCAGGTCATTTGCCGCTTGGCAAACTGGTGAATGGCGATTTCTAACTGTTCAAACATTTCCTTATAGGATAATTGCCCGGTTATATATTGTGTCAGGAATTTGTATTCCAAACCATAATATATCAAGTCGTCAGGAGAGATACCTGAATCCAGCAATGATTGAACTTCTTCAACCATGCCTTCTTCCAACCGTTTTTTCAAGCGGGAAGTGATTTTTTGCCGTCTTAATTCCCTGTCGATTGAGATACCGATAATCAAGCTGTTTACCGGTTCATAATCATTCTTTCTGGGGTCGTGCGACAAATAATATTCTTCGATTTCAATAGCGCGGACAGCCCTTTGGGCAGTATCCAAATCTGTAGTATTATGCAATTTTTTATATGAACGAAGGATAGTTTCCAGTTCCGGAAGAGTCTTATCCTTCAAGCGTTCCCTTAATTCCTGATTTTGAGGTACATCTAACAAACGGTATGCTTTCAAGACAGATTCAATGTATAAGCCGGTTCCTCCACAAAGGATAGGAAGTTTTCCTCTTTCCCGGATTTCATTGAATGCCTTGAAAAAATCGTGCTGATATTCGAATACGTTATATTTATAACCAGGCTCACATATATCGATTAAGTGATATGGAATTTTTTTACCATTAACGACATAATCATCCAAATCTTTTCCTGTACCGATGGTCATTCCCCGGTAAATCTGTCGCGAATCGGCACTGATTATTTCCGTATCAAGCCGGGCGGCCAAAGCGGCCGCAAATGGAGTTTTGCCTGATGCTGTTGGTCCAAGTATAGTGATAAGCTCATTATTCATGGAACAAATATAAATGAAAAAAAGAAATCAGGAAAACACTTTCACCCTGTTTTCCAAAGGTAAGAATTGTTTTTCTCCCGGTTTGGCTGTCGGAACGCCAAACGGCATTTCACAAATCAATTTCCAATTAGGATCTAAATTCCATGTTTTCCTTACTTCATCATCAATCAGTGGATTGTAATGCTGCAAGGAAGCTCCGAATCCGGCGTTTTCCAACATCACCCAAACCGTAAACTGGTGCATTCCAGATGATTGTAATGACCAGGAAGCAAAATTATCTGCATATAGGGGGAACGAGGTTTCCAGGTTCTTGATAACACTCTGATCTTCAAAAAACATGACTGTCCCATAACCGGAAGCAAAAGATTCATTAATTTTTTTCTCAGTTGCGGGAAATTTATCTGCAGGTGTAAATTTACGAAGTGTATTTTTAACAATACTCCACAATTTTGAATGGTTTTCTCCCAACAAAACAACTGCCCGCGCAGATTGGCTATTGAAAGGTGACGGAACATTCTTTATAGCAAATTTAACAATCTCAATTATTTCTTCATCAGAGATAAGAGACTTATTACTAAGGGCATAAATTGACCTGCGATTTACAATCGCGTCTTTCAAATTGTTGTTCATAATATAATGATACTTTAGTATGTTAATTTAATATTGATAGAACAATCAACCTGCATAAAAAGTTCACAGAGGTTTATTCCAAATCAAAATTGGTGTTATATTTATTGAGATATTTATATCCTTGCTCATCATTTTCAAAGAAAAATTTTCCTTCTCCGAATGATGGTTTGAGCTGGTTAAACCAAGTTGCTTCAGGATTATATTCAGCAAAAAAAGGAATGCCAATCCAATCCGGATTTCTTCCTTGCAAAAACCTCATGACAAAATGTTTATCTTTATTAATTTCAATAACTCCGAGAATCTGGATTTTTCCGGCATAGGTGCTCATGCTTGGCCCTCTCACTGTCCGGCAAGTTCCACTCACTCTGGAATAGGCTTTCCTGTAGATTTGCCAGCATCTTTCCAACGGCAGTTCGAAAAAATATTTGGAACCGGTGTCCCTTGCTACAAACATATAATAAGGGATACAATTCATGTCGACTTGTTTTCGCCACATTTCGGCCCAAATATCGGGATGATCATTGATTTTTCGCAGCAAAGGAGACTGTGTGCGGATTTGAGCGCCTGTTCCCAGAATTTTAGCAATTGCAAGTTTCACAGCTTCTGTTGATAATTCAACCGGATGATTGAAATGGGCTTGGATTGTCAGGTTTTTACCGGCATTAACTACCTTTTCAAAAAAAGCCAGCAACTCTCCGGAATCTTTATCTGTAAGGAAACGATAGGGCCAATAAGCTAATGATTTTGTTCCCAAACGAATCGTATGAATGTGCTTAAATTCTTTTTTCAATAAAGGTTCAATATATGTAACCAATGCATGGGTAGTCATTGTCAGTGGGTCTCCTCCGGTAAATAACACATCAGTAACTTTGTTTTTCGTTTTAAGATATTTGAAAAAAAGATCCGCTTCACGCATCGAAAATTTCAGATTGTTCATTCCTGAAAATTGCGGCCACCTGAAACAAAACGTGCAATAAGCGTGACAAGTTTGTCCCTGCGCAGGAAAAAAGAGAACAGTTTCCCTGTATTTATGTTGGATACCATGTAGTTTTTTATCACCTAAAACGGGAATATTATGCTCCTGTCCTGCCGGATTGGGATTCAAATCCAACCGGATTTGGTTGATTTTATTTTTCAGGAATTCTTCCTGGGAACCAGTTTTAATTAACCTCAATACTTCATTATACTGTTTTTTCAACAACATTTCCCTCCGGGGAAAATTCAAGGTAAAAATGGGATCGTTAGGAATATTATTCCAATCAATTAACTCTTCTGTTACATAGTTATTTGTTTTGAAAGGAAGAACTCTTCCTACTACATCTATAGCTTCTTTGTCTTCAGGATTCAATCTTGATATTTGAGGGATTGTTTCATAATTAGACAAACTAAATGCATGGTATTTTTTGTTTTCGGTCATAATACATTGGTTTTATATTAGTTGGAAGTCATTTAGAATTGGGCACGAATTGAACTATTTTTGGGTGCAAGGTACAGGGTACAAGGTGCACGGTTTGTCGAAATCTGGCGTAAGCTCCCGGCGTAGTTAAACAAACACTTTGATACATATAAAAACGCTCCGCGGAGAAATGTTTGTCGCT
>JAVBLO010000013.1:0-134048 GCA_031553415.1 Bacteroidales bacterium | reverse complement strand
TATGAGGTTGCCGTCGGAATATTTATCAAGAAAGATTTCAAAAATGCATTGAAGGCTTTTGATGAACTGATGACGAAAACCTGCGAAAACATAAGACCAGGAAGAGCTAATCCCAGAAATCACAGGCCAAAAAAAGTTTATTATATGAATAAGAAGAAGTTATAGCTTAACTAAACGACATTGGGATTAAATCATAAAAATATCTTGTAAATCCTGTCATAAAATAAGCCGACCTTATGTACAAAACCTTATTGCAAATGCCTTTTTTAAGGCTGATAATTCCTTGTATCATTGGAATTACTGTTTCTTGTTATATAAATACGCCTTATTTATACCTGACCACTTTTACCTTAGGTTCGATTTCACTCATAATCTTTTATTTATTAAAAAGAAATTTTGCTTACAGGTATTTATCTGGAATAGGCATTAATTGTTTGCTTTTCACTTTTTCCTGTATTTTGACTCAACAATCTTTAAAAAAGACAGAATGGGATTATCCACCGGAATTATATATTTATAAGGTAAAAATACAGGAAAATCCGGTTCCCAAAGCACGTTCCAACCAATATTCAGTTCAAATTCTCTCTATCAGGACCGAAAAAGGAGAACAACCTGTTAATAAAAAAGCAATTTTGTATTTATCTAAAGATAGTTTATCCGGTCAATTATTTGCCGGAAATTACCTTCTTATCAAGACCATATTCAAAAAACAAGATATCTCCTCCCCTTCTCCGGAATATTCAAACTATCTGAAAAACAAAGGGTATGCTAGTATTGGATTTGCAGCTTCTTCCAATTGGACATTAACAGATGCACCACAATCATATCTACCAGACATTCAATCTAAAGCATTAGCTTGCAGACGAAATCTACTTGAAAAATTAAACCAAATTATTCCCGACAAAAGACAATTAGGTGTAGCTTCAGGCATTTTGTTCGGTTACAAAAATTTATTGGATGATGAGCTGAAAACTGCATTTTCAACTACCGGAGGTGCACACGTGTTAGCCGTGAGTGGATTACACGTAGGTATCTTATATGCTACTCTATTTTTTCCATTCGGTTTATTGGGAAATACAAGGAAAATCAAATGTTTACGACAATTGATTATCTTGCCTTTGATGTGGAGTTTTGCGTTCATTACAGGTTTATCTCCTTCTGTAGTCCGTGCAACAACAATGTTATCTTTTTATGGAGCGGCAGAAATCATCGGACGCCGGACTTTTTCCCTGAATATTGTCAGTGCATCCGCTTTCCTCATGCTATTATATGAACCCATGTACCTGTTTGATGTTGGATTTCAACTGAGTTTTTCAGCTGTTATTGGAATTATTGTGATCAATCCATTAATACAAAATCTATATCATTCAAATAATCACATTCTGCGTTATATTTGGTCTTTAATAACAGTTTCAACGTCAGCCCAAATAGGCACCATGCCATTGACGATTTATTATTTCAACCAATTTCCGGTTGTATTTCTATTAACGAATATGTTTGTCATTCCATTGGTCGGAATTTTATTAACTATGCTGCTTATATATCTGTTTTTTTCATATATCATCACTCTTCCAGAATTCACACTATACCCGTTACATGCCCTTTTACAATTATTCATTTCGGGAGTTGAATTGATTACAAAAATTCCTTATGCTTGCATTTCAAATCTACATCTTGATATGAGCGGAGCTATTTCCCTGTATTTAGCCTTCTTCCTGTTTATCATGCTTTTTGTTCGAAAAAAAATTCTGTTTGCATATCTGCTTTCACTTCTTGGACTCTTTCAAGTTATTCATTATCTTTGACACCGTTTTTACAGTTAAGAGTTAAAAATTAAGAATTAAGAGTTATTTGAACAAAAATGTAATTCATTATTCTTAACTCTTAACTCTTAATTTTGATTTGTTGTGATTTCAAAAATTATTGCTGAAGCCGAGATTCAAAAGGCTAAAAAATACATCGATTATGTCGATAAAATTGTGATTGTCACGCACATATCTCCAGATGGAGATGCAATAGGATCATCTTTGGGACTTTATCACTTCTTATTGGAAATGGACAAGCAGGTAAATATAATTGTCCCTAATGATTTTCCTGATTTCCTGAGATGGATGAAAGGTGCAAATGACATCATTATACACGAAAAAAATCCTCAGATTGCAGAAGAAACAATAGCTGCCGCAGAACTTATTTTCTGCCTGGATTTTAATATTCTGAAACGGATTGAAAAAATGGAACCTTCCGTTGCTCAATCCAAAGCCAAAAAAGTGATGATCGACCACCATTTATCTCCCGGAGATTTTTGTAACGTCACTATGTCCTATCCTCAAATTTCATCCACAAGTGAAATGATTTTCCGTTTTATTTGCCGGATGGGATTTTTTGAATACATCAACAGACAATGTGCAGAATGTATATATACCGGTATGATGACCGATACAGGAGCTTTTACATACAACTCCAATAATCCGGAAATATATTTTATTATTGGGGAGTTAATAAAAAAAGGCATTGATAAAGATAAAATCTACGCATTGGTTTACAACACTTACAGTGTAGACCGGTTGAAATTACAAGGTTATACCATGTATGAAAAAATGAAAGTTTTTCCTGAATACAAAACGGCACTGATAACCTTATCTCAGAAGGATTTAGATAAATTCAACTTCAAAAAAGGTGATACTGAAGGATTTGTAAATATACCATTAAGTTCCGACAGCGTCATTTTTTCTGTCCTTATCAAAGAGGATAAAGGATTTGTAAAAATATCGCTCCGTTCGAAAGGAAATTTCCCATGCAATCAATTTGCAACAAATCACTTCAATGGAGGAGGCCACTTGAATGCATCTGGTGGAGAATATTTCGGTTCGTTCGAAGACGCTATCAAATATTTTGAAAATGTATTGCCCCGGTATAAAGACCTTCTTTTGAAAAATTAAGGAAATCACACCCAAGTTACAGTCTTAAAAAACATTTGTTTGCAAGACTTTAATTAACTTTGCCGCACTTAATGTAATTTTTTATAAACATGAATAAATTATTTTTATTTATTTCCGTATTTTTTGTGGCTTCAATGTTTTTCGCTTGCGACAAAACAAAGACTGCCCAGGAATTATTGAAAGAAGAAAAAAAAGCTATCGATCGTTTCATTTCCCAGAGTGGATTCTCAACAAGTGATAAGGATACTGCCATAATGTATGAAAAAGATGGATATTTTAAGACTAAAGAAGGCTTATATATACATGTTATAGACTCTGGAAATGGCGATAAAGCAAAATATAACCGGGAAATACTGGTTCGTTTCAAAGATGCAATGTATTTTAAAAACGACACAACAACTTTTTCTAACATGGCATCTGCTAACCCTCAAATATTCTATTATGGGAATACTTATTCCTATAGTGGTTTGGCCTGTGATGGTTGGGCATTAGCCCTAAGTTATGTAAGAGAAAATGCAGAAGTCAGCCTGATTGTGCCATCGGGTCTCCAGGCATACTCTGACCAGAGTAGCTACTCTCCTTTATATTATGGTTATCTTAAATATCGTTTCAAATAAATAAGAAAATATTATGTCATTGATTAAATCTATTTCCGGAATTCGCGGAACAATTGGCGGAAAAACCGGAGAAGGGTTAACTCCCCTTGATATAGTTAAATTTACTGCTGCTTATGCAACTTTAATCCGTTCAAAAAAGCAATCATCTTCTAATAAAATAGTAATAGGCCGTGATGCCCGCTTATCGGGAGAAATGGTAAAAAACCTGGTGATAGGTACATTGACCGGAATGGGATTTGATGTTGTGGATATTGATTTTGCAACAACTCCTACGACCGAAGTTGCTGTTACTATGGAAAAAGCAGCCGGAGGAATCATCCTTACTGCAAGCCACAACCCCAAACAATGGAATGCTTTGAAATTATTGAATGAAAAAGGCGAATTCCTGAATGCAGCAGAAGGAAATGAAATATTGAAAATTGCTGAAGCCGAAGATTTCAACTTTATTGATGTAGATCATTTGGGACACGTAACTACAGATGCTTCCTACACACAAAGACATATAGAACAAGTGCTCAAACTGAAATTAGTAGATGTTGAAGCTATACGTAAAGCTAATTTCACAGTAGCTATTGATTGTGTAAACTCAGTGGGTGGAATCGCTATCCCGGCTTTGTTAAACGCTTTAGGTGTTGAAAATATATGTGGAATCAATTGCGATCCAACCGGAATTTTTGCACACAACCCCGAACCGCTTCCCGAACATCTGTCCGAAATTTCTAATATGGTAAAAACGGCTAAAGCTGATGTTGGTTTTGTCGTTGACCCTGATGTAGACCGCTTGGCTATTATAAGCGAAGACGGAAGTATGTTTGGAGAAGAATATACATTGGTTTCCATTTCCGATTACATCCTTCAATACACTCCGGGAAACACTGTTTCCAATTTGAGTTCTACCCGTGCATTACGTGACGTAACTCAAAAACATAACGGCAAATATGAAGCTGCTGCCGTAGGAGAAGTAAACGTTGTGGAAAAGATGAAGGCTACAAATGCTATTATTGGAGGCGAAGGAAACGGCGGAATCATCTATCCTGCAAGCCATTATGGACGAGATGCATTAGTAGGTATTGCTTTGTTTTTAACCCAGTTGGCCAAATCTGGTAAAAAAGTAAGTGAATTGAGAGCCTCCTACCCTACTTATTATATGGCTAAACAAAAAGTTGAATTAACTCCTGAAACAAATATTGATTCGATATTATCGGAAGTAAAGAAAAAATATGCCCAATATCCGGTTAATGATATAGATGGCGTGAAAATTGACTTCCCTGATAAATGGGTACACATGCGTAAATCCAATACGGAACCCATCATCCGTATTTACACAGAAGCCCCAAGCATGCAGGAAGCAGAAGCATTAGCTGCAGAAATCAAAAAAGTGTTAGTATAATTTAAAAGCTCACAGATTTCACAGATTACACAGATTTTTTATTTTTGCCACGAATTACACGAATTAAATCGGAATATTTTCTTTCGATAACTACAGATTAAATTCGTGTAATTAAAATCTGTGAAATCTGTGAAATCTGTGCGATATTTACAATATGGCAAAAGAATTGAAAGAACTGACCTCAAGAAGCGAGAACTACTCTCAATGGTATAACGACTTAGTAATTAAAGCAGATTTGGCAGAAAACTCTGCTGTTCGCGGTTGTATGGTTATCAAACCTTATGGCTATGCAATATGGGAAAAAATGCAACGGTATCTGGATGATATGTTTAAGGAAACCGGCCATGTGAATGCTTATTTCCCATTATTCATTCCCAAATCATTTTTAAGCAAGGAAGCCGACCACGTGGAAGGATTTGCTAAAGAATGTGCTGTGGTAACACATTACCGGTTAAAAAATGATCCCAACGGGAAAGGCGTTGTAGTAGATCCGGAAGCAAAATTAGAAGAAGAGTTGATTGTCCGTCCGACTTCCGAAACAATCATCTGGAGTACTTACCGCAATTGGATACAATCATACCGTGACCTTCCGATTCTTTGTAACCAATGGGCCAATGTGGTTCGTTGGGAAATGCGTACACGTTTATTTTTGCGCACAGCCGAATTCCTTTGGCAGGAAGGACATACAGCCCATGCAACAGAACAGGAAGCATTGGATGAAACCCGTAAAATGCTGGATATTTATGCCGAGTTCGCTGAAAAATACATGGCTGTTCCTGTATTGAAAGGAGTAAAATCTGCGAATGAACGTTTTGCCGGCGCTTTGGAAACATTCTGTATCGAAGCTCTGATGCAAGATGGAAAAGCATTGCAAGCAGGCACATCCCACTTTTTAGGACAAAACTTTGCCAAAGCTTTTGACGTACAATTTGCTGATAAAGATGGAAAACGCGATTATGTCTGGGCTACTTCCTGGGGAGTTTCGACCCGTTTGATGGGTGCTTTAATCATGTCGCATTCTGATGATAACGGATTGGTTTTACCTCCTAAATTAGCTCCATTCCAGGTTGTTATTGTTCCTATTTATAAAAACGAAGAACAATTATCTCAAATAGATGAAAAAGTAGCAGGAATAGTAAACAAGCTGAAAAGATTAGGTGTTACCGTTAAATACGACAATGCTGACAATAAAAAACCGGGATGGAAATTTGCTGAATACGAATTGAAAGGTGTTCCTGTACGTTTGGCTATGGGTGGACGGGACTTGGAAAACAATACCGTTGAAGTTGCCCGCAGGGATACACTCACCAAAGAAACTGTAAGTTGTGATAATATTGAAATATATATTACTGATTTGCTACACGAAATACAGGAAAATATTTATAATAAAGCCTTGAAATTACGCGAATCTAAAACCACTTCTGTTGATTCTTACGAAGAATTCAAAGAAAAAATCGAAGAAGGCGGTTTCATTTATGCGCATTGGGACGGCACACCCGAAACAGAAGAAAAAATCAAGGACGAAACAAAAGCAACCATCCGTTGCATTCCTTTAGTAGGAGACGAAACTCCAGGTAAATGTATGGTTACTGGTAAACCTTCTGCACAACGGGTCGTGTTTGCAAGAGCATATTAATCGCACAGATTACACAGATTAAAATTATTAGCCACGAATTTCACGAAGTAACACTAAAAAATATAAGTGTTACTTCGTGAAATTCGTGGCTAAATAAATAAAAAATCTGTGCAATCTGTGTGCAATTTTATTTTTCATATTGGTAAGAAAAATCATCCATATTGACATGGATGCTTTTTATGCGTCCGTTGAGCAACGCGATAATGAAGCATTAAGGGGAAAACCTGTTGCCGTGGGTTTTTCCGAAGCACGGGGAGTTGTTGCTGCAGCAAGCTATGAAGCGAGAAAATTCGGAGTTCGTTCCGCTATGCCGTCCTTAACAGCTAAAAACAAGTGCCCGCAACTCATTTTTGTTCCACCACGTTTTGATGTTTATCATGAAGCATCAAACCAAATCAGGGAGATTTTTTACGAATATACTGATTTGGTTGAGCCTCTTTCTTTAGATGAAGCTTTTCTGGATGTTACCATCAACCATAAAAATAATCCTTCTGCAAGCCTCATAGCCAAAGAAATTCAACAGAAAATATTCGAGAGAACACATTTAAGGGCATCAGCAGGAGTATCTGTTAATAAGTTTCTGGCAAAAATAGCTTCTGACTATAAAAAACCGAACGGCTTCTTTGTAATTCTGCCCGAAGAAGCAGAAAAATTCGTAGAAAATCTGAAAATAGAGCAATTCTTCGGTGTAGGGAAGGTAACAGCCAAAAAGATGCATGATAACAATATTTTTACCGGATATGATTTGAAACAACGTTCGGAAAATGAACTTGTACGGTTGTTCGGTAAAGCCGGACATGATTTTTATCTTTATGCCCGTGCAATCGACCTCCGGGAAGTGGAACCCAATAGAATTATCAAATCTGTAAGCTCAGAAACTACTTTCCTGAAAGATAAAAATAATCTGAACTTATTGACCCTGGAACTTTATCATCTGGCTAAAGAAGTTTTTGAACGAATGAAAGAAGATGATTTTTTCGGCCGGACCGTTACTATTAAAATAAAATATAACGATTTTAAAATCATAACCAGAAGTAAAACACTACCCCATCGCATTACTGATTTCAAACAGTTATGGCCAGTTGCTAAAGATATCATGAAACAAGTGGATTTAAGCCAAAAACCAGTCCGGTTGTTAGGGTTGGGAGTTGGCAATGCTGCCGATGAACCTGAGAAGAAATATATCCAGCTTGAATTAGATTTGTTCTGAAATATTGCTTTTTTATATTACCTTTGCAGGCTTAATTTTTAGTAGAAAATTTGTTATAATGCTGGTAGTAGATAATTTAAAGGTAGACTTCGGAGGTAAGACTTTATTTGATGGTATTAATTTCATTATCAATAATAAAGATAAAATTGCTCTTGTAGGTAAAAATGGGGCTGGAAAAAGTACCATGTTGAAGATTTTAGCAGGAGTAAATAAAAACTACAAAGGAAGTGTAACTGGTCCCTCTGGTATGACTGTCGGCTATCTACCACAGGTAATGCAGGTTTCAGATGAACGTTCTGTAAGGGAAGAAGCATCTTTAGCCTTTTCCCACATCTTTGATCTGGAGAAGGAAATTGAAGATATGAACCGGCAATTGGAAACAAGAACCGACTATGAATCAGATTCATACTCCGAACTTATTGACAAATTCACTCATGCCCATGAACGTCTTTCTATGGTTGAAGGACTCAATTTCGAAGGAGAAGTAGAAAAAACTTTATTGGGTTTAGGCTTCAAACGGTCGGATTTAGACCGGCCAACTTCTGCTTTCAGTGGAGGATGGAGAATGCGGGTTGAGTTAGCGAAATTATTGCTCCGGAATCCTGATGTAATGCTGCTTGACGAGCCGACCAATCACCTGGATATCGAAACTATCGGCTGGCTGGAAAACTTCATTACCACGCAAGCCAATGCTGTTGTACTGATTTCACACGACAGGGCTTTTATAGATGCAGTCACTAACCGGACTATCGAACTTACTTTAGGCAGGATTTATGATTACAAGGTCAATTTCACCCGTTATATGGAATTACGGGAAGAACGGCGCCAACAGCAAATCCATGCCTGGGAAGCACAACAAAAGCAAATTCAGGAAATTGAAGAATTTATTGAACGCTTTCGTGCACAGGCTGCCAAGGCAGTTCTGGTGCAAAGCCGCGTACGCCAACTGGAAAAGCTGGAACGTGTTGAAATTGACGAAGAAGATAAATCCAGAATCAGGATTAAATTCCAACCGGCAACCCGTTCGGGCAATTATCCTTTGACAGTGGATGGTTTAACAAAAAAATATGATGATTACATGGTGTTCGAAAATGCCAATTTAATGATTTCCAGGGGAGAAAAAATTGCATTAGCAGGAAAAAACGGCGAAGGAAAATCAACTTTCATTAAATGTGTTATGGGAGAAACTCCTTATGAAGGAACCATTATGCTCGGACATAATGCCCAAATCGGTTATTTCGCCCAAAATCAGGCACAATTATTAGACGAAGACCTGACCGTTTTCGAAACAATCGATCAAGTGGCTGAAGGAGATATCAGGACACAAATCCGTAACATATTAGGCGCATTTATGTTTAACCGTGATGATTCGGATAAAAAAGTCAAAGTCCTTTCCGGTGGAGAAAGAACCCGTCTGGCAATGATCAAACTCTTGCTGGAACCGGTAAACCTGCTTATTCTTGACGAACCTACCAATCACCTTGATTTAAAAACCAAAGTTGTATTGAAAGAGGCTTTGATGGATTATGATGGAACTGTAATTTTAGTATCACACGACCGTGATTTTCTGAATGGTTTAGTAACTAAAGTATACGAATTCTCAGATAAAAAAGTCAGGGAACACATTGGTGGCATATATGAATTCTTAGAAAAGAAAAAATCTAAATTATTTATCATTTAATATTTGCAGAATAAAAAAAAGTATTACATTTGCATCACCTTTTACAACAAAAAGAAAGTATGAACAAGTTTTATTTTACATATTCCTATTTTTACTTTTACTTTAGCAGACAAGTAAGACAGGATTTTGTATGTAAGTAAAAACACCCGGAGAATAATAAAAACGTACAAAATAAGATATATGAAATCCTGTCGAAAAACACGACAGGATTTTTTTTTTTGAAATTATGAAAACAATAGCAATACAAGGAATTGAAGGCGCATATCACGATATCGCAGCAAGAAAGTATTTCCAAACAGAAGATGGCATTAAAATTTTACCCTGTAATCAATTTCGGGACGTAATAAGCGCCCTGAAGAAAGATTCAAATATTTTCGGTATCATGGCTATCGAAAACACTATTGCCGGAAGTTTACTACAAAATCATGAACTCATTCGTGAGAGCGATCTGGTAGTGATTGGAGAAGAAAAAATAAGAATTTCCCACTGCTTGGCGGCCCTTCCCGGACAAAATATTCATGATATTAAAGAAATTAACTCCCATCCTATCGCCCTGATGCAATGTCGCGATTTTTTAGATACCTTACCCAATTTAATAGTAGTTGAAAAAGAAGATACGGCCTGGAGCGCTGCAAATATATCTCAAAAACAATTGAAAGGAACAGCAGCAATTTGCAGTAAATATGCAGCTGAACTTTATGGTTTGGATATCCTTGCAGAAGGTATTGAAACCAATAAACGGAATTTCACCCGTTTTCTTATTTTAGCCAATCGTTGGATTGCAGACGAAATACTCGAAGATTCTACTCCAAATAAATCATCTGTTGTTTTCACATTACCTCATACAGAAGGAAGCCTGTCAAAAGTGCTGACTATACTTTCTTTCTATGATATCAATCTTACTAAAATACAATCTCTTCCTATTATTGGCCGGGAATGGGAATATCTGTTTTATGTTGATGTGACATTTAACAATTATATGCGTTACAAACAAGCATTAGATGCTGTTTTACCTCTGACAAAAGGATTTAAGATCTTGGGGGAATACACAGAACAATCTATAGTTAAGAGTTAACTCTTAATTTATAATTTTTTAATTAGTTATGACAAAAATATCTCCTGCCGAAAGGCTCAATAAAGTAAACGAATACTACTTCTCCAAAAAACTGAAAGAAGTTGCAGAAATGAATGCCTCCGGAAAAAACGTAATCAATTTAGGAGTTGGAAGTCCTGATTTACCTCCTTCAAAAGAAGCTATCAATACTTTCTGCGAAGAAATTCAAAAGCCTGATGCACATGGTTATCAACCATATGTGGGTATTCCAGAGTTGCGTAAGGCCTTTGCCGATTGGTATAAACAATGGTATCATGTGGAACTAAATCAGAAAAACGAAATACAACCTTTGATCGGCTCCAAAGAAGGCATCCTTCATATTTCCATGGCATTTCTGAATTCGGGAGATAAAGTTCTGGTTCCTAATCCCGGCTATCCGACTTATACTTCAGTCAGTAATCTGGTTGGAGCAAAAATTATTCCTTATGGTTTAGACGAAAACAACAATTGGCAGCCTGATTTCAAGGTACTGGAAAAAATGGATTTATCGGATGTGAAATTGATGTGGACTAATTATCCGAATATGCCGACAGGAGCACCTGCAACTATTGAATTATACCAACAATTAGTTGATTTCGGCAAACGCCATAGCATCGTTATTTGCAACGATAATCCATATAGTTTTATATTGAATGACAAGCCATTGAGTATTCTCAATATCGAAGGAGCCAAAGATATTTGTATCGAACTAAACTCGATGAGTAAGTCACACAATATGCCGGGATGGAGAATGGCAATGTTAGCCTCCAACGCCCAATTCATAGAATGGGTATTGAAAGTAAAAAGCAATATCGACAGTGGACAATTCAAACCAATGATGCTGGCAGCTGTAAAAGCTCTGCAAGCACAGCCGGAATTTCACCGTCAAATGAATGATATTTATCGTAAAAGACGCAAAATTGCTGAACAAATAATAGAATTTCTGGGTTGTACATTTGACCCCAAACAATCAGGAATGTTTTTGTGGGGAAAAATCCCAGCAAAATATTCAGGTAGTGAACAACTGGCTGATAAGATATTATATGAAGCCAATGTTTTCCTGACTCCCGGTTTTATTTTTGGCAGTAATGGGGAACGCTACATACGTATCTCTCTTTGTTGCAAAGAAGAATTATTACAAGAAGCATTAAAAAGAATATGCCAATGTGCCAATATGCCAATATGCTAATTGACTTATGCACACATTTTATTAGCACATTGGCATATTGAATAATTGGCACATTAAATAATTAGAATCATGGAATTAGAATCAATTTTATTACCTGGTATAGAACCTAAACGTCCGCTTGTCATTGCCGGACCTTGCAGTGCAGAAACAGAAGAACAAGTGATGCAAACAGCTAAAGAATTAGCAGAAAAGGATATCAGAATATTCCGTGCAGGAATATGGAAACCACGGACTAAACCCGGAGGCTTTGAAGGTGTAGGTACTCAAGGTTTAGTCTGGTTACAAAATGTCAAGAAAGAAACCAGCATGTATGTTGCAACTGAAGTAGCCACACATAAACATGTTTTTGAAGCACTAAAATATGGAATGGACATGATTTGGATTGGCGCCAGAACAACCGCTAACCCGTTTGCTATGCAGGAAATTGCGGATGCACTGCAAGGTGTTAATATCCCTGTGCTTATCAAAAACCCTGTAAATCCTGACTTGGAACTCTGGATTGGAGCTATTGAACGGATATACAATGCCGGCATCAAAAAGATCGGAGCTATTCATCGCGGATTCAGTTCTTACGATAAAAAAATGTACCGTAACTTACCACAATGGCATATTCCAATTGAACTTAAAAGACGAATTCCCAATCTGCCTTTGATTTGTGATCCCAGCCATATCGGAGGAAAACGAGAACTGATTGCTCCGCTTTGCCAACAAGCTATGGACTTGAACTACGATGGTTTAATCATTGAATCACATTGCGATCCAGACAAAGCCTGGAGTGATAAAGAGCAACAATTAACTCCCGATGTTTTATCATACGTTTTAAACTTATTAGTAGTGAGAGATACAAAACAGACTACAGAAAATTTGACAGAACTACGTCATCAGATCGATGAAATCGACAACCAATTACTTGAAATTTTAGCTAAACGGATGCGTGTTTCACAAGAAATAGGTCAATATAAAAAGGAACATAACATGCCAATTCTTCAAACCGGTCGCTACGATGAAATTTTGTTAAAACGTATTGCTACGGCACAATCTATGGGAATGGATGGCGATTTTATGAAAACCATTTTGGAAGCTATTCACGAAGAATCTATAAGACAACAGGTTGAAGTGCTTAATAAATAAAGAAAACAAAAGAATGAAATTATGCGTATAACTATACTCGGAGCCGGGAAAATGGGCTCCTTTTTTGCTGATGTTTTAAGTTTCGAACACGAGATTGCTATTTTTGACCCGGATCCTCAACGGTTACGTTTCACTTACAACTGTGTACGAATGAGTGAACCAAAAGAAATCGTAGATTTCAAGCCGGAAATATTGATTAATGCTGCTACAGTAAAACACACAATTAATGCTTTTAAAACTGTGCTGCCTTACCTTCCTGAAAACTGTATTTTGTCGGATATTGCCTCTGTTAAAACCGGAATAAAAGAATTTTACAAAGAAGCCGGACATCCTTTTGTCTCGACCCACCCCATGTTCGGGCCAACATTCGCCAACCTAAGCGACTTGTCTGCACAAAACGCTATTATCATATCAGAATCAAGCCACATGGGGAAAGTGTTTTTCAAAGATCTGTATAATTCACTGAAGCTCCATATTTTTGAATATACATTTGAAGAACACGATGAAACAATAGCTTATTCCTTATCTATTCCTTTTGCCTCAACATTGGTTTTTGCTTCTGTCATGAAACATCAGGAAGCGCCGGGAACCACATTCAAAAAACACATGAATATTGCACAAGGTCTATTATCGGAAGATGATTATTTATTAACTGAGATTTTGTTTAATCCTTATACTTCCGGACAAGTAGAACAAATCAGAAAAGAGTTGGCTCATTTGCTTAAAATCATCGAATCAAAAGATTCCGATGCCATGAAAGAATTTCTGAGTAAAGTCAGGAAAAATATAGAATAAATGTGCCAATAAATTAATATGCCAATTGTATAATGCGTAAGCATATATTGGCATATTAATTTATTGGCACATTAACTTATTGCCCAAGAACAATTAATTTCTTCGATTGAGTAGTTTCTGTTCCTCCCTCAGTTTTAACAGCAGCACTATAGATGTATACGCCCGGTTGAACATAACCTCCATTACTTCCTATTAAATCCCATGGAACTTCATACGAAGATTCCGAAGAACCTGTTTCCTTATGACTCCATACCTTTTTACCGGATAAATCATACACAGACATATTTACTTCAATAAGTGTTTCAGGCCTATCATGTGTAAACGCAAATTTGGTTCCCGTACCAATTCTCGCAGGATTTACAGAAGCAATCAGGTCTGACATCTTAGGCTGAAGTCCTTTTCTAACTGAAAAATTAAATGTTTCTATTGTTACGTTATTCATGTTATTCCAAACCTGGAATCTCAAGGTATGTTCGCCCTCTGTTAATTCTGGAACTGAATAAGCAATAGTTCCTGTATTTTTTTCATTCTCAGAAGCTTTATAATAATCATTCAGCGAATAAGTTGCTGAAGGAGAGTTGTCTATCACAATCTGTATATCGTGACCTGCTGCTGCTCCTGATATATTTATACCATATTTTTCATCTCTTACTTTAGCTACAAAATAAGG
Organism: Bacteroidales bacterium; assembly: GCA_031553415.1. Classification (GTDB taxonomy): domain Bacteria; phylum Bacteroidota; class Bacteroidia; order Bacteroidales; family Azobacteroidaceae; genus JAIRVZ01. Next base: position 119,697 of record JAVBLO010000013.1, on the reverse strand, counting down.
CTTCTCATTAACAACATCGCCAGATTTAAATGTTGAATCGTTCAAATAAATATTTTTTACAACAGGACCTGTTTCATCACTTATATCTGCATCATCATCCGTACCTTGAATATAATAATCCAGAAAAGAGCCATTAGCCTCACGACCGTTAACATTATAAGAATAAGCATACAAATTTATTTTCCCAAAATTCTGAGAATCAGTTATATCCCTCATTACAGAGAAAGTAAATTCAAAGTCACCATTTTCAACCTTTCCATAAGTTGAAGATATCCTGATAGGATAATCCGTAAAATAAGAATGTTTATCTTTGGGATTACTGCTATCACTGGTATTTGTTGTCACAGTTTCTACAGTTTGCATTCCATCGAATATATTGGCATTAAGCATACCGTTAAAACTATTATCCTTACTACCATTATATTTTACAAAGCCTGAAATTTTAACAGTTTCCAAAGCCTGAAATGTAAAAGGATTATTATCAACCCACTTGTCATTTATCTGTGTTATTTCAATTTCATACTCCGGATAGTTCAACACTAATGCAGGGTCGCCAAGTAAAACATACTTTAATTTATTATTCTTATAATTATTACTGGAAGGAAGCATATTTTTGCCTTTTCTCATTACATCACCCAACGCAGGCCTGAGTCCATTTTCCTTTGCAAACAAACTTTGCATCAAAGCTAAATTCATCTGAAGATTTTCCGGAGAATATACAACTCTGGAAGTGGAAAACAACGCAATCCCGGCACTTTTTTCACTCAAAAAGACTTCTTCTCCGATAGAAGATGAAGTGGCATCAAACCATGCATATTCACAAGTAGCTGTAATCCACAAAGGGAGATTCTTAAAAGTCATCTTGGGAATATCCGACAATGCAACTATATTGTCGGCTAATCCGATTGTTCCTCCATGCCCAGTATAATTAAGCACAAAACAACCATCACTCAAAGATTTCATCAATTTCTTTTTTGCCGTATTGTCAAATGTTTTTTTACCTCCCGAATTTTCAGGACTAAAAGCATCCATATATACTTTTGTCACCATATACTCAGGATACTTTTTCTGCATAACACTATTGGCAATACTATCCGCCTGCTTCATGTGCAATGTAAATGAAGAACCTGGAGAATCTGTATCAGAATCATCAGCCAGCAATACAACTGAATTTTTCCAGATACCCAGATTCTTGTTATCCATATAAGCAATTTGTTTATCTACTGAGCTTTTGGCCGCAGCCAAAGATTGTATCGGAAAACGACCAATCCCCAACATGAGTTTCTTAACGCCATTGGATCTAAGACTTCCATCAGAAGTTTTTTCTTCTTTTTCATCCAGGAATCCGAAATAATCATCGGCAGGACATGATTCATCTGTTGTGAGAGAGGATTCTTTTGTTTGATAAGTCAATAAAAAGTTATCTTTATTGAGAGATTTACACGAAGGATCTATAAACCGGTTATCATATATGCCATCAGCAAACAGTAATAAATATTTAGGACGATCGTTTCCTGATGTTCCCCTGTCAAAAAACATTTTCATGAACCTACGATATGCTGTAGCATCCGGAACTCCGGAAGAAAATTCATTGTATATCTGGTCAGGAGTTACTACAACAACTTTCAATTGCCGGGATGATTCACGATGTTTTTCCGCCAATCTTTCCGCTTCAGAAACAAATGCTTTCGGAGATATGATAGCCATATCAATCTGACCCAATCCATGCAAATTCTGTGTTGCCACTTCACCTAACACTTGCGGGATTGAAAAACTCAGATTGGGATCTACCAGAACAAATTCTTTTATTTCTCCACCTACTATTTTGAAACTCAATATATTATTAGAAAAAGTTGTCTGAACTTTTTTAATATTATAGTTATCTGTAACATCAAAAACCAGGAGATTTTGGTTAGCATTTTGTATATCATACTGTATGTTCTTAGTCAGATTCTCGCTACTCCTGAAAAATGTATACGCAGTATTATAATATTGCAACTTTCTCATCATATTCAGGCGAATATAATTAAGATAAGCCATTTTCACACCACAAGGATGAGCAATCTGGATTTTCGTGTTTTCGTTTTTATCACTTTTCCAAACTACTGTTTCCTTTGTTGAAATACCTTTCGTATAAGTATCGCTAGATGAATTAGTGGTAGTGGTTATTAAATCAATATATTGGTCAGAACTATTGTTTACACTAAGAGTTAGCTTTGTACTGGCACCAGGGTCTGAAGCAAAAGACAAAGTAACAGAAGAACCTTTGAAAGATGAGTTTCCATTTTCATCGCCTTTTAATATTCCCGGGATTTTAACTGAAAAAATCTGGGTATTTTTTCCTGAAAAGCTATCTCCATAAAGTTCCCGGCCAGATTTAGCTATAGAATACTCTTCTTTTTCATATAACGCATAATCCTCAAAAGCTGATAATGTTGTAGAAACAGAAACTGGAGAATTTAATGCTTCCATTTTCTTCAGGTTGCCATCAACAGCATCAGTCAGGAAATAAACGCCATAAGTAGAATATGGATTGTTTTCGTGTACATATTCCTTGTTTGAAGTACTATAACTCCATTTAACGGTCCCCCGTCCATAAAAAAGTAAATATTCCCCTGCTTTAAGTTCATCACCGGAACCACTTTTCCAGCAAACAACTTCAGGTAAGTCATCAACATAAGGGGTTGTAAAATCCTCATCCAGAATCCAGCCCCCATAACCAAATATTTTAGCCTTGGAAGGATTCACCCCCATTTTCTGTATGTCTTCATAAGTCAGCTTGTAAATGGCATTATTTTCAACCTTAAGTTTCACCCATTTACCTGCTTTATTCAACTTAGATTCAGAGGCATACCGGCTTCCATCATTTTCAATACCATAGCTATATTGAGAACCAACGGTAATCAATAACATTATGGTTATGAGTGATCCTAATTTTTTCTGAAATAATTTCATGGGTTGATTCGATTTATTAATACTGTCGCATAAGCTGACATTCCCTCTTGCCGACCGACAAATCCGAGCTTTTCAGATGTCGTAGCCTTTATTGAGATGTCATCTATATCAACCTGCATAATTCGTGCCAAACATGATTGCATCTGGAAAATATAAGGATTTAGCTTCGGTTGTTCCGCACAAATTGTAGCATCCACATTACCAAACTCATAACCTTTATCCTTAATGAGTTGCATGGTTCTTTCCAACAAAATTTTACTGTCAATATTTTTAAATTCTGCCGAAGTGTCAGGGAATTGAAAACCTATATCCCGCAAATTAGCCGCACCTAAGAGGGCATCACAAATAGCATGAATTAAAACATCAGCATCAGAATGTCCGAGTAATCCTTTATCGTGTTTGATTAAGATACCACCTAACCAAAGCTCCCGTCCTTCCTGAAAACGATGAACATCATAACCAAATCCGACTTTTATCTTTTGCATTTTTATCTCATTAATCCCTTAAGTCCGTCCATATCAAAGCTCAAACTAAAACGTAATGTCTGGTCTAGCGGATTATTAGGAACTGTAGAAATTAAATATGCGGCATCCAATTGAAATGCACTTAATTTAAACCCGGCGCCTACAGAGAAATATTGACGATTACCTTTATTAGGACTTTCGTAAAAATAACCGCCACGTACAAAGAACTGATTGTTATAAGCATATTCGGCACCAAATGCCCACATGATTTCATTCCATAATTCTTTAGCTCCTCCAGGGGCATCCGTAAATGATTTGAAAATACCTTCGATAGAGCCAATATCATTATACTCAATCATTGCTTGCTGCTTTTCTGCATCAGTCATCCCCTCTGTGTTTGGACGAGTAGGCACCAAATATTTAGTAGCATCTAAATTAAGAGACAAAGTATTGTAATCATCAAGAGGAAATAAAAAGGATCCACCAAGTCTTAAATTAGTAGGAATAAAAAGGTTGTTTGTTCCACCATCATACGAAATTTTTGTCCCAATATTGGAAATATTAAATCCAAGTCCTAATAAACACTCACTGTTTCCGGCCATTACATAAGAGTTATAATAACCGGCAATATCAGCAGCGTATGCATTTCCGGGAACAGTTCCTTCCTGATCATTCGATCCTGCACCTAAATCAGACCTGATGTAGCGAAATGCCACAGCTCCTGAGAATTTTTCCGAGAATTTACGTGAATAACTTAAATCCAAGGACATCTCATACGGACTGGAAACCGGGGGATTTGTTTGATCAGCACTACTTCTCAATACGATCTCTCCAAGAGAAAAGTATCTTAAAGAAGCTCCGATAGCTTGCAAATCGCTATCTCCTAATTTATAATAACCGGCAACGTATACCAAGTCAATGTCATCAACCAAATTCCTCAACCAAGGAGTATATGATAAACCTAATCCTGCCTTACTATAAGCAAAAGCATATTTAGCGGGATTCCAATACTGTGAATATAAGTCTGGGTCTGTAGCACCACCAATATCTCCCATACCTCCACCCCTGGCATCAGGAGCAATAGTCAAAGAAGGCACTCCTGTTAAAACAGGATTAAATTCATCACTTTTATTAGGATCTGCTGCATTGGCAACACATACATTAAAAACGCAAAAAACTAAGGCAATTAATTTTAATTTCTTCATTTAATAAAAAAATTCGTTATTCAGCTGTTTAAACTGAATTCCAGGGTGTTTTATTGTCCTACAACAATCATTTTTTTAGCTTTTGTAGTTTCAATTCCACTTTCTCCTTTGACAGATGCACTATATACATACACACCCGGCTGAATATTTTCTCCCTCATTATTTTTAAGATTCCAAGGTATTTCGTATGCACTAATCAATTCAGGAGAACCAGATTCTTTATGGCTCCAAACGAGACGTCCGGATAAATCAAACACATTAACATTAACTTCAATCCTGACTTCCGGTTGATTATGGCTGAATCCGAAACTTATTCCTGTTGTTCCTATTTTTGCAGGATTGGAGTTTACTGTTAAATCATATGCTCTGGATTGAATATTCTTCACTATGAATTTGAAAGTTCTTATAGATACATTATTTAAAATATTCCATACCCGGAATGTTAAAGTATGTTCTCCTTCCGATAATGCAGGAATAGAATAAGTTATAGTCCCCGTATTTTTTTGAGTTGTAGAAGCTTTATAGAAACCATTCAAATTATATGTTTTTGAAGACAAGTTATCAATTATAAGTTGAATATTATGCCCAATACCAGCCCCAGACATATTAATTCCCAACTCGTCAGAAACTTTGGCAACAAAATTAGGAGTCGGATTAACTATATTATTTTCGGGACCAAATGTTTCGTCATTCAAATATATACTTAAGATTTCCGGACTTAAGTTATCATTTATTTCATTATCTGCTGTTCCGTATATATTATAGTTCATAAAAGATCCTTGAGCCTCAACATCTACATTTGAACTTGTTCCTGAAGCATATAAATTCATTTTCGCAAGATTCTTTGTGTCTGCGATGTCTCTCATAACTGAAAAATCAAATTTAAATTTTCCATTTACCACATTACAATAAGTCGGTGCAATTAAATTGGGATAATCCGTATAATAAGAAGGATATAAGGGCTTCTTCTCCTTATCCAAAGCTATAGTTACAGTTGGTACGGTTTGTATTCCATCAAATACATTCACCATAAGAAAACCATTAAAATTAGAATCTATTTGTCCACTTTTATTTTTTACGATTCCGGAAACTTCAACCGACTCTAAAGCCTTCAGTGTAACCGGACTGCCACCTGTCAATTGTTCATTTATACTCTGTATTTCAATCCTATATTCCGGATAATTCAATGTCAGTGCAGGATCTCCCAATAATATATAATTCATCTTGTTATTATTAGGAGCAATACTATTTTTGGCTTCTTTCATCACATCTCCCAATGTTGGCCTGCTTCCATCACTTTTTCTTGCAAACAAATTCTGAGTTAATGCAAAATTTAACTTCAAATTGTCTTGAGCATATACAACTCGCGTACTTGTAAACAAAGCAATAGCACCACTATTGCTCAAAAAAAGATTTTCTCCGGCAGTGCTAGTTATTCCGTCAAATATGGCAAAGTCGCAAGTAGCAGTAATCCATAAAGGAAGGTTTTTATAATTCAAGGTTGAGATATCTGCAAGGCTTAATATTCCATCAGCTAATCCAGTGCTTCCACCATGACCCGTATAATCAACAGTTAAACACCCTTCATTAAGAGCATTAAAAAATTTCTTTCTAGCTATATCAAAAGACTTCCTTCCACCTACATTTTCAGGCTTAAAGGCATCCATATATATTTTTGTCAACATATACTCAGGATAATTCTTTTGTATAACATTATAAGCAATGCTATCTGCTTGTTTCATATGCAGCGTGAACGATGAATTCGGGTCAGTAGAATCAGAATCATCTGCAACAAAAACCAATGAATTTTTCCATATACCCCGGTTTTTATTATCCATATAAGAAAGAACCTTATCTACGCTATTTTTTGCCTGAGATATGCTTTGTATTGGAAAGCGGCCGATTCCTAATTTAATTTTCTGAGCGCCATACGATTGGTAAAGTCCTCTAGCATCTTTTTCTTCTTTTTCATCCAACAAGCCAAAATAATCATCACAAGTATATGATTCGTCAGTTTTCAGGGATTCCTTTACCTGATAAGTCAACAAAAAGTTATCTTTATTAAATGATTTGGTTGAAGGGTCTAAAAATCGATTGTCAAACATTCCATCTCCGAATAATAAAAGATACTTAGGACGATCATTGTCATTTGTTCCCCTGTCATAAAACATTTTCATAAATCTCCGGTAGGCTGTTGCATCAGGGGTTCCTGATGAAAACTCATTGTAAATTAGTTCCGGAGTAACAACTACAACTTTTAATTTCCGGAAACCATCCCTGTGGGCTTGTGCCAGTCTTTCGGCTTCCGACACAAATGCTTTCGGAGATATTATAACCATATCAATCTGACCTAAACCATGCAGATTCTGAGACACAACATCACTTATTTTTTCAGGTTTTGAAAAACGGTTAGAATTAGAATCTACCATAACAAATTCTTTCAATTCTCCACTTTCTGACTTAAAACTTAAAATATTGTCAGATGAAGTTGTCTGAATTCTTTTTGTATCATAATTTCCCGTCACATCAAATATCAGAAGGTTTTGATTGGTAGTTTGTATGTCATACTGTACATTTTTAGTCAGATTCTCACTATTACGGAAAAAAGTATAAGCCTTGTTTTCAAGTTCACCATAATATTCCAGTTTCCGAAGCATGTTCAGCCGGATGTAATTAAGATAAGCCGGCCCATTGTTTTCACATGGATGACTTACCCGAACTATTGTATTTTCATTCTTGTTGCCCGACCATATTTGTTTAATTCTATCAAATGCTACAGCTGTTGAATAGCTACTTGTCGCAGGATCAACTGCTACTTCAAATATATTTGCATCTCCATTTATGTTTAACGACACTTTTGTTCCACTTAGTTTTGATGCAAAAGAAAAGCTAACCAATCCATTATTATTCATTATTCCTGGAATCCAAAAAGGAAATTCCTGAGTGTTTTTTCCGGTAAAACTTTCCCCATATAATTCCCTCCCGGTTTTAGCAATAGAATATTCATCTTTTTCATGCAACTTATAATCTTCATAAGAAGTTAAAATTGTAGAAGCTGTAATTTCCGATGTTTTTGTTTCCATTCTTTTGGGTTCTCCAGAAACAGCATCAGTCAGGAAATATACACCATAAGTAGAATAAGGGTTATTTTCATGTACATATTCCTTTGTTGAAGTATTATAACTCCATTTAACAGTACCCCTGCCGTAGAAAAGTAAAAATTCACCCTGTTCTAATTTATTATCAGCGCCACTCACCCAAGTAGCAACTTCAGGCAAATCATCTATATATACCTGGGTAGAAAAATATTCATTCAAAATCCATCCTCCATAACCATAAATCTTGGTTTTAGCAGGATTTAATCCCCATGATTGTAAATCTTCGTAAGTCAACCTGTAAATGGCATTCTCTTCGACTTTGATTTTGATCCATTTACCGGAAGCATTTAAAATGGATGTATTAGTATAATTATCTACACCATAACTATTTTGGATACCCACAATAATAAATGTCATGGCCAGGATAAAAGCTAAAAAGTCTCGAAGTAGTTTCATGTTTCTCATTTTATATTAAAGTCAAGTAATTTTTTTTCGCCAATATAGCCCTCTAAACGGTCATTGATATTAACAACACCTACTCCTGCCGGAGTTCCTGTGTATAATAAATCTCCGATTTTCAAAGTAAAGAAACGGCTGACATAAGCAATAATCCGGTTTGTCTTAAAAATCATATCAGATGTATTCCCATTTTGTACTGTCTTACCATTTATATTTAACTTGAAAGACAAATTATCAATATTTTCTTCCAAATCAGCTAATGGAATAAATTGCCCTATGGCAGCTGAATTATCGAACGATTTACATATTTCCCACGGCATTCCTGCTTTCCTTAAATTATTCTGCAAATCCCGTGCCGTAAAATCAATTCCAACAGTGACTTCATCATAATATCTATGTGCAAATCTTTCTCCAATATTTTTTCCCAACCGGTTAATTTTCACTACAATTTCAGTTTCATAATGAATTTCGGAAGAAAAATCCGGCAAATAGAACGGCTTTCCATCTTTCAGTAAGGAAGAATCCGGCTTCATGAAGATAGTAGGTTCCTCATTAACCGGTGTGTTTTTCATTTCCTTATTGTGATCGGCATAATTCATGCCAACACAGATAATCTTCATAATTTTCTAAATTCAAATAGAATTCAAACGATTGAACATAACTGCCAGGTGTGCGTAAATTGACGTATTTTGTACTACAATATTCTCAGGCACCCTAATGCGGAACGGTGTGAAATTCCAAACAGCTTTAATGCCTCCTGCTATCATAGTATCTGCTACCTTTTGAGCATTATCAACCGGCACCGTCAATATCCCGATTTTAGCATTCATTTTTTTGTGGATTTCAGGAAATTTAGCAATATCATAAATCGGAATACCATTGATTGATGTTCCAATTACCTTAGAATCAACATCAAATCCGGCAACCACATTTAATCCATACTGATTCAAACCGGAATCATGCAATAAAGAAGCTCCCAAACTCCCGACTCCAAACAAAAACGCTTTGTGAGAAGAGGTAAAGCCTAAAAAATCTTCCAGCATTTTAATTAGTGCATCAATATCATAACCCACTCTTGTTTTACCAACAACATTGATGAAAGACAAATCTTTAGCAACCTGGGATGAATCAACACTTATTTCCTTTGCTATCTGAGTGGATGAAACAAGAGTTTCTCCCCGTTTTTTTAATAATTTTACAAAAGCCAAATACCACGGTAAACGACGCAACGTCGGTTCCGGTATTTTTGCTCCTTGTCTTTCCGTTGGTTTTATCATCCCTGTGAATTATCGTCAGTATAAATTATTAAAGTTCACAAAGATATATGAAATCATAAAATATTAAAACGAATTTATGCAAAAGTTGTGTAAAAATGCATTATTTTTGAATCGAAAATACAGAATCATATGAAAAACAATGATTGGAAAGATCGCTTGAATGTTGTATATTCTACTAATCCGGATTTCCGGTATGAAACAGATAAAGAAGAGGAACCGGATACGCTTCCCAAAGAAAAGCAACTGCTGAGAATTTCTTTAGACAAGCGGAATCGTGGTGGTAAAATGGTTTCTTTAATAACCGGATTTACGGGAAAGGAAGAGGATTTACAAACTTTAGGGAAAATGCTTAAAGTCAAATGTGGTGTAGGCGGTTCTGCCAAGGATGGCGAAATAATAATACAAGGTGATTTCAGGAATAAACTATTGGAAATCCTGCAAAAAGAAGGATATATAAATACCCGTGTAATATGAAAAGTATTATCTACCCCAACTTATTGATTTTGCTTTGTGCTTGTTTGTATTCCTCTTGCAGGAAAACTGCAGAAAGAAATATCCTTGTCGAGTTTGATTCTTTGAAATTGAATAAAACTTACCACCTGTTCAACGATTCATTAAAACCTGGCTGTAACATTGAGGCTAATTTTATATATCCCTCTAAATGTTCCGATGATACATTGCTGAATAAAATCCAATCTTTATTCATTGCTAAATTTTTCAGTGATGATTTTCAATATATGACTCCGGAGCAAGCTATTGCATCGTATGCAGAACAATATATTGCTGAATTTAAAAGGTTTGAAACCGAAACTGTAATCGAAGATAATTATCCTGAAGAAGAGGAAGATGTCAGAAATAAACACAGCTTGTTTTTTTCCAGGCTAAACAATAGTATCGAATTCAATGAAAATAACGTTCTGTCGTTTATCGTCAGGTATGTGAATTATGCTGGGAGTCAAACTTCCCATGGTTTATACGCTTATGTTATTGATTTGAATACCGGCTTATTAGTTAATGAAGACCAAATTTTCAAAGATAATATTCAAAAGCAGATTTCCCGGTTAATTGTTGAAAAAATAAAAAAGCAAAACGGTTTAAAGAACGAGGGACAGTTGGAAGATTTAGGCTACAACAGTACTGACGAAATATTACCTAATGGTAATTTTATTTTGAACAACAAAGGCATTACTTATTTTTTCAACGAAGATGAAATTGCCCCTTACTTTGTAGGCCAAACTACGGTTTTCCTGCCCTACAAAGAAATTGATATTTATTTAGATGAAAATAGTCCTGTTACTGAATTATGGAACTAATAAAAAAATATTTTTCGGAGTTACCGGACAAACAAATCAAACAATTTGAATCTTTATATGATTTGTATGTTGATTGGAATAGTAAAATCAATCTGATATCCCGGAAAGATATAGAAAATTTATACGAAAAGCACATATTACATTCATTAGGCATTGCCAAAGTAATTCGTTTTACAGACGATTCAGCTATTTTAGATGTCGGAACAGGAGGTGGTTTTCCTGGAATCCCTCTGGCCATTATGTTTCCCAAAGCCTGGTTTTTGCTGGTGGATAGCATTGGTAAAAAAGTAAAGGTAGCGGAAAATATAGCATCAACGATAGGCTTGAAAAATGTGGAATGCCGTCATTGCAGGGTTGAAGATGAAAAACGTGAATTCGACTTTGTGGTAAGCAGGGCAGTAATGCCAATGCCTGATTTGGTAAAGATATCAAAGAAAAATATCATCAAGGAACAGCAAAATGCTCTTCCAAACGGATTTCTTTGTTTGAAAGGAGGGGAGCTTCAGCACGAACTACAACCCTACAAAAATAAAGTCGTAGAATATAATTTAAGCGACTATTTTAAAGAAGAATATTTCAAAACAAAAAAAATTATATATTTACCAAAATAAAAGGTTATGTCAGGAGCCTGTCATCCCGGCCTTGAGCCGGAATCCTCTGAAAATGAACGTTGGAAATGAAAAGATTGCTGGTCAAGCCCGCAATAACAAAACGCACATTTGTTACTTTTGACATACCCTCTGTTCAAATTTCAAATATTGTATTATGCAAATAAAAAAATTTGAATTCAACCCGATTGAAGAAAACACATACATCTTATATGATGAAACAAAAGAAGCTGTAATTATTGATTGCGGCGCTTATTACCCGAAAGAAAAAGAAATGCTGAAAAGTTTTATTTCGGAAAAGGGTTTATCATTAAAACATTTGTTGAATACTCATTTGCATTTAGACCATTCTTTCGGTAACAAATTCATATACGACACTTATGGCCTGGCTCCTGAATATCACCAATTGGAAGAACAATTACCTGACCTGGAAAAACAAGCAGCTTTCTTTGGGATGAAAGTGGAGGCCGGAAATTATAGTTCCATTAAGTACATTGAAGAAGGAGATATCATTTCTTTCGGAAATACGGAATTAAAGACAATTTTAATATCCGGACATTCTCCGGCAGGAATTTGTTTCTATTCAGTAAAAGACAAAATCTTGTTTTCGGGAGACATTTTGTTTGAAGGGAGTGTCGGTCGTTCTGACTTATGGGAAGGAGGTAATCACATGAAACTTATTTCCGGAATTAAAAATAAATTGCTAACATTGCGGGAAGATACTGTTGTTTATCCTGGACATGGTCCTGCAACAACCATAAAAAAAGAAAAATTAAATAATCCATTTTTGATATAATTTATGAAAACAGAGCTATTTGCAGACCGTCATATCGGTATTGAAGAAAAAGACATGCAAGTGATGCTGAAAAAAATCGGCGTTACGGATTTGAATAAGTTGATAGATCAGACTATCCCTCAGCCTATTCGATTAAATCATGAGTTAGAATTACCGGAAGCCATGACGGAACGGGAATATGCCGAACATATCGCAGAATTAGCTTCTAAAAACGACATTTTCACTACTTATATTGGAATGGGCTGGTATGACACTGTAACTCCGGCTCCTATCCTCCGAAATGTTTTTGAAAACCCAGAATGGTATACATCTTACACTCCTTACCAGGCAGAGATTTCACAGGGAAGACTGGAAGCTTTGTTGAACTTCCAAACGATGGTGAGTGATTTAACTGGTCTGCCTTTATCGAATTGTTCTTTGCTGGATGAAGCTACAGCTGCTGCTGAAGCTGCCAATATGATGTTCAATGCACGGAGCCGTGAACAAATAAAAGCCGGTACGGATACACTTTTTGTAGACGAAAATATTTTCGAATCAACCTGGGCTGTATTGCAAACAGTTACAAAACCTTTAGGCATTCAATTATTGAAAGGAGATTACCAGGCCTTTGAATTTTCAGATAAAGTTTTTGGTGCCATTATTCAGTATCCAAATGCCAACGGAAGCATTGAGGATTATTCCAGATTTGTTAAAAAAGCAAAAGCTGTGGGTGCTAAAGTTGCTGTTGCTGCTGATATTCTGAGTTTATGCTTATTAACTCCTCCCGGAGAATGGGGGGCTGATGTAGTTTTCGGAAGTACTCAACGCATGGGTATTCCGATGTATTATGGTGGACCTTCTGCCGCTTATTTAGCTGCTAAAGATGATTATAAACGTATCATTCCGGGACGAATCATCGGCATTTCAAAAGATGCATATGGTAAACAGGCTTTGCGTATGGCCTTGCAAACACGCGAACAACATATCAAACGTGAAAAAGCAACTTCCAATATTTGTACGGCGCAGGCATTACTTGCCAGTATGACCAGCTTCTATGCTGTGTATCATGGTCCTCAAGGATTGAAAAATATTGCTAAAAGGGTTCATGCTTATGCCGGATTTTTAGCAGAAGAATTAATCCGTATGGGTTATACTCAGGAAAATAAAAATTTCTTTGACACATTGAAAATTTCTTTGGCGCCGAATGCTTCAATGAAAGTTTTACAGGAAACTGCTCTTGAATGTAAAGTAAATCTACGCTATTTTGATTCGGGGGAAATCGGTATCAGTATTGATGAAACTACTTTGCCTGACGATTTAGGTATCCTGTTGTATATTTTCTCCCAGGCAAATGAAACGGAATATTTATTGAATAAAGAAATTCCTGAAAAAATTCATTTTGAAGATAAATTCTTTCGTACAAGCGATTATTTAACACATGAAGTATTCAATTCTTATCATACAGAAACTGAATTGATGCGCTACATACAACGTTTAGGTAAACGTGATATTTCATTGGCTCATTCCATGATTTCATTGGGCTCATGTACCATGAAACTGAATGCAGCTTCTGAATTATTGCCTCTCAATTATCCGCAGCTTGCCAATATACATCCTTATGCTCCGGAAGAACAAACTGAAGGTTACCAGGAATTGATAGAAAATCTATCTGCCTACCTGGGAGAAATCACCGGATTACCGGGCGTAAGTTTCCAACCCAATTCGGGCGCAGCCGGAGAATATGCCGGTTTGATAACTATCCGGGAATATCTGAAATCGACAGGACAACCTCAACGTAACCTGGTTTTAATACCGGAATCAGCCCACGGAACAAATCCTGCGAGCGCTTCCCGTGCCGGACTTGAAATTATCATTATCAAATGTGATGAATTCGGAAATACCGATGTTGAAGACTTAAAATTGAAAGCAGAACAAAACAAAGATAATCTGGCTGCTTTGATGATTACTTATCCTTCAACCCATGGTATTTTTGAAACACAAATCATTGATATTTGTAAAATTATCCATCAATATGGCGGACAAATATATATGGATGGCGCTAATATGAATGCGCAAGTTGGATTAACCAATCCCGGATTTATCGGGGCTGATGTTTGCCACCTGAATTTACATAAAACATTTGCCATTCCTCATGGTGGCGGTGGCCCGGGGGAAGGACCTATTTGTGTTGCAACACATTTAATACCATTCCTTCCTAATCATCCTGAAAAAACAGGTTCTAATTTGAATACTGTTGCCGCTTCTCCATTTGGAAGTGCCGGAATTTTACCTATTACTTACGGATATATCCGCATGATGGGCACTGAAGGTTTGAAACGCGCAACTGAAGTTGCGATATTAAATGCTAATTACATTGCTTCATGTTTGGAAAGTGCGTATGGAATTGTTTATAAAGGCGCTATCGGACGAGTCGGACATGAATTGATTCTGGAATGCCGCACATTGAAAGACAAATCAGGAATCACTGAAACAGACATAGCCAAACGCCTGATTGATTTTGGGTTCCATGCCCCTACCCTTTCATTCCCTGTGCATGGCACTTTAATGATTGAGCCAACTGAAAGCGAAAGTTTAGCTGAATTAAACCGCTTCATTGAAGCCATGTTAACTATCCGCCAGGAAATTGAAGAGGTGATTGCAGGTGTAGCCTCCAAAGAAGACAATGTATTGATTAATGCACCGCATCCCGAATATGAAGTCACTTCCGATGAATGGAAACATTCTTATCCCAGAAGTAAAGCTGCTTATCCGGCAGAATGGTTGAAAGAAAATAAATTCTGGATAAATGTGGCAAGGGTGGATAACGCTTTTGGAGATCGCAATCTGGTAACTGTACAATGCGCTTGTAATTAATATTTATTAATCATTAAAATTATTGTTATGAAGAATTTGCAAAATGTATTGGCTGCTCTATGTATTATGGTATTAATGGTAGCCTGTAGTGGCAGTGGTGGTAGTTCACCGGAAGATATGGCAGTTAAAGCTGTCAAATCTTTGTATGCCGGTGATATTGATGGACTGAAAAAATGCATGTCTAAAAAAACATTGGAATCTCAGGAAAAAGATTTTGATGACGAAAATGCTAAACAGTTTTTAGCAGCAATCAAAGAAGCTAACAAGGATGTGAGCAGCGTCAAAGCAATTGAAACAAATCTCAGTGAAGACGGTAATTCTGCCACTGTAAAAGTAGAAGTAATAAAAGGAGATGAAACTTCTACTGAAAAAGTAAATTTGGTAAAAGAAGACGGAAAGTGGTTCTTTGAATCAATGAGTTTCAAATAAACCTGCATGATTTTGTGAAAGTCCGTTCAATAACAGGAATTTCATTTCTCATTATAATAATTGCATTATTGTATGTTTTTATAGTCAGTGACAAATTAGAAAAGGCATGCAATAATGTAAATTATTGTTTAAACAAAAATGAGATAAGCTGTTTGCAGGATGGAGATATTATTCTAAGGAAAGGCTATGGGTTTGTAAGCAACCGGATTATAGAAACCCTCAACGACACTTTAGATATTTCTCATTGTGGGGTTATTGTAAAGATTGATTCCGGTTGGTCTGTCGTTCATGCAATTCCCGGTCGTTTTTCACCATTTTCCAAAGATGATGGAGTAATTATCACAACACTTTCTTCATTTATGGAAGAAGCTTATCCAAACAGCATTATTATTACCCGGTTAAAACGGGATACTTTAGAACAAGTCGCTCAAAAAGCTTTAAGTTATGCAAAACGAAAAGCGCCTTTTGATTACGACTTCAACCTTAATGATACCACTTCTTTATACTGTTCTGAACTAATACTTCATATTCTGGAAGAAAAATATGCTCTTAATCCTGAGACTTTGGGAGTTAAAGAAAATCTGCCTCCATTCTCAATTTTCTTAAATTCTAATTTTTTCAAAATTATTGTAAAACATCGCTAATTGTTAAAACATTTACGGAAATTTATTGTTTTATTTGTATTAGAATTGAAGAACAATAATGTTAAACTAATAAAATAGAAAAATTATGTTAGATCCTAAAATGGAAGCTGCATTGAATGAACAAATAAATGCAGAATTGTGGTCAGGTTATTTATATTTGTCAATGTCTTATGATATGGATGACAAAGGTTTGTGCGGTATTGCTAACTGGTTTGCCGTACAAGCGCATGAAGAATTCGAACATGCAACCCGGATTGCCAAATATATCGGTTCAAGAGACGGTAAAGTATTGATGAAACCGATTGCAGAAGTCCGCCAGGAATGGAATTCTCCTACAGATGCTTTCGAAGATACTTTGATGCATGAAAAAGTAGTTACAGGACTGATTCACAAACTAATGGACAAAGCTATCGAATTGAAAGACTACGAATCACAAAGCATGTTGAAATGGTTCATTGATGAACAAATCGAAGAAGAAGAAACTCCAAGACAACTTCTACATGCTCTTAAGATAATTGAAAAAGACCCTGCTGCAATGTATATGTTTGACAAAAAGCTGGGTAAAAGAGAAGAAGATTAATCTTACCTCAAATGAAGCTAAAAAAGGATGCCCAATGGACATCCTTTTTTGTTTCCCATATCTCCGGGATAAAATTTTTCATTAGGGCTTTATTTAGCCTAAGTAACTTTTTAATAAGTCATTTTTATTGCTTGAACGCAATCTTCTAATCGCTTTTTCTTTAATCTGTCTTACACGTTCGCGAGTTAAACCAAACTTGTCACCAATCTCTTCAAGTGTCATTTCCTGGTAACCGATACCGAAAAACATTTTGATGATGTCTCGTTCCCTGTCACTCAAAGTCGACAACGCCCTGTCAATTTCACGGGATAATGATTCGCTCATCAACGACCTGTCGGCCACAGGGGCATCATCATTAACCAATACATCCAACAAACTGTTGTCTTCTCCTTCGACAAAAGGAGCATCTACCGAAATGTGACGGCCGGAAACTTTCAAAGTATCTGAGATTTTATCGACCGGGATATCCAGTTCTTCTGCCAATTCTTCGGGAGAAGGCTTGCGTTCGTGTTCTTGTTCGAATTTTGAAAAAGCTTTTGTAATCTTATTCAAGGAACCAACCTGGTTCAAAGGAAGACGAACGATACGCGATTGTTCAGCCAAAGCTTGCAGGATGGATTGTCTGATCCACCAAACAGCATAAGAAATAAATTTAAATCCACGGGTTTCATCGAATTTTTCAGCAGCCTTGATCAAACCCAAGTTTCCTTCATTTATTAAGTCGGGAAGACTCAAACCTTGATTTTGATACTGCTTGGCAACCGACACTACGAAACGAAGATTGGCGCGGGTTAATTTCTCCAATGCCGCCCTATCTCCACGTTTGATAGCTTGAGCCAATTCGACTTCTTCCTCAACAGTAATCAAGTCTTCACGACCTATTTCCTGCAGATACTTGTCCAACGATGCACTCTCGCGATTGGTAATCGACTTAGTGATTTTTAACTGTCTCATTCAAATATAATTAAGCAAAAATTTGCTTTTAGGGGCACAAAGTTAATATTTATTTTGTTGATTTACAAAAATATTCATAACTTATTGCACCCCTAAAAGACAAAAAAATATACAAAACCGCAACAAATATTATGCCTTAATTGTTCAAATTAATCGCATAGTATTCTACTTTCCCTGTAGCCGGATAAAATCCTTTAATAAATAACCCCCTATCATCAGCACTTTGTTTAAGAACCTGGTTGACATACTTTTTAAATCCATCAACGGAAGTTACTCTGTTATCATTGACAGTCATCATGACAAATCCTTTTTTAACTCCGGCATCTTTCAATTTTCCATCCGTGAGTCCAGTGACTTCGATACCGTAATTAACTCCGTATTCTTTTTTCTTTTCAGTAGAAAGTTCCTGGAAAGCACCGCCCAACAGTTCGGTTCCGGATACATTTTTCACGACATCCGTACTTCCCTGGTCATTTTTCAGCTCCACATTGTAGACTTTTTCCACACTTCCACGCAATACAGTAACACTAACCTTTGTTCCAGGACTGTATCTGCTGATAGCTTCCTGTAAAGCGCTTACCGATTTCACTTTGATGTCATTAACAGCAACAATCACGTCTCCAACTTCAAGACCGGCATCTTTGGCCGCACTTTTCATTGCAAATCCGGCAACATAAGCACCTTCGTTCACTTTTAGTTTAGCCGCTTCATCTGGATTTTGTTTTTTAAAGTCATTTACATTAACTATACTAACACCCAGAACAGCACGTTGAACTGCTCCATATTGTTTCAAATCTGCCGCTACTTTACTTGCAATCGCTACCGGCACTGCAAATGAATATCCTGCAAAATTCCCGGTTTCAGAATAAATAGCAGTATTGATTCCAACTAATTCACCTCTTGTATTAACCAATGCACCACCACTATTTCCCGGATTCACAGCCGCATCAGTTTGAATAAAAGATTCGATTTTCATTTGGGTATTATCCCTTCCACTTGTGGGAAATACATTTCCACGGCCTTTGGCGCTAACAATTCCGGCAGTAACAGTTGATGTTAAATTGAATGGGTTGCCCACGGCAAGCACCCACTCTCCTACTTTTAGCTTATCTGAGTCGCCAAATGGGATTACGGTTAATCCCGTTGCTTCAATTTTAAGTAAAGCAATATCTGTTACCGGGTCTGTACCAATCAGTTTTGCATTATAGGTAGAATTATCGTTTAATGTAACTTCCATTTCGTCTGCGCCATCAACCACATGGTTGTTTGTTATAATGTATCCATCAGTAGAAATAATAACACCCGAACCAAATCCTACACGTGGTTGCGGTGTATAGTCACGCCCTTGCCCCTGCCCGAAAAAGAATTCGAACGGGTCGAAATAACGCTGGCTCCTATCTGCTGCAGAAGGTTTGGCAATTGATTTGATATGTACAACACCGTGAACACTGTTTTCTGCAGCGACTGTAAAATCTGTATTTTCTGCCGCATCACTATTAAACGCCGTTAGTTTAGTCAGACTCTGATCAAATCCATGAGTAGTGACAGAACTAACCTGTTTGTTGTTTAAGTGAGTATATACTCCCAAAGAAATTCCTGAGCTTATGAGAGCTACAAGAATCAATGCACCTAAAAATCTAAAAGAATTCTTCATATTCAATTATTGTTTGAGTTAAATATTCAATAAGTAATGTTGTGCAAGTTACACACAAAAAACGTACAAAAAAAGAAGTTGTTGTGGCGATTTTAACACTTTTAACGATGAGATTATGACACACAATCCTTCTTTAACATTATTAAGAATAAAAATAAAGAATTAAGAATTTAGGGTATACGATTAATGTCTACATGTCAGTTTATAATCGTCACAAAACAGCATTTTCCATTAATTCAACTGTCATTTTTTCCGTATCTAGCTTGGCATCAATTCCAACCGGTATGGTAAAGTTATGAATATTATGACCAAATGACAGTCCATAACAAGCAGGAATCCCTAATGGTTTAATTCTGTCTTCAACAACATCTTTCAGGGAAAATGAATCCGGAATCTTGCTTTTAGAAGTATTACAGCCTTTACAGATACCAAATACAATGCCGCTTGCCTGCTGTAGCATTCCGCTTTCAATTAATTGGGTCAACATCCGGTCAATCCGGTAAGGTTCTTCATCCAAATCTTCAATAAAAACTATTTTCCCCTTACAATCCAATTGATATTTGGTACCTGTCATGGAGACAAAAACACTTAGGTTTCCACCAATCAATTGTCCTTCAGCCTTCCCTTTTGTAATAATATAACGGTTGTATTCCGGATTTTCCAATGATAATTTCAAATCATCAGGACTACTCTCTATTAATGTATATTTTGCGGGATTCATTATTATACGCTTGAATTGCATGGCATTATAATCGCGGTATATGGTTTGGCTCACCGGTCCGTGAAAGGTTATCAATCCTGTTTCCTGGTAAATCGCGTTAAGTAAGGCTGTCACATCACTAAAACCAATAATTACTTTCGGATTTTTCCTGATTGTTTGATAATCCAATAAATTAAGAATCCTCGCACAACCATATCCACCCTTAATTGCCATAATTCCTTTTATTTCCGGATTGGCGAAAAAATCGTTTATATCATCCGCTCGTTCCAGGTCGGTTCCGCTGAAATAACCTGATTTACCAAGTAAACGGTTAGAATAAACTGCCTGAAATCCAAAGAGTTTCAGATTTTGGATTGATTTCTCCAATTGGTCTTCCCTGATTTGAAAACCGGGAGCAATCAAGCCAATTTTATCTCCTTTTTTCAATCTTGCCGGTTTGATAATTGATTTTTTCGAACCAGTATAAGTCACCGAATTCTGAGTAACCTCCGATTGTATTGACAACGGCAATAACCCAGTAGCCGAAAGGACAATTCCTTTATATATGAAATCTCTTCTATTCATAAACTATCACTTGATAAATTTTAGATTGCTTTCAACAGTATTTCAGACTGTCTGTTCGGGCTTGTATCTTTTCCTGTATTCCTTTGGAGTAATTCCCATTTCCAGTTTAAATGCTTTTGAGAAATGAAACGGATCGTAATACCCCAAGCAGAATGCAATCTCTTTTAGCTTAAAATCAGAGAATTGCAAATACGAACAGGCACGTTGTATTTTAAGCTGATTATAATAATCCATAGGAGGATAAGAAGTCTTTTCAGAAAACAATGCGCCAAAGCGGGAATTTGAATAACCCACATGGTCAGCTATATCATCTAACGTTATTTTATTCTCCAGATTATCTTTCATAAACAAAATGCTTTTTTGAATCACATCGGCTTTTTTTACATTTTTAATCTCACGGTATTGATTGATATATTTCAGGGAGGCCATAAAATGCATCAGGCAAAAGCTGGTGTATTCGAGATTTTCGGGACTATATCCCATTTCCAAGTTTTGATAAATTTCTTCAAACAAAAGGAAGCGATCGTGGTAACGGCTTTTATCGGATTCTTCAATATGAATCGGTTTTCCTATGATGGAAGAAAACATAAATACATTTTCTCCCCGGAAATGAAACCAGTAAATACTCCAGGGATCTTGATTATCAGTACCGTAAACATGTTTTTCATTGGCAGGAAGTATAAATGCCTGGTCTTTCTTTAATATATATTTCTCGTCTTTATACTGTATCCACCCTTTACCTTGTTCGCAATAAATAAAAACATATTCATTGGTACCATATTCCCGCTCCCTGAAATGATATTTAGCCTTGGGATAATATCCTATATGGGTAATATATAATTGCCTCGTAATCATATTTTCAGCCTGATAATTCCTTATATTATATGGAGTGATTATCGCCTTTTCCCCCTTAAATCCTTCTGCTATTTTTTCCATATTTCAACAACAAGTATAATTATACATTTATTTCGTCAAAAAATACATTTAATAAGGATAAAGATTACTGCTTCAAACAATCAAAAAACAAAAATAATTATATTTTACATGTTTTTCAAATATAAGTGCATTTTTTTTATGATTCAATGCTTTAATTTTGTATTGTAAATAAACATATCATGAAAAACAAAAATTCTCGTAACAGTCTTTACCTTTTACTTATTTCTTTAGTTTCCGCAATGGGAGGCTTACTATTCGGATATGACTGGGTTGTAATCGGTGGAGCCAAACCATTTTACGAAGTATTTTTCGGAATACAAAATTCGCCATATATGCAGGGCTGGGTGATGGGAAGCGCTATATTGGGTTGCCTTCTTGGTGTAATGATTTCCGGTAGCTTATCCGATCGCTACGGAAGAAAACCGTTAATGATTGTATCCTCCTTGATTTTTATTATTGCTGCAATTGGTACTGGTATCGTAAGCGACATCAATTGGTTTATTATTTTCCGCATATTAGGAGGAATCGGTATTGGAATCGCATCTAATCTTTCACCTATGTATATAGCGGAAGTTTCTCCCGGAAATGTCAGAGGACGCTTTGTGTCCATTAACCAGTTAACCATTGTATTAGGAATTTTATCCGCCCAAATCGTCAACTGGCTGATTGCAGATCCTATCCAATCCGGAGAAGACATTTTGGCCTCATGGAATGGTCAGATGGGTTGGCGTTGGATGTTTTGGGCCGGTGGTGTTCCTGCTGTCTTTTTCTTCATTATGATATTTTTTGTACCGGAAAGCCCACGTTGGCTGGCTTCCCAACTGAAATACACCAAGGCAAATGTTATTCTTTCCCGCATTGGAGGAAAAGAATATGCGGAAAAGGAAATCAGTGAAATCAAGATTTCTTCTGATACAGCAGTCAAGGAAAAAATCAGCTATAAATTATTGTTGAAAGGAAAAATGCCCAAAATATTATTGATTGGTATTGTGATAGCCGTTTTTCAACAATGGTGCGGTATCAATGTAATTTTTAACTACGCGCAGGAAATATTCTCTGCTGCGGGATATGGAGTATCTGACATCTTATTTAATATAGTAATAACCGGCGTTACCAATGTGATTTTCACTTTTGTCGGAATGTACACGGTAGACCGCTTGGGACGGCGTGCCTTACTCCTTTTCGGTGCTTTCGGATTAGCCTGTATCTACGCTATTTTAGGAACATGCTACTATTTCCAAATCACCGGAATGGCAGTATTGATTCTTGTAGTAGCCGCAATTGCTTGTTATGCCATGTCTTTAGCGCCTATTACATGGGTAGTTATTTCGGAAATATTCCCGACAAAAATCAGGGGAATGGCTATGGCGGTTTCTACATTTGCTTTATGGTCAGCTTGTTTCGTCCTGACTTACACATTCCCATTGCTAAATAAAGGATTAGGCGCTTATGGTACATTCTGGTTGTATGGAGTTGTCTGTATATTAGGTTTTATTTTTATAAAAGCCAAACTTCCAGAAACCAAAGGAAAATCACTGGAAGAAATCGAATCTGAATTAACAAAATAATACCACAAATGAAAAAATATATTTTTTATATCATTTATTTAAGTGTGTTTTCTTTTATATCATGCGCTGATAAAAAAACGCCGGAAATAGATTTATCCGGAGAGTGGAAAGTTGCATTGGATAGTCTGGATAAAGGAATAACGGAACAATGGTTTAATAATGAATTTTCTGATAAAATTACATTGCCGGGAACTTTATGCGATGCAGGTTATGGTACTCCCTGTTCTTTGCAGCCAACTATGGACGACACTATTTTCCGTAACCTGAAACGCAAATATGATTATGTCGGTGTAGCATGGTATCAAAAAAACATCAATATTCCGAATAATTGGAAAGATAAATCCATATTCCTGAATATGGAGCGGGTTATCTGGAATTCACAGGTTTGGGTAGACGGGAACAAAGTTCAATCTGAAAATGAAAGTTTATCAACTCCTCACCTGTTTGACTTGTCAAATTATATATCTCCCGGAAACCATACTATTGTTTTAAGGATTGATAACCGGAAAC
Source organism: Bacteroidales bacterium (assembly GCA_031553415.1). GTDB lineage: Bacteria > Bacteroidota > Bacteroidia > Bacteroidales > Azobacteroidaceae > JAIRVZ01. The sequence goes on along the minus strand of JAVBLO010000013.1, from coordinate 96,109 downwards.
TATACGACATTTCATATAAAAATCTGGCTCATGCTTATACCAATGAAACACAAACTTTATGGAATGGTGTGATTGGCAATATAAAACTGGAAGCAAAGGAAAAAAACAATATACGAGCAATGATACTGGTTCCGGATGTGGATGCATCGAAAGTGCATGTCAAATTGTTTCTTGAAGGAAATACTTCTAAAGAATTGAGCGGAAAAGTTAAATTCCATGTTAAAGAAAAAAACGGCAAAACATTACCTGTAAAAGAAATAGAAGTTACCGGAACTAAATTATCGTTTGATTATCCGATAGAAAATCCGCAATTGTGGGATGAATTTAATCCAAATCTTTATGAAGCAATTGCAGAATTAAATACCGGTAGCGCAACAAGCGAAAAACGAAGTGTTTTTGGTATGAGGAAACTAACCAATAAAAATGCATTTCTTCAAATCAACGACAGAAGATTATTCTTAAGAGGAACTTTGGAGTGTTGTATCTTTCCATTGAAAGGGTATCCTCCCATGGATAAATCCGGATGGCAAAAAGTTTTCAAAACTGCCCGTGAATATGGTTTGAATCACCTTCGCTTCCATTCATGGTGTCCGCCGGAAGCTGCATTTGAAGTCGCTGATGAAATGGGATTTTACCTTCAGGCAGAGCTTCCTTTGTGGTACCTCAATGTCGGAAGTGACTCCAAAACAACTAACTTCCTTTTTGCCGAAGCCGGCAAAATCATGGAAACTTACGGAAACCATCCTTCATTTTGCTTTTGGAGTATGGGAAATGAACTGCAAGGTAACTTTGCCGTAATGGATAGCCTGATGATGCATCTGAAAAAACAGGATTCGAGACATTTATACATGACTACTACATTCACGTTTGAAAAAGAACATGGCAAATGGCCGGAGGCAAACGATGATTTTTGGGTAACCCAATGGACAAAAAAAGGTTGGGTAAGGGGACAAGGTGTTTTCGATAATCAGCCTGTTAATTTCAACAAAGATTATTCTGTATCTATTGATAGTTTGCAGGTTCCAATTATCAGCCATGAAATAGGTCAATACAGCGTTTTCCCAGACTTAAAAGAAATCGACAAATATACCGGCAATCTGATTCCTCTGAACTTTATGGCAATCAGGGAAGACCTGAAAAAGAAAGGTAGATTGGAACAATCCAACGATTATTTAATGGCCAGCGGGAAATTAGCGGCTATTTTATACAAGGAAGAAATCGAACGGGCTTTGAAAACTCCTGGTTTCAGTGGATTCCAATTGCTTGATTTGCATGATTTTCCCGGACAAGGTACCGCTTTGGTAGGACTTTTAAATCCTTTCTGGGAAAGTAAAGGACTGATTACTCCTGAAACGTTCAGAACTTTTTGTTCTTCTGTAGTTCCTTTAGTCCGCTTTGCAAAAGCAACTTATACCAATAAAGATACGCTTAAAGTAAAAGCGGAAGTTGCCAATTTCAGTGACAAAACATTGGAAAACATGATTCCTGTCTGGAAATTGACAAATTCCAACAATCAAATAATTGCCCAGGGAGAATTATCCAAACAAAACATCAAAATAGGCAATGCCATATCATCTGGAGATTTTTCTATTCCATTATCTTCCATCTCAAAGGCAGAAAAACTAACTCTGGAATTATCGTTAAAAAACACAGATTATCATAACTCTTGGGAAATTTGGGTATATCCGGAAAGCATTAAAAATAATATGCAAGATATAGTTTATACCCAAAATTTCAAGGAAGCAGAACAGGCTTTGCAACAAGGAAAAAAGGTATTGCTTAACCCGGCATCAAGTGATATAAATGGTCTGGAAGGAAAATTTGTACAAGTATTCTGGAGTCCGGTACATTTCCCGAACCAACCAGGAACCATGGGAATTTTATGCGACCCCAAACATCCGGCATTGTCTGATTTTCCGACAGAGATGCACAGTAACTGGCAATGGTGGGATATCTGCAAAAATGCAGTAACAATGAACATGGATTCTTTACCGCAAATAAAAAATCCGATTGTCAGGATGGTTGATAATTTCTACAAAAACAGGAATCTCGGATTGATTTTCGAAGTAAAATCAGAGAAAGGAAAATTACTGGTTTGCAGTGCTGATTTGAATAAAAATATGGATAAAAGACTGGTCGCCAGACAATTGTTATTCAGCTTGTGCAACTACATGCAATCAGACCAATTTTCTCCTGAAAAAGAAATTCCTTTCAACCAAATTGAAAAACAACTATATAATACAAATAAAAAATAATGGAAAAGATAACTGAATATCTAATTCAGCCTACTGTAACGGAAAAAGGAGTAGTGCGTGCATGGGAAGAAAATATAATGCTTCCCACTTATGAAATCGGAGCGGAAGAAAAAAATCCTATTTTCCTGGAAAAACGGGTATATCAGGGAAGTTCAGGTTCCGTATATCCATATCCTGTCGTGGAAAAAATATCAGACGAAAAGGTCGAAAAATCTTATCGTGCGCTCTTTCTGGAAAATGAATACCTGAAAATTATGATTCTTCCCGAATTGGGCGGACGGGTACAAATGGCATACGATAAAGTCAAAAAACGGCATTTTGTTTATTACAACCAGGTAATTAAACCTGCATTAGTAGGTCTTACCGGTCCATGGATATCGGGAGGAATTGAATTCAACTGGCCACAACATCACCGCCCAAGCACATTCCTGCCAACCGATTGCTCCATTGAAGAAAATCCGGATGGAAGCAAAACCGTTTGGTGTAATGAAGTGGAACGGATGTTCCGCACCAAAGGAATGCAGGGTTTTACTTTATATCCCGGTAAAGCTTATTTGGAAATCAAGGTAAAAATATACAACCGTACGCCTTTTCCGCAAACTTTCCTGTGGTGGGCTAATCCGGCAGTAGTGGTAAACGATAGTTACAAATCAGTATTTCCACCGGATGTACATGCTGTATTCGACCATGGAAAACGGGATGTATCGAATTTTCCGATTGCAACAGGAGTTTATTACAAACAAGATTATTCTGCAGGAGTAGATATTTCAAAGTATAAAAATATCCCGGTGCCTACTTCTTATATGGCTATCCAGTCCAAATACGATTTTGTAGGTGGATATGAAGATGATGTTAAAGCCGGATTATTACATGTTGCCGACCATCATGTATCTCCAGGAAAGAAACAATGGACTTGGGGAAATGGAGATTTCGGAATTGCTTGGGACAGGAACCTGACTGATAAAGACGGACCGTATATCGAATTGATGACCGGTGTATATACCGACAACCAACCCGATTTTTCATGGTTGCAACCTTATGAAGAAAAATCATGGGTACAATATTTCATGCCTTATTCGGAAGTAGGATACGTAAAAAACGCAAATAAAGAGGCAATGGTAAACATTGAAGTAAATAATTTCAAAGCAACTATTATCCTTTATACGACAAGCGTTTATAAAAATCTTCGCATTCTGGTGAAAAGTACTTCCGGAAATATATTTTCAGACATAATTATCAATACCTCTCCGGCAGAACCTTTTCAAACGATTGTTGAAACGGGAATCACTCTTCCTGAAAATTTAATCTTTGAATTATATAAGGAAGATGGTAGCCTGCTTCTGAATTATCAAGCTGAAAAACAGGAAATAAAGCCTACTCCGGATCCGGCCAAAGCAGCCAAAAATCCGGAAGAGATTGCTTCTATCGAACAACTCTTCCTAACCGGATTACATCTGGAACAATATCGCCATGCAACTTATAATCCATTGGATTACTATCTGGAAGCATTAAAAAGAGAACCTGGCGATATCCGTTGCAACAATGCTGTAGGATTGTTATATATGAGGTGTGGCCAATTCACTTTAGCTGAACCTTATTTCCACAAAGCGATTGAAACTTTGACAGAACGCAATCCTAACCCTTATGAGGGAGAACCTTATTACAATCTGGGGTGGTGTCTAAAAATGCAGGGAAAAACAGAAAAGGCTTATGATGCTTTTTTCAAAGCCACATGGAATGCTGCATGGCAGGATGCTGCTTATCTGGCATTAGCGCAGATTGATGTTTATATGGGTGCAAGGTGCAAGGTGCAAGGTACAAGGTGGGAAGAGGCATTGGACAAAATTGAACGATGTTTGGTTCGCAATTGGCATAATCATAAGGCAAGAGCTTTAAAAACCTCTATATTAAGAAAATTAGGAAGAAAAGAAGAAGCATTACAATGGATCGAATCTTCTTTAGCAATTGACCAATTTAATATGGGTTGCCGGTTTGAAAAGTATTTACTGACAAACGATCCTGCAACTTTACAAGAAATGCACTCACTAATGCAAGGTTCTGTACACGCTTATATCGAATATGCATTGGATTTTGCGGCAGCAGGATTATTTGACGAAGCAGAGCAATTAACCCCTAAATCCCCTAAAGGGGACTTGGGTGCCGACTCCCCCTTTAGGGGGCTGGGGGGTTACCCAATGGTATATTATGCTCTCGGATATTTCGCTTCACAAAACGGAGACATGGAAAAAGCCAAAAGTTATTACAAAAAAGCATCGCAAATGTTGCCGGACAAATGTTTTCCTAACAGGATTGAAGAAGTAAGCATTTTGAAAGATGCCATGATTGCCAACCCCGAAGATGCCAAAGCGCCTTACTATTTAGGTAATTTCTGGTATGCCGCACGGCAATATCCGGAAGCAATCGAATGTTGGGAACGCTCTATGAAGTTAGATGACGAATTCCCTACTGTATTGAGGAATCTTTCATTGGCTTATTATAACAAGCTAAATAATAAAAGAAAGGCGTTGGATTTATTAGAAAAAGCTTTTTCGTTAAATCCGGCAGACTCCCGAATCCTGATGGAATTAGATCAACTGTATAAAAGATTGGGAAAATCTCATGCCGAACGATTATCATTTCTTGAACAATATCTTCCTTTGGTAGAAGAACGTGATGACCTTTGTATTGAACGCATTACTCTGTATAATCAGTCAGGCAAATACGAAACAGCAAAAGAATTGATTGCCTCACGCCATTTTCATCCGTGGGAAGGTGGAGAAGGTAAAGTAACCGGGCAGTATATTTTATGCCGTTTGGAATTATCCAAACAAGCAATGGCAAAAAATTCGTATGCACAGGCTTTGCAATTGCTGCAGGAAACTGATAAATATCCTTACAACTTAGGAGAAGGAAAATTGATTACTGCGGAAGAAAACGACATTAATTACTGCAAAGGTTTAGCTTTCAGAGGACTGGGAGATGAAAAAAACGCCAAAAAATATTTCGAAAAAGCAACACAAGGTTCATCCGAACCTCAACAGGCATTTTTTTACAACGATCAGCAACCGGATAAAATTTTCTACCAGGGGTTGGCATGGAGAGCGCTTGGCAACGGAGAAAAAGCCCGGAGCCGCTTTAACAAACTGATTTCACATGGAGAAAAACACATGTTCGATAAATGCCGTATAGATTACTTTGCCGTTTCATTGCCCGATTTGGCGATTTGGGAAGATGATTTGGACAAACGTAACCTGATACACTGCAATTACGTAATGGGATTAGGACATTTGGGATTGGGCGAGCATAAAAAAGCCGAAGAATTTCTGAAAAAAGTGTTGGATACAGACATCAATCATCAGGGAGCACAAATACATCTCGAAATGGCAAACAATTGCATTCATCACTCTGATTTCCAAATGCAGGAAAAGTAAAAACATTTTAGTAACAATACCATGAACAATAATAAAACACATAGCATTTTTCATCCAAAATATTTAGGCATGGTGGGAGCCTTGTGTAGCCTGACTGCTTATTCTCAGGAGGAAGTCCGTCCGAATATTTTATGGCTTACTTATGAAGACACTTCCCCGCAATTTATCGGTTGTTATGGTAATGAACAAGCCAAAACGCCCAATATCGACAAATTATCTTCTGAAGGAGTACAGTTCAATTGTGCATTTTCTACAGGTTCAGTATCTTCTCCCAGCCGCTTTTGCCTGATTACAGGCGTTCGTACTACAACCATGGGTACGGGAGGACACAGGAGCGCTTTCCGTATTCCGGAAAATATCAAGGGATTTCCTTCTTATTTGCGTCAGGCGGGATATTATACCAGCAACAATGTCAAGACTGACTACAACCATGCCAACGCCAAGGCGATGACCAGGGAATCCTGGGATGAGTGTTCAAACAACGCTGATTGGCAGAATCGGAAACCGGGGCAGCCTTTCTTTGCAGTTTTCAACAGCAATGCAAGCCACCAGTCGCGCACCATGACCAATCCGTGGGAAACTTATGAAAAGCAAGTACTTGACAATCTTGAGGAAAGCGAAAAAACAATGCCAGGCAATCTTGAAATGCCTGCTTTCTATCATAATTCGCCACTAATGCAAAAACACTTGTCGCGTGTATACAATTCAATTACCCTCACCGACAAAGAGTTTGGCACCTGGTTGGACAAACTGGAACAAGATGGTCTTCGTGACAGCACAATTATCTTTTGCTTCAGCGATCATGGAGAAGGAATTTCCAGGGGCAAAGGGAGTTCACTCGGACTGGGTTACCGTGTTCCCTTTATTGTTTGGATTCCTCCCATGTACAAACATCTTTCTCCCTGGGGAAGTGGAATTATAACTGAAGAATTAGTCAGTTTTGAAGATATGGCTCCTACAATTCTCTCCTTAGCCGGCGTAAAAATCCCGGATTATATGGAAGGACATGTTTTTATGGGGAAAAATATTCAGTCTTCTAAAAAATATGTTTTTTCGTCCAATGACAGAATAGGAGAAAGTAGTGAATTATCCCGTTCCGTTTCAGACGGTCGCTATCTCTATACCAAAGTATTTATGCCATTCCAGCCTTTTGTTATGTGGAATATGTATTATGACGTAAGTGCTTTACAACAAACCATACGCGCGGATTATAAAGCCGGACTCCTGAACGAAACACAACGGAAAATACTGGAACCGCGTACCTGTGAATATCTTTTTGATTTGAAAAGCGACAAGTGGGAAACCATAAACTTAATAGACAAACCGGAATATGTTTCAAAAGTTACAGATTTGAGGAATGCGTTGAAAAATTATCTGATTACAAGTAAAGACGCCCAATTTTTAACCGAATATTCTTTCTATCATTCCCCAAAAACGCCTTACGAATTGAGATTGGACAATACCCTTTATCCTGCGGAAAAAGTAATTGAAACTGCAATGTTGTGTGGAAATGGAAAGGAAGTTAAGGAGAAACAGCTTCAATTGTTAAATGACAACAACCAACTGGTGCGCTACTGGTCATCAATCGGTTTACTTTCACAAAGCTTAAGCCGGAAAGAATTGAAAGATATAGACAAAATATATCAACATGAAACGTTTCCTCCTGTCAAACTTACCTTGAGCGCTCTTTTATTCAAATTCTCGGATGATCAAAAATATGAAACCGGAATTGGACAACTGATAGCAGATTCCGATCCCGAAGTTTCCCGCATGACAATGCATTTATGCATTTCCCTGGATGAAACAAAACGACAGAAATTATTACCAACTGTAAAAAAGACATTGAACGAACGTATCAAGGACAGAAAAATGACATCGGCTTGCGAATTGATGCGATTATTCGTTTACCGCTTTGATGGAGACAAATCGTGGTTCAATTTCACTGTCTGGTAATACAAAACACACTTTAAAATAATTACAAAAAACTCTTATAAACCTAATTCAAACTCAAGAATCATGAAAAAGTTAATTACATTATTTGTATCTGCTCTTATTGTTTCAGGAACAATGAAAGCTCAGGAAATCGTATTACCAGACGGAATGTCTATCCTGACGGCAGATGGGGTCCGGGTAACTGCCGTAAACAATGAAAACCGGGCTAAAGCAACCAAACCTGTTGTAAAGACAAGTAACAACAAATTATTTTTTACTGCCGAAACAGATGCATCAGGAGAAGAATTATGGATTTCAGGATTAACGCCTGAAACAACCCAAATGGTGAAAGACATTAATCCCGGAGCCGGAAGTTCCAATCCGAAATGGTTGACTGCACTTGGAGACAAAGTATTTTTTGTTGCCACAACCGATACCAACGGTGAAGAATTATGGGTAAGCGACGGAACTGAGCAAGGCACCCATATAGTAAAAGATATTTATCATGGTGTAACAGGAGCAGCTCCGTTCGGATTGACAGCCTTAGGAGATAAGTTAGTATTCTTTGCAATGGATGAAGAAAGCGAAGCGCTACCTATCATTGACCCAACAAAACCTGAAAAATGGTTGTGGGTAAGTGACGGAACAGAAGCCGGAACCGTCCGCATTGCTAATACTCCTACCAGGGAAACAAATTACGATGGTATGTCGGGCTATATTGTACCTTCCGGAAACAAAGCTTTCTTTCCCGGATATGACTATGTTAACAATGAAAGCCTTTGGGTTACTGACGGAACAGAAAGCGGTACAAAAGTCCTGACAAACATAAATCCAAGGATAAGCACCAATCCGACTTTCCAGACAGAAGCTGCCATGATTGACTGGATAACAAATGTAAATGACCAATGGGTAGTATTCCGTGCTGAAACCGTAAGTGAAATTACAGGTACTCAGGATATAGGCAGTGAAATCTGGATGAGTGACGGTACTCCGGAAGGTACCAAATGGATTGGTGTCGATTTCGGTAAAGGAATGAATGCCGGAGTACCTCAAACTGCACAATTCGCCATGACCAAATCGTATGGCGACACATTGTTCTTCAGGGGAGCGGACGGCGTTCATGGGGTTGAACCTTGCATCTTTGTACTTTCACAACCGGTAGTAGACGGAATGAATCCACGCATGTTTTACGATATCAACCATTGGAATAACGACCCGTCACGACACTCCTATTCTGCTTACTTCGCCAAGTTCAAAGGTGGTTTGTACATGCAGGCCAACGGTGGTTATTTCTTACCTAACAGTGCAACCCCAACCCAGGAATTAGGTAGTGGATATTCATTGTGGAGAGCGCCATTGGCAACATTAGACACTGCACTTTATCAGGCTCAAATATGGCCCGGATTTGAAATATATCAGGGAAATAACCGTGATGATTGCTGCTGGTTCAGGGTAATTAACAACAAGATGTTCTTCCAGGCGCAGGATGCTCCGAATAACCGTGAACTCTGGATGCTTGATGATCCGGATACTCCGCCAATCAAGCTTGTAGACCTTCCGGAAAATGGTATTACATGCCAAATAACAGATGTCCAGAACAACATGTATTTCGTATCTGAAGGAGTAAAGAAACTTTTCAAATACGATATGGGAGGCGGTTCTGGAATTATCAATCCTAAAAGCCAAAAGGACATAATCATTTATCCGAACCCGGCAACAGATTTCATTACCATATCCGGAACCGAACAACCGGCGGCACAAATGCAGGCATTTGATATCAGCGGTAAATTAGTGGCAGAAATCAAATCTTCCAATTCTTTACAAGTAAGCGGGCTGGCAAGCGGATTATATCTCTTGAAAATTGTTTGGGAAGACAATACCCAATCTACATCTAAATTCTTAGTGAAATAACGATTAAAACTCCACCCAATGAAACGGTTAATTATATTATTAGCATCCGTTTCCTTGATATCCGGTAATGGGCAGGCCCAGGACATAGTGCTTCCTACGGGAATGTCTGCCCTTACCTCAAAGGACATTCAGGTAACGTCAGTAAACATAGAAGGCCGAACCAATGCATCTAAGCCTATAGTAGCAACGAGCAATAACCAATTATTCTTCACTGCTCAAAATGATGCATCGGGAGAAGAATTATGGGTTTCCGGTTTAACTCCGGAAACAACAAGAATGGTGAAAGATATTAATCCGGAAGCTGAAGGTTCTAATCCTAAATGGTTAACTGTCATCGGAGAAAAAGTATATTTCGTAGCTACGACTCCGGATGCGGGTGAAGAATTATGGGTTAGTAATGGAACGGCAGAAGGTACTTACATGGTAAAAGATATTTATCCCGGCACAGCCGCCTCCTCTCCTTTCGGATTAACTGCCCTGGGAGATAAATTATCATTCTATGCCATGGATGAGGAAAGCGAAGCGCTTCCCGTAATTGACCCTACAAAGCCTGAGAAATGGTTATGGGTAAGTGACGGAACAGCTGCCGGCACTACACGCATCGCAGAAACCCCGACTTCAAGGGAAACCGGATTTCCCGGTATGGAAGGACACCTAACTCCTTGTGGCAATAAAGTATTCTTTATAGGATATGATCATGTCAATAACGAAAGTTTGTGGATAACCGACGGTACCCGTGAAGGAACAAAAATGCTGAAAAATGTCAATCCTAAAAGAAGCTCAGGTCCTACATTTGAAACAGAAGCCGGTGTAATCGGTTGGATGACGAATGTAAATGACAAATGGATGGTATTCCGTGCTGAAACGGTTCAAGAAATAACCGGAACGGAAGATGTCGGAAGTGAAATCTGGGTAAGCGACGGAACAGAAGAAGGCACCAAATGGATTGGAGTTGACTTTGGTAAAGGCAAGGTCAATGGAGTTCCACGCCCATGTGATTTGACAACAACAAAAGCTTACGGAGATACCTTATACTTCAGGGGAAGTGATGGTATACATGGCGTAGAACCATGTGTATTTATCCTCTCCCAACCGGTTGTGGACGGTGTAAATCCCCGCATGTTTTTCGACATCAACCATTGGAATAATGACCCGTCAAGACCATCCTGGGCGCTTCACTTCATGCCATTCAAAGGAGATTTGTATGTACGCGCCAATGGTGGCTATTTCTTGCCGCACAGTGCAACCCCAACCCAGGAATTAGGTAGTGGCAATTCATTGTGGAGAGGTCCGGTAGCAACCTTGGATACCATGCTTTATGCAGCACAAATATGGGATAATTTCGAAATTTTTTCAGGCAACAATTCTGACAATGCCTGCTATTTCACCATAGTAAATAACAAATTATTTTTCCAGGCACAGGATGCTGCCGACAACAGGGAACTTTGGATGATTGATGATCCGGCGGTTCCACCTGTAAAAGTGGTTGATTTGCCCGGAGATGGTATTCCATGCCAGTTAAGAGGTATCAATAATGATTTGTATTTTGTATCCGAGGGAGTCAAAATGCTATTCAAATATGATTTGACCGGAGGTACAGGAATTATAAATCCCAAAACAGGAAATTCCAACATAACCGTTTATCCCAATCCGGCATCAGATTACATTACAATATCCGGTTCAGAACAATCTGTCGCTAAATTGCAGGCATTTGATATCGGTGGTAAAATTGTGGCGGAAAGTTATTCTGAAAACCGGTTGGAAGTAGCGAACCTGGCAAGCGGACTGTATCTTCTGAAAGTAATTTGGGAAGATAGAACCCAGTCTACAGCTAAATTTTTAGTGAAATAAATTTTCAAAACGATAACATACATGAAAAACATACAAAGTATCATATTGTTGCTGTTATTGTGCGTTTTACCATACGCCTCTGTTCTGGCTCAAAAAGTGTCGGGTATAGTGATCGACCAGGCATTCAATGAGCCAATCATCGGCGCATCGGTAAAAATAAAAGGAACAAATACAGGAACGGTCACAGATGCAAACGGGCAATTCACCATAAACACTTCTCAAACCAGCGGAGAACTGGAAGTCATATACCTGGGCTATAAAAACCAAATCGTACCATTCCAATCCGGCACTCCGGTAAAAGTCCTGTTGGCTGAAGATGTGCAGATGCTTGATCAGGTTGTGGTAATCGGATATGGTGTCCAGAAAAAAAGTGACCTGACGGGTTCCGTTTCCTCAATTAAAGCTGATGAAGTGATTAAAATGCCTACAACAAATGTTACCCAAGCCTTGCAGGGAAAAGCTTCCGGAGTTGAAGTCGTACAAAACTCCGGAGCTCCCGGCTCCTCAACTTCTATCAGGATACGGGGAATGGGTACGGTAAATAACTCTGATCCATTATATGTGGTGGATGGTATTTCTATGAATAACATTGATTATCTGTCATCCGACGAAATCGAATCTATTGAAATTCTTAAAGATGCGGCTTCTGCAGCTATTTACGGTTCAAGGGCAGCTAACGGAGTGGTATTGATTACAACCAAAAGCGGCATCAGAAGTACTAAAAAGCTGAATGTCAATTTCACCGGATACATGGGTTCACAGGAAGTCTGGAAAGAACCGGATATCATGACCAAAGACCAATACATTTATTTCAGCGATTATGTATTGGACGGATATGTAAAAACCGCTAAAGCTGATGATGGAAGCTTATACGTAAAACCAGAATTCCAGGGAATGCTGGATAACGGAAACAATTGGTGGGATATTGTTACCCGTAAAGCCATGATGCAAAAATACAACCTGGCCATTTCGGGTGGAGATAAAGAGTTGAATTATTATTTGAGTGGAAATTATCAGAAAACAGATGGTATTGTTGATGAATCTGAATATGATAAAAAAGGTTTTAACCTTAAAATAAACTCTCAAATGCTGAAAAACCTGAACCTTTCGGCAAACCTGACTTATACCAACGAAAACAACCGGGTGGTAAACCAGGGAACTTGGGGAATTATCAAAACAGCTATGGATTTTAATCCATTAACACCTATTTATGATATCAACGGCAGCTACACCAGAGGAACGCCTGTTGAAAACCTGCGCCGGACGACTTATGATTCTTACAAAAACAACTTCATCGGCCAATTGAAACTGGATTGGAGCATCATTAAAGACTTAACTTTCGGTTCACGTGCCAGTTATATTAACTTCACTTCTGACAGGGATAATTTCAATATCTACAATATCAATCCGGAAATAGTCGGGAATATGAGGTTTGATGTAAGCCGGAATCCAAGGACAATCCAGAACCTCGGTTGGGATAACATTCTTACTTACACAAAAACATTTGGCGAGCACGATTTAAGCCTCATGGCAGGGCAAACAATGGAAATTTCTTCTGATGAAGCGATAACTGCATCCGGAACCGGAAGTGGAGGATATAGCGATTATTTTGATTCACTTTCATTAGCATATAGCGATCAAAAAAACACAGGATATACAACAGGATGGTCTGCATTGAGTTTCCTGGGACGTATCATTTATAGCTACAAAGATAAATATCTGTTTCAGAGCAATTTCAGGGCCGACGGTTCTTCCCGTTTCTCCAAGAAAAACAGATGGGGATATTTTCCCAGCGCCTCTGTCGGTTGGAAAATCAATGCAGAACAATTTATGCAGGATTTGACTTTCCTTTCCTTGTTAAAACTTCGTGCAGGTTGGGGACAGTTGGGAAACAACCGTATCAGTAACTTTGAATACTTGACAATGGTTGGCAGAACAGGAGGATATATTTATGGAACGGGAATACCTTCATTAAAAAATGCCATGTCGATTATCCAATATGGAAATGAAAATATCCGCTGGGAACGTACAGAATCTACTTCCATAGGTTTGGATTTGAATTTATTCGACAACCGGTTTACTTCCAGCTTTGAATATTTCACAAAAAAAACGGATGATATGTTGATTGCAGTTCCTATTGTTTACAGTGCTGGTTTCGGCTCTATCAACGAAGATTACGGAACGATGAGAAACCTTATCCCGTTGCAAAATGCGGGAAGCGTTCAGAATAAAGGTTTTGAAATACAGGCATCTTACCGCGATAAAATAGGCAATGTAGGTTTTGAAGTCAATGGAAATATATCATTCATTAAAAACGAGGTAACTTCTTTGGGTAGCTCCAATGAACCTATATTGGGCGGAGAACTTGCCGGCCCCAATCCTTTAGGCTATGTAAATAAAACGGTGGTGGGAGCCCCTATCGGTTGTTTCTACGGATACAAAACAGCAGGCATCCTGACTCCGGATGATTTTGCAAATGGCAAGCCTATCGTTCCTGTATTTGCATCTTCAACCCCATTCCAACCGGGAGATATGAAATTTGCAGATGTGAACCGCGACGGAAAAATCGATGAAAACGACCAGACATTTTTAGGTAGTCCGCATCCGGATTTCTTCTATGGGTTCAATGTAAACCTCAATTTCAAAGGTTTTGACCTGCAAATGTTCTTCCAGGGAGTACAAGGGAATAAACTTTACAATGTGATGAAATACTTCCAGTATTCTTGCGTAAATTACGATGGAACCTGGAATATGAACAGTGTCAATTATTCTAATGTGGCAACAGATTATTTCGATAAGGTATATCGTCCGGTACCAAACCCGGCTTCTCCGACATACAGGGACAACTGGGGAGCAAATCCAACCGGAACTGTTCCGGCTCCGAGTTCCGATGCTTCGAGAAATGCTTTGAACTTTATCAATTCTGATTTTTATATTGGAGACGGAAGTTATCTGCGTTTGAAAAACATTCAATTGGGATACAATTTCTCCAAAAACGTTTGTGATAAATTGAAAATAAAAAACCTGAGAATTTATGCATCCGCAACCAACCTGTTCACCATAACTGCTTATAAAGGCCCCGATCCTGAAGTGGGAAAGAAAATCGGAACAGAAGATAATAACCTGTTTATTGGTATTGATGAAGGAAATTATCCGCAGGCGCGTACCTATATAGCCGGATTAGTATTTGATTTTTAATACTTGATAATGATGAAAAAAATAATATTATATATCTGTCTTTCCGCAATGCTTTTTGTTTCCTGTAATGATTTCTTCGAACCGGAACAAAAAGGGAATATTCCCCTTGATGAATACAATGAAGGATTGAACAATTTGCGGCTGACATTAAATTCTACATACAATATTCTTCAATCCAAAGACTATCAGCTCAGCGAACTGATATTCGGGGAAGCCATAAGCGATAATTGCTGGAATGCAGAAGACGTGGAAGTCAATGATTTGGGACGCTTACTTAATTTCCAGTTCGACACAGACAATCCATATATCCTTACCCGTTACAGCATCAATTATTTGATAATCAACATGTGTAACCAAATAATCACAGCTGTTCCATCTGTCAAATATCAGGCCAATGGAACCAGTGAAGTGGAGATAAGGGAAGTGTATGGGCAGGCCAAATTACTGAGGGCCTTAGCATATTTCAATCTTGTTAAAACTTACGGAGGCGTGAGTATCATGCCTGAAAAATCGCCATTAGACAAATTGATTATGCCGCGCTCTTCCGTACAGGAAACATACGCATATATCGAACGTGATTTAAGGGAATCGCTGTTATTGCTCCGCAGGATCAGGTATCAAACAACTAATGCAGGACAATCGGGAATTGGAGCCGGCTTGGGATTGCTCATGAAAGTATTGGTATACCAGGCTTCTCCCGGATTGAAATTCGATTCTTCCATACAAGACCAAAAATGGCAGGAAGCCATTGAAATCGGTCAATTCTTTTTGGAAGGAAAAAATAAAACTTTCAATGACCTGCTGAAATTTGACGAACGTTACAAAGAATCATGGGAAGAACTCTCCAAGCGCCTTTTCCTTGATCCAACATGGACAAAAGAAACAGTTATCCCTGGACAAGATGTAGTAAGCATCCACCAATTGGATAATTTCGACCGTATATTCAGGGTAGCTGGAGAATTTTGTCCTGAATCTTTACTGGAAATCAACCACTATACGTACTCTGTTACGGGTGTGAGCGGCGAGGAAGGCTGGCTGTTAAATAATTGTATCACAGACAACTCCACAGGAAATCCGGAAATAAGAGTTGCTCCGACTTCCGACCTGAACGACCAGTTTGCCAATGATCCGCGCGGTATTTTTACCATATCCGGACGAATTGTCAATAATTATTACAAACAGGAAGTTTCTGACCCGGCTATCTATTATTTCAGTATAGGTAATGCACTATTATTCACGAAATATTATGTATTCCCAAGCGAAGGAGATCCCAAAGTGAGGAACTACCGCATCATGCGTTATGCAGAAGTTTTATTGCTTTATGCAGAAGCGCTCAATGAAACCGGAAATGCAACTAAAGCAGTCGATTATGTGAACTATATCCGGAACAGGGCACGCAAATTATTGGATCCGTCCAATCCCAATGCTAAATATAATGCGGCGATTTCCGCCGGAAATTTTGTCAATTTAACATACGTACCTTATGATATCGTGAGAAATGCAATCCTGAAAGAGAAACGGGTGGAAATGGCAGGAGAGTTTGATCGCTGGTTTGAATTAGGACGCCTGGGTATTATTGCCGAACGTATGGCTTTTATTGGTAACAATCCACCGGCGGAACCTTCCGGATTAAAACGGGTCAGGGGAAAATATTTCAAGAAAGGTGTCAACGAAATTTTCCCGATACCTCAAAAAGAAGTATTGATTTCAAACGGTGTTATTGAACAGAATTTCGGATATTAAAAATAAAATCAATCGCAATGAAAAATATTTTAATTATATGTTTAGTCGTAATATTCGCCTCTTGTGCATCAGATTTTATTGAGGACTTATATGTGCAGCCGGTCGCATCTTTCAGTATTGACAAAACTGAATATGATGTATTGGAATCCGTAAATTTCACCAATTCCGGACAAGGGCAAAAATACGTAGTTTATCCGGGAGATAGTTTGCACCGGTATAACCGGGTGGGAGAAACGGGTTATGCCACAGCTTCAAACGGAAAGTTTTCGTATTCATATCAAGATCCGGGAACTTACACCGCAGTTTGGATTGCCAGTTCAATCAACGATAAAGGTGAAGTCATTACGGCTATAGATTCTGTAAAAATAAATGTGATTGCCAAAAACGGCGGACTGGATAAATTTACCATCTACAATATTTACCGAATGCCCGAATATTCCGGTACGGTTTATTATAGTTCGTATGGAGAATTTATTTCATCCGACACCATTCTTTGTCCCATTATCTTCGATGCATGGAGAGATGCCACCGTCAATTCAATCAAAGCAAACCAATTGATTTACTTCGACTTGGCCTCTTCACTTGCAAGTATGTATTGGGTGGATGAAAGCAATACGGAGAGGGAAATTAAATCAGGAATAAGCTCTTACCGGTTTGTTAAATTTGTAAGAGATGGAAAACTCGCCATACAACAATTTGTCGTGAAAACCGCTTCGGGAATCAAAAATAACTACTATGTGGCTCCCGTACTTATTCCGAAAATGACCAAATTCTCTATCAATGGCGTTGAAGGTACAATCAGCCGTAACCTGGCTTATTATAACCAATATGATATAGCAATCACATTACCCTCTGGAACCGATCTTTCGGCAGTGACACCCGTATTTGAAACCATGAACAACGATCCGAATCTCACCGATGGAAACAATGTGAAAGTCTGGGTTGGTGATCAACTGCAAACAAGTGGAGTAAGTGTAGTGAATGCTTCCGGGAAATCCATTACCTACAAGATACAAGCTACCTTGTTAGGTTCTGACAATCCCGCATTGATGCAGGAAGCTACAGTGAAAGTTACTATTACAAATTAAGAAGAGAAGATCATGAAATTCAAATTGTTTTTTGCATGCTTATGGTGTGCTGGCATAGCTTATGCTCAAAATTATGGAGAATACAAGCTATACTCCAACATGGATTTTGAAAACGGTACTTGTGCTGATGCACTCGGAAACGCCAATACTTTGCTTCAAAATGGGGCAACCATTACTTCCGATACGGAACGTAACGGAAAAGTAGTGGAATTCAAAGCTGCCCAAAAAGGAAATATCAAATTCCAGAATTCTCCTTTGAACGACCAGATGACAATCTCATTCTGGTTCAAACGGGAAGCTGCCGACCCCACAGAAAAATGGAGAATGATGTTTGCTTTTTATGCTGATAATGCCAATGGTTCCAATCTGTATTTTACTCCCAGAGCTTCCTGGAGTGAATCGGCCTATGTTGTTTATAACAATAAAATATTTAATATTTATACAAGTGTCATTGGTAAACCGATCGTAAATAACCAATGGAAACACTATGCAGTAGTTTTCAATGACAGCAAAATACAGGTTTACCAGGACGGAGCTTTACAGTCAGAAGCTATTATCATGGGAAAAGTATCCGACATCAAAGCTACCAAATGGTTTTTAGGATGTAACCCGGAAACAAATTACCCGATGGATGGCAAAATGGATAACGTAAAAATCTATCATTCGGCATTGGCGGCCAACCAGATCAAAGCATTATCGGAAGATAAAGCTGTGCCTGCTCCTTCTGAACTCAATCCTCCGGTAGCCGATTTATCTGTTTCATTGGATATTGATTGTAATACAAAATATCAAACCATACGGAATTTCGGTTCATCTGATGGCTGGAATATACAATCCATGGGACTATATCTGACTGAAAATCAAAAGGAAGATATTGCAGAAAAATTATTCAGCACTGATTTCGACGAATCAGGTAATCCCAAAGGAATAGGATTGAGCGCCTGGCGTTTCAATATCGGTGCAGGAACTTATGAGCAGGGAACTGCCAGCCGGATAGCGACTGAATTCCGCCGTACGGAATGCTTCCTGAATAATGATAAAACAACCTACAATTGGAACAAACAAGCCGGCCAACGCTACTTTCTGGAAAAAGCGGCCAAAACTTACAAAGTTCCCGATATTATTGGCTGGCAAAATAGTCCGCCTGTTATGTACACAGTCAGGGGATTGGGCTTCAGGGAATATGGAGATCCCAAAACAACCATATTGAAAACAGAACATTTCAGTGATTTTGGCAATTTCCTTTCTGACGTAATCAACCATTTCAAACAGGAAGGAATCAATATCAATTACATCAGTCCGCTCAATGAACCTCAATTCGATTGGGGACCCACTGCCGCCGGAGCCGATGTAAAACAGGAGGGAAGTCCCTGGACAAACCAGGAAATTACTGATGTGGTGAAAGCAATCAACACTTCCTTTCAAAACAAACAAATCGATTCCGAGATGTTTATCACAGAAGCTGCCGCTATATCTTATGTACTGGGAAATACCGGACATGCCAACAATCAGTTGGCTACATTCCGGGATCCGGCAAGTAACTTAAATATAAATAATCTTTCCAATATGTCGAATATTGTTTCTTCACACAGTTATTGGGACGATACTGATGCCGGTAAAATTGTGGATACCCGCAAAGATTTAGTTTCCCGGATGAAACAGCTAAATCCAGCTTTGGAGTACTGGCAAACAGAATATTGTTTGTTGGGAGATGGCTATAAATTCGGATTTCCGTCAGGAGCAAATTTAAGTTATATACAATGTGGAATTGCCGCTGCAAGGATTATCCACAGCGATTTGGTTTTCGCTAACGCCGCCGGATGGCAGTGGTGGACCACTGTTGAACACGAAAAAAATTCCGGAGCAGAAGAACGTTGGTCACTCTTCCGGTTGGCTTTGACCGATGACAAATCTCAGGGAGTTTACCGGACTACCAAACTGCTTTCCACAATGGGACAATTCTCCTTCTTTATCCGCCCCGGTATGAAACGGTTAGATGTAAAACGATCCGACAATATGGATGACAAGCAAACGATTACCAATCAGATGTTTTCAGCTTATATCGACGAAAAAGAAAACAAAGTCGTGATTGTTGCAATCAATGCAAGCACAAAGAATTGTGCTATCAATCTGTCTGTCAGCAACCTGCCGGAAAATATAAATATAGAAGAATTCACACCCTATATTACAAGTGAAACAGATGATATGAAATGCCAGCCTGCCATTGCTGCCGGAACCCAATATGTTTTGCCGGCCTACTCTATTGTAACATTCGTAGGTAAAACGAAATCAGGCTCGGGAATTGAGCAGCAAACAGTTGAAAATACCTCGTTCAATATATTCCCGAACCCGGCAACATCCCGTTTCAATATACAATGGAAAGGTGAAGAAAAACCGGATAGATTAAGTATAACCAACTTAACGGGACAAGTAATTCATCACAACGAAATCTCCATAGAAAACAAGGATGGATGCAGTTTTTCAACTGCATCACTCTCTCCTGGAACCTACCTGGTAACGCTCCTTTTCAATGATAATAAGCAAACACAAAAACTCATCATCAGATAAACTTTATCAATAACTTAAAATTAATAATCATGAAAACAACTTTTACTTTATTTTCAATGGTTCTGGCGCTGAATTTCGCATTCTCCCAGACAGTAATTACTAATTTTGAAACAGGTGAAACACCTTTGTACTCAACCCTCACGGGTGCTAATACAGAAAACCAGACTGAATTCAATATGAACGCCGACAACCCTGGCAAATCAGGAATCAACACAACCAACAAATGTTTGTATATCCTGACCAACCAGGTAATACCTCCCAGCGACAATATAGAAGCAGGAAGACCTCAATGGGGAGAAAACAATTTCACTATCGAATTCGAAAATCCTATCACTATTGATGACAATAATCGTTATTTACACATCCTGCACTGGAAAGAACGTACCTTGCATGTATGGCTGGTTTACGGAACTGATGCCAATGGCACTGAAATGGAAATAGGGAGAGGACCTTGCACGGAAGCCGGTAAATGGTTTGACATGGTGGCTGATGTAAAAGCTAAGATGACTTCGCTCAAAAAAATCAGGGTAATACTTGATGGGAATTGGGGAGCTACTGCAACAGAAGAGACTTTTTACCCGCCCACTAAATTTTATTATGATGAAATTATTTTAAGCGGAGATCCTAATCCACGTGGCGCCACTTACCTTACCCAATCCAATATTCTTGATTTCGAGGATAATTCCGAAACAAATTCTAAAGTAACTTTTACCAAACAAAATAATTTATATATCAACGATATATTTTATGACAATGACGATAAAACAGGAATCAATACCTCTGATAAATGTTGTTATTTCAACCGGAATTCCGGTTCATTGGTCTGGTGGCATGGTTTCTTATTTGACCTCATCAACCCCATCGATATGGGAACCAACCAATATCTGCACATCATGATGAAAAAATCGGCTTCGGAAACACAAAATGTGCAGGTTTCATTGTTGAACCTTTCGGGAGTACAATCTGCTGCCTTGATGAATAATCCATTAACTACAGAATGGGTGGATTATGTTTTCACAGTTCCGGTTACACATCAGTATATTAAGAGTATATACCTGAAATACAATGCGGCAGGAGCTGATACAGGATGTTTCGCAGACGAATTCCGGATTGACAACGACCCAACTCCACGGACTCAACTTCCACCAACAAGCACAAAACAAAACACGCTTGCCGAAAAATATACAATTGATTTATCCGGTAAACAATTGAGAATACAATCTAATGAAAATACAACACTGTCCATCCGCATTTATACAATAGACGGATGCCTTGTGAATGATCAACAAACCTCTTCTTTAAACATGGAGTTTACTTCTTCCGGAATATATCTCCTGAATATAGATGGTAAGACAGAAAAAATTATTGTAAAATAAAGCGATTATGAAACGGATAACCTCTCCATTGTTGCTGACAATGAGCTTAAGTTGTTTCTCCCAACAGGAACGTCCTAACGTTTTATGCCTGACTTACGAAGATACGTCGCCGCAATTCATAGGTTGTTATGGAAATGCGGCAGCACATACACCTACTATGGATTCGTTGGCCAACAATGGAGGAATCCGTTTCAATTATGCTTATTCAAACAGCTCTGTATCATCTCCTTCCCGAAGCTGCATTATCACAGGGATGGATGTAAACATTACAGGAACCGGCAATCACAGGTATGAACGTCCGGTACCAGAGAACGTAAAAGGTTTTCCTTATTATTTGCGGCAAGCCGGATATTATACCAGTAACAATGTAAAAACTGATTATAATATATCTAATCCTAATTTTATCTCTGAAGCATGGAACGAAAGTTCAGGCACAGCACATTGGAGGAAAAGACCGGATAAAAGTACCCCGTTTTTCAGTGTTTTTAATATCAATTATTCACACCAGAGTTACGCCACCCGGAACGAATTCAATTATTACAAAACTGAGATTCTGGATAAGCTCGAAGAAAAACGGAAAACAAACGAAGCTGACATGATTATTCCGGCTTTCTACCGGGATGATGCGGAAATGCACAGTTTAATGACAAGAGTACAAAACTGCATCAATTATACAGACCAGGTAATGGAAGGATATCTTGCTCAACTACGCAACGATAACTTAGACCAGAATACAATTATCTTCCTGTTTGCAGACCACGGGGAAGGAATGCCACGGGCTAAAACCTGTCCTTTAGGCATGGGTTACCGGGTACCGTTTATTGTTTGGTTTCCTGAAAAATGGAAGCACCTGAATCCTTTTCAGGGACAAGTTATCGATGACACCCAAATCTGTTTTGAAGATCTGGCCCCTACCCTGCTGAAACTTGCCGGAATTGAATGTCCTCCGAAACTGAAAGGAAAAGCCTTTTTAGGAGAGAATCCCGAAAAACGCGAATATATATATGCTTCCCGCAATCGTATTTCCGAATCACCGGGTATAGAACGGTCTGTTATTAAAGGAAAATATGTATACACGAGGGTATTTTCTCCCTACACTCCTACAGTCAAAAACCAGGGATATGATTATAACTGTGATATTTTGTGTAGTGTGAGGAAAAATATGTATTACGGATTACTTAATGAAGTACAGATGGAGCCTTTTTTACCTCGTGTGACTGAATATTTATATGACCTGGAAACCGACCAATGGGAAACAACCAATCTGGCTGTAAATTCCGCATATACCGGAATATTAACCGAACTGCGTATCGAAATGGTTCGTTATGTCAAAGAAACAAAAGATTTGGGATTTATGCCTGAATATGAAATGCAAAAAAGAGCTTCAGGAAAAACACCGCTTGAAGTAAGGAATACCAATTATAACATAGATGCCATTGTTGATGCCGCCTTATTATCCGGACAAGGGGCAACAGTACTCGAAACTCAACTAAATTTATTGCAGAATAAAGATGAATTAATCAGATATTGGGCGGCTGTTGGCATTTATAATCAGGGAGAACAGGCGGTAATTCATAAAGAAACACTGGTTAATGCCCTGAACAACGAAACTTTCGATGGAACACGCATTGAACTGGCCGCCTTTTTATATAACTTCTGTGATTATGAACCGGGTGCAGAAATACTTAAAGAATATGCCAAAGGAAATGACGAATTATTAGCCAATGATGCTGTTGTCAAAATCCAGTATTTAGGAGAAAAAACCGCTGATTTCAGGGAACTGATAGATGAAATACAACCTTATTGGGCAGAGAATGATCAGCATTACACAGTATCTCCCGGAGTCAATACAACACAAACGATTATCCGGAATATGAATGTAAATCCGGTAAGCGACCAATTGGAAAACAATAAAACTTATACAATCCGGAACTCCTTAACCGGAGGTTATTTAACCGTCAGAGGAAACTCAACAGCTACTTCTGCCGAAGTAACTCAAACGTTAAGTAATTCAGGTGCTGGCGCCAAATGGCAATTCAGCGAACCGACAGAAGGAAATCATTCCATTATCAATCCAAACAGTGGATTTGCCATGACCATTCCATCCGGAAATACAGTCAATGGCATTACCCCACAACAACAAGCTTATACAGGAGCCAATACACAAACCTGGTTGATGCAACCGTTCCAATATGGTTACAAAATAACAAACAAAGCTACTGGTAAATCATTACAAGTGAACGGACAATCCAAATTGGAAGGAGCCAAAATTGCCCAATGGGAATGGAACGGCAAATCCCATTTTACCTGGATTTTGGAACAGATAAATGATACCGGCATACCATCAGTTAAAACAGACAACAGCATTATCAAAATAAATAGTATAAATACAGATACAGGTTCTATACAAGTCACTTATACACAGCACCAAGCCGGAGAAGTAACATTGTATATATGCAATCTGAACGGAATCTTAGTTAAACAAACAATATTTCCGGTACAAATTCCCGGAAATTATACAGAGCAAGTAAATATTTCCAGTTGCAATAAAGAAAAATACATATTGGAATTAAAGTTTAATGATGGTAAAACATCAGGGAAAAGTACTGAATTATTTATAATGAATTAAAAACTATTCAAACCATGAAAAAAGAACTTGCAGGCATCATAACAGGAACGGTAATCAATATATGCACATTCGCCCAACAAGCAGAAAAACCCAATGTCATCCTGATTTTATTGGATGATTATGGTTATCACCAAATGGGATGTTACGGCAGCGAATACTACGAAACCCCCAATTTCGATCGCATTGCATCGGAAGGCATGCGCTTCACAAATGCATATGCCTCCGCGGCATTAAGCTCTCCGACCAGGGCTGCACTCATGACAGGAAAATACCCAACCAGGTTACATTTAACCGATTGGTTGAGCGGATATGCTCCGCCACAAAATGCAACTTTAAATGTTCCTGCCTGGGAAAAGCAAGGACTTGAGGATAAAGATATAGCCTTACCACAAAAAATGAAAAATGCAGGATATCGAACATCCCTCATTGGTAAATGGCATGTAGGAAAAACTTTACCCGGCTGGGATGAAGTATTAAGATTTGATGGTCCTAAAAAAGGAGATGAATGTGATGGTGTCGATTGCCATCGCGTAGAACAATATACCGATTCAACATTAAGTTTTATCAGGAGAAGTGCAAAATCAGGTCAGCCGTTTTTCTGCTTTTTATCCCACAATGCTATTCACACGCCTGAATATGAAGATGCTGCATTGGTTCAAAAATATGCCCAAAAAGCAGGCTCTTTGAAGGGAGGATTCCTGAATCCCATACAAGGAGCTATGGTGGAACGATTAGATAACTATACCGGCGTATTGCTTGATTCCCTGAAAAAATGGGATTTGGAAGAAAATACTTTATTGATTGTCTTTTCCGACAACGGGCAATATTCTCCCAATCAAAAACGGGGAGCCTCTCCCTTGAGAGGATCCAAAGTAACTTATTGGGAAGGTGGTTTCAGGGAACCTTTACTGGTTCGCTGGAAAGGGAAAATCCCGGCTAACAGCACATGCGATGAACCTGTAATCGGACATGATTTCTTGCCTACAATTGCTGAAATATGTGGTTTTCCGGTAAACGACATTACGAACCTGGACGGCAAAAGTTTTGCTAAAAACCTGCTTGAAAATCCGTCTAACAAAATAGACCGGGAATATCTTTGCTGGCATTACCCTCACTGGCACGGGGAAGGGGAATTCATGGGCGCTATCCGGAAAGGTGACTGGAAATTAATCGAAAATTTCAACAAATCCATGTATTTCCAACCGGATGCATTCGAATTGTATAACCTGAAAGATGATTTATCAGAATCCGTTAACCTTATCAATGTATATCCTGAAAAAGCAGCCGAATTATATCAAAATTTGGTTGAATGGAGAAATGAAACTGATGCGCAAATGCCTATCCCAAAATATAAAACTTACGGTTCTGAATTGCTACAGATTCATTCTTCTAATATCCCTGTAAAAGCTCTGGATTTTACCCAACAGGAAAACCTGAATTTCTGGATTGAATATGACGGAACTGGCACTTACCTTACATTCAGGAATGGGAATAAAACTGGTTATTATGTAAAAGTAGAAGACAACGGCAATTATAACCTGCAAATGTTAATCAATAAAAATAACCAGGAAGCATCTTCTGTTAAAATACATATCAATAAACAGGTTATAACAACATTACCAATCAACCAGACATCAACATGGACAAAATACACCTCTGAAAATTTCCAGATAGAAAAAGGTGTACACTTGATTATGTTGGAATATGCCGGAGGAAATCTGGAAGTCGATAAAATAGCTTTTGCAAACCAACCACTGGATTTAATTCACGATGGAGAAAAGCCGGTAAATACTTCTTTGCTTATCAATTTCGAATCTGAACCCGTTTTTGAATATACAATCGAAGGTGACAGTAAAAATCAATTGCAGACTCCAATTATTATTGAAAATCCATGTCAGATCGGAATCAACCAATCAGGCCATTGCGCATACATCCGAAGCAATAAGGATTTAACAGCTTCACCCAAAGTCCCGGCATGGAACAGTAATGCTCTTTACATACATTTCAAGGAACCTTTTACGATTGACAACAGCAACCGTTATCTTCACATCATGCATTGGAAAGAAAGATTGCTGAATCAATGGTTGGTCTATGCACGTGCAAATGATACGGATCAGTATGTTGAAATATCAAGGGGAACTTGCCCTGCTCCGCAACAGTGGTTTGACATGGTTGTGGATGTGAAATCCAAGTTCGACCAGGTAAAAAGCCTTAAAATCATATTAGATGGAAACTGGGGGCAAAGCGATGCCATCAGATATTATGAGCCAACAAATTTTTACTATGATGAAATAGAGTTTTCTAATCAGCCGGCTGAACGGACGGAAGCTCCTCCGGCTTCCTTTTGGGAACCAATTTCAGACAAAGAATTGTTTCAGGTATATCCCAATCCGTTCTCCGGTCAATTGAATATCTTTGCTCATGATAAATTGATTGGAGGGGAATTGTTTTTTTACAACTTATTCGGACAAATTGTAAATAAAGACATCATTCACTCCAATCTGCAAAACTATCACTTGGGCAATTTATCCCAGGGACTCTACACAGTTTCTATTAATAAAGAAGGAAAACGTTATTATCAAAAAATTATAAAACAATGAATAAATCCTTGTTCTTTTCAACCTTATCCGGCTCGCTGTTGTTGGCAGGTTCTTCTTTTGCACAACAAACCCAACGTCCCAATGTAGTTTTCTTCCTTGTAGATGATTTCGGTTGGGCGGATGTTGGCTACAACGGGAGTACCTTCTACGAAACTCCGAATATTGATAAATTGGCAAGCGAAAGCATGCAATTTACCAACGGATATGCCGCCTGTCCGGTTTCATCCCCTACTCGTGTGAGTATTATGACCGGGAAATATCCGGCCAGGATACAAATTACGGACTGGATTCCAGGCTATCAACACGGACTTAACCAACAACAGTTGAGCCGTTATAAAATGATTACGCCCGAAATACAACTCAATATGCCGCTCAGCGAAATCTGTATTCCTGAAGCTTTGAAAGAATATGGCTATAAAACCTGTTTCGTTGGCAAATGGCATTGTGCTGAAGATTCATTATATTACCCACAATACCAAGGATTTGACAAAAACATTGGTGGTTGGATGAAAGGAAGTCCCAATGGAGATAAATCGGAAGGATTGGCTTATTACACGCCTTATCATAATCCGTATCTTACAGATGGTCCTCCTGGTGAATTCCTGACAGATCGTTTAGGTAATGAATCAGTCAAATGGATTGAAGATAATAAATCGGAACCGTTCTTTATTTATCTTTCTTTTTATGCGGTACATACTCCCATACAACCAAAACCTGAAAAAGCAGCCTATTTCAGGGAAAAAGCAAAACGCATGGGACTCGATAAGTTGCAAACTTTTTCTACTGATTTCGATTGGTATAAAAATCAAACCAATCCGGCTAAACACTGGAAAGAAAGATTGGTACAGAATGATCCCGAATATGCTGCTCTGATTGCAAGCATGGATGAAAACGTTGGCAAAGTGTTGGACAAACTGAAGGAATTAGGTTTGGATAAAAACACAATCATTTGTTTTATATCCGACAATGGCGGATTATCCACAGCAGAAGGCTCTCCTACTACCAACGCCCCGTTGCGTGCAGGTAAAGGCTGGTTATATGAAGGTGGAATCCGGGAACCTTACTTGTTGAAAATTCCAGGTTTAACCGTTGCTGGTAGTCAATCAGATATTCCCGTAACTTCGACTGACTTCTACCCTACCATTTTAGATGCCTGCGGATTATCACTTTTACCAAAACAACATGTCGACGGAGAAAGTTTGCTTCCTGTCATCAAAGGAAAAAAACTTAAACGGCAAGCCATATTCTGGCATTATCCCCATTATGGTGGCAAAGGAGATTCTCCTGCCGGAGCTATCCGGAAAGGGGATTATAAACTCATTGAATTTTTTGAAAACAATCATGTTGAATTGTATAACATCAAAGAAGATATTTCAGAAAAAAATGATTTATCAACATCTAACCCTCAATTGACAAAAAAGATGCTGAAACAACTGCAACAATGGCGCAAATCTGTAAATGCTCAAATGCCTGTCCTCAATGAAAATTACATCTATAAAACCGAAAAAAAATGAAAATAAGATTCTTAATTTTAAGCTTGTTTTGTTGTTTTTCCTTATCTGCTCAAATTGCAGATAAAAAAACATATTTGAAACCTGTTTTATTGGAAATGCAGAAGAAATGGCCCAACAATCGTACCATCAACCTCATTTTTCACGGACATAGTGTTCCTTCAGGCTACTTTACCGCAGGGCAAGTCCATACCTTTGAGGCATATCCTTATATGACACATGTGGAAATAAACAGGATGTATCCTTATGCCGTCGTCAATGTCATTACCACTTCCATAGGCGGAGAACAGGCTGAAACAGGAGAAAAACGTTTTCAAACAGATGTTTTAAATAAAAAACCAGATGTAGTTTTCATCGATTATGCCCTCAATGACAGAGGAATCGGAGTGGAAAGAGCGCGTGAAGCCTGGAAAAAAATGATAGAAGCCGCTTTAAGTTATGGTTGTAAAGTAATCCTGATGACTCCCACTCCCGACACCAGGGAAGATATATTAAGCGATGAAGCTCCATTAGCTGCACATGCAAAACAAATTCGAGACCTGGCAGCAGAATATCAGGTAGGGTTAGTAGATTGTTACCAGGCTTTCAAGGACATGAAAACCAAGGGAACAGACCTTTCTCTTTACATGGCTCAAAACAATCATCCAAATGAAGAAGGACACAGAGTAGTTGCAGAAAAAATCAAAGAATGGTTTACTTATGTACCTTCTACCGATGGTTCTGACATTCATTTCGATTTCGAAAATAATTCTGAAACTCATACTTACGA
This sequence comes from Bacteroidales bacterium, assembly GCA_031553415.1. Lineage (GTDB taxonomy): Bacteria > Bacteroidota > Bacteroidia > Bacteroidales > Azobacteroidaceae > JAIRVZ01. The sequence goes on along the minus strand of JAVBLO010000013.1, from coordinate 67,247 downwards.
CAAGATAACAAACCGGGAAGCCAAATTCAATGGATCTAAAATCGTTAATGATGATATCCGGGGAAAAGTATTGGACCTGCCAACTACCCAAAGCAACATGAAATTAGAAACCAGTCCGGATTTCCTGTCCGGCAACTTTACACTTTTATTTTGGTATAATCAACCATCTAACGTTTTCTGGAGAAATATGTTATATGTTGCGGAAGCAAGTGGAAAAAATTTCCTTGGGTTAACAAAGGAAAATTGGCATGAAGTAAAACAATTTTGCTTTTATAACAATGCTGTTTCCGGAGTTGTTGGCTCCAATCTCGAATTGGTAAATAACAAATGGTATCATATTGCATTGACAGTCAATAATAAAGTCGGAACATTCTATTTGGATGGTGTGCAAAAATCCTCAGCTAAATTGGATATGTCACAACTAAACCTGGGCGATTTTTACTTAGGCACACCTAATAACACGACTGCCCTTTGCAAATTAGATGATGTGATGTTGTTCTCTCAACCATTGGGAGCCGCTGAAATACAAAATATTTACAATCAACAAAAGAACAAAGAAACTTCTATTTTGAATCCTGATATAAAAAATCAGGTATCAGTTTATCCTAATCCTGTAAAAAAATATGAACCACTATTCATTGACATCTCAGATTTAGGGAGTATGAAAGGAATAACTCTCAAAGCATTTGATTTAGAAGGAAACCTTTTGCATGAACAGCAATTGCTTTCTCCGGAATATTGTTTATATATTCCGGAGAAATCCGGATTCCAACTACTTGTTATTGGAAGTAATAAAAATGAGAAGTATATAAAAATCATTGTACAATAAACCGAAAAAATGAAAACACGATTATTAATTATCAGTCTGATTTGCAGTATCTCTCTTTCGGCCCAAATTGCAGATAAAGAAACATATTTAAAACCCTTATTATTGGAAATGCAAAAGCAATGGCCTGATAACCGCACCATTAACTTAGTTTTTCATGGGCATAGTGTACCAGCCGGATATGGTACCGCTACGCAGGTACGCACTTTTGAAGCATATCCTCACATGACACATGTGGAGATAAATAAAATGTATCCGTATGCTGTCGTCAACGTCATCAATACTGCAATCGGAGGAGAACAGGCAGAAACAGGAGAAAAACGTTTCCAAAAAGATGTTTTATCTAAAAAACCGGATGTTGTTTTTATTGAATATTCAGGGAATGATGTACATATAGGCTTGGAAAGAGCGCGAGTCGCCTGGAAAAAAATGATTGAGCAAGCTTTGGCTTGTGGTAGCAAAGTAATACTGATGACTCCTTTTGCCAATAACAAACCGGAGGAAAATATATTAAGTGACGATACTCCTTTGGCTATACATGCAAAACAAGTCAGAGAACTTGCTGAGGAATATGAAGTAGGATTAGTCGACAGCTACCAGGCCTTTAAAGATTTGATAATCGCAGGAGAAATCCATGCTTCATTTATGAGTCCGAATAGTTATCATCCAAACGAAAAAGGACACCGGGTCATGGTCGATAAAATCAAAGAATGGTTTACTTATAACATTGAAGATTCGCTGGTTGAGTAGTGTAATTGGAAAAAAATATAGAGTTCAACATTTTTGTTGTAAATTTGTTTCCCAAAACAACAATAAGATGAAAGAACTCAGATTAAACAAACTTGTTCCAAGTCAAAATATAAAAGAAATAGCACAATCCGTAAATGGAGATTATACACTTATCTGTCTGGATAAATTTGAAATTACCTTTCATCCTTTTGCAATAGAGCGGATGCAACAAGTAGCGGAAGATTCCGACGCAGGTTTGCTTTATGCCGATTATATCATTTCGAAAAACGGACAAAAAATAAATATCCCGTTATGTGATTATCAGGCGGGAAGTTTGCGTGATGATTTTGATTTCGGATATATTTTATTTATCAAAACTTCTGTATTAAAGGAAATTGCAGGACAAATGACAACCGGTTACCGTTTTGCCGGATTGTATGATTTGCGGTTAAAAATCTCAAAAGATTATCCAATCATTCATTTAAACGAGTATTTGTATACTGTGAATGAAACTGAAAGCATTTCTTCTGAAACAAAACAATTTGCATACGTAGACCCTAAAAATCGCGAGGTGCAAATCGAAATGGAAACTGCTTGCACTCAACACCTGAAAGATATTGGAGCTTACTTAAATCCTCAATTCAAACCGGTTACTTTTGATGAAATCAAATTTGATAATAAGGCATCTGTTATTATACCTGTCCGAAACCGGGTAAAAACAATTGAAGATGCCATTTTATCTGTTTTACAACAAAAAACGTCCTTTCCTTACAACCTGATCATTGTTGACAATCACTCAACAGATGGGACTTCTGACGTAATACGCAAATATACAACAGACAAGAGAGTTATTCACCTGATTCCTGAAATGACAAATTTGAATATTGGTGGTTGCTGGAATATGGCTGTACATGATTCGCTGTGCGGAAAATTCGCCATACAGTTGGACAGCGACGATTTATACGCACATTCAAATGTATTACAAAACATTGTAGATGCTTTCTATCAACAACAATGTGCCATGGTGGTCGGAACTTATCAAATGGTGAATTTCAAATTGGAAACCATTCCACCGGGAATCATCGATCACAAGGAATGGACTCCTGAAAACGGAAAAAATAATGCTTTACGTATCAATGGCTTGGGCGCTCCACGCGCTTTTTATACTCCATTGCTGCGCAAACTCAATCTTCCCAATACAAGTTATGGAGAAGATTATGCCATCGGACTGAGAATTTCCAGGGAATACCAAATTGGCCGGATTTATGATGTTTTATATCTTTGCCGGAGATGGGAAGGCAATTCTGATGCATCTGCCGGCATTGAAAAGATGAACGGATTCAATACTTATAAAGACAGGATACGGACTTGGGAGATAGAGGCGAGGAAAAAACTAAGAACTAAAAACTATAACTAAGAATTTTGAAAATTGATGAGTTGCTTGACAGCCAATTATCCGAATGGAAATTGGCGAAAGATAATTATGAAGCATTAAGCAGTGTCAAAACACGGGAAATTACTTTTGACGGATTTAATGTTAAAATACAATTTAACCCGGAAAGGGTGAGATCTACATGTGCAGGTACTCCACATCATCAGATGAAACAATATGTTGGTTGTTTTTTATGTGAAGGAAATCGTCCCTCAGAACAAAAAGGAGTTCCTTTTGAAAATGACTTTACAATTTTATGTAATCCATATCCCGTTTTTTCAAGACACTTGACAATTGCAAGCAACATTCATAAGCCCCAATCAATCATTGGAAATTTACCGGCCATGCTGAAATTGGCCAAAGAATTACCGGATTTTGTGATTTTCTATAATGGTCCGGAATGTGGAGCTTCAGCTCCTATGCATTTACACTTTCAGGCAGGTATTAAACAAGAATTTCCGCTTTATAACGATTTTCCAATTTTAAGAAACAATTTTGCTATTCCTTACCAACCCGGTTTACAATTATCAAAAATAAAAGATAGCTTAAGGATATTTTATATATTAGAAGGAAACGATTTGAATGTTCTGGACAAAACGTTCAACCTCTTTTTTTGTAATGAAGATAAAGAACCTAACCTGAATATTCTACTTTGGTTTGAAAATAATCAGTGGACTGTATGTGTCTTCAAAAGGAAACAACACCGGCCTTCCCAATTTTATGCGGAAGGCACCCAACAAATATTAATCAGTCCTGCTGCCGTTGAAATGGCTGGCTTATTTGTCACTCCCCGCCCAGAAGATTTTGAGAAAACTAGTAAAGAAGACTTGATGAGTATTTGTGAACAAGTGAATGGGGAATAATTTTATGGAATCATGTACCTGATTTTCACTTCCACTTCATTATCATATCCAACCTTTTTTGTATTTACCAATGGCTGTATAAATTCTGCAGCAATTGTCCATTCGGGATAGAATGTATAACCAGCCTCAATATCCAATGGTAAATCAAATACTTTATTCTTCAAATTATATTTCCAGGTAGCATAATATCCTATATACCATTTCTTTCCCCAATAATCTATATTGGGGGCAATATGAAATGAACTGATGTGTGCACGATCGCCAGCACCGGCGTAATCAAATTGGTAACCCACACCCAAGATAGCCGAACCGATAACATGATTAGGCTGACCTAAAAAATAAATCCCTGCAATCTCGGGATGAGCTTGCCATTTTCCAGAGCCCAACATTTCGTCTGTGGCCGTTGGAAATACAAATTCTGCCCCATAAGATAAATAAAACTGCTTATAAATTTCAGTTGAATGCATCAAACGTACTGCAATATCTGAAAGTCCGAAAACATTTTCTCCCGAGAGATTGGTATTAGCTAACGGTAAATCCAACCTCATATGCCAACTATTATTAAACACCTGTACTCCCCTGAAAACATAATTATTCATATATCCATCACCATCATAATTCACCCTGTCGAAACGCGGCTGAATGAATGAAAAATTTTTCCACGGATACGGAAATGCCTCTGCTCCCCTACCCTCCATCTGTTCTTCAGCTCTCAAAGAAATATTGATACCTGATAAAATTATAATAGAAAAAAAGGCAATAGCGCTTGCCCTGCATAAATTCTTTTTTGCTTTCATAAATTATGATTGATTTTGTTTATGATATAACAAATTATGGTGTAAAATGTTTTTTGCTTACTTTTGTGAAATATTTTTTACATTCTTATGAAACGTATTCTATTTTTAGCATCCCTTTTCTGCTTATCATTTCTTTCTTTTGGTCAAAACGAGGCTCATGTCTGCAGGTTAGGTTTTAGTTATGAAACAAGCCAGCGTTATTACTGGGGATATACCAAACCCGTTGTAACATCTGTCCACATGGATTCTCCGGCTGCAAAAGCAGGATTGAAAATGAATGACATTATTGAACGGATAGGTGGAATTCCCGTTGAAGGACATTATTCCGAATCTATTTTAGCCATGTTGCAGGAAGAAAAATTCATCAAATTGACGGTGAGTAATATAGGATATAAAAATAAAGAAATAACTTTCTCCAAAGATTGTGATTTGTTAGATGCTATCAATGAAAAACAAATGATTTCGGCTTTTTCTTTTTATAGTTTGGAAGATGTACAGGAAAGGACTTTCGCATGTCCTTTCAAAACTACTGTAAAACAAAACCAGGAAATCAACTTCCTGAATTATAAAACCTTTGGTTTTGAAAAAGATTCTCCCAGAACTGATAATTATCTGAACAATTTAATTAAAACAGTATTGGAAAAAAAGGGATTCATCTATAGTGCTGTTAAACCGGATTTATATATATCTATTGTTTATTCTTACAGAAAAAATGAAGATTACATTCTATCTGATAATAAAGAAAAACTTCCTCTGGAATGGAGATACAACATCAATACAAAAATGTTTGATAAGTTACCCATCTACTATAACCCATTAATACACGAAAGGAATGCAGAGCAATTCCTTACCTTTACCATTCGTTTTACAGATCCTAAATATTTGGCGGAAAAAGAACCTCTTACAGTTTGGGAATGTACCGCAAATGAATCTCTTGCAGGAGCATATCCTATTAAAATTTATGCGGATGTTAATATACCACTGATGCTAATGCAATATCCCTATCCACAAACATTTGAAAAAGCCCGTTTTCATTACTTCAAGAAAAAATACAATTACACAGGAATTAATTATGACATGGATAATTTCCAGAAAATTATTTATGTCGACCCAGTTTCCCCTGCATCACAGGCAGGAATTGAAGCGGGTGACATGATTCAGAAAATAAATGAAATCAAGACTGTGGGAAGTCCTCAGAAATTAAGCTCAAATTACCGCCGTTTCATTGACCAAACCATGTCTTTTCGTGATGAGAAAACAAAATATACAGATATAAATGGTTATGATAAATGTATGTTCTGGGACGTTTTTTCTTATCCTAAGGTTGAAGAAGAAATAAAAAAACCGGAATATAGTTCTGTATTTTCTTATTTGTTCAACTTTGAACCCTATATCAATATGCTGTCAACCAATATTATTTCATTCGATTTGAAAAGGGAAAAACAACAATTGAATATTCAGGTTGAACCCATCATCATGGAATTTGATTTGTTTGAAAATTATTAATGGTTAATAAAAGTTAATATCAAAACCTTTTATCTTTAGTGTTGTTTTAAGTACATAAATCAACTTAGATTAGTTTTTGATTATGTCTAAAATAACATTCAAAGGTTCTCCTGTAGATACAATTGGAACACTACCACAAGTAGGCACAACAGCTCCTGAATTCAGTCTGGTTAAAACTGATTTAACAGAATTACCTCTTTCCGGATTAAAAGGGAAAAGGGTTATCTTAAATATATTTCCAAGTTTAGATACAAGTGTCTGCGCCGCTTCTGTCAGAAGATTCAATAAAGAGACAAGCAACATGGATAACACAGTAGTTTTGTGTATATCCAAAGATTTACCCTTTGCACATGCACGTTTTTGTACAACTGAAGGTATCGATAATGTAATACCTCTATCAGTTTTCCGTTCGAATGATTTCGAAAGAAATTATGGCGTTTTAATGACAAATGGTACTTTAAAAGGTTTGTTAGCAAGGGCAGTTGTTGCAATAGATGAAAATGGTAAAATTTCATATACGGAATTAGTTCCCGAAATAACTACAGAGCCAAATTATGAAAAGGTAATTAGTTTTTTAAAGTAAAAAGAAAAAAAAGAGTAGTTTTTGTTTTTCATTTTGTTAAAGTTAAAGGTTAGTGATGGAAGAAGCTGTCTGTGGTAGATAGCTTCTTTTTTTCATTTCAAAAATTATTCCTGCAAAATTCCCTTACCTTGGCGAACAATTTCAAATTCTCCTTCAGTACAATCAACAATCGTTGAAGGCTCCAGTTCTCCATAACCGCCATCAATAACTACATCTACAATATTTTCATATTTTTCATGAATCAGTTCCGGATCCGTCGAATATTCCAGGATTTCATCATCGTCATGAATAGATGTTGTTAAAACCGGATTTCCGAGTTCTTTAACTATAGTACGGATTATATCGTTATCGGGGATACGTATGCCTACTTCTTTCCTGTTTTTATATATCTTAGGAAGATTGTTTGTTGCATTCAATATAAAAGTAAACGGACCGGGAAGGTTTTTCTTCATCAACTTGAAAGTTGTGTTATCAACTTTGGCGTATTCACTGATATTGCTCAAATCATAACAGATAATAGAAAGGTTGGTTTTTTGAGGATTGATATTTTTCAATTTGCAAATTTTCTCCACAGCCCTGATATTCAAGGCATCACACCCCATTGCATAAACGGTATCGGTAGGGTATATAACAATCCCGCCGTCTTGCAACATCCGGACAATTTTTTCTATTTCCCGGATGTTGGTGTTTTGTTCGTAGAGCTTTACTAACATAATTGACAATTCTCAATTTATATTTTATCCGTAAATAATTTTTCCTGATTCGTCTTTGAATTCATCCAGACTCTTGCTGTATTGATTCATTGCACGCAAACTCATACCCATACTGGAGAACCCTCCATCGTTAAATAAGTTTTGCATCGTAACTTTACGAGTCAGGTCTGAGAACATTACTATACAATAATCAGCACATTCGTCGGCCGATGCATTACCAAGAGGCGACATCTTTTCGGAAAAGTCCAATAAATCATTTATGCCTTTCACACCACTTCCGGCAGTTGTCATAGTAGGAGATTGGGAAATTGTATTCACTCTCACCCCTTTTTCACGTCCATAAATATAACCGAAACTTCTCGCTATGGATTCAAGCAGAGACTTGGCATCTGCCATATCGTTATATCCGAAGAATGTACGTTGGGCGGCAACATAAGAAAGCGCTAAAATAGAACCGCCTTCTGATATAGCATCCATTTTTTTCGCAACCTGCATCATTTTATGAAATGAAATCGCAGATACGTCTAATGTTTTTTCCAATAAATCGTAATCCAAATCATCGTACGTTTTCTTTTTGCGAACATTAGGTGACATACCGATTGAATGTAAAACAAAATCGATTTTTCCACCTAATATCTCCATTGATTTGGAAAATACCATTTCCAGGTCTTCTACATTGGAAGCATCAGCAGGAATGATTTCTGCATTTAATTTTTCTCCAAGGGCTGCAACTTCTCCCATCCTTACTGCGACAGGAGTATTGGACAATGTGATTACTGCTCCTTCTTCCACTGCCCTTTCAGCCACTTTCCATGCAATAGACATGTCGTTGAGCGCTCCGAAAATAATTCCTCTTTTGCCTTTTAATAAATTATAAGCCATAATTATTTTGTTAATTTCGGCACAAAAGTAATGTTTTTGTGCAATACTGCAATCAAATTAATAAAAAAAAGAACTTTCACCACAGAGGCATGGAGAACATGGAGAATTTATTTTTCTCTATGTTCTCCATGCCTCTGTGGTGAAAATAAATATCTTTATATTAATTCGCCATTTCCGAAATAAATTTGATGCGTATCAACCTGATTTCTTCTTCCGTATAAGTGTTTCCTAATTCGTTGATAGCCTCTTCCAAATCGTCAGTCTCCGATTCTTTGAAATATTGGTAAATATCTTCAATATGTTCTTCGTCAATTACTTCATTGAGGAAATAATCAATATTGATTTTAGTTCCGGAATATACAATCACTTCAATTTCCGAAAGTAAATCATTGAACTCCAACCCCTTGGTAACAGCAATATCATCTAATGCCACCTTGCGGTCTATACTTTGAACGATGTAGACTTTCATTTTCGACTTATTGGCAACCGTACGGACACGTAAATCAACCGGACGCTCGATTTCATTTTCTTCTACGTGCCGTTTAATCAATTCTACAAATTCTTTCCCGTATCGTTTGGCTTTTCCGGCTCCTACTCCAGGAATATTCTGCAGCTCGTCTATAGTTACCGGATAATTTGTAGCCATAGCTTCCAAAGAAGGATCCTGAAAAATAACGTATGGAGGAACATCTAACTTTTTAGCCAGCTTTTTGCGCAAATCTTTCATAATAGAAAACAGCACAGGGTCTACACAAGCAGCGCCACCTCCACGCATCGGGGCTTCATCTACATTTTCTTCTTCTTCAAATTCGTTATCTTTCGTAATTTTAAAAGAAGTAGGATTCTTCAAATATTCCCGTCCGGATTTTGTCAATTTCAACAAACCGTAATTTTCAATATCTTTATCCAGGTATCCAGCCAACATCGCCTGCCGGATGACGGTATTCCATGTTTGTTCGTCTTCGTCTGTTCCGGTACCGAACATATCCAAATCCTGATGTTCATAAGCCGAGATTTCAGATGTTTCCTTTCCTAAAAGGATATTAATCACATGATCGGCTTTAAATTTGTCTTTAAGGGTATCAACGGTTTCCAGCACCGTAACGAGTAATTCTTTCGCTTCCACTTGTTTTTTAGGGTTTAAACAATTATCACAATTTCCACAATTTTCATCTTGATATTCTTCTCCGAAATAATGTAACAGGGCTCTTCTCCGGCAAACAGAAGATTCTGCATAAGCCCGGGTTTCTTCCAGTAACTGTTTACCTATTTCCTGCTCCGATACAGGCTTGCCCTGCATGAACTTCTCCAATTTCTGTAAGTCTTTATTGACATAAAAGACAATACATTTTCCTTCTCCTCCATCTCTTCCTGCACGACCAGTTTCCTGATAATATCCTTCCAAACTTTTGGGAATATCATAGTGGATAACATAACGCACATCCGGCTTGTCAATCCCCATCCCAAAAGCAATTGTAGCAACAATAACGTCTACCGATTCCATTAAAAAGGCATCCTGATTGCCGCTTCTGGTTTGAGAATCCATTCCGGCATGGTAAGCCAGTGCATTAATTCCATTGGTCTTTAATATTTCTGCAAAATCTTCTACTTTTTTGCGGGAAAGACAATAGATTATACCAGATTTACCTTGCTGTGATTTTATAAATTTGACAATATCTTTATCTACGTCATTTGTTTTCTGACGTACTTCATAGTATAAATTCGACCTGTTAAATGATGATTTGAACACAACAGAATCCATCATCCCCAAGTTTTTCTGTATATCATGTTGTACTTTGGGAGTGGCAGTTGCCGTAAGCGCAATAATCGGTCGCTTGGCTATTTCATTAATTATCGGCCGAATCCTCCTGTATTCAGGGCGAAAATCGTGCCCCCACTCGGAAATACAGTGAGCTTCATCCACTGCATAAAAAGATACATTTACCTGTCGTAAAAAGTCTATGTTTTCTTCTTTAGTTAAAGATTCCGGTGCAACATACAGCAATTTGGTTTTTCCTGCCAGAATATCAGCTTTAACGTGTTCTATGGCAGATTTATTTAGTGAAGAGTTTAAAAAATGGGCTACGCCATTTTCTTCACTGAAATTGCGCATAGCATCCACCTGATTCTTCATCAATGCAATAAGGGGAGAGATTACGATTGCAGTTCCTTCCATCATCAGAGAAGGCAGCTGGTAACACAATGACTTCCCTCCACCCGTAGGCATGAGGACAAATGTGTCTTTTCCTGCCAATACATTCCTGATTACCGCTTCCTGATTACCCTTAAAAGTGTCAAAGCCAAAGTGTTTTTTTAGTTCATCTATTAATAAGTCTTTTTTTGCCATGTTTAATATTTAATGACTCCTATCTTTTCTTTCACAACAAAGATATATGATTTGTTTTTTAAAAAACAAATATCAGCCACTTTTTTTACGACAAAAATTTTATGCAACACTTAGACGTTTGGCTTCCGACTTCTCCACTCTTTCCCGGGCATATTCCAAATTAATATTCAGTACTTTTTCTCCTGTGGATGGGAAATGGAACATCGCATCTATCATTATATCTTCCGAAATAGACCTAAGTCCGCGTGCACCAAGCTTATACTCAATAGCTTTATCAACTATATAGTTATAAACACCTTCATCAAAACTCAGTTTCACATCGTCCATTTCAAAAATTTTCTTGTATTGTTTAATAATGGAATTTTTAGGTTCTGTCAATATACTTCTTAAGGTTTTCCTGTCAAGAGGATTTAAGTATGTCAGAATGGGTAACCGGCCAATTATTTCAGGAATCAATCCAAAAGATTTTAAATCCTGCGGAGTGATGTATTGAAGTAAATTTTCTTTATCGATATTAGTAATACTCTGGCTCGCTGAGTATCCGACTACCTTTGTATTCAAACGTTGGGCAATTTTCTTTTCAATACCATCGAAAGCGCCTCCGCAAATAAAAAGTATGTTTTTAGTATCGACAGCTATCATTTTCTGGTCGGGATGTTTACGTCCTCCTTGTGGCGGAACATTCACCACCGATCCTTCCAGCAATTTCAATAATCCTTGTTGAACTCCTTCTCCGCTAACATCACGGGTAATGGAAGGATTATCACTTTTTCTGGCTATTTTATCTATTTCATCTATGAAGACAATGCCTCGTTGTGCAGCCTCAACATTGTAATCAGCAACCTGCAACAATCTTGTGAGAATACTTTCAATGTCTTCTCCCACATACCCGGCTTCTGTCAGAACAGTTGCGTCTACGATAGTAAAGGGTACTTTTAACAGTCGGGCGATTGTCTTGGCCAGAAGTGTTTTTCCCGTGCCTGTTGAGCCAACCATGATGATGTTTGACTTTTCAATTTCCACATCATCTTTTGTCACTTTTTGCATCAAGCGTTTGTAATGGTTGTAAACAGAAACGGATAAATAACGTTTGGCATCTTCCTGCCCAATTACATATTGATCAAGAAATTCCTTTATTTCAACAGGCTTTGGCAAATCATTCCTGGAAATATTAAATTTTTCGTCTTTCTTATTTTTCGATTGAGGTTTGGATTCCTGTACAATAAGATAAGCTTGTTCCGCACAGGTTTCACAGATATTTCCATGCAATCCTGTTATTAAAAGGGAAGCCTCAGAGTTGGGCTTGCCACAGAAACTGCAATATTCTTTTGTCGATTTAGCCATGTTGGAGAAGTGAGAAGTAAGGAATGAGAAGTGAGAAGCAGATTTAATTCTTACTTCTAGCTTCCCACTTCTAACTTCTTATTTATTCTTAGTTATTTTTTAGTGAATATACTGTCAATCATTCCGTATGCTTTTGCTTCTTCAGCATTCATCCAGAAGTCGCGATCTCCATCCTGCAACACTTTTTCGTAAGGTTGTCCTGAGTGTTCGGAAATAATTGTGTATATCTCTTGTTTTATTTTCAATATTTCACGTGCAGTGATTTCAATATCAGAAGCTTGCCCCTGAGCGCCTCCAAGCGGTTGGTGAATCATCACACGCGAGTGTTTCAGAGCATGTCTTTTTCCATTTTCTCCGGCAACTAACAAAACGGCTGCCATCGATGCCGCCATACCTGTACAGATTGTAGACACCTTACTGGAAATAAACTGCATCGTATCATATATTCCGTAACCAGCATATACAGAACCTCCCGGAGAGTTGATATAAATAGAAATATCCTTACCCGGATCAGAAGAATCAAGGTATAATAATTGAGCCTGAACTGTATTAGCTGTAAAATCATCAATTTGGGTTCCCAGGAAAATGATGCGGTCCATCATCAAGCGGGAAAATACATCCATCTGAGTCACATTCAATTGTCTTTCTTCCAATATATAGGGACTCAAGGAACCCTGTGGCGTCATATTGCTATGTGAAGTAATATACTGATCCAACGCAAGGCTATTAATTCCTAAATGCTTTGTAGCATATTTTCTGAAATCGTTCATAATCTATAAAAGTTAAGGAGTTGGAAGTGAGAAGTGAGAAGCGAGAAGAGGAACTTCACATTCCCACTTCTAACTTCTAACTTCTAACTTCTTCACTCAAATAATTTACGAAATTCGTCAACCGTAACTTGTTTCTCTTGCAAAGCTATTGTTCCTTTCAACCAGTTAACCAACTTATCTTCCAATACCTTATCTACAAAACTGCGTACAGTATCTTCTTTTTTCAACATATCTTTAGCATAGTTTTCCAGAAGATCTTCCGGAACATTTGCCATGCCGTATTGTGCAAATTGCGCTCTTACCGCCCTTTTTGCAGCTGCATTCAAATCTTCTTCTTCGACTTTAAATCCGTTATCTTTGACGATTTGTTCTTTGACTAAATGAAATTTCAAGTCTTCGAGTATTCTCGGGAAATCCTCCTCCAGAGCTTCTGGAGTACGTTTTTCATCAGTAGCTAATAACCAACGTTTCAAAAATGCTTCAGGGAAATCCATATCACCGGCTTTTTTATCCAACAACTGACGGGCATCCAGCAAGAACTTGTAATCACTATCCGGTCCTGTCTGTGCACTTAACATCTCTTTCACTTTGGCTTTGAATTCTTCTACTGTTTTCACAGCACCTTCTCCGAATACTTTATCGAACAATTCCTGATTCAATTCGGCTTCTGTATAACGGGTTATTTCTTTTATTTCAAAAATAAAATCAACATTTCCGTAATTCTTTACATCATCTTTCGATATTTTCAACATGGAAGATAATTCCGAAACTGCACCTTCATAAGCTTTATAAGGATTGAATGTGATAACACTATTCAATTTGGCACCCATGAATTTCGCTTTTTCATTTTCATCTTTCATAAAAGACGGCATCAACACTACATTTTCCAAATTGATACCATCTTCTTTAACCTTACCATTTTCGTCCAGTTCGTTTAACTGACCTTTAGCCATGTCTTTACCTTCAACTTGTTCAGCTTCGCCATAAGTTCCGTAATTAGCCTTGAAGTTTTCGATTTGTTTATTCAACATATCTTCCGAAACTTCAATAGAATAATAAGGTAATTTATCTTTTTTTGTTAATTTGACTTCAATTGCAGGAGCTAATGCTATGTCGAAACAGAATTCGAAATCAACATCTTTATCGAAATCAATAGTTTTTTGTTCTGTTTCATTAGGAAGCGGTTCTCCTAAAATATTCAATTGGTTCTCACGGATATAATTAAAAAGATTATTTGAAACTACTTTATTTACTTGTTCGGCAATGACCGATTTTTCATACATTTTTTTGACGTATCCCATCGGTACCATTCCTTTACGGAACCCGGGAATCGATGCATTCTGACGTAAATTTTTAAGAGCTTTTTCTGTTTCTACTGCATAATCAGCCTGCACAATATCCATTTTGATAATAGCATTTACAGGATCAATGTTTTTTAATGTAATGTTCATCCTTGAGAATTTATTTTAATTAGTTAAGAGTTGAGAATTGAGAATTGAGAATGTCATAAACATAATAATTATTTCTTTCATTTTCAATTCTCAATTTTCAATTCTCCATTATTTTTTTGAGGGCGCAAAGTTACTTTTAATCTTTTAATTATCAAATAGCTTTCAGACTCATATCCAAACTTTTTACAGAATGGGTAAGCGCCCCGACCGATATGTAATCTACGCCACATTCCGCATAATCACGTAGTGTGTCAAAAGTTATGCCACCTGATGATTCGGTTTCATATCTGCCTGCAATTCTTTTAACTGCTTCGCCTGTATTTTCAACAGAAAAATTGTCCAGCATAATCCTGTCAACCCCGCCTGTTTTCAATACTTCTTCTAATTCTTTGAAGTTCCTGATCTCTATTTCAATCTTCAGGTTTTTATTTCTTTCCTTGCAATATTTTTGTGCCCGTTCGATGGCATTTTTTATGCCACCTGCAAAATCGACATGATTATCTTTCAATAATATCATGTCAAAAAGTCCGATTCTATGATTGACTCCCCCTCCTATTTTTACAGCTTCTTTTTCAAGTATGCGCATGCCAGGAGTCGTTTTACGGGTATCCAACACTTTAGTCTTGGTTCCTTCCAACTGTCCAGCATATTTTCTTGTGGTGGTCGCGATTCCACTCATCCGTTGCATCACATTAAGTACCAAACGTTCTGTTTGCAGCAAGGATTGCACTTTGCCTTCCACTATAAAAGCAATGTCTCCGGGACTAACTTCGGTTCCGTCTTCAATAAATACATTGACTTTCATATCCTTGTCAAAAGTGTGGAATATTGTTTGTGCGATTTCTATTCCGGCCAAAACACCTTTTTCTTTGATAATCAGTTGCGCTTTTCCTTGTGCAGATTCAGGAATACTGCACAAAGTTGTATGGTCACCATCTCCTATATCTTCAGCAAATGCCAGACGAATCAATTCATTAATTAAGTTTTCTTTTGTTTCCATTGTTTGTGATTTTGGTGAACTGTGAACTGTGAACTGTGAACAGAATCAAACTCTATCTGTTCACAGTTCACAGTTCACAGTTCACAATTACACGACAAAGATACTGCAATAATATATCAATGGTCATTTAATTTAACTAATATTGTGAATTTTATATTTAAACATTTATGATATTTGCACGTCTTAGAATCAAACAGCAAAATTTACTAATTAATTAAAGATACACAGTCATGAAAAACTTGAAAACTATAATCACAGCAGCAATTATCGCATTCTTTGCATCT
This sequence comes from Bacteroidales bacterium, assembly GCA_031553415.1. GTDB lineage: Bacteria > Bacteroidota > Bacteroidia > Bacteroidales > Azobacteroidaceae > JAIRVZ01. Next base: position 51,720 of record JAVBLO010000013.1, on the reverse strand, counting down.
GAGGCTTCCGGACAGGCACACGTAGATGTTTCTGTTTTTGCTTCTATTCCATTAGCTCCAAATATCACTCTCAATGTAGGAATCGCAACTCCTCAGCCAAGATATGATGCTATCTGGATTGATGGTTACTGGACTTTTGATTATAGAGCAGGAGCTTATGTTTGGGTACAAGGTTATTGGGCATATTCTCCTTATCCCGGAGCGGTTTGGATGCCTGGTTACTGGAATTATACCGGTCGCGGATATGTATGGGTAGATGCGGCCTGGTGTGCGAGAAATTATGTAATTCCTTATGGTTATTACAGTGGAAGATATGATTATTACGGACGGCCTGTATATTATCACAAACCACAACATTATCACGAACACGGTTATGCTTACAGATATGACCATCGCCCGGAATATAGGGGAAGTAGTTATAGCAGCGACCCTCGTTTCAATAATGACCGAGGTTCCTCTGGCAACAGGTCCAGTCGCCGTAGTGACAGTAATAATAACTACAATAATGGCAACAATGGAAGAGATAATTATAACAATGGGGGAAACTATAACGGAAGCAGAGAAGCATACAATAATTCATCATCATCAACTAACCGGAATGGAAATATATCATCCGGCAGAAGTTCTGCGAACAATAGTTATGATAATAACTCCAGGAATGCTACAACGACATCTTCAGGAAGAAGTTCTTCTTATGATTCAGGAGTTTCTTCCGGCAGTCCATCTTCCAGAAGCGGCAGCCAAGGAAGTGTAAGATCAACCAGTTCATCTTCAAATACAAGTAGAGGAAGTGTGAGTACTCCTTCAACTTCTTCGGGAAGGAATTCAGGAACCGGCTCAGCTTCAGGATCTACATCCAGGTCTTCAGCAGGAGCATCCTCATCATCTTCCGGCAGAAGATAAGTTTTAAAAATCTTCATTATCCACAGACAAAAGAGGTTGTCTCAAAAGTTTAATTAACATACAATCTTTTTCATATATCCATACAGTTTTAGGAGATTTGGCAGGCATTCTTTTGAAATAATATCTTACATAAATTTCAGACTTGCCTTCTTTGTTTGGTTTTATATCTTTTCTTAAAAAGAAACTACCAACAGGACGATTTGTTCTTATTCTCCCCATAACTTACTATTTTTAAACATGGAACATTTTTACAGATATGTAATTTGTGGGTTGCAAACAAGACTACAAACTGCCATAAAACACCAATAGCCTACTTTTCAAGTAAGCTATTGCGTTTATTTTCAGCCTCTTTTTGAGGTGATTAGTCGTTATTTAACACTAATATTCTTCCTCGTTGAAGAAAAAATCCTCTTTACTCGGATAATCTGGCCAAATATCTTCGATACTTTCGTAAATTTCTTCTTCATCTTCCATCTCCTGAAGGTTCTCAATAACTTCCAATGGAGCGCCTGAACGCAAGGCATAATCAATCAACTCATCCTTTGAAGCAGGCCATGGTGCATCTTCCAGTTTTGATGCTAATTCTAATGTCCAATACATACAGTATAATGTTTTGTTTGTTATTTTTTTATATTGATTTATAATCAACATGCTTAAATTTTCGGCAAAAGTATAATAATATATCTTATTTACAAGTATTATGCCAAAATATTTCGTCTTTTTCCACCAAACATAACTTCCGGGCTAATACAAAAAAATAATCAGACAATCTATTTAAGAACATAAGAATCTGATTTTCAACACCTTCAACATCGATTAACTCACAAACCCTCCGTTCGGCACGACGACAGATAGTACGACAAATGTGAGCTATTGCCGCACTCTTGCTTCCTCCTGGCAATACAAACCCGGATAATTTCGGCAACAATGCATCTATTTTGTCTATTTCTTTTTCCAATATCTCAACATCCGATTCCTGCAACTTATAAAGAGGTTCTTTGCCCGGTTCTGTTGCCAACTCGCAACCTATAACAAATAAAAGTGATTGAATGTTCCGTAAAATAAGACTATCCCCGTCACCAATAATTTCTTCTGTTAACAAACCTATGTATGAATTCAATTCATCTATGGTTCCATATGCTTCAAGCCGGACGCTGCTTTTGGATATCTTTCTTCCTCCAATTAAAGAAGTTAAGCCTTTGTCGCCCGATTTTGTATAAATTGTGCTTCGAAAACTGCCTTTTTCCATTGTCAAAATGTGCTTTGTAATGCTTTTTATAAAATTTTTCTTCAAATAATGCAATACCTAAATAATATAGATCAATTGTTATCCTGGCATGAGGATTATCTGTTACCATCTGCCACAACGCTTTCGATTTTTTATTTTTACGAATATTGTCAACAACCAAAAGCCTTGTCTTTATACGCCTGTCCAGAATATTTTTCGTTAATTCAGGATTACGAATGGTATTAAGGAAAACCAAATCAAAATAATCCTGCTTCTCCAATACTTTTTCAAGAGAATTCACATATTCTCCCGATTCAATTTGCACATTATTTATATTAAGAGATTTACATTGTTTCTGGATAACCGGAATCAATTCCGCTCTGTCTTCCAAAACAACACAACGAAGGTCTTTAGAAGAAGATGACAGGTAAAGAGTCATGATCCCTGTCGATGCACCTACTTGTAATATAGATTTACATTGCAAAAAGTTTACCAAACGAAACAATAAGGCACCATATTTTGCCGATTGAATTTCCCTCGAAGTCACCTCAGCAACTGTTTTTTTTTTCAAATTACCTTTGGAACTCAAAAACTCTATTACATCTTTACAATACAATAGCTCAGCACGGCGCTTCTCTATATCTTCAAAAATGTAATATGGAAGCTTTTCTTCTATAACATTTGTGATAAAATCAAATGCAAAAGGAGAGTGAACTCCGTGGCCTTTACGATAACGTATCCTACGGTATAGTTTTTCCGGTACAATCTTCATTTTGTTTTTTTCGCAAAAGTAATAATTAAAATGAGAAAAAACATTTGGCAATTAGAAAAAAAATGTATTACTTTGCACCCTCGTTGTGGAAACGCACTAAATCTTTAAATTAAAACAATAAAAGATATAAAAAGATGTCAAAGATTTGTCAAATTACCGGAAAAAAAGCAATGATTGGCAATAATGTATCACACTCAAACCACAAAACAAAAAGAAAATTTGATGTGAACTTATTCTCAAAGAAATTTTACTGGCCGGAGCAAGATGCATGGGTTAGCTTGAATATTTCTGCTGCCGGTTTACGTACTATTAACAAAATTGGATTAAATGCAGCTATTAAAAGAGCCGCAGAAAAGGGTTATTTAAACGCATAATTATAGGAGACCTTACAGATGGCAAAGAAAGCAAAAGGAAACAGGGTACAAGTAATCCTTGAATGCACTGAACATAAAGAAAGTGGCATGCCGGGTACTTCCCGCTATATTACCACCAAGAACAGAAAAAATACAACCGGCAGAATGGAATTGAAAAAATACAATCCCGTGTTGAAAAAAGTAACTGTACACAAAGAAATCAAGTAATAATCGCATAAACCATGGCAAAGAAGACCGTTGCGGGATACCGCGAAAAATCAGAAGGACGTTCATACGCGAAAGTCATCAAAATGGTGAAATCACCTAAAACGGGAGCTTATATCTTCAAAGAAGAAATGGTACCCAATGAAGGAGTAAAAGACTATTTTGCCAAATAATTTTTGGTAAAGTTTATATAAAAAGGCTTCCTTTCGAGAAATAATGTCGGAAGGAAGTTTTTTTATGTACTATTTTTTTTAACTTTGCGGTTCAATATGCCAATTAATTAATATGCCAATATGCCAATAAAAAGGTAAACATGGTAATTCAGAATTGGCACATTGGCATATTAATTAATTGGCATATTATATTCATGAGTATTTTCAGTTTTTTCTCAAAAGATAAAAAAGAAACATTAGACAAAGGATTAGCAAAAACCAAAGAAAATGTTTTTTCCAAATTATCCCGCGTAATCATTGGTAAATCTAAAGTTGATGATGAGGTATTGGATAATCTGGAAGAAGTGCTTATTACCTCTGATGTAGGAGTGGAAACAACCCTTAAAATCATAGAAAGGATTGAAGAACGTGTTTCTCATGATAAATATGTCAATACTGATGAATTGACAAATATTCTCCGGGAAGAAATAACGTCTCTTCTTGTCGGAAATGATTCGGATTCATCCGATGACTTCAAACTTCCCAAACAAAGGCCTTATGTAATCATGGTTGTTGGCGTAAATGGAGTAGGTAAAACTACGACTATCGGTAAATTGGCATATCATTTCAAGAAAGCCGGACACAAGGTATTCCTTGGAGCTGCCGATACTTTCCGTGCCGCAGCCGTAGAACAACTGATGGCGTGGGGAGAAAAAGTAGGGGTTAGTGTTGTCAAGCAAAAAATGGGTTCCGACCCGGCATCTGTAGCTTATGACACACTGAATTCCGCTATGGCAAACAACGCTGATGTCGTAATCATTGATACAGCCGGACGGCTTCATAATAAAGTCAACCTGATGAATGAGTTGACTAAAATAAAAAATGTAATGAAAAAGGTTGCTTCAGATGCTCCTCACGAAATTTTATTGGTGCTGGATGGTTCAACCGGACAAAATGCATTTGAACAAGCCAAGCAATTTACAGCAGCGACAGAGGTTAATGCACTTGCTATCACAAAATTAGATGGAACAGCAAAAGGTGGTGTGGTAATTGGTATTTCAGACCAGTTCCACATTCCTGTAAAATATATCGGTTTAGGTGAAGGGTTAGAAGATTTGCAAGTTTTCAGGAAAAGGGAATTTGTTGATTCTTTGTTTGGAGATAAATGAAAAAGAATAAAATCGATATCATCACATTAGGGTGTTCTAAAAACTTGGTCGATTCAGAATTGCTGATGCGGCAATTCACAGCTAGTGGATATAGTGTGGCACATGATTCCCCAAAAACTAATGGGGAAATTGTAGTCATCAACACATGCGGATTTATCGGTGACGCAAAAGAAGAATCTGTAAATACAATTTTAGAATACGCAGAAGCCAAAAAACAAGGGAAAATAAAAAAACTCTTTGTGATGGGCTGTCTTTCGGAACGATATTTGCAGGAGTTATCAGAGGAAATTTCTGAGGTCGATCGTTTTTATGGTAAGTTCAACTGGAAATTGTTAATTTCCGACCTGGGAAAATCCTGGCACAACGAATTATCTCTTGACCGGGTAATAACAACTCCAAAGCATTATGCTTACCTGAAAATAGCAGAAGGTTGTAACCGGACTTGTTCGTATTGTTCAATTCCTATCATTACAGGAAAATATCAATCGAGAAGTGTGGAGGAAATTCTGGAAGAAGTAAAGAAATTAGTTCAACAGGGGGTAAGGGAGTTTCAGGTGATTGCTCAAGACCTTACCTATTATGGTTTGGACTTATATAAAAAATTATATTTGCCTGAATTGATTGAAAGTATTTCAGACATTCCGGGAGTCGATTGGATTAGGTTGCATTATGCCTATCCTGCGCGGTTTCCCAAAGATTTGCTCCGTGTGATGCGGGAACGCGAAAATGTTTGCAAATACATGGATATTGCTCTTCAACACAGCAGTGACAAAATGTTGAAAACCATGAGACGGAATATCTCAAAAAATGAAACAATTGAATTACTGCAAAAAATAAGGGAAGAGGTTCCGGGAATCCATCTCCGTACAACCATGATGGTCGGGCATCCCGGTGAAACAGAGGAGGATTTTCAGGATTTATTATCGTTCGTAAAACAAATGAGATTTGAACGTTTAGGGGCATTTACTTATTCTGACGAAGAAGGTACTTATTCCAACAAACACCACAACGATGATATCGAACCGGAACTCAAGCAAGCACGCCTGGATGAATTGATGGCAATTCAAGAGAAGATTGCTTTCGAAATCAATGAAGAGAAAATAGGTAAAACTATTCAAACAATAATTGACAGGGAAGAGGATGATTTTTATATAGGAAGAACCGAATATGATTCTCCTGAAGTTGACCCGGAAGTTTTAATTTCAAAAGATAAAAAACTGCAAGCCGGACAATTTTATCAAGTTAAAGTAACAGATACTCAATCTTTTGATTTGGTCGGAAAAATATGAATGCAGCACAATTAACATCTGAATTAGCCAAACGGTTGAATAAAACCAAGGCGGAAGTTGACGATCTTCTTACAAAGACAACGGAAATAATTACAGAACAATTATCTGCTGATAATATCGTTTCTATCCACAATTTTGGAACTTTGGAACTTAAAAAAAGGGAAGAACGCATCAGTGTCAATCCGGCGACAGGAGAAAGGACGCTTATTCCACCCAAACTTGTTGTCGGTTACAAAGTTTCACCCACTTTAAAAGATAAAACAAAAGAGTCTTTAACATGAGAGAAAAAATTAACCTGCAAGAATTAACTTCTTTATTATCAGATAAAGCTGGTATTTCGAAAAAGGAAGCTGATGCTTTCCTCCGGGAATTCTTCGGCTTGATGACTGACTCTCTTATTGAAGATAAAATAGTAAAAATAAGGAGCTTAGGAACTTTCAAGCTGACTGAAGTTGAAGCACGGGAAAGTGTAAATGTGAGAACCGGAGAAAGAGTTTTAATTCCTGCACATCCCAAGGTTTCTTTCTCTGCCGAAAAGGCATTAAGTGAAATAATCAATAAGCCTTATGAACATCTGGAGTCTAAACCTTCTGAAAGAGATGCAGTAATCATTAACAACGAAGAAAAAGTTAAAGAAAGCGAAGAGCAAACAGAAAAAGTTAAAGAAGAACAAGGAAAAGTCTTTGAAGAGCAAACAAAAACTGTTGAAGAACCCCATAATTTTCAAGGACAGGAACATTTTTCTTCCACAATAACTCATGAAACCCAAAAGGTAGGAGAGAAAAAGGTTGAAAAAGAAACGACCAAAATTTTCAGAAAAGAGGCTGATATTACCGAAGATAAATCCGGGAATGATCTCAATATAGAGGAGCACAATATAAAGGAAGACATCGATGACGACGACATTGCAGAAGATACCATTCGCAGGAAAAAGAAACAAATAAAAACTGTTGTTTTCACCTTTTTGATTGTAGCCTTATTGATTGCTATTTTTTATTTCTTGTCAAGAGAAACCGGAGATACTATATCCCCGTCTGCGTACCTTACTCCTAAAACAACAACCTCCAGTGCTCCCAAAGGAAATAAAATAGAAGTTGCTGATAATAACAGCATAGAAGATACAATCATAATCAATCCCCAAGACACCATCGCACCAATAAAAGACACCTTTCTTCCGGGAAAAAAAAGGAAAACCAAAGTCGGTGAGCGATTGACAATGATCTCTTTTGAGGAATACGGAGATGTTGTTTTCTGGATTTATATTTATGAAGAAAATAAACATATTATCAGTAAAGATAACTATGTGAAAGCCGGAGTTGATATCATAATTCCGCCAGCTGATAAATACGATATCGATGTAAAGAATCCGATGTCGCTACAAAAAGCAAGAGAGTTTGCCAAAAATTACAATAACAACTACCAAAAATAACATGATACATCAAACAATCCTGTTTGATACTTTTCTTTATTCATAGATGCCTATTATAATTTTAATTTGCGCTGAGAAAGATTCTACACAAATTAAAATTATAGCGAATCATGAAAAAACAATTTACTTATCTTTTTTCTGCTCTCTTTTTGTTCGCATCTTCCATAAATGCTACCGAATATTGGGTATCTCCATCAGGTAGTGACAGTAATGACGGAAAAACTGAAAGCAAACCATTTGCCACCTTATCAAAAGCAGCAACTGTAGCTGTTGCCGGAGACATGATTTGGGTGAAAGGCGGCACATATACAGGATTAACCGAACAAATCAAACCTAAAAACTCAGGTACTGCAAGTCAAATGATAAAAATGTGGGCTGTTCCGGGGGAAAAACCTGTATTGGAATGTAAAAATATAGGAAAAAAAGCAGGCGATGCATCTGCCAGAGGAATGGATTTGCAAAAAGATTACTGGCATGTCAGAGGTATTACGATCCATGAAGCAGGAAACAATGGATTTAATATCGGTGGAAGTAATAATATTATAGAAGGCTGTGTTGTTTATGATTGTAATAATGACGGTTTTTCCCTTGCCGGAACTGCTGCAAATAATTTAATCTTGAATTGTGACTCTCACCACAATTGGGAATGGGGAAAGGATGGAAACAATGGGGATGGATTTTCGGCCAAAAGTGGAAGCGCTGTAAATTATTACAGAGGATGCCGTGCATGGAACAATTCGGATGATGGCTGGGACGTTTATGGAAGTAGTTCTCCCATTTTAATCGACAGTTGTTATTCTTTCAAAAACGGTTACAATGTTTTTGAGTTTTCAGGGACATGGAAAGGTAATGGAAATGGATTCAAGCTTGGTGGTGGCGGTGGAGCAACTGCCAATGCAGAAAATATTGTTACTAACAGTGTTGCTTTCATCAACAGAAGCAAAGGTTTTGATCACAATCATAATGTAAAAGGACAAACCATAATCAATTGTACAGCTTACGACAATAAAAATACGGATAATGGTAACTTTTCTTTTTATGAAGCAATTACAGCCGGGACTTTAGGAAAAAACATCCTCAGGAATAATCTTTCATACAAAGGAAAGGATTGTAATCTTGTAGCCGGAACAGAAGAAATTACAAACAGCTGGAATCTCGGATTAACTTTTACTGATGATATGTTTGTAAATTTAGATGCAGATAATTTTGACAAGATAGAACGTGATCCTTATACCTACAAATTACCCGATACTGGTTTGTTCAAATTGAAATCCAACAATCCTGCTATCGATTCCGGTACTCCTCAAACAAATATTATGTATGGAAAAGGAGATTTGCCATTCATTGGAAACAAACCTGATTTAGGTGCCTTCGAATACAATCCGGAAGCTCCGGCTGCCACAAAATCAATCTCATCTGATAAAGGAAACATTGTTTCCGAATCATATTATACCATTTCAGGAGCTAAAGCAAATGCTTTAACCAAAGGTATTTTTATTAAGAAAACAATATTCGAAGACGGCTCCGTTTCTTCAACAAAATTTATCCAATAGTAAAATGAAGAAAAATACTATACTTGCGATTTTCGCGATTTTTATAGCAATTTCTGCAAAAGCCATTGATTATGTAGAAGGTACTCCTTTGGGTTTTGCAGCTTACAATTACAACTTAACCGGTGGAGAAGGTGGTACCGTTGTTGATGTCAGAACCGCTTCAGAACTCGCCACTGCTTTAGATACCGAAGGAAAGATGATTATCCGCGTATATGGAGAAATCAAGATTTCCAGTGAACTTCCCTGCCGTTCTAATAAAACCATAGTAGGAGTAGGTGATAATGCTATCATCAGAGGCCAGGGAATAGCCTTGAATAAGCGGGAAAATGTTATTTTCCAAAATATCCATTTCATGCAATCGGGCGATGACCTGATTAAGTTAAATGGCGCTCAACACATTTGGGTAGATCATTGTTCTTTCAGCGACGGCGGAGCCAATCCCAGCAGTTCTGATTTTGACGGTACATTGGACATCTGCAAAGGAACTGATTTTATTACTGTTTCATATTGTCATTTTTTCAACCACTCGAAAAATATATTGATGAGTTCAAGTGACGGTTCAGCCAACCAGGATACTGATAAACTCAGGACAACTTTCTATATGAATTTTTTTGACGAAACTTATCAGAGAAATCCCAGGATTCGCTTTGGAATTGTACATGTATATAACAACTATTACAAAAATAACTCCATCTATTGCATCGCATCTTGTGAAAATGCCAAAGCGTTGGTTGAAGATAATTATTTCGAAGGTTGCCAACACCCTGCTTATGCAAAAAGCGGGTATGCCGATTCCGGTCCAGGTTATTTGTGGACAAGAGGTGACAATGTTTTTGTAAACTCAAATGAAAGTTGGTTTAATCAGGAATTAAATGCACCTCCAGCCAATCCGGTAGTTCCTTATGACCCATTATATTACTACCAATATACACCAATGGACGCTAACCTCGTTCCGGCACTCGTGCTTCAACATGCCGGAGCCGGGAAGTTGTTTGCAAATCCCAATGCCCCCACATTGACAAATCCATCTAATGCAACGCAAACTGTTCAAGAGGGTAAAGCAATTAATGACATTGTTTTCTCATGGGGAGGAGGCGCTACAGACGTAACTGTAAACGGAGTCCCTGTTGAAATGAATATTGTTAAAGACAATGGTTCTGTAACTATAAGTGGTATTCCAACTTCTTCTTTTTCATATACAGTTACCACCGTAGGGGGAAATGGTGATGCTATTGTGAGAAACGGGAAAATTACCGTAAATGATACAGGCACCGATCCCAGTGATAATGGCGGACAAACTATCCTGGCCAATTGGTATCCATTTCAGGAAACAAATATCAGCTTACCTTTTGTTTCAACCAATGGAATCATCAGTCCTTCACAAGCTGCCAATGAAATCTGTTCTGCCGGAGCAGTTAATCTGAATGATAACACCAAAAAGATGACTCTCACACTCACAAGTTTGGAGAGTTTAAAAATCAGAATTGCACCTACAGGCACCCGTACATTAAAGATTACTTATGGAACAACAGGAACTGAAGCATCCTGGACAAAAGAATATAAAAGTGGAGTTTATGAAGTTGATTTAACGGCTGAAATTCCTGCACTTAAGACAACAACGCCAATCGTAGTTAATATTATCAATGATCGCTCAAGCAGCGGAAACTTGTATATTCATGATTTGTTTGTATCAATCCCTAATTCTTCTACATCAATCAATAAAGTCAATACAAATAAAGATTCTATCATTTCTGAATCTTATTATACCATTTCAGGCATCAAGGTAAAAAATTTCAACGAAAAAGGTATTTATATCAGGAAAACAGTATACACAAACGGTTCTGTATCCACGGAAAAAATAATGATAAAATAAGCTTATTCATGAAAAAAGAACATAATCTTTCCCGGACAGCATGGTATAATGGCTATGGAAGTATTCCTTTGCAAATTATTATGCATATTGTAATGATATCAGTACCTCCTTTAATATTCCTATTTTAATCCTGTTATAAGGAATCTACAATCGGATTGTAGTAAATGTACAATCCGATTGTAATAAACATACAAAGGGATTGCATAATTCATACAATCCCTTTGTAACAATCATAAACCGGTAGGTTTCTTGTCTTACAAACCTACCTTAAGATTTTCGTGACTATATTTTGAGAATCTTTCTCTACCTTGCAAATATATATTCCTTTAGACAAGTCATTTAAAGTAATTGCAGAATTTTGATTAGAGATAACCTCTGACTTTAATAAAACTCCTGCAGTACTGTAAATGAAGAATTTAGCTCCCAAAGCATCATTTACAACAACAGCATCCTGATTTGCAGAATAATAAATGCCAGCTTCCTTCACCGGATTAAATACAACATTAGGTCCGGATAACTTTATTGTTAATTCTGTTGAAGTTGATGTTGCCAATTCAAAAGGAGCTGAAACAATGATGTCATCCATATTGGCATTCAATTTCACAGCTATGTTGTAATCACTGGTTTGGCCATCATCAACACCTGCGCTGCTTTTTCGGCCATTTTCTTTGAAGTTGCATCATTCGCATGAAACCGGCATAAGATAACTTTACCGAACAGAGGAAAAAGAAAAGTAGAAAAATAAGGTTATTTTTTTTGCTGCATTTTAATATTCTTTTTTGCAAAGATAAAAGAAGCTCTTAATTTTAAAACAATTTAGCCACGAATTTCACTAACTTACACTTTTATTTGTGTCAATTTGTGAAATCCGTGGCTAAAATATTTATAGCCTGAAAGAATTTACTTCTTTATTACGAAATCTACGCGCCTGTTCCGTTTCCTGTGATCTTCCGTATCATTTTTAACTACAGGATAATATTTACCTTTAGATACAGTAGAGAAGCGGGTTGATACCAAGCCATTCTTCACGAAATAATCTTTAACGGCCTGAGCACGCTCATAGCCCAATTTTTCGTTGATAGCATCACTACCTGCATCGCAAGTATGTCCTTCACAGACAATACCAAGATAGTAATATTTCTTCAGGATAGGAATCTTCCTATCTAAAATTTGTTTCATCTCAGGAGTAAGGATTGTTTTTGTTATATCAAATCCCCATAACGGTTCTAACAATATCCTTAATTCTTTATCTGTAATAGATGGTCTGGCAACAGGAGTCGCAGGCACAACAGATCCACCATCCGGCTCAACATACATCTGGGCAGCTTCTTGTTCTTCCTTTAACCTGGCAGCTTCTGCCCTTCTGTAAGCTTCTGCAATTGCAGCCTGATTTTGTATTTGTTGTTGTTTCGAAGCATTCAGACCTTTACCCTTAGCCGAAGTAACTTTTGTATTTCCTAATCCAAAAGATAAACGTAATTTAAGACCGAATGTCATAGGCGTTATCTTTTCAACAGTAGATGTAGAAGTTACACTATTGTCAAAAGTCAGATAATTATGTGTTGATTGAGAAGCAGTTCCATTATCATGGTGATAAGTAACAGTACCCTTATCTTTAGTCTTTTGAATATCATTTAAGCCATAATCTCCATAAACACCGGTGTATAAAGCGAAGTTATCATTCAAAGCCCATTTCATACCCAATTCAATCGAAGCCATAAAAGCCGTTTTCAAAGAAAGTTTCCCATCAGTATCGGGAGAAGAATATGTTCCAAAACCATGAATTTTCGCATTAGGAGTTCCTTCATAAGTAGTTCCTTCGTGAGAATAGTAACCGGAAATAGTCACATCGCTTGCATCCGTCTTGTATTTTGTATTAACAGGAAAGCCTACACGACCTCCTGCCGCTACATAAAACTTATGATAGCCTTCCGTTTGAAACTGTGCCATCAAAGGGATTTGTACAAACAAAGCGCTTTGTGTTTCATTATATGGCTTATTATAAGTATAATTCAACCGGAAATATTCAGAAGCATTTTGGGGGTCTGCTGTCGTATAGCTTCCAATCAATTTATCATTTGAATATTCCGACTGGTAATAGTTTGCCTCAACTCCGGTGGTGATCCCAAATTGGTTATTGATAAAATAGGTATAACCTAATCCAACAGAACCACCCAAACCAAGTTTATTATCACCTGATTCCAGTTTATATTTGAGGGCGGATAATCCGCCACCCAAATTAACTGTCATTTCATGCTGACTTTGCTCCTCTTGTGCAAAAAGTGAGGAAGCAACCAAAATATATGCGATTGATAATATAATCTTTTTCATATTCTACCCTCCTCCTTTTTATTTCAAAATTACTTTAAATTCTCTCGTAACTGATTTTGTAGATACTTTTAACAAGTAAATACCCGGAGCATCCGGCATTGCAACCTCAGTATTGGAACCTGTAAGAGAAACTCTACCGGTCTTGCTTCCCAAAGAATTGATTATGCTTACATCGGCACCTTTCAATTCAACATCAGAAATATTTTCTGTTGAGATTGTTACTTTTTCGCCTGTTTTCAAAATGCTTGGATAAGCAAGGATATTAGCCTGAGTATTCAATTTTATCTCACATGGACATGTAGGAACCTGACTGATTGGAGTTTCCTGTCCATTTACATCGGTATGCTTACCTGTTAATTTTGCCACATACGTTTTACTGTCTTCAACACCAATATAACTTGTTACATACGGTAATGAACTTATAAAAGCACCATCCTTATCAGTTAACATCCATTCATATTGGTTGAACAAATATCCTCCATTATTATCAGGATTATTGATTACCGCTCTTACATCATCCCATCTTGGGTACAGGATACTCTTATCAAATTTTCTTACAACATAAAAACGATAATATCTAGGGTACTGATCTACACCCTGAGGTTGTACAGTAACAAGAAGATTATAATAATTTGCGATATCAAATTTATAAGTATTTCTTTTGGATGACGAAATCACTGTTTTCCAATCATCTTTCATTAACGAAAATTCAACAGTTGCATCGCTGGGTTTAGGTTCCACTGTTAAAGTATAATTTAGAGCTATTTTCTCAATCTCTCCTTCTTTCGGACAGTAGGAACTCAAAGAAAATCCCAAGATAACATTACCATTTTCATCTATATCATCAACCCAAGGACTGTCTCCCTCCGGATCAAAAAGGTTTCCATTTTTATCATACGGTTCATCAACAAAATCTCCTTTATTAAATTCATCAGCTGGAACCGGGATTTCTTTGGGTAAACGAGTAACCATAATATTATACGTATGAGTCGTTTTGCCATCAGCCGAAGTAACACTCAGTGCAATAGGATGTCTACCTATCGGCAAATTTGTAAAGGTATATGGAGAAGGACTCTTATCACATTTCTCACCTTCCAACATAGTATAAACAGCAACTACCGAGGTTTGCTCATAAGGTAATTTTCCAGTCAAAACATAATCATACTTGTTTGGTTTAAGAAGAATTGTTTCTCCATTAACTTCCAAAGACATGAAAGATGCAACAGGAGTTTCACGGCAAATGTAAATAGTAAACGTTTGAGCAACTTTTCCATCTTTTGATGTTACTGTAATTTCCCTCTTATTGTCTTTTCCAAATTCCAAATCTGTAACTGTAACCGTAAATGGGTCTATTCCAAATGCACTGGCAGGAGTAAGTGTAACTTCTGCAGTTTCATTTACCACACAAACCGTAGTTTCATATACATAAGGATTATTTTCATCTTTCAGCTTAGCGTCTTCTCCATCAACAATAATTCCATCAAGGATATACTTTTCCGGATCTTCAGAACCACTCCAAACTGATATATTCAAAGGGTTTTTAGAATTATCAACAACATTTCCAGCTTTATCGGTTATTGTGAATATAAATGGATAAGTTCCGGATTGTTCCAAAATTACATTAGCAATTTGCTCTCCATTGCCATTATTAACAATATTTTCAATTGTGTTTCCTTTTATTTTGGGAGCACCGATTTCCCACACTGCTGTTTTAACGCCAGAACGATCATCTTCATAAGCCACTGTTACAGTAACATGTTCAGGTACAGGATTCATTGATGCCGGACTTGTAGATATGCTCTTAATTACCGGAGCTACCTTATCTATTTTCACATCGTCTCTTAGTAAATCACCAGGATAAACTTGACTATGATACCCGGCACCACTTATAGCCCAATATTGCAAAGCAATCAAAGTATCTTTATCAAAGACATTATGAAATCTACCTTCTGAATCATACGTTCCGTTAATATCTTTCCAATTCACACAAGTAGCATTTTCTGTTGGACAAATATTATTCTGGTATTTAACTTTCCCACTAATCAAATTCTGAGTATTCGACAAAGCATATTCAACATTTTTGTTTGTCCATTCATTTATGACGCCCACATAATCAACATGTAAAGTCGGAGTAATATGTTTTGGAATAAAACTTATCTTACGGGCATGATTTCCTGTTACCGATTTAATAGCTAATGTATCTACGCCTGCCCGGCGAATTGAAACCACTTTTGCATCAATAACAGTACATGAATCTGTCGCAGTAAATGTTATGTCATTATTATTATCCAATGGGAATTTCGCAGGAAGAGGAAAAGATGATTGTACCTGCTTTGCTGTTTCTCCATTAACAAATGCTATTGGAACAACAGAAAAAGCGCTACAAGATTTCATCTTTGAATTTGAATTTTGTGCAAAGAATTTTATCTGAGGATAATAACCTGCAGTTTGTGTCCATGATGCGCCAATAGTACCTGAAAATATTGGTTTCGCAAGATCTGATGTTCTATAAGAAAACAAAACTCTTTCAGATGTTTCGTCTTCATCAAGGCCAATTCCTTTATCTCCTGTTCCTGAAGTTATATTGTCATAATAACACCCACTAATTTTCCCATAAACATCGCCAACCAATCCTCCGCTATATTCTTCAACACGACAAGCGACAAAACCAAATGAATATGAGTTTTCAATAACTAAACGAGAATCACCAACCAATCCCCCTACAAATGAATCTCCAAAAACAGGGCCTCCTGCATAACTCAAACGTGTAATTGCCGCAGTCTTACCAAGCAATCCACCTACACGATTTTTTCCTTTAACTAAACATACAGAATAACAACCTTCTACTGTTGCAGATACCTCTCCAACCAATCCACCAACATCATTTCCGGTAGCAATAACCTGACCTGTTGTATAAACATTTTTAATGACAGCGCTGGAATTACCGGCTACAGGTCCAACCCAGTTTTTACCGGTTATTTTCACATTTTCCAATCCCAGGTTCTTAATTGTATCCCCTTGCAAATTACCAAATAGACCTTGGTAATCCCCTGGCCCTTCTACCACTAAGTCACTGATAATATGTCCATTCCCGTCTAGTCCACCTTTAAATGGTTTTTCTTTTGTACCTATAGGTTCCCATTTTTTTGTATCCAAATAAGGCTTCATATCCAAATCTGCCATTATTTTATAATGGGCATTAGGCAATTCACGCATTTTATCTAAATCTGCAGGAGTCCATATTTCAAATGGAGTATCTTTACCCCCTCCTCCATTTTCAAAAGGAGAAATTATAATCATTACAGGGTAAGAAGGAAGCCGTGTCTGTTCATATGCAATTGCATACACGGTATCTCCTACATGAAAAGTAACATTTTTAGGTTTATATGTATATTCATTATTTTTAATGGTAACAACAACATCTTCGCCAGACATCAACTCAACAAAAGTACTATCTAACAGTACAATTTTATCCATTGTAACAGGTTTTCCTTCTGTATCAACCAATCTATGCTTTACAGTAACAGCTTTAGTAGAATTATTAACACAAATCACAGGAGCACTTTGACCTTTAAGATAAGGAGGATTGTTATCATCTTTATCCCATTCGTCATCTTTATCCCAATCTATATCATCATAAAAATCATCATCATTTAAGTCATTTCTGGAAATGCCTTTTCCATTAAGCGTATTTTCTGGGGAAATAGCTGCATCTGAAATTGGTAAAGGAGCTGTAACGCCATCATAGCTGACTCCCATATCTGCCAATGCATAGTTATTTTTATAAACTCCACCTAAATCATTTCCCACAATACGATTGGTTAAAGGACTAGTTCCGATAATCCAATCTCCAATTGCGAGACAAGTATTAATTTCCGCACGAGTCAATATGGCGCCGAGCAAGCCACCCAACTGATTTTCTTTTTTACCTAAAACGGTCATTTTTGAATAGCAACTTGTGATTATAGACTTATTAGAATCATCAGCTCCTCCGGCCGCCTGACCTATTAAACCACCGACTATGCGTTCTCCAACAATTGTTCCCATGGAATAACAAGAAGATACGGTAGACTTGCCACTCAAAGCACCTACCAAACCACCGACAAAATCAAATTTTCCTTCTACAGGAGACATGAATGTATAACATCCTTTTATAGTTGCATTTCCGGCATGTCCAACCAAGCCTCCAACATACGTAGTCGCCTTTATTGAACCAATTACACTACAACTGATAACTGATGAATTCTCCAAAGTCCCGACTAAACCTCCGCATCTATCACTTCCTTGTGTAATTTTGATAGATTCTAATGTGAGATTCTCAATTGTGGCTCCATCACTTATATATCCAAATAATCCTAATGAAGATATTTGTTCATTAATTATCATATTACGGACTATTTTTCCATTGCCATCAAAATGGCCTTTAAATGAAGGAGAGCTTGTTCCGGAAGCATTATAAGTTCCAATTTGTGTCCAATAATGTTCCTTTAGATCAATGTTATCTTCCAAACGGAAATAAAAACCAGGATAACCATTTCCTCCATTAACATTAAAAGCTAGGTAAGCTAATTGTGCTGGTGTTTTAATTTGGTAAGGATTAGTAATGGTTCCATTGCCACCAGCCCATTGTTGACCGGAACAAAATTCTTTCCAATTACCTGACTGCGCATGTAAACTCCCCACTGCACCCCAGAATAGCAGTGAAGTCATTAAATAAAAAATCTTCTTTTTCATAGGAACTAAAATTATGCAATGTATTAGTTAGTATCTTATTTAGAGCATTTTACATAAACACAATACGTCCAGACACGCTCCATAACCCTGTCCCTCCTTTTCAAGTCAAAATGTATAAAAACAACATATGGGAATAACTTATAATTTAAGTAATTCCAAGAAAAAATCTATTTTTCTATGTGAAAATACATTATTAATAGTGTGATATTTCAATGCAATTATGCGACAAAGATAGAAATGTATGTTTAAAAAACAACATCAAACAGGTTTTATTTATTCACATTTTGAATAATATTAATAAAAAACGTAAAAATTAAATGATTTTCAAAGATTTTTTGTGTATATAATGGCATTTTCGCATCAAATAATTACTTCTAACCCATCATAGGTAACAAAAACGTTTTCAGGCATTTGCTTTTCCATAACAGCATGTAAACCAAAGTGATGGCTCATGTGAATAATGTAGGCTTTTTCAGGCTTAATTTTTCCAATATTAAGCAAGGCGCTTTCAACGGTTTGGTGTGATATGTGTTCCTGTGGTCGCAAAGCGCTCATTATTAGCACATCCAAATTTTCGAGTTTATCAAATTCTTCTTCCGGAATGTATTTCAGGTCTGTTAAATAAGCCATATTTCCGATACGATATCCCAATATCGGCAAACGGCCATGTAGCAAACGAATAGGAATGATTTCTATCTTTCCTATTTTAAATGGGGTATTCTTAATAGTATGCAGTTCGATATCAGGTACTCCGGGATATTTATTTTCTTTGAATACATAAGGAATACGACTTTTAATGGCTTCTGCCACATAGTCTTCTGCATATATATGAACCGGACCTGTTTTACAAAACGGACGTAAATCATCAATACCACCCACATGGTCGTAATGTTCGTGGGTTATTAACACTCCATCCAAGTGAGTAATATCGGTTTTCAACATTTGCATCCGAAAATCAGGTCCGCAATCAATCAGGATGTTATGTCCCTGCATTTCAACCAATGCAGAAGCTCTCAACCGCCAGTCGCGGATATCGTTAGATGTACAAACTTCACATTTGCATAAAAGTTCCGGATTTCCGGTAGAGGTGCCTGTTCCTAAAAATCTGATTTTCATTTTCAAATAAAGAGTACTTCCCTTTGTAATTCTATGTTAAATTTCTTTTCTACTGATTCACAAACCAATGCTGATAATGCCGCAATATCATCAGCTGTTGCATTACCCTGATTTATGATAACCAATGATTGTTTTTCATGAATTACCGCTTTGCCGATTGATTTGCCTTTTAAGCCGCATTGGTCAATCAACCATGCAGCCGGTATTTTCAC
Organism: Bacteroidales bacterium; assembly: GCA_031553415.1. GTDB lineage: Bacteria > Bacteroidota > Bacteroidia > Bacteroidales > Azobacteroidaceae > JAIRVZ01. Next base: position 32,381 of record JAVBLO010000013.1, on the reverse strand, counting down.
GACTTCATTGTTTACAGGATAAAAAGGCATTTCAGGATATTCTTTCTTCAAACCTTCATAATGGGCAATACAAATGTATGGATTCATAAAAAAGCTGCCGGCATTGCCGAATTCCTTCGGATCTGGTAATTTAGCTTTCCTGATGCCAATCACAGCATCCCTGATTGTTTGAAGATTAACATCTTTGCCGACAAGTACATTTTTCAAATTTCCATATTCCAGATTATGTACCGGCTGCTTAGATAGCTTATAGATTACATGGGTAATGAAATATTTACCTCTATACCTTTCCTTTTTGAAAATACTATGGCGATAATCAAATTCGCAATCTTCATTTTTGAATATTTGTTTCTCCGCGGTTTCGAGATGATATGTGTGCACTTCTTCAATTGTTTCACAAACTTCAGTTCCATAAGCGCCTATATTTTGAACAGCAGATGCCCCGACTTCTCCAGGTATCAAGGATAAATTTTCAAGGCCTCCCCAACCTTTTTCGACACAATATGCGACAAAACTGTCCCAATCAACACTTGCCCCGGCTTTTACCCAAACGTGATTTTCATCTTCCCGAACCACTTCAATGCCTTGAATCAAAGAGTGAACTACTACCCCAGGATAATCGCCCAGGAAAAGCAAGTTACTCCCCTGCCCTATGTGTATAAACGGTTGCGAAAAGAAATATTCGTCGGAAAGCAACTTTTGTAAATCCGGTTCATTCTCATATTCCACAAACCACCGCGTTTTTACATCCAAACCAAAGGTATTGTGTTTCAACAAAGAATAATTTTCTGAGATTTTCATCATATGGATAATTCAAATCGTGCCCTAATTGAGGGTTTTTAATTTTAATCTGCGAAATTACAAAAAATTATCACAAATATTTGTTCATTCAAATTATTTACATTTACTTTGCATCACAAAGTACTTTCAATGAAAACAAATCAACAGGAATTAGAAACATTACAAGACATCCGGAAGATAATGGAACGCAGCAGTCGTTTCATCAGTTTAAGCGGATGGAGCGGTATAGCCGCAGGAATGTGTGCGTTAATCGGCGCTTTCTTTGCCCACAGTGTTATAGTATCAGGCGACCATACTCCTGAATATTCTATGCATTCCGAGGTCAGGACTCTGTTATTAATTGCCTTGCTAACCTTCATTGCAGCATTTGTTTCGGCATTTTTTTTCACTTATCTGAGAAGTAAGCGCAACAATATACCTATTTGGGGCACCACATCCAAACGCCTCATGTGGAATGCTTGTGTTCCAATGGTTGCGGGCGGATTCCTGATTCTAAAAATGGTTGAAATGGGTATGGGCGGGTTAATTGCACCAGCCTGTCTTATTGTTTATGGAATTTCTTTATTTTCAGCAAGCAAACAAACTTTAGACGAAATTAAATATTTGGGATATACCGAAATAGTACTGGGTATCATCTCTTTATGGAATATCGGTCATGGTTTGATTTTCTGGGCAATCGGTTTCGGCGTTATGCATATTATATATGGTGTGTATATGTGGATAAAATATGAAAAAAAATGAATGTACACAACTTAAATAAAGCTTTCGACAACAGGTTGCGACTCGGCATCATGAGTGCGTTGATTGTTAACCGGGAAATTAACTTCAACATACTCAAGGAATTGCTAGATATTACAGATGGTAATCTGGCATCTCACCTCAAAAGTCTGGAAGAATTAGGATATATCGAAGTTAAAAAAGGTTTTATCGGTAGAAAAACCAATACAACTTATCATCTGACGGTTGAAGGAGAAAAGGCTTTCAACCAACATCTGGATGCATTAGAACAAATGATACAAGGTGTTCGATAATTTTTTTTATCATTTTGCTTTGAAAAACAAAGCACTTTTAATCAAAAGATTAATCAGAATTTAATCTGGAGTTATCGGAAGTCAATCGGAATCAAGTATTATTCAGATAACTCCAGATAACCTCTGATGACTCCAGAATAATTCCCAAATACAAATAAACATGGAAACAAACGAAAAATTCAATTTGCAAGAAGAAGCTGTTCAAACAACAAGTAATGAACCTCAAAAAAACTCAAATGAGAAAAGTAGGAGCATGGAATTAACTACCAAAGGAGCCATCGTGGCAGCTTTGATTTTAATCTTGCTGATACCCACTACTTTAATTTCCAATCTTATCAAAGAACGTCTGAAAAGGGAAGAATCTGTCAGGGAAGAAGTCTGTTCAAAATGGGCTTCCGAACAAACTCTGGCCGGGCCATTCCTGATTATTCCTTACAATGAACCTCTTTCCAATCCCAAAAACGACGGACCTCTTTTTGAAACAAGATATTGTTATATACTGCCTGAAATGTTGGATATTTCGGGAGAAATTATTCCTTTCGAAAGACACAGGAGCATATACAAAATCACAGTATATCAGTCCGACCTGAAATTCAACGGCACTTTCCCTAAAATCGATTTGAAAAGTTTGAATATTAAGGAAGAAAACTTAATGCTTGACAAGGCAGCTTTTTATTTTGAACTTTCTGATTTCCGGGGCATTGAAGAACAATTGAATGTCAATTGGGACAACAAAAGCCTAACTCTCGGAAAAGAAAACACTTTTGTCAATGCCACAGAAAACGGATTAACTGCTCCTGTAGTATTAAACCTGGAAGATTTGAACAAGGAGCATAAATTTTCCCTGAATATAAAATTGAAAGGCTCTGAAAATCTTAAATTCATTCCTCTTGGAAAAACAACGGGAACTCATCTTACTTCAACATGGACCAATCCTTCATTCACAGGAAGTTTTATTCCTAATAATCCGGCAGAAATATCTGAAAACGGATTTAGCGCCGATTGGAAAATCCTGCATTTAAATCTTAAGTTTCCCCAAATCTGGAAAGGAATGACTTATAATGTTTATGAATCTGCTTATGGCGTAACTCTCTTACAGTCAACTGATTCCTATACAAAAACAGAACGTTCGGTAAAATATGCAATTTTGTTTATCGGCCTCACTTTTGCATTGTACTTCTTCATTGAAATTTTGCAAAAGAAGAAAGTGCATCCTTTGCAGTATGTATTAGTTGGTATTGCCCTTTGTATTTTTTACACGTTGTTGTTATCCATAAGTGAATATCTGAATTTCAACTGGGCTTATCTGATTTCGTCAGTCGCCATTATCATCCTGATTAGCTTATATACATCAAGCGCTTTCAAAAGCTGGAAAATCGCTTGCATTTTTGGCATTGTCTTAAGTATACTTTACGGTTTTATCTTTATTTTAATACAGTTACAAGATGGGGCTTTGTTATTCGGAAGTATCGGATTATTTGCTTTGTTAGCTGCAATCATGTATTATTCCCGCAAAATAGATTGGTACAGGAATTGACCACACTGTAGGGGCAATCCTATGTGATTGCCCTGTAAAGGTATTTCCCATATCCATGCCGGACAAGGAGTAAGGAGTAAGATATCTTGCACCCTGTTCTATAATACCAAATTTCATTTTCTATTTAACATTTTTGGCTTACATTTGTCAAATCAAAAGTAAAACAAGTGTAATGTTAAATAGTAAGTGTAATGAAAACAACCGTAAAGCTCAAATTGCGGGAATCCCTGCGCACTCCTGGACGGGGTGTACTGGTATTCCACATCATCCGCCATCGTCGTGAACGAATGACAACCACCCCGTATAAATTAGCCACAGAAGAATGGGATGAAAAAAAACAAGAGATATTGATCAATGAAAGTATCGGAACCAAACGCCGCAAAGAACTGATTTCTATGCGCAGGCAACTGAACCGGGAAGTAAGGGAAATGCGCAGGACAATTGAAAATCTGCATGCAGATGGTGTCAGTTTTTCAGCTTCAGATATAATCCAGCATTTCCGGGATAAGCCACAGAGTCTCCTGTTTGTGGCTTATATATATAAAAAGGTAGATATATTACGAGAAGTCGGAAGTACCGGAACTGCGGATATTTACAAATATACAGCTAACAGTTTCCTGAAATTCCTTGGAGGGAAAGACCTGCATATAGACAAAATCACGCCGGCTCTTATTGAAAGTTATGAACGTCACCTGCGAAGCAACAAACTCAAACCCAATACAGTATCGAGCTATATGCGCACTCTGCGCGCATTGTACAATGCTGCCGTACGCGAAAAACTCATTCCTGATAAAAAAGACTATCCTTTTTCCAATGTATTCACAGGAAACGCTTCTACACAAAAACGGGCAATTAATATCCCGGCCATACAAAAAATTTATTCTTTGAATTTAGAAGAAATTACAGGAACCAAAACTAACAAAGAACAAAGTTTTAAAAACCTTATAAACCCATTGGAATTTTCCCGTGATTTATTCATATTTTCTTTCTTCGCACAAGGAATGTCGTTCATTGACATAATCAATTTGAAAGAGGAAAACATTACTGACGGATACATCCGCTACTATCGCAAAAAAACAGGACAGCTAATTGTTATCAAACTCGAAGATTGTATCCGGCAAATAATCATCAAGTACAAATCCGGAAGTTCAGGATATATTTTTCCTACTCTTTCTGAAGAAGATGATCCGGTTACTCGTCACCGCAAAACCAAAGTGGCGCTTTCGGCACACAACCGTCATTTGAAGAAACTCGCCGAAATGGCAGGCATCAGGGAGAAACTCACGAGTTATGTGTCGAGACATTCATGGGCGACCATCGCTTCGCGCGAAGGGATACCGTTGCCAGTCATCAGCCAGGGAATGGGACATGAATCAGAGAAAACAACAAGCATTTACATAGCTCAAGTGGATAATACAGAAGTGGGACGGGCCAATCACAAAATATTGTTACATTTTATAAAACAACCATCCAGAACTGCATCTCCAAGGCCTGAACCATAAGTCAAATCGGTAGAATATTTTATAAAAAATTCACATTGAGAAGAAAAGAAAATCTTGCTTGCAGAGTAAGCAATACTATGAATAACAGGCACAAAGTTAGCATAAAATATCGCGCCAAAACAATTTATTCATGTTAATATTTTATAAATATCTGTTAAAACATTAATTATTAAAGGCCTATTATTTCATTATCCAAATTTTTCCGGACACACCACGCCATTGTTTTTTTCGAAAAAACAAATTATCCCGGCTTGGTGTAAATTATCATACATCTAACCCTTATTCCTGTCAAATGCATAAAACACAACTTTCATCCTGATTTATAATAAGTTGAATATATTTATCCTATTTTTAGCATCCAAGTCATTCCCGGCTTCTTATTTTTCACTTCCATGATCTATGAAAAAAGTAATTTTAACACTCTAAAAAAAATATTCCAGTACTCCACCTATTAATTTCCTTTGATTCTTTCTGAATTTTTTATCCTGATTCATATTCGTTATTTGCTAAAAAACAGCTATTTGCAATTGCTTTGTTCTGCATAATGCTCATCTAAAATACCAGATAATGCTGTCTCTATTTACTACAAACAAGCCTCAGTAGCCAATTTACATATCACAACTTCCCGGATTGAATACTCTCCGGCAGGTTAATTGTTCGACAAATGTTCAATAAAACAAAATCCATCTCTAAATTTCAATTTCTATCTTACTGACTATAAAAAAGAATAGAAAATCCTAATATTCATTCAACTTACTCTGCAAGCAAGATTAGCTTCAAAAGAATACGGAAACAAGCTATACATGCGGATGACACACATTCAGACAAACTGACACATACACAACTAAGAGCAGAAGATGACACACGTTCAAGTAATTGAATACAATAAAACGGGTAACAATATAAGGCGAATGGCAAATAACTTGTCACCCGTCATTTGTTATTTGTTAACTGATGACATGTTTCCTTTGGAATTTCCCCGAGTCCTTATTAATTCTACGTCCCCTGTTGTTTGTGAAAACATAGGCGGAGGGCTTTTTGTGAAAAAAGTCATTTGGTCCCGGATTTTATCCAGCCCCCAATGTAAATATAAAAGACGTGTTGTGTGTCAGGACGGAGGGAATTTCAAAGGATTTAATAATGAATAATTAACACACTACTATAAACAATAATTTTAATTGATGACACTTATGACTACAACTCGATTTTTTAATCCGGGTGGTATGCAGAACTGGGCACTACTCCTGTTCCTGCTCCTTTTTACTATACCCGGTGTCTTTGCTCAACAAATAGACTTGATGGAGCCGTCAAACCCGGCTCAACAATCGTTCGAAGAATTCAGGCAGCCGCAACAAGATGACTCATTCAAACCTTTTGGCAACAGCAAACTGCAATCTCCTTCAAAAGCCCCTATCAATGGAGGACAACCCATTGGCGGATTACCTGTAAGTGACGGCATTTGGTTCTTATCCATTTGCGCACTCGGTTTTGTTTTTGGGAAAATATTTTTAAAGAAGAGGAAAGAAGATACAGTAAAAAGAAAACGATTACACCTGTTAATAGGTATTATTTTGACAACAATGATGAGTTTTGCCTCCCCCGAAGCATTTGCTCAATGCACGGGATTTGGTTTGAAATCCACAGCAACCACTCCTTCATTGTGTGCCAATTCGGGAAGTATAACTTTGCAACTCACGAAAGGCGGCACTGCCACCGGTGCCGGATTAGGCGGACTTACCAATGTAAAGTACAAATTGGTAAAAGTTTCGGATGGTTCAACTGTAGTGAATACTACAAACGTTTCGTGGAGTAACGATCAGTTTACAATCAATAATGTTCCGTTCGGAACTTTCCGTGTAGATATGGAAGCTACCTGTTCGGGCACTATTAATTTCTCTTTAGCAAGTGTATCTGTAGCCGGACATCCCACTTATGGAGAGTATAAAGGAATGAACATTGTAGATAAAGGCATTGCAAATACATTACCTTGTTCTCCTTCAGGAGTTTACAATGCGCAAATCGCTAACGGACGTGCACCTTATAGCGTGGAAGTAAAAAAAGGCAGCACAACAGTTACCACTAAAACGGTCAATAATCCGAATGAAGATTTTAGTGTCACAGGCTTAGCTTCCGGATCCTATACGATGACAATTACCGATGCCTGCAACGGAACCGCTACTCAAAGCTTCACAGTTGGGGCGCTTAGCTCAAATTTTCCGGGAAGTATAACCTACAATACCGAAGCAACTAAAAAAGTTTTTCCCGGAAGTTGCAATGAAGTGGCATTCGGCGCACCGTTGGTGATCGATGCAAACGAAAACCCATCTTTGGCTTATTTCTGGAATAATCATTTTTCAGAATATTACGAAGTGGCAATAACCACTTCCTCAACCGCGCCTGCTTCAGGTTCTTCCGAATGGAAAAATCCCTCAACCTTGCAAGATGCGGATGGAGACTTTAAATACATCTTGCCTTATGATAGTTACAAAGCAGCCCGTGATGCAGGAGTGAAAGCATTTTACTTACATGTAAGAGTAAAATCATCAACTTGTACCAAAACACAAAAGATTAACTTTTATAGTCCTTATTTTACATTCGACTGGAAATTAGGTACCGGAGCCAATGCCTGCAAAATTGTTGGTATAGACTTTAGCACAGGAGGATGGGAACACTCCATCATGTGTTTTCCGCTAAAAATGTATGTATTTGACAATGCAACAGCAGCAGCGGCAGTCAGTTCAACTACGCCCACCACAGTGGGGCAAAATAATTTGGTATTTTACCAAGGTAATATAGCTGACCGTGATCAACTCAGCGATGTTATTATAACCGGTATTACCGGAGGCAATCGCTATTACATACGTATAGTTGATGCGAGCGGAGAGGTTTTGAAAGGCATGGACGGTCCCCCTTCAGGTTTACCCGGAACAAATTCCTCTCATCAATGGGAAGGAGAGAATGGTGTGGCAGGTATTTATGTCCCGGTTAGTCCTGTTTCCGAGAAACATTTTATAGGAAATGCTACCGCCACCCGATGCACTTACAATGCAAGCCGGATGTATATAGGTGTGGCAGACCATCATGGAGAATGGGATACAGGTCTTGATGTAAATGTTTTACAGAAAGGAACTACCATCAAGTTTATTGGCTGGCCTTCAGGCACTTTACCAACCCTACTTGCTTCAAAGAAAAATCAGACTTACACTACGTCAAACAATTGGTCTATATTTGATGTGTTTGGTTGGAAAGAAATAGATGATATAGGCAACATAAAAGCAGTTGTAGGCGCACCCGAAGGCGCTTATGTATTTGAAGTTGCAGGACCTTGTCAGGCAACACAAACGGTTACTATTATCCTGAAAAACCCTCAAATTGTCCAGAATCCTTATACTACGCAGCAAGTATGCGCCGGTTTAAAAGTAACTTTCGGAGACGATAAAATTACTCGCCAGTCAAACTTAGAGTATAACGTAAATGCAAATGATGAGTGGACCTGGAGTGATGGAGCGCCTGTTCAAGTTCCTGAAACCCTTCCTATGTATTATCGCTTAGTGGATGGACCCGATGTAGTAAAGAATGCCAATGGATTGCCCATATCCGGGGCTATTATCAATCCTGTAAACGGAGCTAATATTGTGGTTTTTGCAGCAAACACCTCTATTATCCTTACCAAAGCGGGTACTTATAAATTTCAGGCGCAACAAGAAGCCAGTGGAGATTGTCTTTATGGCAGTTACTTTACAATTACCTATACTCCAAACCCGATAGCATTGGATTATGCCTATGGATTTGTGTGTCCGGGCGATATAACAACAGCCAATATAGCCCTCAAAGCCAAAAACGGTTCGGGTAAATATAAATATGAATTTGTAAACGCAAGCGGAAACCCATTGTCTGGAGCACCTGCAGCACAAACTAAAACAGATGGAACAGAAGCTCGTTTTGTCGGATTTGGTAATCTGAACGATAATTTCAGGATCAAGATAACCGATACAGAGTGTAATGTAAGTATCATAGCTAATATAACTATGCAAGATGTTCAGAACATGGGACTCTTAACGGTAGCTGAAAAATTGGATATTTGCTCAGGAAGTACTATCAGTTTGAGTGCAATCGCTGTTCCCGGTACTGTAACCTACGAATGGACTAAACCGGATGGAACAAAAGTGAGCGGGCAAACATTAACTATCCCGAACGCGACAGCAGCTATGAACGGAGTTTATACAATCCATGTTACCTCTACAGTTGATTGCTATGCTGATTTGACAGACCAGGTAACCATTAATGTAGTTCCTTCATTCAATTTAGGTGCAGCTACACAAAACCTGTGCTTAGGAAATACACTTACAATTACTGCAAGTGTTCCGGGAACATACATTTGGAAAAAGGATGGACTGGAAATTACAGGGCAAACCGGGCAAACATTAACAATCAGCAATGTCAGCCGGCTCGATGAAGGCGTTTATACTGCAACCCGTGGCGTATGCGATGAAGCTGTTACTGTAAACATCACGGATTGTTTTGCAATCGGTGCAGTCAATGACTATGCTGTTACCCCAATGAATACACCGGTAACTATCGACGAATTAGCCAATGACACTTGGGGTTCCGGTATTACTGTAAACGACATTACGGTCACTCAACTGCAAGGTCCTTCTGTTACCGGAGCTTCAGTAAGTATGGATGGTAAAAACTTTGTATATACTCCTGCCACTGATTTTGCCGGACGCGACTCTATCCAATACCAAATCAACGGTAATGGAAGAAATTCTACCGCATGGATATATGTTACAATAAGGAACAATCCTGATAATATAGTAGATGATGACTGTGAAGGAACTCCTTCTACCGGATTTGACATACAATTACGATATAAAAATATCCTTGCCGGAACTACAGGTACTTATGTCGATTATATCCATGAAATGGATGTTCCTTTGGTAGGAGATGTTGATGGTGACGGAGAAGTTGAAATTTTGGCTGCAGGTTCGGTACAAAGCGGAACATCCTGGGTTTGCAATAAAATACACATCTTTAAGGGAGCCACAGGAGAGTTGAAGAAAATAATGGATTTCTCTTCTACTTCTGATTTTACAAAAGGTGTAACATTCCGGGCTATGACAGGAACCCGCGCTATCGCTAATATTGACGGCAAAGTTAAGTTATTCATTGCCGGAGCCGGAGATTCAAGATATACTGCAACCGAAGGTCGTTTGGTTTGCTATGATATAGAATCAGGTAACAGGGAGTGGATTTCTGATCAGGCGTATGCGTTAGCTAACCGTACAGGTTGTAACATTCTGATCGCTGACGTTAATGCAGATGGAACACCGGAAATAGTGGTAAATGACAGGATTTTCAATGCAAAAACAGGTAATCTGTTACTCGACATGAATATTCATGGTACAGGCACAAACGATGGTTATGGCTATGGAGCCGGACATACAATTACCAATCAACATGTAAGTCAATTCCCGTCTGTAGCAGATATGGATAATGACGGAAAATTGGAATTTGTGGCAGGTAACCATATTTACAAACTTGACATCAAAGCTAATTCCAATAGTACTACAGACAACAGCAAATTACTTTCGAAAACTGCCGCAACCGCGACAAATGTTGGTGACGGCGCTACTGCCATAGCAGATATCAATGGTGATGGATATTTGGATGTTATCGTAACCCGCCATACGGCTGCTCCTTCCGGAACTCCCCTGACAACCAAAGGAAATGCGGTCTTATATGCATGGAATGGTAAAACAGGAGAATTGTTTGGCAACCCGGTTTTGGTTACTACAGGAAATACTCTTTTCTATGGAAATGGTCCTTCCATTCCTTTTATCGGAGATATTGATGGTGACGGTAAGCCTGAAATCTGTCTTACAACACCAAGTAAAGTGTACGCTTACAAGTACAATCAATCAACAAACAAATTGGAACAGTTTTGGAATATGACGTCTACCGACGCTTCCGGTTCTACCGCTTTAACCATGTTCGATTTCAACCATGATGGAAAAATGAAATTGGTTTATCGAGATCAGAACAGATTAAAGGTTATTGATGGTAGTACTTCTACTCCTGTAGATTTAATTGCAGGCAAAACAGATGCTGTTTGTTTTTCAGATACCCAAAACGAATATCCTGTTGTTGCCGATGTTACCGGAGACGGACGCGCCAATATTGTGGTATTTGGCAGCGCAAACACTACTGATGCTTCAGCAGGAAAAGGTTCTGTATATGTATATGAGCATGTACCCGGAAAACCATGGGCTCCTTCACGTAAAGTATGGAACCAATGGGCTTATAATGCGGTGAATGTCAATAATGATTTGACTATTCCTAAAGTTCAAGCCAATCCGGCAACCATATTTGAAAACAGCAATTGTTCAAAACGTCCTTACAATGCATTTTTACAACAACAAACTTTGTTGAAAGAAAATGGTTGTCCTATGTGGGCGTTGCCAACTTTGGAATGGGTAGGTGATCCGACCGGAAATATGAACGGAACTTCATTGGAAATAAGCGGAACAATTGTTGCTTCCGGAAAAGTAGGTATCAAAGCTCCTTTATATATTACGGTTTACAAAAATAGTGTAAGTACAGCTAATGCTCTTGTTACTTACAAATTGAACGAAGATGTATTGGTAGGAAAGGAAAAAGGTTTCATTATTCCTGTTATTAATTTTGACACTTCTATCGAGCATCTTATTATCCGTTTGAATGATAATACCAAAGGCTTGGATTCAAATGCGGCAACACAAACATTGTGTAATACTCCGGGAGATAAAACATTGGATTTCTCTAATCCTAAAACAATACAAGTATTAACCTGCTTACCTTCAACTGTTATTGACGCGCTTGCCGGAAAATCATTCGGAACATGCTCTGTTAATGATTTGAAAGCATCCGATTTGAGCGCAACTTCTTCTGAAGGTGCAGCCGTTTCATTCAACGATGATAAAAAATTGGTATATTCTTATAAACAAGGCTTTACCGGATTTGACATTGTTAATTCTTCTGTTGTTTGCAATGGAACAACTTATCCATTTTCAGTGAGAATAGAGGTAACCGAATGTCCTGATAATATCGTTATTGCCGATTGTTTGGGTACACCGACCGCATTTGATTGGTCGATCGTAAAAGAAATGGAAATAGGTAGTGGAAAAGCTGCCAATAATAATCTAATGCCTCATATTCCGATAGTAGTGGGTGATTTGAATAACGACGGAAATCCTGATATTGCAGGCGTTGGGAACGAGTGGCCCTATCCGGTTAAAATATTTTGGGGTCCAACATTTACCAGCATTACTAAGATAACATTACCTGGCAGCAATCGCTTAGCTATGGAAGGTATAGCTATTGCCAAAGTAAAAATAGGAGCAGACAAAGACACTACCTTGCTTTTTGTGCAAGGAGGCAAAGAGGTTGCGAATTTAGGGACTACCATAATCCGCGCTGACAAACTGTATGCCTATGATCCTTTGCATTCTGCAACGCCTTACTGGAGCGCCGACTGTTCTGTTACCGGTATGGCAAATGTTGCCGATTTCAATCACGATGGTTGGAGCGAAGTATTTGTAGGTAATATTATATACGATGCGGCTACCGGAGCTAAGCTTTGTGATGGAGGCAGCAATAATAAAGGCGCTATGCAGCCTATGGGCGATGCCGATCTTACAGCGGTACCGCAGGCAGCCGATATCTTTGGTTTAGGATACCTTTCGTTGATTGCCGGTAACCAAATTTATGATGTACAGTTGAACTCTTCACGTGCAGCCAACAGCGGAACCATGACGGTAGCGAAAACCGTTACTCCTCCGGCCACAGGATGCGGTGATGGATTTACTGTGGTTGCCGATTTTGACAATGATAGTAAGATGGAAGTACTGGTTCGCTCCATGAAACCAAGAACAGGAACCAATGCTTATTCTTTTGAAGATTCGTGGTTGTATTTATGGACACCGCACACGGATGTACCTAAAATATTGGCACAGGAAAAAGAAAGAAATTCCATGTTTGGAGTACCTTTTGTAGGCGATATTAATGGAGACAGAAAAGCAGAAATCGTAACGCTTACTGCTAACGGAGATCCGGATGTGCAAAACGGATTCCGTGCCCGCCGCTACAATGGTGGAGCTAACCCTGCAACAGCATTTACTTCTTTGTGGAATATAAACCACAAAGACCAATCGGGTGCTACAGGTATGAGCCTGTTTGATTTTAACCGGGATGGTAAAATGGAAATTGTCTACCGTGATGAAAATTCATTGGATATTTTTGACGGTAGTACCAGTACACCTACTGTGCTTTATTCAACACCTTGTTACAGTGCGACAGGTATAGAATATCCTGTCATTGCCGACATATTCAATGATGGTCATGCCCATATCATTACCGTGTCGGATTATAATGAATTAGAAAGAACGCCGACAAACTTCAGTCCGTTCTCTGATATAGGAAAAATACGGATTTATGGAGGTGGCAGCAATCCTTGGGCGCCTGCCCGTCCTGTATGGAACCAATACAGTTACAATGTTGTCAATGTCAATAAAGACTTGACTATTCCCCAATTCCAGATAAATCCGGCAAGGATATTTAACGGAGGAACTTGCGGAGAAGTGCAACCTTACAATGGATTCCTGGTTCAACAAGGTTTATTGAACAAATACGGTTGTCCGTTATGGTTATTACCGGAAGTTACCTGGAAATCTGCAAATGTTGCACTTGTCAACAGTCGTGCTGATTTGAAAGTGGAAGGAACATTTACCAACAGTGGCGACGCATCTTTCGTTGCACCCATCTATATCTCTGTTTATAAAAACAGTGTGAGCGGAGGAAATGCCATCTACACCGGTAAATACAATAATCCGTTGGCAATAGGTGCTGATGCGACATTCAGCTTCACGATTCCAAATATTGCATCATTTGGTTCAATCGAAACCATTATTATCCGTGTAAATGATAATGCAAAAGAATTGGATAACAATGCTCCGGTACAGGAAATCTGTAACTCTGATATTGCCCGTCCGCTGGCATTCCCAGGTTCTATCCTGGCAGTTGACGATGTCATGGTAACAGATAAACCTTCTGTGACTATCAATGTATTGAATAATGATGACCTGGGAGAATATAAAAACCAACCGGTTACAATTATCATCCCTAATCCGGGCAACACAGGCTATCCTACCAACGGAACTATACAGGTTGTTGATGGAAAGATTATCTATACTCCAACTGCAGGATGGACAGGCAATGACAAGTTCACTTACACCATCCGGGTGGAAGATCCCGAAAACCCGGGAACATATATCACTTCTACAGCCGATGTGATTATATATGTAATCAAAGCGGTTGATGATTATGTTTATACTTCTAAAAATGTTCCGGTTAAAGTCAAAGAATTGAACAATGACCTGTTGGCAGGATTGACTCCACATGAAGTAGTTGTGTTTGAAAATCCGAACGATCCTACCGATTCAAGGAATATCAAACCATTACATGGAACTGTGGTAGTAAATGATGATTTGACAATTACTTATACACCTAATTCCGGCTATGTGGGTAATGATGAATTCAGCTATTGGGTTAGTGTACCGAACGGAAACGGCGGTTATTACTGGACTCCTGCAATTGTTCATGTAACTATCTCTGATGGTGTATTGGATGCAATAGACGATCATACTGTTACCGATAGCAAAACTCCGGTTATAATTCCTGTATTGGATAATGATGACTTGGGAGGAAGAACTCCGAACGATCCTAATGTAGTTGTTACAATTCCTAATTCAGGAGAATCCGGATACCCGGGACATGGAGATATTAAAGTAAATTCAGATAATACGATTACTTATACTCCGAACGATCCTGATTGGACGGGTGTCGATAAATTCGATTACACTTTGACAACTCCTGAAGGTTCAGATAATGCGACAGTTCATGTAATCGTCTTGAAACCAGAAGCTCCGGTTTACCTTTCTTGTCCGAACGACAATGTGGTTATGTCGGTATATAATATCCCGAATGTAACTTTCAGATGGTTCAGGCAATCTACAGGAGGAACAATTTTGAGCAATACAAATAGCCTAACTGTTACTAAAAATGGTTTGAATGCTGTAGAATCATGGTTTGTAGAACCTGCTTATACAGAAAATGGCAATACAATGACTTTCTCTCGTTATCAGGTAGATGTACACCTTGTTCCGGGATTAATGTATTGGAAACAAAACGCTATCGACCATAACTGGAACAATCCTGCCAACTGGGTGAATATAAGTGGAAATCCGTTGTTGGATGCTTTTGGTAAAAGTTTTATATACACAGTTCCTCGTGCATGTACAGACGTACATATACCGGGTAATGCGGTGAGTTATCCTTCATTGGATGAAACCAATACAGGAAGAACAAGTGTGTATGGAAACCCGGAATGTCATGATATTACTTACCATTTTGGTGGTGAAGTTGCTAAACCTCATGAATTGAGCTACCACTATGCATTCGTACATTACAACTTCGGACATTTTGCAAGCAATACAGTAAATGGTACTGTACTTAACGGTGATGCTTCTCATTCAGCCGCTCCGATGAAACGTGGTCGCTGGTACACCCTTTCAGCACCATTGAAGAATATTGTAACAGGCGACTTCTCTGTCGGTGGTTTCCCGAACATGTGGCAAATGGGCTTCAAATCATTGAGAAATCAAGCTGGTAATGTATATGAAGGAACATGGTATTCGCCTGAAAATAAAATGGCTATAGATATCGACAAGAATTTGAATTATGCAATCAGTTTGTATGCCGAACCGATGAATGAAGGTGTACTGGGAGAAGGTGATCACAAAAACTTAAATGGTTTGAAAGGTATTTTCAAAATTCCTTATTTCGAAGATGCTGATCCTAACGGATATCACAGACTCCATACAAAAACTGCTGAAGGCAGCCGATTCGGATACTATTGGTATGACAGTGAAGGATTACCTTTGGAACCGGGCATGTTTGATTACACAGCAAGGGATTATAAATCTTATCGTTTCATTTTCGAAAAAGCAGATGACACACCGGATAATAATTTTGGTATAGATGTTCCCGTAACCGTTGAAAATGGTTCTGCAAGCTATGTAATGGTTGCCAATCCATTCATCTCCAGTTTCGATTTCAAACAATTTTTGTTGGAAAACAGTTCCTTGTTAGACAATCATTATCTGTTGTATGAAAACGGAGTGTATGAACCATATCATCCAATCGCAGGAGAATATCCATTAATTGCTCCATTGCAGGCGTTTTTCATTAAACCTGCGATATTGGGAGGAAATACCAGTAAGTTGATATTCAAAAAAGAATTTTCAGTACTTAGAGGTATGAACGAATCTCACCAATTGAAATCAGCTTCAGGAAGCAATGGTATATTGAAAATTACAGCTAAGAATTCAACCGGAAGCAGCCGCGTGTTGTTATCATTCAACGAACCGGTATCCAACATTGAGCGTTTGTTTTCGACTGACAATCCGGCGATCCCACAGATTTATTCTTTAGATGCAAAACAATCCAGGAACGCGATCCAGTTTGTATCTGAATCTGAAGAAGTTCGTATCCCATTGGGAATTTTCACTAAGTCGACAGGCGAATTCGAACTGGCATTCGAGAACATCGAAAACCTGCCTTTGGAATCAATCCGTCTGAGGGATAAACTAAATGTATCCAACGAATATACCGATTTGTTACAAAATAACAAATATGTCTTTACCAATCCTGCAGGCGACTTGTCAGACCGTTTCGAATTGGTTATCAAGCGTGCAGCATCGGGAATTGACGAACAAAAAGTCAATAATGTCAATATCTATGCGACAGGCCGTGTGCTTCATGTTGAATCGAACGGGATCATCTCTGAAATTCAGGTAACCAATGTGCAAGGTCTGACGGTTCACTCGGATTTTTCGGTCGACAGTAACCTGTTTACTGAAGACCTGATGGTTCCGGCAGGAGTCTATATCGTTAGTGCCAAATTGAAAACAGGAGAAAGCAAGACAGGAAAGATTATCCTGAAATAACTGAAAAACAAGTACTTACTTTAACATTTATTTAAAGAGGTTGTCTCAAAAGTAAGCTAATAGCACACAGCTTACTTTTGAGACAACCTCTTTTTTGTTAAAAAATCCAAATACAAAACAAACGCTTAGTGTAAAATATAAACAGCATTGAACAAGAAAAATTTAGACATAAGTTGCTTATTCAATACCGTTTTCAGTACAGTAACCAACCAATACTTATTGTATTTAGCAAGTTATATAAATGTCTATTTTACAGCATATTACAAAATTATTTTATGAAATTTTATTTTGATTGAATAAAATAATACATTAGATTTGCATCATCTGATACCGGAAAAATGGATGCAAATATCAACATGAAAACACAATTCATACGCACATATGTTTCTGTAGACTGCGTTGTCTTTGGTTTTGACGGCCAATCTTTAAACGTATTACTCGTAAAGCGTACTGCCGAAAAAGAGGAAGGATTGGACTTAAAACTCCCGGGAAGCCTGATTTATCAGGAAGAAGATGCTAACATAGCTGCACACCGGGTGCTCAAAGAACTGACCGGAATCAATAAAATGACTCTGAGACAATTCAAAAGTTTTACTTCTCCACAAAGAACTGCCAACCCTGACGATATTAAATGGCTGGAGTTTGCCTACAACAACAAAATAGACAGGCTTATCACCATTTCGTATCTATCCCTTTGTAAAATTGACCGGAAACTGAATGTTGTATCCAAATACAAAACAGTGAAGTGGTGTCCGGTCGACAAATTACCCAAAATGCCATTCGACCATAACCAAATTGTAGAAGAATCATTAAAAGAAATATGCCGCTGGCTGGAATACGAACCTGCTGTCGTTTTTGAACTGTTACCTTCGAAGTTCACTGCGACACAATTACGCCACTTATACGAAGCTGTTTACCGCAAAAATTATGATGTGCGGAATTTCCATAAAAAAATAGCGGGAATGGACTATATCGTTCCAACAGAAGAAT
This sequence comes from Bacteroidales bacterium, assembly GCA_031553415.1. Classification (GTDB taxonomy): domain Bacteria; phylum Bacteroidota; class Bacteroidia; order Bacteroidales; family Azobacteroidaceae; genus JAIRVZ01. Next base: position 14,476 of record JAVBLO010000013.1, on the reverse strand, counting down.
GGGAATCCGGCGTTTCGCACCGCGCCGCCCGTTTTTACAAGTTTGATAAAGTTTTGTATAAAAAAAGAATGTCATCAATCGAATAAAAGTTAAAAGGTGCACCAAAAAATTTAGAATATGTATCTATTAGGATTTGACGTAGGGAGTTCTTCTGTAAAAGCTTGTTTAGTAGAAGCTTCCACTGGTAAAATAATTGTTTCGGACTTTTTTCCGAAAGTAGAAATGACAATCCATGCCGAAAAAGCAGGCTGGGCGGAACAAGGCCCCGAATCGTGGTGGGCGAATTTGAAATTGGCCAACGAGTCTGTATTGAAAAAATCGGGTGTAACAAGTGAAGAAATCATCGCCATCGGTATTTCATGGCAAATGCATGGATTGGTTTTGGTCGACAAAAACCAAAAGGTATTGAGGCCTTCCATCATCTGGTGCGACAGCCGTGCGGTTCCATACGGAGAAAAAGCATTCAATGCCATAGGCAAAGAAAAATGTTTGTCACATCTATTAAATTCTCCCGGAAATTTTACTGCAGCAAAATTAGCTTGGGTAAAAGAAAACGAACCAAGAATTTATGAACAAATTGATAAATTGATGTTGCCCGGCGATTATATCGGGATGAAACTGACCGGTGATATTGTTACAACTGTTGAAGGTTTGTCAGAAGGTATTTTCTGGGATTTCAAGGAGAATAAACTATCCGATGATGTGTTGAATTATTTCGGTTTCAGTAAGAGTTTTATCCCGGAAATCAAACCTACTTTCGGCATACAAGGCATGGTTTCTGCCGAAGCAGCCAGAGAACTCGGGTTAAAGGCAGGCACTCCGGTTACTTACCGTGCCGGCGACCAACCCAATAATGCACTATCATTAAATGTATTCAATCCCGGAGAAATCGCATCTACAGCCGGAACATCAGGAGTAGTATATGGTGTTTTGGGAGAAGTTAATTATGACCCTCAATCGCGTGTAAATACATTCGCCCATGTTAATCATAACATAATCAATCAGGATAACTTCGCTAAAAGCTCCCTTCAGGGGGTTGGGGGTTTGACCCGTCTGGGAGTACTTTTATGTATCAACGGAACAGGTATTTTGAATTCATGGATTAAGAAAAATGTGGCTCCTGAAAATATCAGTTACAATGATATGAATACATTGGCCAGCCAATCTCCGGTAGGTTCTAAAGGAATCTCTATTATTCCTTTCGGAAACGGGGCTGAGCGCATATTAGAAAATAAAGAAGTCAGTTGCTCTATTCATGGTATCAATTTCAACACACATCACAAAGCCGATGTTATCCGCGCGGCACAGGAAGGTATTGTATTTTCTTTCCAATATGGTATGGAAATTATGTCCGGAATGGGCATGGATATTAAGGTTGTTCGCGCCGGAAATGCCAATATGTTCCTGAGCCCCATTTTCCGCCAAACATTGGCAAGCATCAGCGGAGCAACAATTGAATTATACGATACGGATGGAGCTGCCGGAGCCGCAAAAGGAGCCGGAATCGGTGCCGGCATCTATGCTTCAAACAAAGAAGCCTTCGCTTCACTTGGAAAATTAGCGGTAATTGAACCGGAAATAGATAAGGTAGTACAATACCAAGATGCATATAATCGTTGGAAATCATTTTTACATAAATAATATTCATCATTACTAACAATAAAAAAATTAAAATTATGAGCACAAAAGAATTCTTCCCCGGAATAGGGAAAATCAAATTTGAAGGTAAAGGAAGCCGTAACCCGCTGGCATTCCGTTATTATGATCCGGGAAAAGTGGTAAATGGTAAAAAAATGAAAGACTGGTTGAAATTCTCCATGGCTTGGTGGCACACACTTTGCGCCGACGGAGGAGACCCATTCGGTGGCGGAACCAAACATTTTCCATGGAAAACGAGCGCCGACAGAATACAGGCTGCTAAAGATAAATTAGATGCAGGATTCGAATTCATGCAAAAAATAGGAATTGAATATTATTGCTTCCACGACGTGGATTTGGTTGAAGAAGCCGGTTCTATCGAACAATACGAAGCTGATTTGAAGGAAATTGTGGCTTATGCCAAGAAAAGACAAGCTGAAACAGGTATCAAATTATTATGGGGTACTGCCAATGTATTCAGCCATGAACGTTATATGAACGGAGCTGCTACCAATCCTAATTTCGATGTGGTTGCCCGTGCAGCTGTTCAAATCAAAAACGCTATTGATGCAACCATTGAATTAGGCGGCACAAACTATGTATTCTGGGGCGGACGCGAAGGTTATTCTTCTTTATTGAATACCGACCAGAAACGTGAAAAAGAACATTTGGCTAAAATGTTAACTGCTGCCCGTGATTACGCCCGCGGAAAAGGTTTCAAAGGGACATTCCTGATTGAACCTAAACCAATGGAACCAACAAAACATCAATATGATGTAGATGCAGAAACAGTTATCGGCTTCCTGAAAGCTCATGGTTTAGACAAAGACTTTAAATTAAATATTGAAGTAAATCACGCCACGTTGGCCGGTCATACTTTCGAACACGAATTAGCTGTTGCCGTTGATAACGGTATGTTGGGTTCAATTGATGCCAACCGTGGTGACTACCAAAACGGATGGGATACAGACCAGTTCCCCATCGACCAATTTGAATTGGTTCAAGCCATGTTACAGGTTATCCGCAATGATGGATTTGGTAACGGAGGTACTAATTTCGATGCCAAAACACGCCGTAACTCTACTGATCTGGAAGATATTTTCATCGCACATATCGCCGCTATGGATGTAATGGCTCGTGCATTGGAAAGCGCTGCATCCATCCTCAACGAATCTCAATACCCAAAAATGTTCAAAGAACGTTATGCTTCTTTCGATTCCGGAAAAGGAAAAGAATTTGAAGAAGGAAAAATGTCGTTGGAAGACATGGTTAAATATGCCAAAGCAAATGGTGAGCCGAAACAAATCAGCGGCAAGCAGGAGCTTTACGAAGCAATAGTTAATATGTACATTTAATTCTTAACTTTATATTCATGGGAAAACAATATAATACAGGCTACATTTTCGGGATTACATTAGTGGCTACCCTTGGAGGTTTACTCTTCGGGTATGACACTGCTGTAATTTCCGGAGCAGAAAAATCCATTCAGGCATTCTTGATTATCCCCTTGGGATTGAGTTCCTTTGTACATGGAGCAACTGTTTCGAGCGCCTTAATCGGTTGTATTATCGGCGGAGCGATTTCGGGACTATTATCCAATCGGTTAGGTCGTAAAAATTCCCTGTTTGTTGCAGCCATTCTCTTTTTTATTTCGGCATTGGGTTCCGGATATCCCGAAACTTTATTTTTCACGAAGGGAGAGCCTTCTATGGGATTACTCTGGATGTTTAATTTTTACCGCATTATCGGTGGTATAGGCGTTGGGCTGGCATCTGCCGTTTGCCCGATGTATATCGGTGAAATTGCGCCTGCCGACATCCGTGGACGCTTGGTTTCGTTCAACCAGTTCGCCATTATTTTCGGTATGCTGGTAGTTTATTTTGTAAATTGGGGAATTGCCAGCGGACAAAGTATAGAATGGATTAATGCAATTGGTTGGAGATATATGTTTGCTTCAGAAGCTATTCCTGCCGGGCTTTTCGGTTTACTGGTACTTTTTGTACCGGAAACTCCCCGTTATCTGGCCTTAACAGACAGAGATGAAAAAGCTTTAAATGTTTTGACGAAAATCATCGGAAATAAAACAAAAGCAAGCAATATTTTATCAGAAATCAAAGATACTGTTTCGGAAAAGACAAAAGCAAACATTTTTTCTTATGGAAAGAAAGTAATCATTATCGGCATTTTACTTTCCGTATTCCAGCAGTTTGTAGGAATCAATGTGGCACTATATTATGCTCCCCGTATTTTCGAAAGCATGGGAGCTGCCAAAGATGCGTCGATGTTACAAACTATCATCATGGGATTGGTAAATGTGATATTCACTGTAGTAGCCATCATGACTGTCGACAAATGGGGACGTAAACCATTGTTGATAACAGGTTCGGTTGGTATGGCAGTGGGTATGTTAGCCATTTCGGCTTTAGCTTTCAATAATATTATAGGAATTAGCACTTTGGTATTCATCATCATCTATACTGCGTCATTTATGATGTCATGGGGACCAATTTGCTGGGTGTTGATTTCTGAGATTTTCCCCAACAAAATCCGAGGGCAAGCCGTTGCTATTGCAGTAGCAGCACAATGGGCTGCCAACTATTTCATCTCTTCCACTTACCCTCCGATGATGGAGTTCAGTGATGGAATAACGTATGGATTTTACGGATTAATGTCTGTGATTTCGGCTATATTCGTTTGGAAAATGGTTCCCGAAACCAAAGGAAAGTCATTGGAAGAAATGGAAAAAATCTGGAAAAAATAGCCTCTCGCAGATTGCACGAATTACACCGATTTTTAATTTTTCAGCCACGAATTGCACGAATAAACACTAAAATAAAAGTGTAATTCGTGTAATTCGTGGCTTTAATTTCAACTCACCTTATCAAACTCATATCTTTTCCTGAACTCTCCCGGAGATTTTTTCTTACTTTCCCGAACAAATTACTATACCGGTTGAGCAGGAGGTTATAGTTTCGCCTCCTTAGTATAAAAATATGACACATTTATATTATTAATTGTAAATTATTTTCCATTAAACACTATATATTATAAAAATAAGTCGCCAATAATCAATCTCTTTCTCAATAAAACTAAAAACCAAGCATAAAAAAAATGTGTTTTATTATTACTAACGTTAGTTAGTTTGCAGTTTAATAAGGAAATTTACTCTGAAAAAACGTAAATACCTATAACTAAAACATTGATTTTAACAACCAGTTTATTCTGTCTGTCATTTTTCCTTTTTGCAGAGAATGAAGAACGTAAATCGTCAGGCACTTACCTATAGTGGATTATCAAGGTTTAATTTTAAACATCATAAAAATAAAAGTTTCAAAAATGAGTACTAAACAGTCCATATTCGATCAAGCTGTAATGCTATTTGCAAAACATGGATATTCAGGAGCTTCCATTCGTGATATATGCAATGCTGTAGGAATTAAAGAGAGTTCATTTTACAATCATTATGTCGGGAAAAAAGAACTCATGTATGAGATTCTGGAAGTCTGGAAAGAAGCTCATCTCAATATAGAGCCTGTAATAGAAAGATATAAACTCATGTCCCATAATCATTCTTTGAGGGAAATACTTCATGCCTATATTAATAATCTTCCCGAATTATGGGGCTCAAATATTCAGCAGTTATTATATATAGTTGGCAATGAAGTATTCAAAAATTCAGAAGTAGACAAATTCTCATTAATTGCGCATGAGATGAAAGTTAATCTCAAGATTCCTGTTTTTGACGAGTTACAACAGCTCGGAAAAATGATTCCTTGCAATTCACATCAGGTATCTTACTTGTTAACACACTCTTTGAGTTCACAATTACGTAATTATTATATCTGCAAATTGTATGGTGATGACGATAGTTACTCGTATTTGGTCAGAATGCATGAAACTGCCGACCTGATTGCCGATATGTTTGAAACCAAATAATTTATTAACAATTAAAATGAAATTTTATGAACATTAAAATCAAACTTGGGTTATACACCCTGTTTTCAGTTTTATTTTTCGCTTCTTGCGAAAATTATCCGGATTATGACGACTATGTAACAGAACAATTAGTTACCATAACCGTTTATGATGAATCCGCGGATTTTGGGGATTATAGTACATTCAGCGTATATGAAGACATTGTGATAATAGACAACAACAGTGTTCAGAAAGTGAAAGCTTCATCCCGCCCGGAACTTCAAAAATTATACAACGATGTTAAAAGTAATGTTGCTGACCTTGGTTATACTTACCAAGAAGGTAACAACGCTGATTTGGGTGTCATCATCACGCTGATGGAAAGCACGACAGTAATAGTCAGCTATCCCTGGTGGTGGTACGACTATTGCGATTGGTATTTCTGGGATTGTGGTTATTTTCCTTATTATCCCTATCCTTATCCTGTAGTAGTGGGAGGATATAGCGCCGGAACGGTTACGATGGACATGTTTGATTTGAAGAGCCAATCAGAGATAATGAAGCCGGCACTTTGGACAGGTATTGTCAGAGGATTAGTCACAGGCGATCATACGGATGCTGAGGTAAGCTCCGCTATCTCAGAGTGTTTTTCACAAACAATTCCTTTCCAGAATAAATAATGAGTATTAACATAAAAAAAACAGTAACATGAAAAAATATATAGTATGTCTGATTACGTTAGGACTAAGCATATTTGCCGGTTTACAGGCTCAAACCAAACAGTATTATAACGTAGGATGGGAAATAGGAATTCCTGTCGGAAGTTTTTCTGATTACATTTCCTCAGCAAGTTTACGGGGTGGATATTTTTCCGGAAATGTCTTTGTGACAGATGCAGTTTCCGTTGGTTTCAAATTCGGATATAACTCCTATCATGAAAATATGTCCCACCATACCTGGCACATGGAACATGATATGGCAATTACAGCTGCATCTTATAACTACAGCACGCAAGCTCCCATACAAGTGGGAGGATATTACCATTTCAAAACGGATGGACAGATAGAACCTTATGCCGGACTGGGACTGGGTGTCAACTACATCACTGAAGAGGTTTTGGTTCAGGATATAGAAATATATGACAGCCAGTGGGCATTCCTGATGACTCCCGAAATAGGATTGAGATACCAGTTCAAAAATAAACCTATTGGAATCACCTTGAAAGCAGCTTACAACCTCAATTTTAACTCCTACACTTTTTGGGAAACAGAGCATAGAAACATACGTACGTTAAACTTTGGAATTTCTGTAGGATGGGCTATCAGGTGATCTGACACCAAGGAGAGCCTGATAGCTTTCAACCAGTGCCAGGCTCTTATCCTTTGATAATATTGAAATTAGAGTCCTGTTTATATATAAAAGACCTGTATATGAAACAATTGAAAAACCGTTTTTTCCTGTTATGTCTGTATATTTTTTCTATTTCTACTGTTTATGCAGAAGATACTGATACCCTGAAGACGCATAGAAAACCAGGTGTTGCCGCTATTCCTGATTTGTGTTTCGACCGTTCAAGGGGATTTGGCGGAGGTGGTACTGTGATGCTGATGCTTTATCTGGATCAGGAAAATATGCAAACCCCCGCTTCCGAATTTTCGATTAGTGGGGATTATACAAGTAAAAAAGATTGGATTGCATTCGCAAATGCCCGTATGTTTTTCAAAGACGACCGGTTCCGGCTGACATTGGTTGGCGGTTATTTTAACTCGAACTTTCAAACATACAAAACATTGGGTACCGATCAGATAAAAATACCTTACAACACCCATGGAGGTATCTTTTTTATTGATCAGTCAATGCGTGTCTATGACCGGTTTTATGTAGGAATCAGCGGACAATACTACAAGTCTCATTTGACTTTTGATGATCCTGAATTCAGTGTGGAAAACACAGATAGTTATCAAAATGCCATTGGTTCCAGTATTATGTATGATTCGAAAGATGATCAGAATTTTCCAACGAAAGGGCTGCTGGCTGTATTTTTTTACAAAAATTTTCCGACATGGCTTTCCAATGACAGTACATTCAATAAACTCGGCTTGTTTGTCAATTATTATCATTCACTAAGGTATGATATGGTATTGGCCTCCCGGTTGGCATTGAATACCGCAGTTGGGAATGATGTGCCTTTTGTGGCGCAAAGTTATGTGGGAAATAAAGATATCCGTGGCTACTCTCAGGGAGAGTTTCGTGGAAACCAAATTTATGCCGTACAATCGGAATTCCGCTGGAACTTTTATAAGAAATGGGGGGCTGTGGGCTTCTTCGGGTTGGCAATAGCCCATAGTCCCGGTTATACAAGTCCATTATTACCAGGAGGAGGTATTGGACTGAGATACAGGGTATTGCCAAGATATAAAATGAATATCGGAGTGGATGCTGCGCTTGGCAAAAATGATTGGGGTCTTTATTTCAGGATAGGAGAAGCATTTTGAGTTTTGTAATCAATAAATAAAATAATAGGTTCTTTAAATATTCGTAAATTTTAAAATAATCATATATGAAAATCGTATTAATTCTTACTATATTCATCTTTTCGACGTTCTTTCTCGGAGCGCAAAATGATGCAAATCAGGATATTGGATGGCCGCGTACGGTTTCTGACCAACAAGCAACCATCGTTTACTATCAACCTCAGATAGACAAGTGGGATAATTATAAAAAGTTAAGCGGACGCATGGCTTTCAGTTTCACTCCGAAAAACGGAGAAGAAGTACTCGGTGTGGCCTCCTTCACTTGTGATACAAAAACAGATAAGGATATCCGGACTACTTTTTTGCATAATATCAATTATACGGATGTGAGATTCCAGTCTTTGGACGCTGAAAGTGCAAAATCGATGAAGAAAATTTTTCTCGGCTTGATGCCTAAAGAATCGGAAAGTCTTTCTGTAGACCGTATCATGGCCGATCTTGATTCAAAAAAGATAAAAAACACAGGTGTAAAAGTTAAAAACGATCCGCCTCCGGTTTTTTATAGTGCAAGCCAAGCTATTTTATTGATTGTGGACGGGAATCCAGTATTTTCTCCCATTGATAATACCAATCTTGAGTTTGTCGTGAATACCAATTGGGATTTGTTTTACAATAAATCAGACAAACAATATTTTTTGTTGGCTAACGATGTGTGGCTGACAGCAGGCGGATTGAAAGGCCCCTGGGTTCAAGCCCGGTCATTGCCTGGCGATATGTTCTCGTTACCCTCCGGTCAGAATTTCGATGATGTTAAGAAATTTATTCCTCCGCCTGCTGCAACCGATGTTCCGGCTGTCTTTTTCAGCAGTGTCCCGGCCGAATTGATCCTGACAAAAGGCGCTCCGCTTTATGCCAAAATTCCCGGCACAGACTTGTTGTATGTTACGAACACAGATAACGATATTTTTATTGAACAGGCCAGGAGCGAATATTACATCCTCCTCTCAGGAAGATGGTTCCGGGCAAAATCATTCGGAGGCCCATGGAGTTATGCGGGAAACGATTTGCCGTCTGATTTCGCCAGAATCCCCAAAGATTCGCCTAAAGCCAATGTATTGGCTTCTGTTCCCGGAACTGTGGAAGCTTCTGATGCTGTGATACTTGCCCAGATACCAACTACAGTCGTTGTAAATCGTGCAGAAGCAGAAGCTAGCGTAAAAGTGGTTTATGACGGGAATCCTAAATTCGAACCGATTCAGGGCACCTCAATGGAATATGCCGTCAATACACAAAATAAGATAATAAAAGTGGGGGATCTGTATTATCTTTGTTTTCAGGCTGTATGGTTTGTATCAACCTCTCCGAACGGCCCATGGAAAACCGCCGATTCCGTACCTTCCGTAATCTATACAATTCCCCCGGGTTCTCCGGTATACAATGTTATTTATGTCACACAAACCAATCCGACTGTAACAACGGTTGAATGCAGCACTACAAGCGGTTATTTCGGCGTTTTCGTGATGGGAGTAGCAATAGGAGCAATAATGGAATCTGTTATTGTTTACGGTACGGGGTGGTATTATCCCCCTTACATTTATTATCCCCCGGGAGTATTTTATCCTGTTTATCGTCCCTGGCCCTGCACGTATGGAGCCGGAGTCGTTTACAATCCGTGGATGGGCGGTTTTGTAGGAGGACGGGCAGTTTACGGACCTTATGGAGCCGCCGGTACTTCCGCATGGTACAACCCTGCAACGGGAAGATACGGCCGTTCGGCAAGTGTTCAAGGTTGGTATGGAGGCAGGACTGCTGCCAATACCTACAACCCCTGGACAGGAACTTACAGTCATACCTCGCAAGGTTATAATGCTTATTCCCAATGGGGACATTCTGCTGTAAGCAACGGATATCAATGGGCGCGATCGGCGCATGTAACTACTGCCGGCGGAACTTCATTTGTTTACCAAACATCCAGGGGGAACCAGGGAGTGGTTACTCACGGAAGGAATGGTACGGTTGCTCATACGGATAACAACATATACGCCGGACATGACGGTCATGTTTATCGTAAAAGCCAGAATGGGACATGGATGCGGACAAACTCTCCAAACCAGAACCAACTTTCCGGTTCGAATGTTCAAACGCTTCCGTCACATTCAAATGTAACGAATTACCTGAATCAATCTGCCGAATCCCGTCAACGTGGACAAATACAGATGCAGCATTTCCAGCGTTTCCAAGAGAAAGGAAGGGAATTCAGAGGCCTTCGAAATAATCACCGATAACCATTACAACTTAATAATAAAATCAATAAATTAATTAATTCCCAAAGTTATGAAAACGTTATTTTTTGTATTTACGTTTATTGTTTTGTCTATTGTGTTAATGGCACAAGACGACTGTATGTATTTTTTCCCTTCAGATAAAGGAACTGTTTTGGTCACCAAAAATTATGATGCCAAAGGAAATCTTTTGAGTACAATGACCTATATGGTTAATAAAATGTATCAAACCGTAGATGGAAGCAATATAGAAATTGTTTTCACAATAATAAACAGCAAGGATAGTTTGATTGATAGTGGAATTTTGAATGCAAGATGTGATGACGGAACATTTTATATGACTATGTCAAACAGGATTTTATCTCCTGATGCCATTAAAATGTTGGAAAAAGATACTGAACTTGTAGGCGATTTTTTAGATTATCCGGATTCGTTTGGAGATGATTTTTCGGATTATAACAATGGAGATTTTAAAATGAGTGGAGGCAAATTTACGATCCAATCTAAAAAAGATAAAAAGATTTTTGCACACATTGATGTGTTTGGCCGGCAATATGAGAAAAATGAAAAGATAACAACACCCGCCGGAACATTTGATGCAGCAAAAGTGACATTTAATTTCACCATAACAGAAAATAAAAAAAAGACAGCATATAAAGGAGTCGAATGGTATGCTGTAAATGCCGGAATTATCCGTTCGGAAACCTACGATAAAAAGGGTAATTTGCAAAATTACAGCGTATTAACAATGTTGAAAACAGGTGAAGAATGATTGCTTCCTTTTAATCTTTGAATAGATAAAACACTCAGAGATATGTCATTAGACAATGATAGGCCTCATCAGGAAAATAGAAATAACTATTTTAAGTATATTAACTAAAATGAAGAATAAAATAATTAATTTTTTTTCTGATCTCTTAGTTTCGAAAAGAAAGCAGGATTCAGAATTCAGAAATAAGCAGAAATGGATAAATATAAATCAACAATGTATCACACAAAAAGAGAATAACCAAAGTAAATACTTCAGAATAAACATTTCATTTATTGAAAACTATGTTTTGGATATAGAATTCTTTGATGAAAGTCATGATGATATTGAAATAAGAATCTTCAATCAATATGTTGAAGCAGTATATGAATTATCCATTTTTACTGTTCCTACATTACACATTATCGTGGAGATGAAGGAATGGCTTCCGGGATTTTACCGGTTGATTATTCAAGATAAGAGTCAATTCTATTTGAATGAGAGTTTTATATTGAATAAAATTGATCTTCACAATCAATCTGAAAAATTTTCGTTAGACCAAAACTTCAGGGATGAAAACACAACAGATATTTATTCTGCATATTCTGAATAAATCGTTAATAATGGATCAAAACCATAATAACAAACACTTTATTATATTGCAATTATTTTGAACATTTAATTATGAGATTTGTTTTATGGATAACAAGGTCGTCTTAAAAGGCCACAAATTACACGGATTAAAGGATTGCAATTTTCTTATTCTATTGATTATTAAAATAAAATAAAGTAATTTGTGCTAATGCGTGTAATGCGTGGCTAAATAGTTTTTGAGGCAATCTCCATTTGCGTTATGATCAATAGAACTATGAATAATCTAATTGAAAGGTTAATTCGTGTAATGCGAGAGCATTTGCAAAGAAATGAAACATTGGCATCTGTTTTAATAGATGTGATTTCATTAAATAAAGAGGCTGCTTACAGGAGACTCAGGGGAGATATCATGTTTTCTTTTGAAGAAGCCGCAAAATTATCCCGGAGACTGGGTTTTTCATTAGATAAGATTGTCGAGGAAAGCATGATTCTGGATACTAACAAATGGGCCTTTACTGATATCAGTACTTTTCATGCTTCATCCAGATATATGGAAGAATATGTAAGGAGACTATGCGCATTTTCAGAGATGCTCAGTAATTTGTTGAAATACCCTCAAGTTACCATCCGTAGTGCATTAGGTCACTTACCTTATTATTTTATTTTACTTTATCCAAAGTTAGCTTTGTTCCGGCATTATAAGAGAGCATATCTCTCTTTTGGATTAAATCCTGAATTTCGGTTTTCTGACTTTACTATGTCTCCTGACATTCATGAGAAAGAACAAGATATATTAAATAAATGTCTTTCCATCCCAAGAAACCATTTGATTTTGGAACGCAACATATTTCATTCAATAGTGGAAGACATCAACTATTTTTATTACAGGAAATTGATTTCTAAAGAAGAGTTGTCTCAACTCAAAAAAGAGTTGTCAGAAGGTTTGTCTGATTTGGAAAATATTGCAGCAACCGGGACTTTCGGTTCTTGTATGGAAGTTTCAATGTATTTGTTGGATGTTAGGTTGGATGCGTCCTATACCCATTTCGAATCCCCCGATTTCGAATATTCGCTGCAATACTCCTACTTTGTTGATGTATTCAGTTTTAACAATCCAAAAGTTTGCCAAATGCAGAAAAACTGGATTGAATCATTGAAAAGATACTCTACCATGATTTCCAAAGCAGGAGAAATACAACGAGTCGAATTTTTCAGGAAGCAGAAAGAAATAATAAATTTAATAGGGTAAAATTGTGAGTAAGGTGGAGTGGAACTTTGATAAAAGAAATCAACCGGATATTTTCAAATTGGAATCAGACCGAATAAGAACTTTAAAATCATATAACAATGAAATTAAGACAAACAAATGAAAACTAAATGTTTCGTCATACTGTCTATCTTCATTTTGCTTTGTATTCAAGGCTATGCCCAGGAATTTGATACAAATTCGAAGAAAGAACTTTCCCTGGAAGAAGTAACCAAAGAAAAACAGAACCCCATGAGCGGATTCAAGAGCGTTTTCCTGCAAAACATCACACTTCCGGTGGGTGAAGGTAATGCCAACTCGTTTACCGTTCAGCCCGTGCTGCCGTTTACCTTAGGAAAGGTGAAGATAAATACCTATACCATTATACCTTACCAATGGTTGCCCGCCTTACAACCCGGAGGCAGCAAGGTTTCCGGATTGGGAAACATCCTGTTCAATGCTTTCATTCGTCCGGCAGCGCCGCCCAAAAGCCCATGGGTCTGGGGCTTGGGACCCACCCTGCAGATTCCTACACGCACCGCATCCGAACTGGGCAGTAATCGTTTGAGCATGGGGCCTGCGGCTTTGCTTTATTATAACGGAAACACTTTCTCAGGAGGTGTAGTGGCACAGAACTTCTGGTCGTTGGGAGGCACAGGTATCAATAAAGTAAACATGTTCAGCGCACAATACGTGGCTTATTACAATTTCCCAAAAGGCTGGTACATGGAAAGCAACGCCACCATTACCGCCAATTGGTTAGCCGACATGGACAATAAATGGACTGTCCCTGTAGGTGGAGGATTGGGGAAAACCTTTAAAATGGGTAAATTTTACTACAGCCCTGCCATACAAGGGTTTTATAATACTGTTGCTCCCGGAGGCGTAGGACGATGGATGGTCATCGCACAGTTGCAGGTAATTTTTACGCAATAGAAAACAATTTTAAATATTGAATTGTTTATATAAAGTTCCAATAATATAAAAAATAAATTGTATGACAACAATGAAAAATTTCAGAACAGGATTATTGCTTTTAGCAATTCCTATGTTGATGGCATCCTGCAACAATCAACAAAAACAACCGGCAGTACAAAAAACGGACGAAACATCCGTGTATGAATTTGTAAATGGTTACCCGACAGATGCAACCATTCAGAAAGCATACGATGAAGCCGACCTGAACCGTGCTATCCAGACCTATCGCTTTTTTTATCCAACGGTATCTATTCTGGCTACATGGGATGGAAATTTAACTGCAGGTTGTGTTCCCAACCAAACGTTCGCTATCATGGACGGCGCTCCGGCTCAGATCGTTTTTACACCTAATTCGGATACCCGTTATGCTGGGCTTCCGCTCGACCTGAGTAATGGCCCCATTGTAATGGAAGTTCCCGCAGGCCCCATTATGTCGGCGGTGAACGATATGAACCAATTATGGGTCATGGATATCGGAATGCCCGGCCCCGATAAAGGCAAAGGTGGAAAGCATATTATCCTTCCGCCGAACTACAAAGGACAAGTGCCGGCCGGATATTATACGGGAAAATCAACAACCAATCAGGTATTGGTGTTGTTG
>JAVBLO010000092.1:0-54344 GCA_031553415.1 Bacteroidales bacterium | reverse complement strand
CGTCAGGCCAGATGTTTGCCGCTACCTTCCTTCGGATTCCACCTCACGGTGGACACCCTTGGCGTTGGCTAAACACTTCCCACTATCTGGGCGTGCGAGGGACTTGCACCCATTAGAATATACCCATGCTGGGCGAACAACAAAAACCGCTCCATAAGTTACTTTACAGAGCGGTTTCTCAAACACATATTAAACACAAAGAAAATTAAGTTTTTCGATTCGCAAATTATTAATGTGTTGTAATTGCTGCATTCAATTTATCCAATACCTGGTCGATAGAGAACGAAGCCGGTCTTTGACGGGGAGGAAATTCTTTATAAGTAGCCAGATATTGACCTACTTTTTGAACAGCAGGCAACACAAGGAATGCACGTTTAAGCATCCACGCTTCATAATTAGCAGAACCGTCTATGGAATATTCATACGGGTCTGACAAGATATCTACTACGAGCGGTGCGCGAAGAGTAGTCAACGGCATGCGCCATACAGCCATTCCTGTAGCATATTGTGCTGAGAATATGAATTTAAATCGGGTATCACGATAGGCTACCAAGTTTCCATCATCATCGAAGTACACAAACTCAGAGCGCGCCGATTGATTGGTTTTTCCGGTCAGGTAATCTAATTGGTTGTAACCATCCAAATGGACTTTGAATGTCTTGCTTCCGGCTGTTACGCCTTTTGTTGCATCTTCTCTCAACGTTGGACTTCCTCCTGCGGCAGCGACTAAAGTAGTCAGCCAGTCTTCAGCAGAGAACAGCCCGGTGAAATTACTTCCCGGTTTGATGTGTCCCGGCCAGCGAATCAAACATGGAACGCGGTAGGCGCCTTCCCAGTTGGTGTCTTTTTCGGAACGGAAAGGAGAAGCTCCACCGTCGGGCCATTGATTTTTCATGGCGCCGTTGTCAGTCGAATAAATCACGATGGTATTGTCGGCGATTCCCAAGTCATCTAGTAATTTCAGTAATTCGCCTACCATGCCATCATGTTCCGTCATACCATCGGCTTGCAATCCCAATCCGGTTTTACCGTCAGATGCAGGTTTCAGGTGCGTATATACGTGCATGCGGGTAGAATTGAACCAAGTGAAAGAAGGCTTGCCAGCTTTTGCCTGACGAGTGATAAAATCTTTGGCGGCAGCCAAAAATTCTTCATCCACTGTTTCCATACGTTTCTTGGTAAGAGGTCCTGTATCTTCTACTTTACCGTCGGCTGTTGAACGCAGTACGCCACGAGGGCCGAATTGTTTTTTGAAAGCCGGATCTTTAGGATAATCGGGATTTTCCGGTTCTTCTTCAGCATTCAAGTGATAGAGATTTCCAAAAAATTCGTCAAATCCGTGAGCTGTAGGTAAAAATTTATCTCGGTCGCCCAAGTGATTCTTACCGAACTGTCCGCACATGTAACCTAACGGTTTCAAAAATTCGGCAATGGTCGGGTCTTCAGCCTGCAAACCGACCGTAGCTCCGGGCATTCCCACTTTTGTCAATCCTGTACGGAAGGGGCATTGTCCGGTAATAAAGGCAGCGCGTCCTGCAGTACAACTTTGCTGGCCGTAATACTGAATGAAAACGCCTCCCTCTGTACCGATACGGTCGATATTAGGAGTCATGAAACCCATCAATCCACGACTATAAGCACTAATGTTGGATTGCCCTATATCATCACCAAAAATCACAAGGATATTCGGCTTACTCTTTTGCTGTGCTTCCGCATTCTGAGGAACAACAGCGCCTGCAGCTAATACAGCACCTACGGCTGCAATCCTACCGCAATTTTTCAACTTTTCTCTCAAACTCAGTTTCATAAACTTATCAAATAAAAAGATTGTATTATAAAAATATGTTTCTTAGTGATAAAACAATCTCCATTAAAATATTGTTTGTTCAGATATTTAGTTTAAATGTTTTTAACACACCGGAAACCAATATGTTCCATACCTGTATCATAAGGAGTTCCACGGCGGGCTGTAGGACGATAACTTTCACAATAAGATGGATTACATAAGAAAGAGCCACCTTTAGTTACCCGGCGAACTTCACCTGAAACAGCTGGTATTGGTTTGGGAGAGCTTCCTTCAGGAATATCACAACTGATTGAAGCCAAACGTGTATGGTCGTTATCTACATACAAATCGGCCATCCATTGCCATACATTGCCTGCCATATCATACAATCCATAACCATTTGCAGGGAAAGAGCCTACTGGAGCAATCCCTTCATAACCGTCTTCTCCGGTATTCTGATATGGAAATTTTCCGGTGAAAGTATTGGCCATATACTTACCGTTTTGCGTCAATTCATTACCCCAATAATAGCGTGAACTTTTAGAATTGCCTCGAGCTGCATATTCCCACTCTGCTTCGGTTGGCAAACGTTTTCCTGCCCATTTCGCATAGGCCTGCGCATCATCCCATGAAATTTGTACTACAGGATAATTATCTTTTCCTTCAATAGAACTGCTGGGGCCTTGCGGATGTCTCCAATTTGCTCCAGGAACCCATGTCCACCATCCCGACATATCATTCAAATCAACTTCATGCTGTGATGGGGTAAATACCAGCGAACCTGGTTGCAATTGAGAATCATCAGGCTTAGGAGTGCCTTCGGGAAGTTGTTTTTTCAGTTCTTCCCAATCCACTGGTTTTTCAGCAGTGGTCAGGTAGCCTGTGGTTTCCACAAATTTGTGAAAATCAGCATTGGTCACATCATATTTATCTATCCAGAAGCCATGCAAAACGACCCGGTGAGAAGGACGTTCGTTCGGCATACTGTTAGTATCGTCGGTTCCCATGATAAATTCTCCTGCAGGAATCCAAACCATGATAGTAGTATCAGGCTCAGATACATATCCAGGAATACTATCAGGAACTATATCCGGGTTTACACCTTTTTTATTTCCGGAATTTTTACACGAAGCGATTGCAAAAGATAAGAGAATAGAGTAAAATGCTATTCGGATTATTGATTTCATATTAATTGTTGAATTAAATTTTAGGAAAATTATCCTTTGATTTAATTAACAATTAACTGTAGATATTGTTTAACAATTGAGAGGAGTTATTATATTAAAGGAGCAAAATTATTGGATAGAAATAATGTAATCAAGCACTTGCTCTGCCAGCAAAGAATCGGCCACACGGGAAAGTCCGTTATTGGCAATCAAAAATTCTTTGAGTTGGGCAGGAGTCACTTCATTTTCAGCAGCCACGCTTTTGATACGGTTTTCAATATCTATATCATCAACTTCTATACTATCTTGAGTTGCAATCTTCTTCAAGATAAGCATCAATTTTACCCGGTCTTCGGCAGCTTTCTTTTCTATATCCGATAATTGCTCTTTTGTGATTTCAGAATATTTTAATTCATTTTCAATAAAAAAAGGAGGTAAGGAAATATCAGCCGAAGCCAACAATTTTTCTGAAATTTCATCTAATTGTTCTTCCGTTTCTTTAGACTGTAAGTTCAGGTTTTTATAATCCGGCAAATCGAATTGGGGCATTTCTATGAAGTTGGCCTTAAACCACAAGTATTCGTTTTTTTTCAATTCACTTTCGGAAATTTCGATAGGAGAGCCTGATTCTATTTCTTTTTCTTTCAAAGCTTTTCGACACAAACGAGTAGAAACAGCTGTTAACAAATCATTCTTTATCTGGGTTTTAAAGAAAGATTCAATTGCTCCGGCAGGTGTTTTTCCCGGACGAAATCCCTTAATTGACAGTTTCGAATATCTTTTCAATAAATCGTTATAATCCTCTTCAATCATTTTCCAGGGAGCAGTCAATACCAATTCTTTTTCGTGCTCGTTGATATAACTTATCGTTATTTCCATTTTTCTTATTGTTTTAGATTTTTTTTCCGACAGGATTTACGGGATTTACAGGATTAGTAGTATGTTTTTATTTTTCATCCTGTAAATCCCGTAAATCCTGTCGGAAAAACTTAATTCAGAGGTGGAACATCGTCAGCGACTTCATAGCCCAATCGATTCACTATTTTCCGTATATAAGGGTCTATATGACTGAAATATTTATACAATCCTTTACACAAATAATTTAAACCGGGTTCTCCCAAACTGGTTTTTAATAAGCGGTTTTTAGGACACTCACCCGAACAGGCAAAAAGATAACGGCATTCACGGCATTTAACCGGTAAAGTAAAATCTTTTGCATAACCGAACTTTTCCTGTCTTTGCGATAAAGCCATATCCACCAATTTTGTCTGGTTGACATTCCCTAATTTATATTCAGGATATACATAATGGTCACAGGCATAAACATCTCCGTTGTGCTCCATAGCAAGGCCTTTCCCGCAAATGGGGGAAAAAATACATAGTTGAGACGGTTTGCCCATCCATTGTTCTACTGCACTATCAAAGAAAGGAACAACAATGTTTCCTAAATCATGCTTGAACCATTCATCAAAAGTTTTAATCAGGAAATTGCCATATTCTTCCGGTTCCACACACCAGGGAGCTACAAAAGCTTCCGGATGCTCCGGATTGATTTTTTCGGAATTTTCTACGGGCATATCATTTAAATCCCAATATTGTGGAGCTGTATTTGTAAAGTTTTTTGGCTCAACAATTGGAATAAACTGCATTTGCTTACTTTTGATTTCATCCCTCAGAAAACGGTAAACTTCCAGCGGATACTTGGCATTTACATCATTTACAACCGTAAGTGTTGCAAAGCGAACATTATGTTTGTTCAATAATTTAGCGGTTTCCATCACCCGGCTGAAAGAGCCTTTTCCGCCCGTATATGTACGATAAGCATTGTGTAATCTTTCAGGGCCGTCAATACTCAAACCAACTAAGAAATTATTTTCACGAAGGAATTCGCACCATTCATCGTTCAGCAATGTGCCATTCGTTTGCAAGTCATTTTCACACCTCACATAAGACGGCGCATACTTTTTCTGGACTTCTACCACTTTTCTGAAGAAATCCAAGCCCAACATCGAAGGTTCCCCGCCCTGCCATGAAAAAACGACTTCATGAGCGTTTTGCTGCTCAATGTATTGTTTGATGAAATTTTCAAGTGTTTCTTCCGGAATCCGCCATTTACTATCAGTTGATAAAAGTACTTCTTTACTTAAATAATAGCAATAATCGCAATTAAGGTTACATATAGGGCCGGTTGCCTTAATCATCACATGCATCCTGACCATGGGCTTTCCCCGGAACAAACGTTGTTTCTGAATAGATGTATCTGTCATTCCAAAACAGTTCATAAAGTAATTTTTGTTTTGTGTTAAAACAAAAATAACGGAAAAATGTTTAACAATTGTTTTAACAGAGATATTACCCGATTGTTTGTCATATATATTTATTTTCTTGACAAATAAATATAAGTATCAGCGATTGTGCAAATATAGAAAAATATCTATTCTTTCTTTATTTTTGATAAGTTAGTTTGAAATATTTTTTATGTATATCTTTGCAAATCTTTATTTTTCCCAAAAATGACAACAAAAACATTTAAAGTAGTATTGGTCTTGTTTTTAACAACAGTTAGCTTATTCTCTTGTTCCAAATTAAGACAGAATACGTCTCAGGAACCTGTTGAAACAACAGATTCTATTAATGAAGCTGATGAATATAGTGATATCGAATTAGATACTCTTGTTTTGCCTGTAGAGGAAGTTCCTGAAATTTCTATCATATTGCAGGCTGGTTACCGGGGCACACAACCTTCTGATTATGCAGTCATGCGCACTGAAAACTGGTTTGACTTTTATCAAAACCCAACTTCCCAGGAGTATTTCATGGAAAAAGCAACCATTGTGGTTGACAAATTTTATGATGACTGCCTGGAAGATTCGACCACAAGCGTTTCTTCCGAAAGAAACAGTATTTTAATGATAAAAGGATTAGCACCTAAAAACAAATTCATTCAGAGTATTCATGTTGAAAAAAAGATGATTTGGCCTGATGAAAAATATTCAGTTGAGTTTAATGGCAAACAATATACTTTACGTGGAACCGGAATCGTTTTGGAAAGCGGACAGGCGCTTAGCGATGAATCCGAAGACGGACAACGGTGGGACGAAGTTGCCAATTACAAGATGTACTTGTCTGAAACGGGAATGAATAACGAACAACTTTTGATTGCTATACCTCGTTTCAATGGCACTTTTGTGGAATTAGTCTGGGTAGGTGATTTGGACGAAGACGGTAAACCCGATTTTGTTTTCGATGTTTCTCCTGATTACGAATATAAAAGGGTTGTGTTATTTCTTTCATCCAAAGCCGGAAACGGAGAATTTGTCAAGTGCGCGGGAATATCAGAATACGGGTTTGATTGTTGAAAAGGGAGTTGGGAAATGGGAATAAAAATACCATCTCCCTATTCTCATTTTCCAACTCTCTTTTTTACAAAATAATTTTGGAAAAGGCGGATATTTTTGTACTTTTGCCGCCTCAATTCTTGCATTATAAAGCAAAAAATCAAAAAAAATTTTCATTATGACAAACGAGACTAAGGTGAAAGAATTGGAGACAGTGTCCATTCGTTTTTCCGGAGATTCGGGCGACGGAATGCAATTGGCAGGAAATATTTTCTCCAATCTTTCAGCTATTTTAGGAAACGAAATCATTACTTTTCCCGATTTTCCGGCAGAAATTCGTGCCCCACACGGAACATTGAGTGGAGTTTCGGGTTTCCAGGTGAATGTGGGTTCAAAAAAAGTACATACTCCGGGAGACAGAACTGATGTTTTGGTTGCAATGAATCCTGCTGCATTGAAAGTAAACGCAGGCTTCCTTAAACCTGATTCGGTTGTCATTATTGATAGTGATTCTTATACACAAAAAGACCTGGAAAAGGCGTTGTTCAAAACAGAAGACCCTTTCAGTGAATTGGGGTTAAGCAGTTCAATGCAAATAGTGTCCGCTCCAATCACGACGATGTGTAAAGATTGTCTGGCCGACCTTGGCGACAATAAACAAGCATTGAGAAGCCGGAATATTTTTGCCCTCGGATTGATTTGCTGGTTATTCAACCGTCCGGTCGGTGTTGCGGAACACATGTTGAAAAATAAATTCGGCAAGAAACCTACTGTTCTGGAAGCCAACTTAAGGGTTCTGAATGCAGGTTTTAATTACGGACATAATATCCATGCAACTGTATCTACTTACAGGATTGAAACAACTCCAAGCGAAAAGGGTTTTTATACTGATATAAATGGAAATAAAGCAACAGCCTATGGATTAATTGCTGCTGCAGAAAAAGCAGGATTACAACTTTTCCTTGGCAGTTATCCTATTACCCCGGCAACTGACATTATGCAGGAATTAGCTGCCCGCAAGGAATTGGGGGTTAAAGTAATGCAGGCTGAAGACGAAATTGCCGGAATTTGTTCAGCTATCGGCGCTTCGTTTGCCGGAAGTCTGGCTGCTACTTCAACTTCCGGTCCCGGTTTAGCTTTGAAAAGTGAAGCTATTGGCTTGGCGGTCATTGCAGAGTTACCTTTAGTTATTGTCGACGTACAACGTTCCGGACCTTCAACAGGTATGCCAACTAAAAGTGAGCAAACCGACTTGATGCAGGCGCTTTACGGAAGAAACGGGGAAAGTCCGGCTGTAGTGATTGCTGCTGTTTCTCCTACCGATTGTTTCGATTCGGCTTACTGGGCATCCAAATTGGCTTTGGAACATATGACTCCGGTTATTTTGCTGACTGATGGGTATCTTGCCAACGGTTCATCCGCGTGGAAAATTCCAGATTTGGAAAAATACCCCGAAATTAAACCTAATTACGTTCCAAAAGGCTTGGAAGATTGGAAACCTTACCAACGCAACCCGGAAACCAAAGTACGCTACTGGGCTATTCCGGGAATGGAAGGTTTTACGCACCGAGTAGGAGGTTTGGAAAAGGATTTCAATAGCAGCGTGATCTCAACCAATCCGGATAATCACCAGTTAATGATTGACACACGCCAGGCTAAAATTGATAAAATAGCAGATTTTATTCCAGAACAGGAAGTGTTGGGAGATAAAGATGCTGATACAATCGTAATTGGTTGGGGTGGCACTTATGGTCACCTTTACGAAGCGGTTGAGAACCTGCAGGCTAAAGGAAAGAAAGTGGTATTCACTCATTTTCGTTTTATCAATCCGTTGCCAAAGAATACAAAAGATATTCTTTCAAAATATAAGAAAGCAATTGTTATTGAGCAGAACAACGGGCAATTTGCGAATTTCCTCCGTTCTAAAATCCACGGATTTAACCCCTATCAATTTAACAGAGTAAAGGGACAACCTTTTGTGGTAGCGAGATTAGTTGAAGAAATAGCTAAAATAGTTGACAAGTAGACGAAAAATGGAAACACAAGATATAAAATATAACCCGAAAGATTTCAAAAGCGCACAATTGGTTCGCTGGTGTCCCGGTTGCGGTGACCATGCCGTATTGAATTGCCTGCATAAGGCAATGGCCGAAATAGGTGTTGCACCTCATAAAACGGCTGTTATTTCAGGTATCGGATGTTCTTCCCGTTTACCTTATTATATGGATACTTATGGTTTCCACACAATTCACGGACGTGGAGCAGCTATTGCTACCGGAGTAAAAACAGCGAATCCCGAACTTTCCGTTTGGTTATCTACCGGTGATGGCGACTGTCTTGCTATCGGAGGTAACCACTTCATTCATGCTGTACGCCGCAATGTAGATATCAACATCATCCTGATGAATAATAAAATCTATGGTCTGACTAAAGGACAATATTCTCCAACTTCCGACCGTGGTTTTATATCCAAATCTTCACCCTATGGAACAGTGGAAGACCCTTTCCGTCCAGCAGAATTAACAATCGGTGCACGTGGACGTTTTTTCGCCCGCACAATTGATGTGGATTTGAAAAACACTCCTGAAATCATGGTAGCGGCTGC
The DNA here is from genome assembly GCA_031553415.1 of Bacteroidales bacterium. GTDB lineage: Bacteria > Bacteroidota > Bacteroidia > Bacteroidales > Azobacteroidaceae > JAIRVZ01. Next base: position 45,449 of record JAVBLO010000092.1, on the reverse strand, counting down.
TAAACACAAAGGAACTTCTGTAATTGAAATTTTACTGAATTGTGTGATATTCAACGATGGAATTTACGACAGTATCGTAAGCAAAGAATTCCGTTCAGAAAAAACAATCATGTTGCGCCACGGCGAAAAAATGATTTTTGGAGAAAATAATGATAAAGGTATTGTCTTGGAAGGTTTCACTTTGAAAGCAGTAACTATCGGACAAAACGGATATACTTTAGATAATGTTCTCGTTCACGATATGCATACGGTCGACCCGACATTACATCTGAAACTGGCATTAATGGATGGTGAAATATTACCCGTTGCTTTAGGTGTAATCCGCAATGTGGAAGCTGAAGTTTATGATGTGGAAGTTGAAAAACAAATAGCTGATGTTCAGGCGAAAAATCCAACCCGTACTTTGAAAGATTTCTTGATGAAAGGCGAAGTTTGGGAAGTTAAATAATTTCAGTAAAAAAATCAATATATCCAGGAAAACGCTTTTATTGGAACTACCGACTTTAGTCTTCAGTTTTATTTATTTGAAAAAAGGGAATTGGAGGAATAAGAAATTTAGTATATTTGCAATATATTAAATATTTAGGCAATTGCGCCGTGAAAAAAGATATGAAAAAATACCCAACACCGGAAGAAGAAAACAAAAAAACCGAACCCGGCGTAGTGAAAGAGCCTGCAGTAATATATGGCACTCACAATGTATCTATCAACAAAGAGAAGCATTACAGTTATGCCGATTACCTGACCTGGTTGGATGATAAAAGACGTGAATTGTATAACGGAATTGTATATGAATTGTTTTCAGCTCCCACGAGCATTCATGCACAGATAAGCACTAATATCAGTATATTGATTGGTTGGTTAGTAAAAAAGCGGAAAGGGAAATGTAAGATTTTCCATGCCCCTTTTGATGTTCGCCTACCTAAAGGCAATGAAACAGCAGATGATAAGATTTATACAGTGCTTCAACCCGACATTTGTGTTATTTGCGACCCCACTAAAATTGATTTTAAAGGCTGTATCGGCGCTCCTGATTTGGTAGTAGAGGTACAATCTCCTTCAACGGCCAAACGTGACATGAATGAAAAGTTTTTCCTTTATGAAGAAGCCGGAGTCCTCGAATATTGGGTTGTTTTTCCTTTTGAAAATGCAGTTACGGTATTTTTGTTGCAGGAAAACGGCAAATTCGACAATGGTACAACTTACGAATATGAGGAAAAAATTCCAGTACACATATTTAAAGGTCTGGAAATTCCATTAAAAGATTTATTTGAAGAATAAAAAAGGGAGTGAATTTCACCCCCTTTTATATTTATTCCCAATTTAATATAACTTTCCCGCATTGCCCGCTTTCCATCACATCGAATCCTTTCTGGAAATCATCAATTGGAAAATGATGTGTAATAATTGGTGACAAGTCGATTCCGGTAATCAACATCTGCTCCATCTGATACCAGGTCTCCCACATTTCGCGGCCATATATCCCTTTCAAAGTCAATGCTTTGAAGATAATTTTATCCCATTGAACGGTGGTCGTATTCGGAAGGATACCTAATAAAGCAATTTTTGAACCATTATACATGTTTTCAATCATACTTTCAAATGCAATAGGAGAGCCTGACATTTCAAGACCAATATCAAATCCATGCATGTGTAAATCTTTTATTGCCTGTTCGATAGATTGTCCTTTTGTAGGATTAACAGTATAGGTAGCTCCCATTCGTTTAGCAATATCCAACCTGTAATCGCTTAAATCACTGACTACAATGTGACGCGCTCCTGCAAAACGGCAGATAGCAGTCGCCATCGAACCGATTAATCCGGCTCCTGTTATCAATACATCTTCGCCAATCAAGGGAAAGGAAAGCGCTGTATGGGTCGCATTTCCAAACGGGTCCATGATAGCAGCCATATCATCAGATATACGGGAATCAAGATGAACTACATTTTGGGCTGGTAATGATAAATATTCTGCAAAAGCCCCATCACGGTTTACTCCTACTCCGGTAGTATTTTCACAGACATGCAATTTTCCACGGCGGCAGTTCCGGCAATGCCCACAGGCAATATGACCTTCACCGGTAACCCTGTCACCAATATTGATATTTTCAACTCCATGTCCTTTATCAACCACCACACCGACATATTCATGGCCAATAACCATTGGCGTTTTAATCGTATGTTGCGACCAGTCATCCCATTTATAGATATGCAGGTCTGTGCCGCAAATAGCGGTCTTCTTTATTTTTATCAGTACATCATTGACTCCTATTTGCGGAACCGGAACATCTTCCATCCAGATACCTTTTCCAGGGCGAAGTTTGACAAGTGCTTTCATATTTTGACTTGATTTTTATTTTAAAATATTCAATTTTTTGCCGATTTTAGTAAAAGCAGCAATACATTTATCCAAATGCTCTTGTTCGTGTGCAGCTGAAATCTGTACCCGGATACGGGCCTCTCCTTTAGGAACAACAGGAAAATAAAAACCGGTAACATAAATCCCTTCTTCAAGCAAATTTGCTGCCATATCCTGTGATAATTTGGCATCATAAAGCATAACCGCACAAATAGCTGATTCGGTAGGTTTGATATCAAATCCGGCATCAATCATCCGTTTTACAAAATATTCGGTATTGGCATGTAATTTGTCCTGGAGTTCGTTAGTGCTATCCATCATCTCGAACATTTTAATTCCTGCAGCCGCAACCATAGGTGGTATGGAATTGGAAAACAAATAAGGACGGGAACGTTGGCGCAATAAATCGATAATTTCTTTTTTTCCGGTAGTGAATCCACCGATGGCACCGCCAAAAGCTTTTCCTAAAGTTCCGGTGATAATTTCTATTTTTCCTTTCAGATTATATCTTTCTGTTACACCATGGCCTGTTTTTCCGACAACTCCTGCTGAATGAGATTCATCAATCATGACCATAGCATCATATTTACCAGCCAATTCATATATTTTATCCAACGGAGCCACATTCCCATCCATAGAGAAAACACCATCTGTAACAATCAATCTGAAGCGCTGCGCTTGCGCCTTTTTCAATTGGGTTTCCAAATCAGCCATATCTGCATTGGCATAACGATAACGTTGCGCCTTGCAAAGTCGTACTCCATCAATAATTGAAGCATGATTCAATGAATCTGAAATTATAGCATCTTCCTCTGTCAATAAAGGCTCAAACACTCCACCATTGGCATCGAAACAGGCAGCATATAATATGGCATCTTCCGTTCCGAAAAAATGAGCAATCGAAACTTCCAGTTTTTTATGCAAATCCTGTGTGCCACAAATAAACCTGACAGACGACATACCGAAACCATGAGTATCTAAAGCCTGTTTGGCTGCATCTTTCAATTGTTGATTATTAGACAGGCCTAAATAATTATTGGCGCAAAAATTCAGTACTTCTTTGCCATTAGCTAATTTAATTGATGCATCCTGAGGGGAAATGATGATGCGTTCGTCTTTGAACAGACCGGCTTGTTTGATATCTGCCAGTTCTTTTTCGAGGTGTGATTTAAATGACTGATACATAAATTTATGATTATTGGCTATGAATAAAACGTTAGACAAGAGTTTCTTTTTACAGTCGCAGTTATCTGCACAAAAGTAAATAATAATTTGTTGTGTTGATCAATTTGAAAGACAAGAAATGAGAAAAATTGTAATCTCTCAATTTATACAGAAAAAATTACACTAATAATAATTCTTCTACATTGTAATTTTATAATATTTCATTGCATTTAAATCCACAAAATCACAATATTTTGTAAGAAATCACTCCCTTTACCAAAAATAAATGGCGAATGGAACTTTTGTCCAACATATAAATTATAATCGTGTTTCAATTATCGGTCGATTTTGATAATTCCTCGTTTTATTGTATTTTTGCAACCCTAAATGACAATCAATTAAAAATTAGGAATTAAGAATCAGGAATTAGAGATTCACTTCTCACTTCTCACTTCTCACTTCCAAATTCTCTGACAATATGTTTGAAAATTTAAGTGACAGATTAGACCGCTCGTTTAAGCTCCTCAAAGGAGAGGGAAAAATCACTGAAATCAATGTTGCCGAAACATTGAAAGATGTACGTAAAGCATTGCTTGATGCCGACGTAAACTATAAGGTCGCCAAACAATTTACCGATACAGTTAAAGAAAAGGCTTTAGGACAAAATGTGCTCACGGCCGTTAAGCCCGGCCAGTTAATGGTTAAAATCGTCCATGACGAATTAGCTTTATTAATGGGTGGTGAAACTGTCGATGTTGATATAAAAAATAATCCTTCCGTTATCCTCATGTCGGGATTACAAGGTTCGGGTAAAACAACTTTCTCCGGGAAGTTGGCTAAAATGTTGAAAAGCAAACGGGGAAAACAACCTTTATTAGTTGCCTGCGACGTATATCGTCCTGCTGCTATCGACCAGTTAAAGGTGCTCGGAGAACAAATCGAAGTTCCTGTGTATACCGAAGAAGGAAACAAAAATCCTGTACAGATTGCAAAAAATGGTATCAAGTTCGCTAAAGATAATAACCGCGATCTTGTTATTATAGATACTGCCGGACGTTTGGCTGTCGACGAAGAAATGATGAAAGAGATTGCAGCTATCAAAGAGGCAATCAATCCGAATGAAATTTTGTTCGTAGTCGACTCCATGACCGGGCAGGATGCCGTTAATACCGCCAAAGAATTTAACGACCGTTTGAATTTTGATGGTGTCGTACTTACCAAATTAGATGGTGATACCCGTGGTGGTGCCGCTCTATCAATCCGTTCGGTTGTCAACAAACCCATCAAATTTGTCGGAACCGGCGAAAAAATGGATGCTATCGACCCGTTCCACCCCTCCCGTATGGCCGACCGTATTCTGGGAATGGGTGACATTGTTTCGTTGGTAGAAAAAGCTCAGGAACAATACGATGAAGAAGAAGCACGCCGCTTACAAAAGAAAATCGCTAAAAACCAATTCGATTTCAACGACTTCCTTTCGCAAATACACCAAATCAAAAAAATGGGTAACCTGAAAGATTTGGCTTCCATGATTCCCGGTGTAGGAAAAGCGTTGAAAGATATTGATATTGATGATGACGCTTTCAAAAGTATTGAAGCTATCATCTACTCAATGACTCCGGTTGAAAGAACCAATCCCGGTATTTTGAACGGTTCCCGTCGTGCCCGCATCGCAAAAGGTAGCGGAACGACAGTCACGGAAGTAAACAAATTGCTCAAACAATTTGAAGAAACCCGTAAAATGATGAAAATGATGACTACGGCAAAACTTCCCGGAAAAGGAATGATGAAAAGAAAATAATAATTTAATTAACATGTTGATTGACGGAAAAGCAATCGCTGCTCAAATCAAACTTGAAATAGCAGAAGAAGTAAAACAAATCAAGGCAGCAGGCAGAAAAACACCTCATCTGGCTGCAGTTTTAGTTGGTCATGATGGTGGAAGTGAAACATACGTTGCAAGTAAGGTCCGTACTTGCGAAGAAGTCGGCTTCAGGTCTTCTTTAATCCGTTATGAAGACAATGTAACAGAAGAAGAACTACTCAAAAAAGTTGTTGAATTGAATAACGACCCTGATGTCGACGGATTTATTGTGCAATTGCCTTTGCCTAAGCATATTTCAGAACAAAAAGTAATCGAAACAATTGATTACCGGAAAGATGTTGATGGTTTCCATCCGATTAATGTAGGACGCATGTCTATCGGATTGCCTTGTTTTGTTTGTGCCACTCCGGCAGGAATCCTGGAATTATTAAAAAGGTATAATATTGAAACTTCTGGTAAACATTGTGTTATACTCGGGCGTAGTAATATTGTAGGGAAACCGATGGCTTCTTTAATGATGCAAAAAGCATATCCGGGAGATTGCACAGTAACTGTTTGCCACAGCCGTACCAAAAACATCAAGGAAATCTGTTTGCAAGGCGATATAATTATCGCAGCATTAGGTTCTCCCGAATTCCTCAAAGCCGATATGGTGAAAGAAGGCGCTGTTGTTGTCGATGTGGGTACAACCCGTGTTCCCTCAGATAAAACCAAATCAGGTTTTAAACTCACAGGCGATGTAAAATTCGACGAAGTCGCTTCGAAATGCTCTTATATTACTCCTGTTCCCGGCGGCGTTGGTCCGATGACAATCATGTCGTTGATGAAGAACACTTTGCTGGCAGGGAAGAAAGCTATCTATTAATGTGCCAATAAAATAATATGCCAATGTGCCAATATAAAAAATCATGTAAACTATTGCCTCTTTTTTTCATTGGCATATTGACACATTGGCATATTGTCACATTGTCTGCCCAGGAATTGACTCTCCTCTTCGCCGGCGATGCCATGCAACATCAATCGCAGATTGACAATGCACATCGCAATGGCACTTACAATTATTCTTCTTACTTCAAACATCTTAAAGATTACATTTCAGATGCTGATATTGCAGTTGTCAATCTGGAAGTAACATTAGGAGGAAAGCCTTATGCCGGATATCCGATGTTCAGTTCTCCCGACGAATATGCCATTGCTTTGAAAGATGCAGGTTTTGATGTTTTCCTGACCTCCAACAATCACTGCTTAGACAGGGGCAAAAAGGGATTGGAACGAACTCTTGACGTGCTGGATTCTTTAGACGTCAGGCATCTCGGAACTTATAAAAACATTGAAGATAAAGTGAGAAATTATCCGATGATGCTGACACAAAATGGCATCCGTATGGCATTTCTAAATTACTCTTACGGAACCAATGGATTCAAAGTTTCTTCACCAAATATTGTTAATTATATTGATACTTTTCAAATCAAAAAAGACATCAAAGATGCTAAAGGTTTTCTGAATGCTGACTTGGTTATTGCTACCATACACTGGGGAGAAGAATATAAATTGATTCAAAATAAGGAACAAGAACGAGTGGCTAAAATGATGGTACGTGAAGGGGCCAATTTGGTTATAGGAGGGCACCCGCATGTTGTTCAACCTTCACAAGTTTTGAAAAATGACAAAGGCGAAATTACAAACCTGATAGTTTATTCTTTAGGTAATTTTATTTCAGGAATGAGTAAGGAAAATACTGATGGCGGACAGATGATAAAGGTTATCGTTTCAAAAGAAGGCTTTCAAACAAAAATCAAATCATGCGTTTATCAGTTGATATATGTTGACAGGCAGAAAAATGAAAGCAAAATCGACTTCACATTATTGCCTGTCAGACAATTTGAAAATATGAAAGATTCCATTCCTTTAACTTCTTATGAAAAAATGATGCTTTTTGCCAAAAACACACGCCACTTATTTGCCAAATATAATATTGGCGTGGAGGAAGAAAAAGAGGATACCGAAGTAATTGAAGAAAAAAAGGAAACTCCGGCACCTATGTGGATGCCTGCACGATACTTTCCGTAAATATTTCTGTCTGATATCTTGCAAAATACAAATAGAAATTCTATCTTTGTACCCGCAAATAAAGATGGTGGTTGTAGCTCAGCTGGTTAGAGCATCAGATTGTGGTTCTGAGGGTCGCCGGTTCGAATCCGGTCATCCACCCCCAAAGAAGGAGCTGTCTTAAAAGTAATTGAGGCAGCTCCATTTTAATTTAATCCCCCTCAAGCCTTATTATTTTCTATTCGTTTTTTTTGGTCAAATGGAATTTCCGGTTGGAAGTATTATCTTTAAAGAGCCATCTCGCTTTTGAGACAGCTCCTGTTTATGTTTTAATTTTCCCAGGATTCTTATTCATAAAATCTTTCCAACCATTATATTTTTTATCCGATAACGGATTATTACTCTGAAAGAAATGGCAAAGCGCGGCAGCCAGTCCGTCTGTCGCATCCAATTGCGGAAGCATATTTTCTTCCGGTATTTTCAAATATCGTTTAAGCATATCGGCGACCTGTTCTTTAGCAGCATTTCCATTACCGGTAATCGACATCTTTATTTTCAACGGAGCATATTCGAAAATAGGAATATCACGAGATAAAGCAGCAGCCATAGCGACTCCCTGAGCACGGCCTAATTTCAGCATACTTTGCACGTTTTTTCCAAAAAACGGCGCTTCAATGGCTAATTCATCAGGTAAATATTCGTCAATCAAACCAATAACTCTTTCAAAAATCCGCCTTAACCTGAGATAATGGTCTTCGTATTTATTGAGTTCTAACACACCCATAGCAATTAACGAAGGCTTGTTATCTAACACCTGTAAGATACCATATCCCATAACTGTTGTTCCCGGGTCGATCCCTAATATGATTTTTTCTTTTATCATCAAACTTCTAAATCTAATTCTTCCAACACAGTAACAAAACCCAACAGTTTTTCGCCGAAACGGTTTGCGATTTCCTTATGCAATGGTTGCCCAACTGTTTCCTGCCAATCATTCAATATGGTTTTATTTTTAACATAAAACTGTACAGAATAATTTTTTCCGTCTTCTTTGTGTTTAGGTAAAACAAAACATATACGGGGATTAAAAAACATCCCGTTTTGAACAGCTTTCGGAATATATTCCTGTTTTAAGAACACCAGACCTTCGTCAATGATAGAGTCTTCTATATGGAATGTTATGTTGAAAATGTACATCTTTTTAGAATAAACTGATTAAATTACAAATTTTCTGTTATCTTTGCCCCCGGATTAAACGGGGCATTAGCTCATCTGGCTAGAGCGTTAGACTGGCAGTCTAAAGGTGATCGGTTCGAGTCCGATATGCTCCACACTTTTGCAAAGGTAATTATTCTTCTTTATTTCACTACGTTTCATTGCACTTTCAACAATTACATTTGCATATTTATAATCAAAACCGTTCACAATCAAAACACAAAAAAATCATGGAATTGCAACGAATCCAAAGTGAAATTTATGAAATAAATTTTGAAGATGGCTACTTTTCTAAATAAAACTGCATCAACCTGTGAACCGGATAAATATCGGTATCTTTTGAAGAAATTTTTGTGAAAACAGATAGAGATTCCGGCTCTTCATTCAAAACAACTTCATAAAAATCCGCATATAAGATACGATGCGTGAGCACATGCTTTTTGCCGGAAACGGCTAATTTGTATTGTATTTCAACGGATGCCGGAAAAAGTTCCTTAAATTGCCTGGTTTGCTGCAGTTGCTCAAAAGAAAGTGGTTCTCCTGATTCAATGCAAGGAAATTCATATAAGTTTTGCCAGATGTCTCTTCCTATCCTTTTATTTAAATAAGTATAATCTTTAAATTGTATATGGAAATAATGAAAGTAACGTGTTTTTGTCTTTACTTTATTCTGTTTTACAGGATAACAGGAGATTTGATTTGAATGATATGCATAACATTTATCTGTAAAAGAGCATATATTACATTCGGGCGAAACCGGCACACACTGCAATGCCCCGAATTCCATAATTGCCTGGTTAAAGATTCCGGCACGTTTAGTATCCATTAATTTTCCAGCGATCCGGGTGAAAAGTTTTTTCCCAATACCAGTATCAACAGGTTCATCAATTCCTAATAATCTGGAAAGAAAACGAAACACGTTACCATCAACCACCGGATAAGGCTTGTCCCATGCAAAAGAAATAATTGCTGCTGCCGTATATTCCCCTATCCCTTTTAATTTTAGTATGGAATTGTAATCTTCAGGGAACTTTCCATTGAATTGCTCCATAACCATCCGGGCTGCTGCATGTAAATTACGGGCGCGGGAATAATAACCCAGTCCCTGCCAATACTTCAGCACTTCGACTTCTTCTGCACCTGCCAGTGTTTTTACATCCGGGAACCGCTCAATAAACCTGGTGTAATAATTCCAACCTTGATTTACTCGTGTTTGTTGAAGGATAATTTCTGAAATCCAGATTTTATAAGGATCATTTATTCCCCGCCAGGGTAAATCTCTTTTATTTGCTTCAAACCAATCAATTAACCTTTGACTTATGAATGAACTGTCTAACGCTTCCAAAAAGTTATTTTCTTCTTTTTTCTCCATAATTATGCAAAAGTACATAATTTTCCATATCAATCTATCTGTAAAAATAATCAAATTAAGTTCTGTTTGAATGTTTTTGTATGAGTACAATCGGATTGGAGTAAATATACAATAAGACTATTAAAGGATTATAAAGCGACCTTCAGTTGCAAACTCTACACACAAAGAACACTTATTAAGTATTCATAATTTATCTTTAGTATCAGGACAATAAGCCCTGCTTCATCAGCCAATATTAATTTGTTAATCATAAAAATAAATACAATTGAATGATTTATTTTTATATTTTTGTATGAAAATCGAAATACCATACAAGAAGGTACACATGAAAAAAACACTCTTTTTTCTTCTATATCTTTCTTTTGGAATAGTATCCGTTCTTCAAGCACAAATCGGAACTTTCTATTCTACAGATAAAGATATCTCAAGCAGCTTAATCAACGCTATTTATCAGGATTCACGCAATTATATCTGGATTGCAACTGAAGATGGTTTGAATAAGTTTGATGGTATGAGATTCACAGTTTACAAAAATCATCCGGATGATTCAACCTCCATTAAAAATAATTATGTAAGAAGTTTATTTGAAGACAGTTCCGGAAGGTTTTGGATTGGTTGTATTAATGGACTGCTACTATACAATCGTGCAACAGATAATTTTTCCGAAGTTAAGTTATATAATAATGGAGTTCGTATCTCCCCGCATGTTACCCGCATTACTGAGAGCAAAGACCATGAAATCTGGATCACTACATCGGAAGAAGGTGTCATTCGCATCAAAGATAATGATCAGATATACCAAACTGATGCCAAATTATCTTCTTTACTAAGTAGTATGTACCTGACATACATATTTCTGGATAGCAAAGACATTTTCTGGATAGCATCCGAGAATCAGGGATTGAATATGTATAACCCACAAACCGGTGAAGTTGTTATTTTCAAATATCCTGCCCAGATAGGAAGTAACCAGATTTCTTCAATTTGTGAGGACTCTCATGGAGACATTTTTGTAGGCACTTTAACCAATGGCCTTTATAAGTTTAATCCTCAGAATCGTAAATTCGAACCTATTCCTCACATAAATAATATATGTTTGTATGTCAAATGCCTGTTGGTTGACAATAAAAAAAGGCTTTTAGTAGGAACTGACGGACAAGGCATAAAAATCTTCAATGAATCGAAACAATGTCTGGAAGATCTCCAGACGTCATCAGCTCCATTCGATTTTTCGAGTATGAAAGTACATGCCATTTGCCAGGATAAATTTGGTAACATCTGGACCGGATTATTTCAAAAAGGAGTCTTTGTTGACCTGGAAAATCCTAACAAATTCCAATATTGGGGATATAAATCATTCAACCGGAACATTATCGGTTTTGGATGTATTATGTCATTACTGAAAGACAAGGAAGGTGTTCTTTGGATTGGTACTGACAATCATGGCATTTACAAATTAGAAAATGGAAAATCAAAACATTTTGCTCCTACCGGAAAACATTCTGTTCCAAACACTGTATTATCGATGGTTGAAGATAATTCCGGAAATATATGGCTTGGTTCCTATTTAAATGGCTTGGCTTACCTCAATAAACAAACAGGACAATGTTCCTATTTCAATAATCACCTCAATTCTTTGGATGAAAATTCAGCAAGAAACAAAATATTCTGCCTGGAAAAAGATAAACATAACAGGCTTTGGATTGGTACTAACGGTGATGGTGTATATGTATTCGACCTGATTGATAAAAAATACATAACCCATTATTCGCAAACTCATACCAACGGACTGCAAATTCCTAACAACTGGATAAACAGCATTGTCTGTGATGACGAAGGATTAATCTGGATTGGCTCATACAATGGTATTTGCAGTATAAACACTGAAAGTGGAGACATCAAAAATTATCCTAACAGTATTCTTCCGGATAACGTTATTTATTGTATCAAGGAAGATCGCAAAGGAAATTTATGGATAGGTACTAATGCCGGTCTGGCTTGCTTTGAGAAGAAAAGCCAAAAATCAACTATCTATTCCAAAGGATTATCCAGTAATGTTGTCTGTGGAATATTGGAAGATGAAAATGGAAACATCTGGATAAGTACGCATTCAGGAATCTCCAAACTTCTTATTAATGAAAAACAATTCATTAATTATTATGAATCTGATGGTTTACAAGGAAATGAATTCAGTGTAGGAGCTGCTTTCAGATCAAATAATGGCGAAATGCATTTTGGGGGAACAGATGGTATAACAGTATTCCAACCTTCTGAAATCAATGATCAACGCACACCTCTCAACTTATACCTGACAAGATTATATATTCTTGACAATCCGGTAGTAACAGGACAAAAGTCCGGACGAAATATAGTTTTCAATAAATTCATTGCCGATGTAGATACCATTTACTTAAGCCATAAAGATAATATGTTTGCTCTGGAATTTTCAACATTCGACTTCGGAAGCTCCAAACGAATATTTTATCAATATATGCTCGAAGGATTAAACTCTCAATGGATGAATACCGAACAAGGTGTTAATCGTATCAGTTTCACAAATATCAGCTACGGAACTTATAAATTAAGGGTCAAAGCATATATATACAATAACTCATCGGAAGAAAAAGTCATTACCCTTATCATTTCTCCGCCATGGTACCTGACCTGGTGGGCACGAATTATTTATATTTTCATTTTTGCACTGTTGGTATGGGGAATCACCCGTTTTATTCTGGATAAAATACGACATAAGAACGAACTGATACGCCGTGAACATGCAGAACAAATCAGTGAAGCCAAATTACAATTCTTTATCAATATATCTCATGAGATACGCACTCCTATGACTTTAATAATAAGTCCGCTCGAAAAGCTGATCACGGAGAATAAAGACGAAGGAAACCATAAAGTCTATTTGCTGATGTACCGGAATGCCCAGCGGATATTGCGCCTGATTAACCAGCTAATGGATGTCAGAAAAATTGATAAAGGATTGATGGAAGTTAAATTCCGCGAAACAGATATAGTCGGTTTCATTGAAGACTTGATGCAAACTTTCGAATATCAAGCTAATAAACAAAATATCAAGTTTTCTTTCATCCATTCAGACTCCCAATTAATGGTTTGGATAGACCTGAATAATTTTGATAAAGTATTGGTAAACATACTTTCCAATGCATTTAAATTTACTCCTGATGATGGAGAAATAAACATTACATTAAGGAAAGGTATTGATGAAAGTACAGAAGTACCGTTGCACCATTACTTTGAAATTGCGGTAACCGATACAGGGTGTGGTATTGAAGAGAGTAAGATTGAAAAAATATTTGAACGTTTCTATCAGGGAAGTAACGAAAACATCAATTCAAATGCTTCGGGGACAGGAATAGGACTACATCTTTCCCGTTCATTAGTTACATTACAACATGGAACGCTTCATGCCAGAAAACGTCCAGACACACAAGGAAGCGAATTCATCATCCGGTTGCCTTTAGGGAATTCACACTTGAAGAATACCGAATTAGAAATGACAAATGAAGCTCACCCGGTACAACTCAAGAGGAACAAACTTCAAACAAATTTAAACAATCTTTACTTAGATGCAGATGATAAAAAAATAAAACCGAAAACAAAATACAGGGTATTAATTGTAGATGATGAGAATGAGATTCGCCAGTATCTTCATAATGAGTTATGTGATACATATAAACTCTATGAAGCTGTTAATGGCAAAAAAGCGTTGGAGATTATACTGAAGGAAAAACCTGATGTAGTGGTAAGTGATGTGATGATGCCGGAGATGGATGGTATTACCCTTTGTAAAAAATTAAAATCGAATGTCAATATCAATTACATTCCCATCATACTTCTTACAGCAAAAGCTACGGATGAAGACAAAACCGAAGGTTTTAGTATCGGGGCGGATGCTTACATTTCAAAACCTTTCAATGTTGATTTATTGAAGGGAGTCATTGCCGGTGTCATTGAAAACCGGAAACGATTAAAACAGAAAACATCAGATGTTGAAAGTAACAAATCATTGATTGAACCAATCGTATTGCGCTCTGCAGATCAGGCATTGTATGAAAAAATAATCAAAATAATCAATGAAAACATTGCCAACTCTGATTTGAATGTTGAAATGTTAGCTTCCGGCGTAGGCATGAGCCGGGTACACATGCACCGCAAATTAAAAGAGCTGACCGGACAGTCTGCCCGCGATTTTATTCGTTCTATCAGGTTAAAACAAGCTGCCGGTTTAATCACCAACCAAAAATTAACAGTATCCGAAGTTGCATACGCACTTGGATTTAGTAACTTATCTCACTTCTCTAATTCATTCCGTGAATTCTACGGAATGTCTCCAAAAGAATACGCCGAACAAAACAGGTAAAACATTTAAAATTCTTTACTTATAAAAAGGCTCTTTGCTCATTGGCAATAATGAACAAAGAGTCTCTTGCTGGTTATATGTATCCGGCAATAAAATTTATGTAACACACACGCAAGTGATGTAACCATCAGAAAAGCTCTTGAAGTATCCGAGAAACATGATACGCTATAAAAAAAATAATTTTGTAATAAAAACTTTTAAATTAATTCATTATGAAAACATGACATCTTAAATCTTCTTTATGATCTATTTTAAACTGAAAATTTACTTTTTTGAACAAACAAAAATTACTTAAAACAAAAGAGCAATACCATGAGGAACATTATCCAAAGAAAAAAGCCATTCAGGCTATTAATCATTTTTTTACTTTTCCCTCTTTGCACATTTGCGCAATCAGTTTCAGTATCCGGTACAATAACAGATCAATCCGGCGAAGCTTTAGTGGGAGTAAGTATATCTGAATCGGGAACATCAAAAGGAACAGTATCTGATATGGATGGAAAATATCAGATTACTGTGTCCCCAAGTGCTAAACTGACTTTTACTTACATTAGTTATCAAACAGTAACAGTAGATGTAAAAGGAAGGAAAGTTATTAATATAACAATGAAAGAAGATGCGAAAACGTTGAGTGAACTTGTAGTTATCGGTTATGGAACTATGAAAAAAAGCGATTTAACGGGAGCCGTTTCTTCAATCAATAGTGATGCTATTGCGAAGACAGTACCTGTTACCCTTGATCAAACTTTACAGGGCCGGGTTTCCGGAGTTCAGGTTGTACCGAGTTCGGGGATGCCGGGTGCAGGTTCTTCTGTTCGTATCCGGGGTATCAGTTCCCTCAGTTCTTCTAATGAACCTATTTATGTTATCGACGGAGTTATCATCAGCCAGGATGCCAGTAATATGAATTCCAATGTGTTGTCGACAATTAATCCGTCCGATATTGTATCAATTGACATTTTAAAGGATGCTTCAGCTACTGCTATTTACGGTTCAAGAGCCTCAAACGGTGTTATAATTATTACTACACGAAGGGGAGAGAGCGGGCATTCGGTTGTAAATTTCAATTCCTATTTAGGTTGGCAACAGATACCAAAAAAATTAGATGTTCTTAATCTTCGCCAATACGCTGAACATCGGAATAATTTGGCAGCAGCAGGATTAATTCAACGCAATAGCAATTTTGTACGTCCCGATTTATTAGGAGAAGGAACCGATTGGCAAGATGAGCTTTTCCAGACAGCTCCTATGCAGAATTATAATATATCTATTTCCGGAGGAACTGAAAAGACTAATTACAATCTTTCGGCAGGATATTTGAATCAGGATGGTATCGCAGCCGGTTCCGGTTTCGAACGTTATAATTTGACGGGAAATTTCGACTCGCAAGTTAAATCATGGTTGAAAACAGGTATGAATATGGCCTTCTCCAATACATATCAGCAATTGACAGTTTCTGATCAATCATTGATAAATATGGCTTTACGTTCAACACCGGATGTTCCGGTTCGCAATCCCGACGGCTCTTTTTCAGCTCCTGATGTTGATTTTATGCCAACCAACCCGATTGCAATGGCTCAGTTGCGTGAAAATGAAAGAGAATTGTTTGGATTAAGGGCAAATGCTTATGCCGAACTCTCAGGAAAAGGTGTGTTAGAAGGTTTAAAATATCGCTTTGAAGTGGCATTGGATTATAATTTGACACAACAAAGTCAATTCCTGCCTACCTATTATTTATCAAAAACACAATTTAACGAGACAAACCAATCGGACAAATCAAAACAATTCAATAAATATTGGACCTATCGTAATATCCTGACTTATGATAAAACATTTGATAAGATTCATAAGATTACAGCCATGTTAGGTCAGGAATATCAACAATCGAGTTGGGATGCTTTGTCTGGTTCACGCCAAGGATTTCCTACCAATACAGCAACAGATCTTAATGTGGGAGATGGTACAACATCGGCCAACACCGGTTATTCGGGAGTTAATTCTATCCTTTCGCAATTCGGTCGTGTATTTTATTCTTTAAAAGATATGTATATGCTTACCGCCACTATTCGCCATGACGGAACTTCAAAGTTTGCTCCTGAGAATCGTTGGGGCTGGTTCCCTTCTGCCGCATTTGCATGGCGTATTTCCGATTACGAATTCCTGAAAGACAATGACGTTGTCAATAATATCAAATTCAGGCTTGGTTGGGGATTAGTAGGAAATCAATTTATTCCTAATGAAACAGCTTGGTATGCTGTATATTCACCTGTAACAACTACTTATGGAACAGGACTTTATCCAAGCAACACTCCAAACCCGAATCTAAAATGGGAGACTACAAAATCTACGAATGTAGGAATCGATTTGGGATTTTTTCAAAGCAGGATTGAGTTGATTTTTGATTGGTACAACCGTGAAACAGAAAACCTGATTATGCAAGCTTATTTACCAAATTATGTAGGAATCTCCAACCTTACTCCATATCCGTCTCCCGGAGCAAGCCAACCCCCTTGGGTTAATCTCGGTTCATTGCGAAACAGAGGGGTTGAACTCACTCTTAACACAGTAAATATCCAAAGTAAAGGATTCAAATGGAATACAAATATTGTTTTTTCAAGTAACAGGAATGAAGTCTTGAAATTGAATTCAGAGACAGGTGTCTCTTATGGTTCAGCTTCCGATAATATATATGGAGGAGGTTCAACTATTGTGACACGCACAATTGTAGGAGACCCTATCGGACAAATTTATGGCTACCAGGTAATAGGCCGTTTTGAAAAAGCAACAGATTTTTATTATATAAACGATAAAGGAGAAATTGCACGTACTCCTGTAATAAAATCTCAAGGCGAGTTACTTCCAATCAGCGAAAACGGGATTTGGATAGGTGACTATATTTATAAAGACAAAAATAATGATGGAGTCATTGACGAGCAGGACCGTAGCGTTATCGGGAATCCCGAGCCGAAATTTACTTATGGTTTTGGAAATACCTTTTCGTATAAAAATATAGATTTCACCATATTCTTTACCGGAGTTTACGGAAACGATGTAGTTAATTATGCACGGCGTTATTTGGAAAATCCCCGTAGAAATATTTCCAACTTATATACTTCTGCTTTGGATTATGCCAGAATCGGGTTGATAGATGAAAACGGACCAAACGATTACCGCAATGTCCGGGTTATCGGCGGAGTTCCTCATGCTCCCCGCTTATCTTTGTCAGGAGCAACTTCAGACTACAATTTTCTGTTTAGCGACAGATTTGTGGAAGATGGCTCATATCTTCGCTTGCAGAATATCTCAATTGGATATTTACTTCCTCAAAACTGGACTCGTCAGGTAGGAATCGAACAATTACGCTTTTATGCCAATTTCCAGAATATATACACCTGGACAAAATACAGCGGTTATGATCCTGAGGTTGGAGCAACAGGAATAGATAATGCCAGATATCCGTCCCCACGTATTTATACGATAGGAATGAATTTAACATTTTAACAATAACTGAAAATGAAAATGAAATATATAATAAGTATGATTCTTGCATCCCTTGTTTTTTCGGCATGTGAATTAGATTTTGCTCCCGAAAGCGTAATCAAAGGAGATGAAGTGACCGCTGAGAATTTTGAGGCGATGACTGCACCATTGTATAATTTGTACTGGTTTGATTTTAATGATAAATTCTACTATGGATTGGGTGATGGAATGGGATATAATTTATTGGCGTCTGGTTCCGAGTATATTAAATATTTTACCGATTTGTCGGTTACCGGATCTTCTCAGGGACTTCCTGAAGCCTGGAACTCTTTTTATATTGTTATTCAGCAATCGAATAAAATAATAAAAGATATTAAGTCCAACAGCACTGTTTCGGAAGAAGGAAAAAGGCCCCTTCTTGCTGAATTGCGTTTTATGCGTGGATTGGCTTACTGGCATTTAGCTTCACTTTGGGGAAATATTATCATTTCGGAAGATCCGGCGCCATTAGTACAAAATCCGGTTGTTAATTTAAATACTCAGAAAGATGCTTTTGAATTTGCTATACGAGACATGGAATATGCTGCAAAATACTTACCTGAGGCTTCTAA
The DNA here is from genome assembly GCA_031553415.1 of Bacteroidales bacterium. Taxonomy (GTDB): domain Bacteria; phylum Bacteroidota; class Bacteroidia; order Bacteroidales; family Azobacteroidaceae; genus JAIRVZ01. The sequence goes on along the minus strand of JAVBLO010000092.1, from coordinate 26,981 downwards.
AGCTACAGGACGAGTAAACCGTTACAGTGCATTTGGAATGTTGTCGCGTTTTTACCTTGTGCATTCCGGTTTTGTTGCATCCAACTACGGACAAAATCCTAACTGTGGTACCCGTGATCAGGCGTATCTTGAATTAGCTAAAAAAGCAGCTGAAAAAGTAATCGGTAATTCCAAATACAAACTGTTGGATAATTATGCTGATTTATTCAAAGTAGAATTTAATAATAACTCCGAAGCTTTATTTGCATTTCAATGGGTGCCGGGTTCATCCGATAAAGCCGGCTGGGGTGTTACGAATTCTCAACAAAGATTTTTTGCCTGTTCTGCTGAAATAACAGGAGGGGATGCCTGGGGCGACTATACGATGTGTACTTATGATATGATTAATGAATATGAATTGAACGATACCATTCGCCGCAAAGCAACATGGATGGGTTACGGAGACTATTATCCAGAGTTCGGTGAAGGTTTTACTTACACGCGGAATGCTAATGGAGATGCATCTACCCGTTTGAATATTAAAAAAGGAGTAACTGGTTCAAGTAAGGACAATCCGGCTATCGGAACTAATAATTCGGGATTGGATAACTATATGTTGCGCCTTGCTGAAGTTTATTTGAACTATGCCGAAGCTATTTTGGGAAATGATGCCAGTACCTCCAATGTTACAGCTCTTGAATATTTTAATGCCGTTCGTCGCCGGGCGGAGATAGATCCTAAAGCAAGTATAACCTGGAATGATTTACGCCATGAGCGCCGTGTGGAATTTGCCATGGAAGGACGCTATTGGTATGATTTACTGGGTCGTTCCTATTATAAACAACAGGAAGTTATTAATTACATCACATTACAAGACAGGGGAAACAGACCATCTATATTGTTTTCTGCACCTAATAGCTTACGTATCAATCCTGATGTAGATCCAACTAAAGCTCCAGTGGGAATTCCGAATGCAGGAACTTTCCGTCTTCCATATCCTGAAGGCGATGCAATTCAAAATCCGAAAATGAATGAGCCTCCTGTGCCGTACACATTTATGGAAGAACCAATTACAGATTTATTCAACTAAAAAAGATGAAAATGAAAAAGATAAGTTTAAAATTTTTATTATTTGTCGGATGTATTGCCATTTCATTCATCTTCAATTCATGTGAGGATAATGATGACAAGGGGAATTCGCAAAATCCTGAAGTTACAAAAGTGTTTCTTGAAGATGCAAATTCAAAAGTACCCGACCGTGAAGTTACTTTTGCCCGCCTTGGCCAACTCTTACGCCTTGAAGGAAATAATTTTGTGGGGGTAACCAATGTCTATATCAATGGATACAAAGCATATTTCAATCCTAATTTTGTTTCGAATAATTCTATGCTTGTTCAGATTGATAATGATACTCCAACTGCTGAAGCAGATCCGGATGTACGTAATAAGATTAAAATTGTAAAAGGTGGGGATCAATTTACTGAATTTACTTTTGAAATCCGGGCGGCTGCACCATCGATTACCAATATTTCGCATACAATGCCTTTGACCGGAGAGTGGATAACAGTTGAAGGTAGGGGTCTCATAGAAATCTATAAAGTAATTTTTCCTGGTGGTATTGAAGTAACTTCCGACATTGAAGAAGATGAAGACGGTAAGTTTTTCAAAGTAAAAGTTCCCGGAGGAGTTTCTGAAGATGGTGGTAGTATTTTTATGGAATGTGCAAACGGCGGAGCTTATTCTCCTGCTTATTTCAACTGTAAAAAAGGTTTGATTCTTGATTTTGATGGACACGGAGAACCTGCAGGCTGGACAGATAATGCCGTTAAAAGCGAAGATTTTCTATCAGATGTTATTGGTGTGGGAAACGTTTCTCAAGGGAAATACTGTCCACTGATACCCGATAAATTAGCTCCGGTTAAATTGGGAACACCTCGTGCTACGGAAGTTTGGACTACCGGGAAAGAAGATTGGCGTAAAGAATATGTGCCTCTTTTCAGCGAATCTACTCCTTTAGAGCAAATGGCATTCCAGTTTGATATTTATGTGCCTGAAACTTGGAATAATACCGGATTTATCGGAATCTGTCTCGTAAACAATTTCAGTGCAGGTAATCAATGGACAGGAGAATTTTACAACTATATTCCATGGCTTGCCGGAGCAGAAAAAGTGCCTTTCAAAACTTTGGGATGGACGACAATAACAATTCCTCTGAATAAATTCTACAAATATGCTAAAGACCCATATACGTTTGCGGATATTTTAGCATTCAGGGAAGAAGCAACAAACAAAAATTTCGGAATGTTTTTTAATAACAATGATTTCACTTTGAAAAATGTTACGGGAAATACTGCAGACGAAAGCGTTGAATTTTTATCTTCTGCAACTTCGGTAAAGGTTTATGTAGATAATTTCAGGCTTGTTTCGCTTGACACACCTGCCTATAGTGATTTTCCTGACGAAGAATAACCAAATAAATATTTATATATTATGAAATTAAAAAATATAATCCCGTTCATGCTTGTAACATTCATTCTAAGTTTGAATTCGTGTTACGACGAAAAAATGGAGTGGAATGATCCTTATACACATCCGGCTGCTAAAGATTTACCACTCGAATTGCAGGAAAAAATTTCCCGTTATGAAGCTTTGAATGCATACGCCAATTTCAAATTGGGTGTAGGCATTGGCTTCGATCTTTATATGAAAGATGAAGCTTACAGGAATATTGTCAATCAGAATTTTACGGATGTTACTGCTGGAAACGAGATGAAACAATCATCTTTAATGAATGGTAGTGGTGTGCTTAATTTTACCAATGTCGATAAAGTTCTTGATGAATTGAAAGCTGCCGGCTTAACAGTTTACGGGCATACACTTGTTTGGCACTCTCAACAACAAGCTACCTATTGGAATAGTTTGATCTCACCAACAATTATCCCTGGAACTCCAGGCTCAAGTTTAATTGTAAATGGTGATTTTGAAGCCGGTTTGGATGGCTGGGATCCTCCATATTATAAAGAAGCGGTTACTCAAAGTGTAGATTTCGCAGTAGATGGAACTCATTCGATGAGAGTTGCTGTCGGAGACTGGGGTGGTGACAAATATAATATGCAGATAAATAGCCCTAAATTTCAGATTATTAATGGACATAAATATGAGATTTCATTCTTTATTAAATCTGATATAGAGGGAAAAGTAGGATTGGATTTTCCTAATGCAAATCTTACCAACCAATATCCGTATACGAATGGAGCGGCCCTGACAACAACGACTTCAGCATGGACAAAAGTAACATATAATCCTACAACTACACCTGATGGTATGGTTGCTATGGCTTATAACAATGCGATGTATTTCAGATTCTTGCTTGGTACAGTAAAAGATTGTACATATTATATTGACGGAGTAGAAGTTATAGATCTTGATGCGGCTCCTGAGGTTCCTGATTATGTGAACTTGGTTGCACATGGCACTTTCGAAGAGTATACGGCAGGTGATACAAATCGGGGTTATCCCGATTGGAACTCATGGGGAGCTTCATCTTCTGGAGAAATTTCTGCGGATGGCGATGGGTATAAAGGTGGTAAATGCTTGATTATTCATAGTGTAGGGGCAACAGCAAATTACGGTGTTCAGGCTACAACCAATTTAACAGGAGCATTTATTGTCGGACATGAATATCACGTTGAGGCAATGATGAAAAGTTCGGTTGGTAATGGTTCGGTCAGAATCCAGTTTCAGGGAGGAGCAGAAGCAACTTATTTGAATGCCAATCCTATAGGTACTTCATGGATAAAAGTTGAACACAATTTTACTGCTGCAAATGCAAATGATAAGCTGTTTTTTGATTTAGGAGAAGTTTCCGCCGATTATTATATTGATGATGTTGTGGTGTATGACGTTACAGCTACAGCAGCCCTAAAATCAAAAGTGTTACGTGCAGGTCCCATTGTAATTGATAAAACGATGGAGGAAAAAGTTGCAATTTTGGAACCGGCTTTTATAAAATACATTACAGATGTAGCCTCCCATTTTGCAGGAAAAGTAGCTGCATGGGAAGTTGTAAACGAGCCAATGAATGAAAATGGAACTGTACACACAGGTGAAGAAAACCTCAAAGCTACTGACGTTTTTCATTGGCAATATTATTTTGGAAAAGATTATGCTGTAATAGCATTCAAAGCGGCACGTGCGGCTGATCCCAATGCCAAATTATTTATCAACGATTTCGGTCTTGAATCTGCAAATGGAAACAAAGCCGACGGGTTGATTGAATATGTAAAATACATTGATGCTAATGGCGGACATGTTGATGGTATCGGTACGCAATTACACTTGAATCTTAACTGGTCGGATACAACAGCTATCGGTAACATGTTTACTAAACTGGCTGCTACCGGCAAACTAATTAAAGTTACAGAATTAGACATCGCAATTGACCCTGCATCCAGTGCCGGGAAAGGCCCAGGCTCGCCGGTGGCGCCAACGTTTGAACAACTGAAAAAACAGGCTGAAATGTATGAATATGTAGCACGTATGTACACTAAACTTATTCCTGTTGCACAACAATACGGAATTACCGTTTGGGGCGTTTCTGATGAAGTAAGCCAACATCAATATTGGTTGCCTAATGATGTTCCTTGCCTTTGGAATGCCAATTATCAACGTAAATATGCCTACAAAGGTTTTGCCGACGGCTTAGCAGGTAAAGATGTAAGTGCTGATTTTTCAGGAGAATTGCAATACTAATAATCCACAATGGGTAATAAGAGTATCTATATTATTTCGGTTATTTTCACTCTTTGCTTCACTTTCATTGGTGAAGCAAAGGTGAAATTACCCACCTTGGTTTCCGATGGAATGGTACTCCAGCGGGAACAACCGATTGCGGTTTGGGGGCGGGCTGACGCCGGAGAAAAAATTTCCCTGAATTTCCTGAAAAAAGATTATGAAGTTAATGCTGACGAATCGGGAAAATGGAAATTAACATTATCATCACAAAAAGCCGGAGGTCCGTATTCAATGAGGATAAACGACATCGAATTAAAAGATATCCTGATTGGTGATGTATGGTTATTTTCAGGACAATCTAATATGGAATTACCTATTGCAAGGGTAACAGATATGTTCAGGGAAGAAGTGCAAACTTATACAAATCCTATGATTCACTTCATAACTGTACCTTTAATATATAATTTTCATCAACCACAAACAGACGTCAAATCGACTACATGGAAAACGCTAACTCCTGAAAATGTTATGCCATTATCTGCCGTTGCGTACTTTTTTGCCAAAGATTTGTATGCAAAAATAAAAATACCGGTAGGAATGATAAATTCAAGTGTAGGAGGTTCTCCTGTCGAAGCATGGATCAGTGAAGAAGGATTAAAACCATTCCCAACATATCTGAACAGTATGAGTATTTGTCAATCTGATGCATACGTTTCAGACGTGAAAAATTTAGACAGGGAAAGAAGGAACTTATGGAATGCCGTATTGTATCGACAAGATGCAGGCATGACAGGAAAAGAAAAATGGTTTTCACCTGATTATAATGACAGTTCATGGGATAAAATAAACCTGAACGACAATTCATGGGGAAGTGATGGATTAAATCCTTTAAATGGTTCATTCTGGTTCCGCAAAACATTCGAAGTATCAGAATCAGAGGCAGGAAAAGAAGCTGTTTTGCGTTTAGGTTGCATTGTGGATGCCGATTCCGTTTATGTGAATGGTGTTTTTATCGGTACAACTTCCTATCGTTATCCGCCGCGAATCTATCAGATACCAAAAGGTTTATTGAAAAAAGGAGATAACCAGATAACTGTGCGTCTCGTCAGTTATGCCGGATATCCTGAGTTTGTAAAAGACAAACCCTATAAGATTGTATTCGATAACACAGAAATCAATCTTGAAGGGGAATGGAAGTACAGATTGGGAACTTCAATGCCTCAGCTGCCTGGTGAAACATTTTTCCAATATAAGCCTGTAGGATTATATAACGGAATGATAGCTCCTTTGTTGAATTACGGAATCAAAGGAGTGCTTTGGTATCAAGGGGAATCGAATACCGGAAGATATAATGAATACCAGTCATTATTATCTACTTTAATCAGTGATTGGCGTTCTCGCTGGAATCAACCGGAGTTGCCGTTTTTTATAGTACAATTAGCCAATTTCATGCAATCTTATTCTTATCCGGCAGAAAGTCAATGGGCTGCTTTGCGTGATGCACAATTGAAAGTTTCTCAAACAGTTTCCAATACCGGACTAGCAGTAACAATCGATTTGGGAGAATGGAACGATATTCATCCATTGAATAAAAAAGATGTGGGGAAAAGATTATCGTTATTGGCTCAGAATAAAGTTTACAATGATGAAAAAGTCGTTTGTAATGGACCTGTTTACAAATCAATGGCAGTTAAAGGAAATAAAATCATCTTATCCTTTGAAGATGGAACAGATAATTTACAACTTGTAGAAGAACTGAAAGGCTTCGCAATAGCCGGGAAAGATAAAAAATTTATTTGGGGAAAAGCTGTAACTGAACAAAACAAAGTAATCGTTTGGAGTGATGAAGTGCTTCAACCTGTTATGGTTCGATATGCCTGGGCTGATAATCCTGAGGGAGCTAACCTGCAGAACAAATCAGGTCTTCCGGCATCACCTTTTGAAGCCGGACTTAAGTAGTATCCAAACAAAAACATAACACATTTTTAATATAACTGAAAAATATTATGGGATCAAATCCACAAACACTTACCGAATCTAAAGGATTCTACAAACTTTCATGGGTCCAACGTATCGGCTTCGGTTCAGGCGATTTGGCGCAAAATCTTATTTACCAGACAGTCGCCCAATATCTACTGATTTTTTATACCAATGTTTACGGACTTCCGGCAGCAACAGCAGCAGTTATGTTCCTTATAGTCCGGTTAGTCGATGTCATTTGGGACCCAATTGTAGGTGCTTTCGTGGATAAACATAATCCGAAACTCGGGAAATACCGTTCTTACCTGATTCTTGGTGGTATTCCCCTTACCGGATTTGCTATTCTTTGCTTTTGGAACGGATTTTCAGGTTCATTGCTTTATGCCTACATTACATACGTGGGTCTATCCATGTGTTATACCTTGGTAAATGTTCCTTATGGAGCTTTGAACGCCTCTCTTACACGCGATACCGATGAGATTACAAAACTCACTTCAGTACGTATGTTTTTAGCAAACCTCGGTGGTTTAGCAGTTGCCTACGGCATCCCTATCATTGTAAAAACACTTTCTCCTGATGGGAAAATCAATTCTTCGGAATCAGGAAATGCCTGGTTTATTACCATGACCATTTATGCCCTTGCAGGTTTAGTTTTGCTGATTTTCTGTTATGCACAGACAAAAGAAAGGGTGATAATGGACGAGAAAGAGACTTCGCAGGTAAAAGTATCCGACTTGTGGACTGAATTTAAGCGTAATCGTCCTTTACGAGTATTAGCGTTCTTTTTTATTACAGCTTTTGCAATGATGGCGATAGGAAATTCTGCCGGTTCATTTTATATGATTTACAATGTACAGGCACCCGACTGGCTTCCATATTTTGCTGCGCTTGGTTCCATCCCCGCATTTATTTTTATGCCGATGGTACCAGCAATAAAACGTGCGATTGGCAAAAAACAGATGTTTTATGTATTTCTTTCGATTGCCATTTTAGGAATGGCTATGCTTTATGTGATTTCAGTAATCCCGGCACTTAAAACACAGGTTTGGATGGTACTTGTAGCACAGTTTATAAAATCGACAGGAGTAATCGTAGCAACAGGATATATGTGGGCATTGGTCCCGGAAGTAATTTCCTACGGTGAGCATACTACCGGAAGAAGAATTTCGGGAATTGTAAATGCTTTGACAGGAATTTTCTTTAAGGCAGGAATGGCCTTAGGAGGAGTTGTGCCCGGATTCGTATTAGCATTCGTTGACTTCGATGAAAAAAATACCGTTACACAATCAGGTTTTGCCGAACAGGGAATTTTGTGGTTAGTGGCCATAATTCCTGCAATACTGCTTATCCTTGCTATGTTCATTATCTCAAAATATGAATTGGAAGATGATGTGATTGATAAAATAAACAGAGAAATTGAAGAAAAATACTAATAATTCAAGTTGTTATGAAAAAAAGATATTTAGTTTTTGCTTTCGCATGTTCCTTACTTGGTTCTTGTTCTGGTTCTAATGAGAAAAAAGATGTTACAACATTAAAAGATGCACTAAAAGATAAATTCCTGATTGGCGCCGCCCTGAACAAAAGCCAATTCACTGGAGCAGATAATTCAGGAGCGAAAATCGTAAAAGAGCATTTCAATGCTGTTGTTGCAGAAAATTGCATGAAAAGCGAAGTCCTTCAACCAGTTGAGGGAGAGTTTCATTTTGATGATGCCGATCAATTTGTAAAGTTCGGAGAAGAGAACAACATGTTTATCACCGGCCACACACTGATTTGGCATTCTCAAGCACCTGCATGGTTCTTTGTTGATGAAAAAGGTCAGGACGTTTCACGCGAAGTATTGATAGAAAGAATGAAAAACCATATTACCACTGTTGTGAATCGATATAAAGGTCGGATCAAAGGATGGGATGTAGTTAACGAAGCTATTTTAGATGATGGTTCCTGGCGCCAAAGTAAATTCTATGAAATCATCGGAGAAGATTTTGTGCGTCTGGCTTTTGAATTCGCCCATCAGGCCGATCCGGCTGCTGAGCTATATTACAATGATTATTCAATGGCTAACGAAGGCAAGCGGAATGGAGTTGTCGCTATGGTCAAATCATTGCAGGAAAAAGGCATCAAAATTGATGGTATTGGGATGCAAGGACATTTAAGTATGGATTTCCCAACTGTCGAAGAATTCGAAAAAAGCTTGATTGCATTCTCTGAATCAGGGACAAAAGTGATGATTACAGAATTGGATTTAAGCATATTGCCAAATCCGAAGAAAGATGTCGGGGCAAATATCGCAGATACTTTTGAATATCAAAAGGAAATAAATCCATATACCGAAGGTTTACCCGATTCTGTTTATACTGCATGGAGCAATCGTTACATTGATTTCTTCAGGCTATTCCTCAAACACCATGATAAAATCAGCCGTGTGACATTATGGGGAGTATGCGATCAGGATTCATGGAAAAATGATTGGCCTGTCAAAGGACGTACCGATTATCCGCTGCTTTTCGACCGCAATTGTCAGCCTAAAGCCATTGTAAACGAGATTATTAATTTAGTTAAGAAATAAAAATGAAAACACCAAAATATTTATTTCCCAGCGATTACATGGCCGATCCGTCGGTGCACATCTTTAATGGTAAACTGTATATTTATCCATCCCATGATTGGGAAAGTGGCATCCCTGAAAATGACAATGGAGATCATTTCAACATGAAAGATTACCATGTTTTCTCCATAGAAGATATAGAGAATGGAAATGTAACTGACCATGGCGTTGTTCTGGATGTAAAAGATATTCCTTGGGCTGGACGCCAATTATGGGATAGCGATGTGGCCTACAAAAACGGAAAGTATTATTTATATTTTTCACTGAAAGACAAAAACGATGTTTTCCATCTGGGAGTAGCTATCTCGGATAAACCCGAAGGGCCCTTTATTGCTCAACCTGATCCCATCAGGGGAAGCTATAGCATCGATCCCTCTGTACTGGATGATGGTGACGGAAAATTTTATATATACTTTGGAGGCCTTTGGGGTGGGCAATTACAACGTTATAGAAATAACAAAGCACTCGAATGTGCAACTTTTCCGGCAGACAATGAACCTGCAATACCTTCACGCATTGCACGACTCAGTGAAGACATGCTCCAATTTGCCGAGGAACCCCGTGATTTGATAATTCTCGATGAGCAAGGAAACCCAATCACAGCAGGTGACGAACATCGTTTTTTCGAAGCCTCCTGGATACACAAGTATAATGGAAAGTATTATTTTTCATATTCTACAGGCGACACACATTTGTTATGTTATGCAATCGGGGATAATCCATACGGGCCATTCACCTATAAAGGAGTGATTCTAACTCCTGTTGTAGGATGGACAACGCACCATTCTATTATTGAATACAAAGGAAAATGGTATTTGTTCCATCACGATAGTGTTCCATCCGGAGGAAAAACATGGCTCCGCAGCATGAAAGTGATCGAGTTGGAATATGATGAAAACGGTTTGATAAAAACAATTGATGGAGGTGCAGGATAATGATGAATAAAATTCTTTTGGTATTGTCGGTTGTATTTGTTTGTAGCTGTTTGCATGCCCAAACAACAACTTTCGGTTTTGAGTCGGGGAACCTGACTGGTTGGAATAAAATAAATTCCGGAGGAGGGATTGATGTTACGCAGGAAGATAAGCATAGTGGACAATATTCAGTAAAGTTGGTTGCAAGTTCTTCAAGTAGCAATTATTGGGATGTACAATTGGAAACACCGCAAATCAATGTGACTCCCACACACGTTTATAAAATCAGTTTCCGGGCAAAAGCCATAGGAGGAAACGGAATCATTCGCCTATCCACAGCCAGTTCATATCAGCTTAAAGGCGAAGGTGGGAGTGAAGACAGGCAGTATTTACCGGATTTGAACATTGGTTCCGAATGGGCGCAATACACTTATGAAATAGTTTATGGTTCCGGACTGGAAGCTGTCGGAAGTATACTTCAACTTCGCATCGATGCAGGAAAAGCTGCCAATAAAACATATTATCTGGATGACCTCTCAATTGAAGATCTAACTCCAGGAGGAGGAAGTGAAGAAGGAACAATCCCGTTAGCGAAGAATCATAAAAAGTTTCTGGGGAATATTATTCCGTATGATATTTCTGCAAACTTCAACTTATACTGGAATCAGGTAACTCCTGAAAATTCAGGCAAATGGGGTTCTGTAGAGCCTCAGCGCGGCAACATGAATTGGACAGCATTAGACAAGGCATACAATCATGCAAAGAACAACGGCTATCGTTTCAAATACCATACATTTGTCTGGGGAAGCCAGGAACCTTCATGGATAAGTTCTATTTCTGCTTCAGACCAAAAAGCAGAGATGGAAGAATTTATGAGACTGGTAGCAGCTCGTTATCCGGATATCGATTATATAGATGTGGTGAACGAAGCATTGCATGCTCCCTCAAACATTCGTGAAGTATTGGGCGGCAACGGAACTACTAGTTGGGATTGGATAGTGTGGTCATTCCAAAAGGCAAGGGAATATTTCCCCAATGCCAAATTACATATAAACGATTATGGCATCATAAGTGATGTTAATATGGCCCGCCGTTATGTTGAAATCGTAAATATTCTGAAACAACGAAATCTGATTGATGGCATTGGCATTCAATGCCATGAGTTTAATGTAAATTGGGTTTCAGTCCAGACAATGAAAACTGTACTTGATATACTGGGGGCAACAGGTCTTCCAATCCATGTTTCGGAACTGGATGTAAGTGGTTCACCCGAAGGAAATGAAGAAAGCCAGTATCAGATATATAAAGAAAAGTTTCCTGTTTTATGGGAACATGAATCAGTAATAGGCATAACACTGTGGGGATATATAACAGGTGCAACATGGAAAGAAGGTACCGGTATTGTCGGACAAAGCGGACAAGAACGGAAAGCAATGGTCTGGTTGAAAAGCTATATGGCTTCCGAAGCGAGTAAAGTCTCTAATAAATTTGAAAACACAACCGCACAGAAAAATATTTCCTGCAATGGAGAAATCGAAATATATCCGAATCCCGCTACAAATTATATTATTATAAATGGTGCCGGAATAAAACAAATTGATATATATGATATTTCAGGAAAGCATGTCATAACACAAAATAATGAAGGATATATTGACATTGAACACTTAGGAAAAGGTGTATATGTGTTGAAAACGGATACTGAAAATGGTGTTGTCAAGAAGAAATTTATTAAACAATAAAAAGTTTTTGTTCTTTATATTAATTTATCCATTCTTTTTGAATGCGGAAAATGGAAGCAGACTCTGGTTGCGTGCCGGAACAGGATCCAATGCAGATGTATCTGCAAATAAACAGAGTCTCACTATTGATATTGCTAAAGAGGAATTGAAATCTCAATGGAAAGGCGCTCCGGTTCAATTGAATATAACCAACAATAAAGATTTACAAAAGCTGGGGAAGGATAGTTATCTGATTACAGGAAACAGACTCACTGGAGTCTCTATTCTGGCACTTGCAGAGCAAGGACTGCTTTACGGCGCTTATCATTTACTGCGTTTACAGGAAACCGGAAATGATGCAGGAATGTTGGGTATAGCAGAGGTTCCTAAATACGACTTGCGTATATTAAATCACTGGGATAACCTGGACGGGACAGTCGAACGCGGATATGCAGGACATTCAATTTGGGGTTGGGAAGGACTGCCCGGACAAATTTCTTCACGTTATAAAGAATATGCCCGGGCAAATGCCTCCGTTGGAATAAACGGAACGGTATTGAATAATGTAAACGCCACACCCGAAGTATTAACTCAGGCAACCCTTCAAAAAGTAAAAGTAATAGCCGGTGAATTGCGGCCTTACCATATTAAGGTATTTCTATCCATCAATTTCTCCTCTCCTGTTGTTTTAGGAGGATTGGAGACAGCTGACCCTCTAAATAAAGATGTAAGAAAATGGTGGAAAGACAAAGTAACCGAAATTTATGACCTAATTCCTGACTTCGGAGGATTTCTGGTAAAAGCTAATTCGGAAGGATTACCCGGTCCACAGGACTTCGGACGAACACATGCTGACGGTGCAAATATGCTGGCGGATGCCCTGAAACCACACAACGGAATCGTTATGTGGCGCTCATTCGTCTATAATCCGGGTAATGAAGACCGGGCAAAACAAGCCTGTAACGAATTCATACCCTTAGATGGCAAATTCAGGGACAATGTTATCATACAGGTAAAAAACGGGCCGATAGATTTTCAGCCACGAGAACCCTTTAACCCTCTATTCGGGGCGATGGGAAAAACAGCTGTCATGCCTGAATTACAGATTACACAGGAATACTTAGGATTTTCAAATCATCTGGTTTTCCTTGGCACTCAATGGAAAGAATTTTTAGAAAGTGATACTTACTGCAAAGGAAAAGGCTCTACAGTTGCAAAAACAACAGACGGAACTATTTATCCGCATAAAATCAGTGCGATTGCAGGAGTAGCCAATATCGGTGAAGATGTGAACTGGACAGGACATCATTTTGCTCAGGCTAACTGGTATGCATTTGGGCGGTTGGCATGGAACCATGAACTCCCGGCAGAACAGATTGCCGGAGAATGGCTCCGGATGACTTTTTCTCAAGATACAGGCTTTGCAAATCCGGCAAAAGAAATCATGCTGGCTTCATGGGAAACTGCAGTCAACTACATGATGCCTCTGGGATTGCATCACATCTTTGCATGGGATCATCATTATGGTCCTGAACCCTGGTGCTATTTCGAATCGGCAAGACCAGACTGGCTTCCCGGCTATTACCATCAAGCTGATAGTATTGGTTTGGGATTTGACCGTACATATACGGGAAGTAATGCAGTCTCTCAATATTTTTCTCCTTTGAAAGAAGAATTTAGTGATATAAGCGCCTGTCCTGAAAAATTCCTGTTATGGTTCCATCATGTGCCATGGGATTACAAGCTGAAGAGCAACCGGATATTTTGGGATGAACTCTGTTATAAATATGATTCAGGGGTCCAGCAAGTCCGTGAATTTCAAAAGACCTGGGATAAAATAGGAAAGTACATTGATGAAGAACGTTTTATACAAGTACAATCACGGTTAAAAATACAGGCACACGATGCCGTTTGGTGGAAAGATGCTTGTTTACTCTATTTCCAGACATTCTCCAAACGCCCGGTTCCTTATGATATCGAACGCCCGGTACATGAACTGGACGAGTTGAAAACGATAAAGCTGGATTTGAAGCATCACAATTAAAACAATTCAAATAGGGAACTGATTTGAACCTTTTTGGCAAACGGCAAATGGCAAACGGTGCACCTTGCACCCTTTGAAGCCCAAAAGGCTTCAAATAAATATTGAATATCACAAACTAACAACAAATAATTTCATGAAAAAACAATTCTTTATTCTATTTATCTTATTACTTACATTCTCTGTAAGTGTTTTTGCTTCATCATTTACGATTGAGACTGAAAGTATGACATTAGGCGGACCATATGCCGGAAAGATCAGTAGTCCGTTTACCGGGATTGCCTTGTATGGAAATGGTGACAAGGGAACCAGCACAAACGCCTTTGCTGACGGAGATGGCAATTATAAAATCAACATTATCGGAGCATCTAATAAATCAAATGCCGCCGGAGTTTCCCTGTATGTCAACAATGTAAAACTAAAAGCATTTACATTTTATGGAACGGGCGCTTCTACATTGGAAGCAGATATCAAGATAACCGGATTAAATCAATCTTCAAATACAATTGTCCTTTTGCTCGAAACCGACAACGGTTCGAGTGATACATTCATAGACAAGATAACTTTCACATTTCAAGGCGCTATTGTTATCAAAAACCCACCGGTTCTTCCGTCACAAGGAGCTTACAATACCGGAATATACCGGAATATGCTGAAAGAAGCCGGATATACAGATACACAAATAAACCAGAAATTGGAAAATATTTGGAACCAATTGTTTTATGGCAACTCCTCAAGTCAAGCGGTTTATTATCCTGTAGGAACAGATGAAGCATATATATTGGATACAGGAAACAATGATGTGCGCTCTGAAGGAATGTCTTATGGAATGATGATATGCGTACAAATGAATAAACAAACGGAATTCAATCGTTTATGGAAATGGGCCAAAACACGTATGCAACACCAAAGTGGAGCAAGGAAAGGCTATTTTGCATGGCAGATGAACACCAGTGGAACCATGAAAGATCAGAATACGGCTTCCGATGGAGAGGAGTATTTTATTATGGCGCTAATGTTTGCTTCCGGCCGTTGGGGTGACGGCGAAGGTATCTATGATTACTGGAAAGAAGCAAATGATATTTTGAAAAATTGTATGAATAAAGAGTATATTCTTCATACATCCATGAACAATTTATTTAATGCAACAGAAAAACAGGTTGTTTTTACTCCATATTCCCAGTCAGCTTTATTTACTGATCCTTCTTATCATTTACCTGCATTTTATCAATTGTGGAGCTATTGGGCTGATACTCGTCGTACCTTTTGGAGAGATATGGCCGAAAAAAGCAGGGAAATGTTCCCGAAGTTTGCAAATGCACAAACCGGTTTGATGCCCGATTATGCCGAATTTGGCGGAGCTCCCAGAAATGAGGGCGGACATGGTGATTTTCGTTTCGATGCATGGCGATGCGCCATGAATATGGCTGTCGACTATGCATGGTTTAAACCAAGTGAAAATGAAGTAACACTTATCAACCGCTTGCATAATTTCTTTGCTTCCAAAGGAGTAGATTCTTATAAAAATCAATATAGCCTTTCAGGAACCGAATTAAGCGGTGGCGACCATTCTCCCGGATTAGTTGCCTGTAATGCAACAGGAGCATTAGCCAGTAACCAGTCGGTAGCCTGGGATTTCATTGATGATTTCTTTAATACGGGAATTCCGGGCGGACAATATCGTTATTACGACGGAATGTTATATTTTATGAATTACCTGCATCTTTCCGGAAATTTCAGGATCTATAAACCGGCTGATATATTGGACATTGCGCTTGACGAACAATTTAATTATACCGGCGATTACTTGTTTCTTGATAATTTTGAAAATAAGTCGATAGGCGAAGAATATTATATGCGCAGAACGGAAAATTCTACGGCAAATGCCTTGGTAACTGCCGATCCGGTTTTTTTATCGAATAATTCGCTGCATGTTCTTACCGGAAATTACGACGAATATTTAGTCATGGAATTTGTATTGCCGGAAGGAAGAACATTGAAAAATGATTACTCCCAGTTGGAATTCGACATTTATTATACAAAGAAAGCGGATGACGGTAACCATAACCAGGATTTGAAAGTCGATTTTGATGTGATACAAGGTACGCCGTTCTTTACTACAAAAACAGGTGACAGGGCTAACCACGGTAAATGGGAACATATCACTGTTCCATTAACCAGTGTAACAAGCGGTAATACCTTTAAGCTTTATATATGCATCCGTACCAATAAAGCAGATTTTTATATCGATAATATAAAATTGAAAGTAAACTACTCTGTCCCATCTATGATAGAAAATCCGGAAACAGCTAAAAATAATTTCTTTTATTCCGGTAATATGCTTCATTTTGGAAATACTCCCATAAATAACCTGTCTGTTTTTAACCTCAGTGGCAATTTACTCGTGTCAAAAAACAACATCTCTTCATCTTTGGATATTTCCAATTTAAAATCAGGAGTTTATATTGTAAGAATATCCGCAAACGGGCAGGTTAATAATATGAAAATCATAAAATAGATACCGGGCTTAAAGAATATGATATTTTTGAGTAACGAATGTTACCACAAGCAAAGTACATGTAACAAACGAACAACTGTGTTCAGTATTATTACATTAGTTTTGTGAGAGATAGTACGATAAATTATTTATTTACTCTTAATAATTATTTTAATATGAAAAAAACATTTTTACTCTTCTCTTTGATGGTATTTGCATTTATGGCAAACATCAATGCCGCTAACTTAATTACCAATGGAGACTTTGAAATCGGATTAAATGGTTGGTATGTTCCAAACTATGCAGATGCCGTTACAGTAACCACAGAATCAGCCAACGACGGCACACACTCAATGAAAGTTGCTGTGGGCGATTGGGGTGGTGGGAAATATAACATGCAGGTGAACGGCCCAACATTCCCGATCATTACAGGGCATAGGTATGAAATTTCTTTTTATATCAAATCAAACATAGAAGGAAAAGTAACGTTGGATTTCCCGAATGCAAACCTTACCAATCAGTATCCTTGGGTAAACGGAGCAGAATTAGCAACAACTTCATCAACTTGGACAAAAGTAACTTTCAACCCAACTACGACTAACAATGGAATGATTGCTACTGCTGATAATGCACAAATGAATTTCAGACTATTGTTGGGTGCATTGGCAAATGTGACTTATTATATTGATGGCATGACAGTTGTTGATTTGGATGCCACCGGAGAAGAACCAGAAGATCCAACAGGCAATTCATTACTTTCTGACAGAAGCTTCGAAAGCGGATTATTGGGTGGATGGAATGCCCCATATTATAAAGATGCGGTTACAATAACCACAGAAGCTGCCAATGATGGCACTCACTCAATGAAAGTTGCTGTAGGCGATTGGGGTGGTGGAAAACATAATATGCAGGTGAACAGCCCAACTTTCCCGATCATTGCAGGACACAGGTATGAAATTTCTTTTTATATCAAATCAGATAAAGAAGGAAAAGTATGTTTGGATTTCCCGAATGCCAACCTTACCAATCAGTATCCTTGGACAAACGGAGCAGAATTGGCAACAACTTCATCTGCATGGACAAAAGTAACTTACAACCCGACTACTACTCCTGATGGAATGGTTGCTACTACTAATAATGCACAAATGAATTTCAGATTATTATTGGGCGCTTTGGTTAATGTAACTTACTATGTCGACAATGTGAGCGTAATAGACTTGGATGCATCAACCGGAATCTCGCAATATACCGTTGGTAAGAGTTATGTTTCAGGTAATATATTATACGTAGGAGATGCTCAGGCAGAAAAAGTATATGTTTATGACATTAACGGTAAATTACAAATATTAAAACAAAATGCATCAACCGTTGATTTGGATAACTTAACTAAAGGGGTTTACATTGCTAAAATAATTGCCGGAAGCCAGGCGCAAACTGTCAAGTTTATAAAATAAAGTTTACACACATATTAATACGATTGTTTTATAAAGTGATGGGTAAATCATGGACAATATAAAACAATCGTATTTTCTTAACTAACAAAATAAACAATCATGAAAAAAACAATTTCTACTTTGTTATTAACGATATTCTTTGCCCTTGTGGCAACACCTCTTGTACAAGCAAGCGATTGCGATATTAGTTTAGGTTTTGAAGATGGAATTGTTCCTAGTTTTATAAATGACGCAAGCGTTATAAGTTATAACAACCCCACTACGACAGGAATAAATACAAGTACAAAAGCGTTACAAATTACAAGTTCCGGTGGATTCCCAACCTTTAGGGGGATATATTTTTCGGTAACTATCCCTAATGGTAAAACATTTGCAGACATATATACATCTATCAAATTCCAAGTTCGAGCAGGTGCTAGCGGTGACGTAAATGGCAAAAATACTCTTATTGGATTCTCAAATAATGGCACATCTTGGAGCTCTGCGTACGATGGTGGAGCAAGCAATATTAATTCAACATGGGCAGAACGGGCAGTATCTGTAAGCAGTTTAAGTGCTGAGATACGGGCAAAAACAGGAACTTTTCATCTTGGAATTGGTCTTAAAAATGAGAATACAAATACGGGTAAAGATTATCTACTCGACAATGTAGTATTAGTTGCAAATCCGGATAATTGTACTCCTCTCCCTAAAGTTTACACTGCAACACTTAATCCCGGTGCAGGAACATGCGTTAAAGAAAGTGTAACCGAAGATGAAGCAGATGCCGGAGTTATTTTACCGATTGCAACCCTTTCTTCGCTAAATTGTATTGCTACTGGTTATACTTTTGCAGGATGGTCTACAAGCATTGCAACAGGAGCACAACCAACAGAATTAATACCTGCAGGCGAATATTCAATAGAGAAAAATATTACCCTCTATGCTGTATACTCTGATGGAACAGATTTTAGCTCCAATCCAAGGTGTGCTATAGGAACTTCACAAGGTGGCAATTGCAATATTACATTTGATTTTGAAGATGGAATTGCTCCCAACTTTGTAAAAGAAACAAGTGTTGCAAGTGTAAGCAATCCTACTAAGACAGGTATAAATACAAGTGAAAAAGCATTACTAATTACAAGTTCTGGTGGTAGCATTAGTGATGACAGAGGAATATATTTTCCCATAACAGTACCCGGAGGTAAAAAATTTGGAGATGTTTATACAACTGTCAAATTTCAGGTACGGGATGGTAATGGAGTTTATGGCAAGCAGACATTTGTTGGAGTTTCGTATGATGGTATAACTTGGAGTAGTTATAGTGGTGTCCCAAGTGATAATCTGACTAGTTCATGGGTAGAACGAACTGTAACAGTAAGCAGCTTACCTACTGCAATCAAGGAAAAAACAGCAACTTTCTTCCTTGGGGTTGGAGTCAGAAATAACGACTTAAACAAAAATTATTATCTTGACAACGTAGTAGTTGTTGCAAATCCTGATAATTGTGTTGTTGCTGGTGGCCCTTACACTGTAACTCTTGATTCTGGTGCAGGAACATCTGCTGAAAGTGTAACTGAAACCGCAGCAGGTTCAGGAGTTGATTTACCGCCGGCTTCTCCTTCTGCAACATGTTATACTTTTGCAGGATGGTCAATAGCCCCTGTTGAAGTAGAAACGGCAACAGCACCATTATTGATACAACCAGGAGAATATTCAATAACCGACGACATTACTCTTTACGCAGTATACCTCAAGGGAAATGTTTACACTTCCAATCCGGTTTGCCCAACGATTGTAATTAATACGGAAGATAGTGGCTTAACTGAAGCAACAGATGGAAATTCCGATTTCAACTTAAATTTTGGTACGAGCAACGTAGCCTCAACAAAATCGCTTACAATTTCCGGATATACCAGCGAGTTAAATGCCGAAATAACAGAACAAAGTCACACTGGTGCTTTCATGGTGCAAGAGAATCCATTGAAAGCAACATCTTCCAGCGTACAAACCTTAGATATTATTTTTACTCCTAAGGAAGAAAATGCGACTCATACGGCTACTTTAACAATTAGCTCTGTAGGTGCCGGAAGTGCCGTCATTGGATTAACAGGACAAGGAGGTACAATAACATCTATCAGTCAAACATTTGCCAAGCAGTTGCAAGGCTATTCAGCCAACAATAATATTTATTTAAACAATCTGCCTGAACCGGCTGTTATCTATGTCTACAATTTAGCTGGTCTGTTGGTAGCTGCTCAAAAAACAAAAACAAACAAAGCTACATTGCCAATGGCACAAAAAGGAGTATTCATTGTTAAAGTAGTTTCAGAAGCTAATACTGTAACCCTCAGGATTCTGAACAAATAATACTTCATATTCTAAACACAAAAGAGCAACCAAACGCAAATCCGATGGTTGCTCTTTTGTGTTATTATAAGTTATGGCGTTGATAAACTTTTTGTGTAATTTTGTGAAATTAGCTCCGCTGAACATTGTTTCGTGGCTAATAATATTTAATTTGTGTGCAATTATTTTATGGAAAAAACTTGGCGTTGGTTCGGAAAAAAGGACAATATAACACTCAATATGCTCCGGCAAATCGGAGTCGAAGGAATTGTTACCGCTTTACACGATATCCCTAACGGTGAAGCCTGGCCTACGGAATCCATCCTGGATTTGAAAAAATATATAGAAGATGCCCAACTGAAATGGTCGGTAGTCGAAAGTCTTCCTGTTTCCGAAAGTATAAAATATGGAGGAAAAGACAGGGATTCTCTGATTGAGAATTATAAAATAAGTCTGGCTAATCTGGGAAAAGCGGGTATCAAAACCGTATGCTACAACTTTATGCCTGTTATTGACTGGATTCGGACTGATTTAAATAAAAAGAATGATGATGGTACCTATACCTTATCTTTCGATAAAATCAGATTTGCTTATTTCGACTGTTTCATCCTGAAAAGGGAAAATGCAGAAAAAGATTACTCTCCTGAAGAAATAGAGCAAGTGCATGACCTGGACAGAACAATCACCCAACAGGAAAAGGACGATTTAATCAACACAATAATCGTTAAGACACAAGGATTCATCAACGGGAACATCCGGGAAGGAGATAAAAATCCGGTTAATATATTCAACCAGTTATTGGCGTTGTACAAAGGTATTGACAAAGAGCAATTACGCGAAAACTTAAAATATTTCCTTGAACAGGTTATTCCTGTTGCTGAAAAATATGGAGTTAATCTTTGCATACATCCCGATGATCCTCCTTTTTCTGTCCTCGGGTTGCCAAGAATCGTCACTTCGGCTGAAGATATCGACTGGCTGCTGAATGCAGTTAATAGTCAAAACAATGGATTGACCTTTTGTGCAGGCTCATTAAGCTCCGGATTGCACAATGATGTTCCTGCTATGGCCAAACGTTTTGCCCGCCGGACTCATTTTGTACACTTGCGCAGTACTGAAGCAGATCAGAAAGGAAACTTCATGGAAGCTTCCCATTTGGGAGGAAGAGGGCATCTGGTAGAACTTGTACGCATTTTCGAAAAAGAACGGGCAGACTTGCCTATGCGTGTAGATCATGGGAAATTAATGCTGGATGATATCAATAAAACATATAATCCGGGATATTCTTTCTTCGGGCGTATGTTTGCATTAGCTCAAGTTGATGGAATCATGGCTACAGTAAAATCAAATCCCTTTTAGGGGTTTTGAATAAATCACTACCCTACTACCTTTAGGGGTTGGGGGGTAAAAAAGAAACTATCATGAATGAATTATTTAGTATCAAAGGAAAAGTGGCAGTTATTACAGGTGCCGGAGGAGTACTTGGAGGAAGTATTACCAAAAGCTTTGTCAAAGCAGGCGCTAAAGTTGTAGCAATTGATATCCGGGAGGAAAACCTGAACAACCGGGTGAATGAGTTAAAAGAATTAGGAGGCAAAGCAATTGGCATAGTCGGAAATGTGCTTGAAATTGAGAGCCTGGAAAAAGTTGCAGGAGAAATATTAGCCCAATGGGGACGCATTGATATATTGTTAAATATTGCCGGAGGAAATATACCCGGAGCTACACTTGCACCCGAACAGAGCTTTTTTGAAATGGAGATAGCCGACTGGAAAAAAGTTACCGACCTGAACATGAACGGCACCGTCTATCCAAGTTATGTGTTTGGGAAAGTAATGTCAAAACAAAGAAAAGGAAGCATTGTCAATATTTCTTCCATGGCCGCTTATGCCGCCATTACACGGGTACCGGGTTACTCAGCGGCAAAAGCAGCTGTAACAAACTTCACACAATGGCTGGCGTCCGAAATGGCTTTAAAATATGATGACGGGATCAGGGTAAATGCTATTGCCCCCGGATTCTTCATCGGAGATCAGAACCGTGCCGTATTGATAAATCCTGACGGGTCTCTAACCGAAAGAAGCAAAAAGGTACTTGCTAAAACTCCTATGAAACGCTTTGGTGATATAAATGAATTAAACGGGGCTGTTCAATTCTTATGCTCTGATGCTGCAAGTTTCATTACTGGCGCTGTGTTGCCTATAGACGGAGGATTCAGTTCGTTCAGCGGAGTCTGAACATCAGGGCTTAATATACACACTCTAACTTTATACTTTCAACTCTATCCGAATTATGTAATTAATTTTGAAAATAGATAAAGAATTATTTTTCATAAAAAATAAAAAGCGTATATTTGCAGTCCGAAAAATATAAAATATTAAATATTAAACTTTTAAATCATGACAAAAGCTGATATCGTTAGCGGAATTGCTAAGAGTACGGGAGTTGACAGAAATACGGTGCTTAGCACTGTTGAGGCATTTATGGATGCAGTTATGACTGCTATGAATGAAGGTGAAAACGTTTATTTACGTGGATTTGGCTCTTTCGTAGTTAAAAAAAGAGCAGCTAAAGCGGCTCGTGACATCCAAAACGAAACTACTATTATCATTCCGGAACGTTATGTTCCTACATTCAAGCCTTCTCAATATTTCTCTGAAAAATTGAAAAATAACCTTGACGGAAAAACGCTTAAAAAATAATCAGAATAAGAAGTATTAACTATATAAATTAAAAAACGATGCCAAGCGGTAAAAAAAGAAAAAGACATAAAATGTCTACGCACAAGCGGAAAAAAAGACTTAGAAAGAATAGACATAAAAAGAAGAAATAAGTTTATTCCTTTTTATTGATGATTAAAGGTTAAAGGTGCATACACTTATCGCGCGTTTAACCTTTAATATTATTCTCAAGATTATTCATCTTAAAAAACAAACAAAAACATTGTGGTTAGCGAATTAGTTATTGACGTCCAACCCAAAGAAATTTCGATCGCTGTTTTGGAAGATAAGAAATTAGTCGAAATCCAAAAAGAGGCTCGTAATATTTCATTTGCTGTTGGAAACGTTTATTTCGGCAGGGTTAAGAAACTTATGCCGGGACTGAATGCTGCCTTTGTTGATGTAGGGTACAAAAAAGATGCTTTTCTTCACTATCAGGATTTAGGACCTAATTTTAACTCGCTACAAAAATTCTTAAAGACAGCGACTTCCTCTACTGATAAAAAGAAATTACCGGTTATTGGAAAAATGCCTAAAAATCCGGAAATCAGCAAAGACGGAAGTATTACTGATTTACTCGCTCAGGGCGATGAAGTTCTGGTGCAAATAGCTAAAGAACCGATTTCGACTAAAGGGCCAAGACTTACTTCGGAAGTGTCGTTTGCAGGACGTTTCCTTGTGGTAATCCCTTTTGGAGATAAGGTTTCCGTTTCCCAGAAAATTAAATCAGGAGAAGAACGCGCCAGGCTCAGGCAATTGATATTGAGTATTAAACCGAAAAATTTCGGAGTAATTGTTCGCACATCTTCTGAGGGTAAAAAAGTTGCAGAATTGGATACTGAGTTAAAAACTCTGGTCAAACGCTGGGATGATAATATGGGGAAACTCCTCAAAACCAAAGCTCCTTCTCTCATTTTTGAAGAAACCGGAAGGGCTGTGGCACTTCTCCGTGATATCTTTAATCCCTCGTTTGAACATATTTATGTCAATGACCAGGACGTGTATAATGAAATACACGATTATGTCAGCATTATTGCTCCCGAAAGAAAAGGAATTATCGAACATTATGCAGGAGAACTTCCTATCTTCGACAATTATGCTATCACCAAACAAATTAAATCTGCTTTCGGAAGAACGGTTACATTCAAAAGTGGCGCTTATCTGATTATCGAATCAACAGAAGCCATGCATGTTATCGATGTAAATAGCGGTAATCGTTCAAAATCAAGTACCGGACAGGAAAATACGGCTATTGATGTAAATACTGCTGCTGCCGATGAAATTGCACGTCAGCTGCGGCTTCGCGATATGGGTGGAATCATTGTTATCGATTTTATCGATATGCATGAACCCGAAAATCGCAATAAACTATACGAACACATGCGTAATGCCATGGCATTAGACCGTGCACGGCACAATATCCTTCCGTTAAGCAAATTCGGTTTGATGCAAATCACACGCCAGCGTGTACGCCCTGCCATGGATTTTAATACAGCAGAAACATGCCCTACTTGTTTCGGTAAAGGGGAAATACAATCATCTATTTTGTTTACCGATATGCTGGAAGAAAAAATCAAAGATGTGGTCGTAAATTTGAAAGTGAAGAAATTTAAATTGCATGTACATCCTTACATTGCAGCATTTATTAACCAGGGAATTTTCAATCTTAAGTTGAAATGGAAGATGAAATACACCTGGAAAATGAAGATTATACCTGATCAGAATCTGGGATTCCTTGAATATAAATTCTTCGATCAGGATAAAAATGAACTTGACATGAAAGATAAAATGCTTTCTGCCTGATTTCGTTGTATGTTAGTTGTACGTAATATGTTTTAACGTACAACTAACGTAAAACGTAAAACTTTTCTATTTTGCATTCATCAAGCGCAGGCTGATTAAAATCACAATCAATGTTACACCTACATCGGCTGCAATTGCAAAAACCAGATTACTGAAACCAAAGAAGGCCAAAAGAATGAATATGACTTTGATAGAAATAGCGCCGATTGTATTCCACTTTATAGTTTTTACGGTTTTCTTTCCTAACCGGATTAAAAACGGAATCAACGATAATTTGTCGTTCATTAGAGCGATATCAGCAACCTCTATGGCTGTATCACTTCCTGTGGCTCCCATGGCAATTCCTACGGTAGAAGAAGCTAATGCGGGAGCATCATTCACGCCATCTCCAACCATCGCCACACTTTTGTATCTGGCAAGCAGCTCTTGTATTTTCAAGGCTTTTTCCTGGGGAAGCAATTCGCTGTAAATTGATTGGATACCGACTGAAGATGCAATGTGTTTTGCTACAGTTGTATTATCACCTGTAAGCATGACTACTTCTATTCCTTCAGCCTGCATTTCTTTTACAGTTTGTGTACTATCGGGTTTTATTTCATCGCTTAAACCGATAACTCCTTTTATTTCATTTTCACAACTGACAATAACACTTGTTTTTCCTTCGGAAGATAATTTTTCTATGATGCTTTCAACTTCCTCTGGAATAGATTGGTATTGTTTGATAAAGTCGGGTTTGCCGACAAAAACACTTTCGTTGTTGCATACAAGGCACTTTGATTTGGCTCCGTTTCCAGCTATACTTTCAAATGCATGGGATTCGTGTGGCTCAAAGCCTTCTTTCCTGGATGCATCAACGATTGCTTGTGCCAAAGGGTGTTCTGAGAAAATCTCTGTTCCTGCGCTGCATGCCAATAATTCTTCACGGCTGGCTCCATTCAGTGTAACCACATCCGAAACAACCGGACTACCATAAGTGATGGTGCGGGTTTTATCTAAACCTATGGCTTTGATTTCAGCTAATGCTTCGAGATATTTCCCGCCTTTGATTAAGGCTCCTTTTGATGAAGCATTGCCAATGGCCGCATAAATAGCTACTGGTGTGGATATGACCAATGCACAAGGACATGAGATTACCAATAAAGTTACAGCTTGTAATAACCATTGGTTTAAATCTTTTCCCATTACAAACACTGGAATGACAAACAGTAGGATAGCCAGAATAATAATAACCGGAGTGTAAACTTCCGCAAATTTTTCGATGAAACTTTGCGAATTTGACCTGTTGCTTTGTGACTCATAAGTCAGCTCTATTATTTTGGCGAATGTAGTGTCTTTGCTTGTTTTTGTTGTTTGGATTTCCAAAAAGCCTTTTTTATTGAGGGTTCCAGCAAAAACTGCATCTCCTTTGTTTTTATCCATGGGGATGGATTCTCCGGTGATTGGCGATTCATCGACAGAACTTTCGCCATTTACCACAATTCCATCCAAAGGAATCTGGTCGTGAGGCTTTACTTGTATAATTGTTCCGATCCCGATTTCTTCAATAAGGGTATTTTGTCCGGTCGCTTTGACCAATGCTGTTTTAGGACTATTACTCACAAGATTGTTCAGGGCCGACATGCTGTTTTCAATGCCAATATCTTCTAATTTTTCTCCTAATACATAAAGTACAATAACAACTGCAGCTTCAGAATATTTTTCTAAATAAAAAGCAGCACAAACGGCAATTAGCATCAATAGGTTGATGCTTCCGAATTTTAATTTGAATAATGATTGGATGCCATTCCATAATACTTTGTATCCGGTTGCCAATATGAATGCCCCAAATATAAAGGGCGCATAAGGAATGGAAATGTCAATGATAGACATTATCTCTAATGCAATTACTACAACAACAATAGCAAGGAGAATGATGAATTTCTTATCTTCAAAAGGCAGCTTCATGGTTTCTTATTATTTGATATAAATTAAATGGCAATTGGCTTTGTGCAATTTATGGCAATTCAATTGCAATTAATTGCTATAAATATAAACTGCGCCGAAGACTAATTGCCTTAATGAAAATCGAGTAGGAGGAAAACGAAGTAGTTTTCTTCCTACTTTCGTTTTCCGACCTCTCACACCACCGTACGTGCCGTTCGGCATACGGCGGTTCTTTACTTACGATGCAATTTACTGTAATAATCCATCAAAGTGGGA